>NZ_QROH01000008.1:0-114531 GCF_003474285.1 Bacteroides sp. AF39-11AC | reverse complement strand
TTTGGAGAAAATATCTACCTTTGCATCCGCAATCGCGGAAATAGCTCAGTTGGTAGAGCATAACCTTGCCAAGGTTAGGGTCGCGAGTTCGAGTCTCGTTTTCCGCTCAAGTGCATAGATTGCAATTACCTAATGCCCAGGTGGCGGAATTGGTAGACGCGCACGTTTCAGGTGCGTGTGTCGAGAGGCATGCAGGTTCGAGTCCTGTTCTGGGCACTAACTCTTTGTGAAAGGAGAGTCATCTAATGCGGAAATAGCTCAGTTGGTAGAGCATAACCTTGCCAAGGTTAGGGTCGCGAGTTCGAGTCTCGTTTTCCGCTCAATTCTCATAATAATCTAAGAAATTAATAATTAAAAAGCCCCGTAAACAGTAAGTTTACGGGGCTTTTTAATTTCCGTATATTGTTATTCTTTCTTTTCGAGTGAGAATCCTAACATCATGCCATCGTAGCTGTTTGCCAGAGAGCTGATTGTTTTTAATGTTGCACTACTACTTTTGCTGGAAAGGAAAGTAATAAGCTTTAAAAGTTTATCAGATTCGAACAGCAAATCCATATTGCTTGATGTGCAATTGACTTTGGCATTCATATTTATCAGTTTAACGAACTTCATGACTACATGTTTTTCGGTAGCATCATATGTATAGGTACCCTTCAAGGTTTTGGCTCCCAATTTGACGTTGAATGTACTGTCGGCCGCAAAGGTAAAACTCATTTGTCCGGGTTTGATGCCTACTTTACTTAATTGTTCGTTGAGTTTGGCTTCGGCTGTAGTAGCGGCTACTGTACCACCGGCTTTCATTAACAAATTATCTGATTCAAATTCGATGGCAGAACCGGTATAGGACCATGTTCCTGTCATATCAACGGTGTTTTTACCGGTAACGGCACTGACTACCTTTTCTACGTTTTCTTTATTGAATAAATCTTTTAGCGACTGTGCCTGACTATTGGCAGGCACCAGAAGTAAAGTGACAATAAATGTCACTGAAAATACACTCTTTTTCATATAACTATTACTTTATTTGGTATTCAATTCTTTATTGATACTCTCTATATAATCTAATAACTCTTTCTTGCCCATTCTGTTCTCAGAAGAGGTCACAAAATATGGGGGAAGTTCTTCCCATTGCTCTTTTAGTTTTTTCAGATACTGCTGAATATTACTGTTCAGCCTGCCTCCTTTCAGTTTATCGCCTTTGGTAAAGACGATGGAGAAGGGGATTCCATGTTCGCCCAACCATCCCATGAATTCGATGTCGATGACTTGTGGATCGAGCCGTGAGTCGATAAGCACAAAGAGATTTGTCATCTGTTCACGTTCCAGAATATAATCTTCAATGATGCGCTGTATCTGTGATTTTCCTTTTTGTCCACGTCTGGCGTAACCGTAACCAGGCAGATCGACTATATACCAACTTTTATTAATAAAGAAGTGGTTAATGAGCATTGTTTTTCCCGGAGTGGCGGAAGTCATGGCAAGTCCTTTACGCCCTGTCAACATATTGATAAGGCTGGATTTCCCAACGTTGGAGCGTCCGATAAAGGCATATTCAGGGAATATTCCAGGGGGGCATTTTTTAACGTCTGTATTACTAATAATGAATTCGGCGCTTGTAATCTCCATTTTTCTTGTCAATTTTAGAAAGTTTCTTACTCTTTTTATCTGTATGGAGAATCTTTTAACAAAAATCTCCCATTGTTTTAAAAATATAGCGGACGTCTTTTAAAACATTACCTTCGTTTTCTTAGAACTTTATACCTTATTCAAGGAGCCACTTGTGAGTCGTAGTACGTAAATACTTACACTTCTTGCCGGCTGTTTCTCTTTTTCTACGTGTGCAAAGGTAGCACTTATTTCAAAATTTCGTGTTCAGAATGCAGAATTCTAATTATCTTTTGAGAAGATAAGCTGCATTTTAGCAGAACTTTTTCATGCTTGCATGAAAGTTCTGCACCCAATTTGCATTATCTTTGCAAACAATAGTTGATTTTTAAGTATGAATGGACAATTTTCCTCGATATTATTGGAGAAGGCAGTGAGTGAATTTGCCAAGCTGCCCGGAGTGGGACGAAAGACGGCTATGCGCCTGGTGTTGCATCTTTTGCGACAGGATACGGCAGTAGTGGAGGCTTTTGGTAACGCTATTGTTACGCTGAAGCACGAAGTGAAATATTGTAAAGTCTGCCACAATATATCGGATACTGAGACTTGCCGTATCTGTGCTAATCCACAGCGGGATGATTCTATTGTGTGCGTTGTGGAAAATATCCGTGATGTCATGGCAGTGGAAGCTACGCAGCAATTCCGTGGGCTTTACCATGTGTTGGGTGGCGTCATTTCACCCATGGATGGGGTGGGGCCAGGCGATTTACAAATAGATAGTCTTGTGCAGCGTGTATCTGCAGGTGGAATAAAGGAAGTTATCCTGGCACTTAGTACTACAATGGAGGGTGATACAACCAATTTTTATATTTACCGTAAATTGGAGAAACTGGGTGTGAAGTTGAGTGTCATAGCTCGTGGTATTTCTGTTGGTGACGAACTGGAATATGCTGATGAGGTGACATTGGGACGTAGTATTGTGAATCGAACTCCTTTTTCCGGAACAAATTGAATTATTAGTTATTAAGTTATTAGTGCATGGAAGATCAGATAAAACACGTGGCAGTTCGTTTAAAAGTTATATTTGTAAGCTTTTGGTTGCTGCCGATTCTGTTAATTATAGTAGGTGAAACAGGTGGGGAATGGGTAGGCATGTATGCTGCTGATGTACGTACTACTTATTTTGCTGAAACATTGGTTATTTTGCTGGCGGCTATTTGTGTGCCTGTATCCTTAAAATTATTTGCATGGGTGCTTACGCGCAAGATCGACAAGGTTAGTTTGCCCGAAGCCTTGTATTTGTATTCTTTCTGGAGCAAAATTCGTATCGTACTTTTAATGTTACCGGTGTTGGTGGGCTTTGCCGTTTATTATCTCATGTTGAGTAATAAAGGAATTCTTTGTGCTTTTATAGCTCTAACGGCTTCCTTGTTTTGTTTACCCGGTGAAGGACGCTTGCGTAAGGAATTGCATATTAATAAAGAGGAGGAAGCATGAAACTCTCCGTTGTCATAGTCAATTATAATGTTAAGTATTACCTGGAACAGTGTCTTTGTTCCTTATACAGGGCTATTGACAATCTTTCAGCCGAGATTCTGGTAGTGGATAATGCCTCTATGGACGGTTCTGAAGCATATATCACTGAGCGTTTTCCGAATATCACCTATATCTATAATAAAGAAAATCTGGGCTTTGCCCGTGCCAATAACCAAGCAATTTGTGAGTCGAAAGGGGAGTATGTGCTACTGCTGAATCCTGACACTGTATTGTCGGAACAGACATTGGAAGAGGCAATACTTTTTATGGATGCTCATCCTGAAGCCGGGGCTGCTGGTGTGAAAATGATAACGCATGACGGACGCTTTTTGAGGGAATCTAAACGTGGATATCCTACTTTGGCGGCAACTTTCGGTAAATTGTCCGGTTTGGGACGATTGTTTCCGCACTCTAAAAGTTTGGGTGGTTATTATTGTACTGCTTTGGATATGGATGGCGTTCATTGGGTGGAAGTGCTGGCGGGTGCATTTATGTTGCTTCGTCGTTCAGCATTAGATAAAACCGGATTACTGGATGAAGATTTCTTCATGTATGGTGAGGATATTGACCTGTCTTGCCGGATAGAAGAAGCAGGATATCAAAATTATTATTTGCCTTATCCAATATTGCATTATAAGGGAGAAAGCACATCGAAGGATACTTACCGTCATGTGCGTGTATTTTGTAAGGCAATGGATATTTTCTTTTGTAAACATGGCGAACGTTATGGTGTTATAGGGCGTTGGCTGGTGCGTGTGGGTATTCATCTGCAGATGTATGTTCGCTTGTTTGTACTTTTTGTGCAGCGTTTGTTTAGTTTTCCGGTAAAAGAGACGAAAATCTCTTTCCAGAAAGGACAACGTTTTCCTCGTTTTCTCATATTTGGCGAAGAAGCAACCATTCATAGCTTGCGCGTACTTTTAAAGCGTAACGGATTGGGTGGAAAGCATCACTTTGTCATAGCCAACGAAATGTCTGCTGTAGATGGTCATGGAAGTCCATTCATTTCACTGAAAGGTTTCACGCATGTAGTGTATGATTGTCGTGCCTTTTCTTTTTCAACTATTATTCGCTTGTTGTCCCATCATCGCAAAATGGGATTGAAACTTGGTATTTATAACCCGGAGAGCCGTGTACTGGTTACTCCTGATAAATGTTACATCTGAATGAAACACACCTATTTTATAAATGACCGTATTCGTCTTCGTGCTATGGAGCCGGAAGACTTGGAACTTATTTGTGAGATGGAAAATGATCCTCAACAGTGGGATATCAGTAACTTTACAGTACCCTATTCGCGTTATGTTATGAAGCAATACATGGAAAACTCACAGTGTGATATGTTTGCTGATAAGCAACTGCGTATGATGATTATGCGTCTTGAAGACGGTCTAACAATTGGTACGGTTGATATAACAGACTTTTCTCCTATGCACGCGCGTGGAGAAGTGGGTATCGTGATCAGGAAAGAGTTTCGTGGAGCAGGCTATGCAAAGGATGCATTAACATTGCTTTGCGAATATGCTTTTGACTTTCTGCGTATGCGACAATTATTCGTTCACATCGCTACAGATAATGAAGCAAGTATGCGCTTGTTCGCTTCATGTGGCTTTGTTTCTTGCGGATTGTTAAAAGATTGGCTATGTATCGAGGGATGTTTCAAAGATGTTGCATTATTACAGCGTATCCGGCATGATTAATTTAGTGTAGGAATTTGTGGAAAGCGTGACCATATTTCATACTTGCCTCCCAGCTGGCCCAATACATTTTTCCATAACTCTGCACTCCCTTTTTCATCCATAAGGGAGGCGATGCCTGTTGAACCTATCAGCCAAGTATTTTCTTCTATTTCTTGGCATAATTGATCATGTTCCCAACCGGAATAGCCCAGGAAGAAACGTATCTTTCCTTCGATATCGTTACCTTGTAAAATATAACGGCGGATGGCATCAAAGTCTCCATTCAGATAGACCCCTTTTCCTATTTGGAGCGAATCTTCCACATCTTTCAGGGTGTGAAGATAAAATAGAGTGTCAGTACTTAATGGACCGCCTTTATAGATAGGTATACTGCTTATATCTTTAAATTCTTTCAATACATCATTTAGGCGTAAAGGAAGTGGTTTGTTGAGTACTAACCCCATTGTACCATCTGTAGAGTGGTCTACCAGCAAAATAACAGAACGTCCGAACATCTCATCATAGAGGAACGGCTCAGATATTAGTACTTTTCCACGTGAGGGTATCACATGGTTGGTTTCTATTTTAAATATGTCTGCATTAGTGTCCATGCCCCTAATATACATACAAATCCTCGAAAAACAAATATTATTTCTCTTTTTTCACGAATTGATATAGCTTATATGTTATATAACAGGTTTTAATTGAAAAAGAAATTGGTTACATTTGCAGATTGTTATTTCTTTATTGCAAATTATGAAACTTACTATCTATAGTTATATCTGTTTTTTATTTTTTAGTTATTTTTTTTTATACAGTAGTTCTTGTTATGCTTTTGTTGTAAACGATTTGGAGAGTCGTTTGATTGTAGTCTCGGCGCAAAAAACTGTCACAGGATGCGTTGTAGACGAGGATGGTGTGCCCTTGGCGGGGTCTACAGTCTTAGAAATAGGTACTTCGAATGGTACGGTTACCAATATGGAGGGAAAGTTTGAATTGACTGTTGCAGACGATGCTATGTTGAGGTTTTCTTTTATGGGATATAAAACCCAGGAGATAAGTGTGGGCGGAAAGACTTTTCTGAATATAACAATGGTAGAGAATGCTGTAGAGCTGGATAAAATTGTTGTGACTGCATTAGGCATTGAGAAGAAAGAACATTCTCTTTCTTATGCCATGAGCCAAATAAAGAATGAAGAACTGACCAGGGTTAAAATGCCTAATTTAATAACATCATTGACAGGTAAAGCTGCTGGTGTGCAGATAAATCAGGTCTCATCAGGTTTGGGGGCTTCCGCGAAAGTGAGTATTCGTGGAATCCGTTCGGTGGCTGGTGAAAATCAACCTCTTTATGTAATTGACGGTGTTCCCATGCTGAACTCAAGTTCTGAGCAGGCTTTCAGTGCCATAGGAGGAACGGCTAATGCAGGGAATCGCGATGGTGGTGATGGTATCTCAAATTTAAATTCAGAAGATATTGAAAGTATAAGTATCCTGAAGGGCGCTCCCGCTGCTGCACTCTATGGAAGCCAAGCAGGTAATGGTGTGATTTTGATTACAACTAAGAAAGGTAAATCACAGGGACAGCGTAGTATTTCATTCTCTACCAGTCTTATGTTTGATAAAGCTGTTTCTTTGCCTGAGATGCAAAACCGTTATGGAGTCAGTGAAGTTATAGATAGTTGGGGTGAACGGCAAAATTTGCCAAAATATGATAATCTGAAAGATTTCTTTTCTACAGGAATGACGTCTATCACTTCGGTCTCTTTAAGTCATGGCAACGAAAAAATACAAAATTATTTCTCGTATGCTAATACTACCGGTAAAGGAATTATTGATAAAAACCGTTTGTCGAAACATAATCTTACATTCAGAGAAACTTCTACTTTGTTTAATGATCGTCTGAAGTTAGATGGTAGTGTAAACCTGATGCGGCAAGTTACTAAGAATAAACCGACGGTGGGCGGATTTTATATGAATCCGTTAGTCGGTCTTTATCGCTTTCCTCGTGGGGAAGATATGACATATTACAAGGATAATTTCGAAATATATGATGAGAGTAGAAATTTGAATATACAAAACTGGCATACCTCTTATGATGACTTTGAACAAAATCCTTATTGGATTGTGAATCGTATACAAAGTAAAGAAGTACGCTTGCATGCTATAGTATCCTTATCGGCAAGTTTCAAAGTGAATGATTGGCTGACAGTACAGGCTCGTGGTAATGTTGATTGTATCAATGACAAGCTTCGTCAAAAATTCTATGCTTCCACAGCTCCGGCTTTAGCAGGTACGAACGGACGTTACATAGAAATGGATTATCAGGATATCCAGTTTTATGGTGACCTGATGCTTATGATGAAGAAGCAATGGGGTGACTTCTCTGTGAACGGCGCGCTGGGTACGAGTATCAATGACAAAACCACCAATTCTACTCGTTATGACTCTAAGACTGCTTCATTATATTATGCCAATGTTTTCAATCTGGCAAATATAATAATGAATGGTTCTGCTGCCCTTGATCAGAAGATAGATGCCCGCCGTCAGCTACAATCCTTGTTTGCCACTGCCCAGGTGGGATACAAAGAAAGTGCTTATATTGATTTGAGTGCCCGTAATGACTGGGCATCCACTCTTTCACATACCAAACATGAAAAACGGGGATATCTTTATCCTTCTATCGGAACATCGCTGATCTTGAGTCGCTTGTTTACATTGCCGGAATGGGTGTCATACGCTAAGGTACGTGGAGCTTATAGTATGGTAGGTAATGATATTCCTCCATTCATGACATATTCTCTGTCTCATATAACTGCCGGTGGTGAGTATTTGGCAAATGATGCAGCTCCTTTTAAAGAGATGGAACCGGAAATGAATTATTCGTGGGAGGCTGGTGCTGAGGCGCGTTTTTTGAATAGTCGCATTGGTTTTAATCTTACTTTTTATAAAACGAATACTCGCAACCAATTCTTTAAATTACCTACATTGGCGGGTGATAAGTATGCTTATCGATATGTGAATGCTGGTAATATTCTGAACCGTGGCTGGGAAATTGCATTGGATGCAACACCAGTGTTGACGAAAGATTTCATGTGGAGTACCACTCTTAATTTTGCAACTAATAAGAATAAGATTGTCGCTTTGCATGAAGAATTGAAAGAGTTTGTTTACGGACCTACCAGTTTTTCTTCCAGTTATGCTATGAAGTTGGTGAAAGGTGGTTCTATCGGTGATATTTATGGAAAGGCTTTTGTTCGGGATGCTTCAGGTAATATTGTATATGAGACAGAAGGAAGTAATGCCGGATTACCTAAAATAGAAGGTGACGGGAATACGGTAAAGGTAGGTAACTCTAATCCGAAGTTCCAGATGGGATGGAATCATACACTTTCTTATAAAGACATCTCGCTTTATTTCCTAGTAGATTGCCGTTGTGGAGGGAAAGTACTTTCACAAACGCAGGCGGATATGGACTTGTATGGTGTATCGGAAGTTACAGCGCAAGCTCGTGATGAAGGCTATGTAATGCTTGAAGGACATCAGATAGATAACGTAAAGGGATTTTATAAGATAGTTGGTGGACGTGCGGGAACAACGGAATATTATATGTATGATGCTACAAATATCCGGTTGAGAGAGCTTTCGTTATCATATCAGTTACCTGCCTCCTGGATGGAGAAATCTAAGGTTTTGAAGAAAGTACAACTGTCATTTATAGCCCGTAATTTGTTCTTCTTTTATAAGAAGGCTCCTTTTGATCCTGATTTGGTATTGTCTACCGGCAATGACAATCAAGGTATTGATGTGTATGGAATGCCTACGACACGTAGTTGGGGCTTTTCATTGAAGTGTGAATTTTAATGGATGAGGAGAAAAGTGGAATGAAAAGATATAGTTGGATATTCGGGGGGCTACTATTATTAGCTTCGTGTACAGGTGACTTTAAAGACATTAATACGGATTTATCCGGGGTGACGGATGAAGATTTGCAGATTGATTACAATGAACATGGTATTCGTCTAGGCATTATCCAGCAAGGTATTTATTTTAATTATGATTATGGAAAAGGTAAGAACTGGCCTTTTCAATTGACACAGAATCTGAATGCCGATATGTTCAGTGGATATATGCATGATGGTAAACCGCTGAATGGAGGAAGTCATAATTCGGACTATAATTTGCAGGATGGTTGGAATAGTGCTATGTGGGGACATACTTATTCGTATATTCTTCCGCAGATATACCAATCGGAAAATGCAACTCGTGACAATCATTCCGGCTTTTTCGGAATAACAAAGATTCTGAAAGTTGAAGTGATGCACCGGGTTACGGATTATTATGGTCCTATTGTGTATACACATTTTGCCGATCCTGATGCAGGATATGCACCCGATACACAGGAAGCTGTTTACAAAGAATTCTTTTGTGAGTTAGATACGGCTGTGACAGTTCTTGCCGATTTTGTTGAGTCGAATCCGGAAGCTGCTGAGTTCTCCCGTTTTGATATATTGATGGATGGTAAATATACTTCGTGGATTAAGTTTGCCAATTCATTGAGAATGAGACTTGCCATGCGTATTGCATTGGCGGATAAGGAAAAATCACGTTCAGAGTTTCTCAAAGCATTTAATAATGAATATGGAGTGTTGGAAACGGAAAATGAACTGGTAGCTGTCTCAACTCAGAGTGGATATACCAATCCGCTGGGTGAACTTAATCTGGTGTGGAATGAAACTTATATGAGTGCTCCTATGGAATCTATTATGAACGGTTACGAAGATCCCCGGAAAGCTGTTTATTTTGCTACTTGTCAGGATAAGGCATATACGGGACAATATCGTGGTATCCGGCAGGGGACTTGTTTCTCTCATACTTCTTATCTTGGTTTATCTAAATTGCAAGCCACTCAAAAGACAGATGCTATTCTTATGACTGCAGCTGAGGTTTGGTTCTTACGAGCAGAAGCTGCTTTACGGGACTGGACAAGTGAAAATGCCGGTACCTGTTACGAGAGAGGGGTTACTGCATCTTTGCGTCAACATGGTATATCGCAAACAGCAGATTATTTGAATAGTGATAAATTGGCTGCTGATTTTGTGGATACATATGATACTGAAAATAATATAAAGGCACGTTGTACAGTGTCTCCAAAGTGGATTGAAACAGCTGGCCGGGATATAAAATTAGAAAAGATTATGACTCAGAAGTGGTTAGCGATGTTTCCGGAAGGATGTGAAGCTTGGGCGGAACAGCGTAGAACAGGATACCCACGTCTTTTCCCTGTACGCTTCAACCACAGTAAGGACGGTTGCGTCGATACGGAAATCATGATACGTCGGTTAAATTTTCCCGGAGGTTTACAAACGGAGAATCCGGAGCAGTATCGTGCATTAGTCAATGCTTTGGGTGGGGATGATAATGCCGGTACCCGTTTGTGGTGGGATACCGGCACTAACTGGTAAATTTATTCTTTCTATTTACTTATTTCACCGGATGGTTTTCTGCAAAGATTGCCATCCGTTCTTCTAATTGCGCGTATTGATGATCCTGAATGAAAGAAGTACAAGCGCGTAAACCTTCCTGGTGGCTACCTGTTGTAATCAGTGATATGGCACTGACACCATAATACATCAATTCTTTAGCAAGTTCTCCACTGGTCATACCCGGATAGCCAATGGTAAAGTAGAAACCATCGGCAACAGGATTACCCAAATCATTGTCATATACCAAATGGAAACCATGACGAAGGAAAATTTCTTTTAATTTGTGTGCACGTTCACCATATATCTTTACCTCATCAAGGAAGTTGTATTGCCTTTCGTTAGCAGCTTTCAACATGGCAGCAAGTGCGTATTGTGCAGAGTGGCTGGTACCTGAAGAAAGAGCATAAAGTACCCGATGAATGAATACTGTACCAAATGTGCCACCTCCGTATCGCTTGGTGAGTCCAGGGTAGGAGCGATGGTACAATTTGTTTGAGATGCAGCTTACTCCGATGCGTTGTCCGGCATAACTGAATGCTTTAGAGCCGGAAATAAGCAATACATAATTGTCTGTATAATGTGCCACTGACGGTTGATAAGGCGGTTGGAATGGTTTGCTCAAATCCTGGCGGAAGTCCATTGCAAAGTAAGCCAGATCTTCCAGGACAATTACATCATACTTCGTGGCAAGTTCTCCGATAATACGCAGTTCTTCTTCCTTTAAACATATCCAACTGGGATTGTTAGGGTTTGAGTAAACAATAGCAGAAATATTGCCTTTCTCAAGATAGCTTTCCAGCTTTTCTTTTAGTTTGTCACCACGGAAGTCATATACATCAAAGGTTTCAAACTTTTGTCCCATGACCACCAACTGTTGTTTTTGCACAGGAAATCCCGGGTCGATAAACAATATCGTATCTTTCTTTTCATCACATTGACTGCAAGTAAGAAATGAGGCAAAAGTTCCTTGCATAGAACCGGTAACTGGTACACACCCTTCGGGCTTTAAATCTACATTAATGAAAGCTTTGATAAAACGTGAAGCTTCTTCTTTCAGGGCAGGTAATCCATTGATGTCGGGGTAGAGACTGGCAATTCCTTTCTGTAGTGCTTCGATTTCAGCTTTCACACCTACTGCCGAAGGAGGCAGACCCGGTACACCCATTTCCATTTTTATGAATTCTATACCTGACTCAGCTTCTGCTTTGGCAGCAATTGCTTTTACTTCGCGGATAGTAGCCTTTCCAAAGTCGGCAATTTGAAATGCTTCGATGGTTTCGTCTATCAACTTACGTTCAATAGGAGTATTTCTCATGGTTTTTCTCGCTTTTGGTTCATTTTGATTTGTTATTCGATTTTTTTTCGTCAGACAAAGGTAATATAAATATCTTATAATCAAGCTTAGTTTAAAAAAGATGAAAAATATTTCTTCCAAGCTATTGCAGGTTTCAAAGAATTGTCTACCTTTGCAACCGCAATCGAGAGAGATAGCAATTAAAAATGAAATTATGGTGCGTTAGTTCAGTTGGTTAGAATACATGCCTGTCACGCATGGGGTCACGGGTTCGAGTCCCGTACGCACCGCGAAAGCAAATAGCAAAAGAAAGCAAAGCTCTGAAATTCAAGGATTTCAGAGCTTTTTCTTTTGCTCTGCTTCGGCAAAAAATAGCAGTTTTAGGCAGTTCTCACGTGGCTTATTCGTGGGACTTTTTGAAAACAGTTTTTGCTCCCACGAATTGACGCATTTGTCTTTGATTGTCAGCTTTTTGCGTAGCTGGTTTTTGAGTGTAACAAACTAATTTTGCACCACTTAAAAAACAAAGAATTATGGGAGCAGTGAAAAGAAACACACTAAGCGTATTGTTCATCATCAAGAAAGCGAAACTTCTGAAAAACGGTGAAGCTCCTATTTGTATGCGCATCACCGTAAACAAGCGAGTAGCCGAAGTTATGATTAAACGGAGCATTCCCGTAGATTTATGGAATCAGAAAAAGGAATGTTCCAAAGGAAAAGACCGTGTAGCCACCGAACTGAACCACTATATAAATACGGTTCGTGCCAAAGTATTACAGATACACCGTGAACTGGAAATAGACAACAAGCCAATAACAGCCGATATAATAAAGGATTGTTTCTACGGACGGGACAAAGTACAACGTAGTTTATTGGAAGTTTATGCGGAGCATAACGAGAAATGCCGTGCCCTGATTGGTAAAGAATATACGGAAAGTACCGTCACCAAATATGATACTTCCATAAACCGCCTGAAAGAGTATATCCGCAGTTGTTACCACCGTGATGATATAATGCTGGCAGAACTGGACGGACAATTTATCCGTGATTTTGATTTTTGGCTGAAAACTGATAAGCATTGCCAAAACAACTCTGCATTGAAACATTTGAAGAACTTGAAAAAGGTTGTCCGCATTGCTTTGGCTAACGACTGGATAAAGAAAGACCCGTTTTACGGCATCCACTTCAAGCAGGAGGAAGTAAATGTTGAGTTCCTTTCACGTGAGGAACTGGATATTCTGATGAACAAGGAATTTGCTATCAAACGTTTGGAGCAGGTAAGAGATATTTTTGTCTTTTGCTGTTTCACTGCACTTGCTTTTGTTGATGTACAGCAATTAAGTCGTGAACACTTGATAAAAGACAATAACGGTGCTTTGTGGATACGCAAGGCACGGCAGAAAACCAATCAGATGTGCAATATCCCCGTTTTATCCATTCCTCAAAGGATATTGAGGAAATATCAAGATAATGCAGAGTGTATAAAGAAAGGTGTGCTTTTACCTGTAATCAGTAATCAGCGCATGAATGCCTACTTAAAAGAAATCGCTGATTTATGCGGCATTACCAAGCGCCTAACTACTCATGTTGCAAGACATACTGCGGCTACCGTTGTTTTTCTCGCCAATGATGTATCAATGGAAAATGTATCTAAAATTTTGGGGCATTCCAATATCAGAATGACACAACATTATGCAAAAGTTTTGGATAGCTCTATTATGCGTGATATGGCAAATGTAGAAAGAAATTTTCTAAAAGGGTGAGAATGTACTTTTTCCGAAGCTGAATAAAACATTAACAAAGGTAAGCTCCGTATTCCGTCCGTTCAAGCCCAAGCCCTAAAGGGTTTGAAAGAAAATCTCCACGCCTGCGCTACGCTCCGGGTAGTATTTTCTTCCAAAGGCTTGCACAGACGGACTACTACACTGATAGAGTTAATGTTCTTAGTCAATTTCAGAAAAAAATGTGTTTTTTAAGGGTAGCAGATTATTCCTGCCGTTCCTTGTTGTAGTAGGTCTGCAAAAGCCGTTCTATATCGCTTTGACGGTAGATTATTTTGCCTTTTATCTGAATGTATGGGATAATGCCCGTAACTCTCCATTCTTGCAGCGTGCGGATGCTTACTTTCAAATATTTGGATGCTTCCCGGTTGCTTAGAAACTTTTCACCGTTCAAATGCGGTCTGCTTTCCTTTGCCAGTCGGCTGATACCGTCTAACATTCTATCCATAGACTGAAAGAAATCCTTAATTATCCCACTATTGCCGTTTATCAGTTCCATCTTGTTATATCGTTTTATTGATTTATAATTGGTTTGAATGATTGACATATTTCACCTGTCAGTTACGCAAATACTCGCCATAATAAGAAATGGAAAGGCTGTCTTTTACCTCGTCATAGCCGATATAAAGCCGTTTAAAGGCTGAAACGATGAAGTAACGGCTATCTTCCTTTTGTATCTCGTAAGTGGCAGGTTGCGCCTGTCCGTTATCCGAAACATGGAGCATCGAAAGGAGATACTTCTTCTTGCTTTGGTATATCATCACCGTAGGATGGAGATTAAAACTTTCCCATGTACCGACAATAGCCGGTAGGGTGAAAAATTGGTTTGTTTCTGAATTGACATCTTGTTTTCTTTTCATAAGGCGATATTTATTTGTTGGTTGGTATATAGTTGTTTTCCTTTCCTGAAACTTGGTTTATCGTACATTCTGCAACCAGTTTTTCAATATCGGCAGATTTGTAGTACAGTTTATTACCGATTTGGGAGTAGCCCAATTTACCACTGTCCCGATAGTTCTGTAAACTTCGGATGCTGATACCGAGCAGGGCACACACTTCACGACCTGACAACCATTTCTCCGGCTGACGGGTATTTTCTCTGCAAATCCGTTCCACCTGACTGACGAAACCGGAGAACCGCCCGCACACCTGTTTAAAGGTCTGTTCCTCAATAGTTACGATATTCATACGTCTTTCTCTTTTGGCTGGTTGAAGATTCCTTTCTGCATTTCTTCCCGGTAGAGAACTGAAAGAACATCATTGTGCGTACTTAAATGTTCTTCCAGTACGTTATCAATGAAATTTCCGATGCTTACTTGTTTGCCCGTAATCACGCCTACAATCTGCATGATATGTTTCTGTATCTCTCCACTTATGTACACGCTTTGACGGTTGCAAACCGTCCGCTTTTTAAGGAACACCGATTTATAGCTTTCCAGTTCCTTACTTGCTATTTCCTGTAATGATTGTTTTACTTCTGCCATGCCTTCAAATTTTAATGGTTTATAAATAGGTTGATTAATTTCTGATACTGATTGAAAGGGAACAAGCCGATTTTATAGCAGTATTGCTATACTTCTAAACGGTTCTCAAATATGGTTTAAAGCCATATTCAAACTTTGTTTGACTGCCTTATATATTGCTACCATTCAATCAATTTTCAGCAAAGAAAAGGGTAAAAACAAATGCTTTTAAAAATGGGGTTACTTTGTCCGTTTATGTCCCAATTTGGCGTAATAGGGCATATTTCAGAGGTAAATTGCTGTCTGTAATTTTGTAACCGACAAACAGACATAGGAGGAAGCCAAATCGCTTGCTTTTGTAATCTGACCATAGGGAAGATTTTTGTTATCACATGATAACAGCAAGTTGTGTTTTGAGGCCCGCACTTCGTTTTTTGTGCCTCAAAACCTTGCCACCTTAAAAGGTGGTTGGTTTTACTCCGAAGTCGTAAAACCAGTAAATAATTATAATTATGGAACAGAAAAAGAAGTCATTTAACAAAGGTGGGCGCAAGCCTAAACTTGACCCACGAACACACCGTTATTCCCTGAATTTGGACGATGTGGAGAACGCCAAGTTCTTAGCCTTTTACGACCAGTCAGGCTACAAGGTAAAAGCGCATTTCATTAAGAACTGTATTTTCGGGAAGTCGTTTAAGGTGCTTAGGATTGATAAAAGCAAGGTTGATTATTACATTCAACTCTCCCAGTTATTCAGTCAGTTCAGGAGTATCAGCAATAACTATAATCAGGTAGTGAAAGAGCTTCATTCCAATTTTGCGGAGAAGAAAGCACTTACTTTGCTTTACAAACTGGAACAATACACTGTTGAACTGGTAAAGACGAACCAACAGATTATTGCGCTTACCAAACAGTTTGAAGCATCTTATAGGGAAGAGGGAACAATATCAGCAGGGAAGTAAATACAGACTTGCCAAAAGAAAAACATCCCGAAACTGCCACGTGTACAGCTCCGGGATGAATTTCACTCTTACTTATTCGCTCCGTGTTCTTTCTCGAACTTTCGGAGCGTGCCCACATCGAACCGTTCCTTTATGAACTCACGCACATCGGAAGCCCGATAGTAGGCTTTTCCGCTAATCATCATAAAGGGCAGCAGTTTCTTGCTTCTCAATCTCTGCAATGTCCGGGTACTGACTTTGAATAACAGGCATAAATCCTGATTATCCAAAAGTTTGTCATTCGGCATTACTTCTGGGTTGGTTTGCAAATTTTTTACATCTTTGCCTACTTCTTCCAGTTTATCAAGTAGCTTTTGCATCCAGTCTTTGAACTCGTAACTATCTACATACATATTGCTTCATTTTTCTGATTATACATTAAGATTGTCAATCGATTGATGAAGCAAAGTTCGGAAAAGGGAAGCAAAGAAAATGGGGGAATGGTACACCTAATCCCCCATAAATAATTTGTAGTACGTTGATTATCAATACAACATAAAATTCCTTTTTACAAATGGTTATAACCATTATCTCTGCTCTTTTTTATAATAGCGACTTTCAAGCTATCTAAAAATTCTGTTATCTTAGTAGGTTTCCTTTTGATAACCGCAATTTCTTTTTTGTATATATCTCCAAAATTAATGTTGAACATCTTTTCAAAAATCCGGGCAACATCACTTAAAAAGATGTCTTTGTTATCAATCCGAACTATTCCATCTCTGATATAAAAAATACCACAAACCAATTCCATTATATCTACGATTTTAATAACCTCATTGTTTAAGTAGAATGGAGATTTCCAATCAGATTCTATATTGATGAAAAATTTTGGATATTCCATTTGGCGATAGATTAGTTCTTGTTCCATATTTATCAAAGACAAAAGTTTATCAAGATATATGATTTTCAGTTTGCTATTTTCAGTAGGAGAGGTTTCTTCTAATGCTTTTATTGTTCCGAAATCTATATAACTCATATTTAATTGCCTGATACGGATTTTATTATCATGCTCTCTATTGAGATAATCGAATAAATCTTCAACAAATTCAAGATATGCAGAAGTTATTTCTTCTATTACAGCTTTTTCCTTTTGGCAAGGATGCTTTAGCAATTTATATATTTGCTTTTCTGTTAAATCCCATTTTGGCATAATCTTTCTTAGAAGACAATGTGTAATTGTTTTATAAGTTTTTTGCTATCTTCTGCCATTTTTTCTGCCTATGCTTATAAAATTTAAGCGTCCACCAAGCGGCAAGAGCTGTTAAACCACCTGCATATAAATCGACCATATCTGTATATCTTGTAACATTAGGAGAAACATCTTCCATGTTGATATAATGATTCCATATAGTCACCTTTTTATTATACTCATTTGTTACTATCTCTCCTGTGCTTTTATCCATTTTGATTACATTTATTGTATGTTTTCCTACTGGAATAAATCCATGTAGGAACATTTTAAAGCAAAAAGATTTTCCTTCTTTCCAAGTAGGAGAAGTATTATCATAAGATATAAAACTGGCTTTTGGCTTACAAATTTCTCTTAAGGTATCAATATCCTGAATTTTACACCAAATATTTTCCCTGTTAGCTTCAAACTCAGAAGTAACAACTACTCTACGCCCTACAACCTCTTTTCCGCTACGTGTCATTAAACAAATTTTCTTTATCATACTACATGAATTAAAATATTAAACATCTATTTATCTTATACTTATACTGATTTCATTATCTTTGTGCAAAGATAGAAGCAATAGACTCTAAAGGCAATAGTCATTTATAATGAGAGAACGTGCAAATGTCTAATAATCAGATATTTTTAAAATATGATAATTGAGGAAATTGAGAAGCAAATAATAAACTTACTCCCGACATCAAACATACTACTTGATGAGGTAGACTATTCCATTCTCGAAGAAAGGAAAAAGGACTGGAAAAAACTCTCGGAAGTTACGCACAGTATTGTGTTGGCGTTTGATTGCTACACAAAAAAATTCGTATTTGTTTCTGATAATATTCCTGAATTATATGGGCTTGATTCCCATAGATTGTTTATAGACGGGCATCAGCCAGTAGTAGAGGTTATACATCCGGATGATATATACTACGGATTACTTGTAAGAAAGAAAATCTATTCAATATTGAGTTCGTTCTCCAATGAAGAAAAAATGAACTATAAAGCCATTCATGAAATGCGGGTGAGGAATCTACGAGGTGAATATATCCGTATAATAGAGCAGGAACAGATTGTTGAGTTAGATAGATCAGGCAACATTTGGCTTATGTTGTCAGTTATTGATGTTGACGCAAGCCATGAATCAGAAATTATTAAAAGCCACCTATATAACTTTAAAACTGGAGAACAGATTTTTATAGATTTATCTGATACATTGGATGAACCTTTAACAAATAGAGAGTTGGAGGTTTTGCGTTTGATGAAGCAAGGCTTGTTAAGTAAAGAGATAGCAAATACTTTGAAAGTTAGTATAAATACCATAAATAGCCATAGACAGAATATATTGCAAAAGCTAAAAGCCAATAATTCGATTGAGGCTGTAAATTTTGCTCAAAGGTTAGGTTTGTTTAATAAATAAGAGTAATTATGAAATGAAAAGACAAGTTTTATCATAATCTGATTATTTATAAATAATCAGATGGAAAGCTCCTTAAGTTGTTTACACCAATCTTGAAAATATAAAATTAATCGATTTATATCATTTTTATCAGGTATAATACCATTATGCGCAATAATATTTCTAACTCTTTCAAGCTCTTCAAATCGTAGTTCTATGAATTTTAAATCAGCAATAAAGGGTGTGAATAAATTTTCGTATTTTCGTATAATTTTTAATAAATCACTCCAATCCAAATAAAATAGAGGGGATGTCCCTCGTTGGCAAATCCATTTCAGTTTTTGCTCACGCGACATGCGTTCTTCTACTTTCTTTTTAAAATCTGTATTTTTTATAATATTCCACCAGTCCTCACCAAAATTTAATGAAAATATTTTCAATATAAAATGCCTTGCAGAATTTTCAAAACAAAAAATAATTAGATACAATTCTGCCATTTTATGAGCATTTTCAATATCTGTATTTTCTAAAAAAGGAGTATTTTCTAAAGATATTTGGAGTTGAACTTTCGTTTCATCTTCAAATAAATGGTTGAATTTCTGGTCTAATACCTCAAGAATAGCTCTATTGAGTTTATAATTACCATTTTCACCCTTTGTTATTCTTTTATCTAATCTTAAATGTTCTGATAATCGAAATTTATTATATTCTGGCAAGTGAGCCTGTTTAAAATAATTATTTATTTCATTTATAGATATTGAATTTCTATTTGATACCTTTTGGTGATACCAAATTATTAAAACAGCAGCATCTATTTTTTTCTTTTGAAATGCAATTTCAGAAGCTTTGCAAAAGTCATCAAATTTCAGTTTCATCATTACTTTCTTTCTTTTTTCCTCTCTTGCTTGTACGTGAAGTACCTAATTTCCATTTATCTTCTATTTCAGGATTTAGGACTTCTAATAAAAATTCTTTAGCCGCATCTCTTCCCGGAGCCTTTAGTTCAACTTTATCTTCCTTTACACCTACTAAATTATTATTAATTAACCAAGTACGCCAATTGGAATCTTCTAAGCTCGCATCTCTTAAAATTTTAGTTAAATCTATTCTTTGAACTTCTTCAATACCTAATTTATATTGATAATACATAAATAGCAATGTCAATCTTATACCCGCATCTCTTTTAGATTTAGCTTTCAATCTTGTTTCTTGTAAGGATGTTTTTCCATTGCTATTTTTGAATACTTGATTAAGTTGTTCCAATTCATCGTCTACGACTTCTACCGTATCTATATTCTCTCCTTCACTACTATTATGAGGAAGTAAGCTTGCAGAGATTTGTGTCTTTGATTTAAATGTATTTTTAACAGGTAATTTGTCGTTTATAATCAATCCAATAGCTTCACCTATACTACCACCAACTGTATCAGTAAAGCATGCTTTAAAAGAACGTGAATTTTTAGTCTCTGAAAATTCAATAGTATTCATATTTGCATTAACTTCTATATTCAATGCTTTTCCACAATTAATACATACCTTTGCATTGGGAAAGAGGGGTTCATTACATTCTATACACCTAATTTGTTGGGTACAAAATGGGCAAAATTTAGCGTTATCTGGTATATTCTGTTTGCAATAAATACATTCCATAACAATCTGAGTGTTTAATTAATAGCACAAAGATATGTAATTTTTAGATATGTTAAAGTCTTTATTATGCAATATTTCATTAAAAGCCTTGTTTTCGCAGAAAATTATTATCTTTGCAGAAACTCAAACAACCACCGCAACACCAAGCAATCTAAAGAATTGCACACGTGGGGTTATTAGTGGGAGAAAGAATTAAGAGCTTGCTAAGATATTGATTACGTGAGGAATAAAACTAAGGTTCATCTTCCGTACGCACCGCAATAAATATTGAAAATCACCCAGTTTTACACTCAATAATGTAAAGCTGGGTGTTTTTTGTTTTAAATGTTAGTATATCGTTTAATTTAGGGGAAGTCTTCTGAAAGCAATTTATATTACTATGGTGTCATCTGGGAGGTTTGCGGCATTCCGTAGCCTATTTCTCGATTGGGCATGGAAGCATTAAGCGCTGAAGTGTGCAAAAGATGGATAAGTTCTTTTCTGCTCATTTTTTTCTGTTCTAATAAAGTAGCACATAATCCTGCTATAGAAGGTGCTGAGAATGAAGTACCTCTGCGAGGAGGTTGTACATAAGCACATATATCAGGTTTTATATATTCAGTTCCTTCCCAACCAAGAGAACTATAATCGGCGCGGGTCATACCATCATCTTCTACAGCCCCTACGGCTATCACTTCCCGAACATCTGCTGGGAAGTTGTTATAACGCCAAGGTTTGTTGCCCTCGTTACCCATGCTTTGGATAAATATTAAGTTAGGATTGGCTTGAAGAATACTATCTACAAAACATGAAATGCGGGATGTATGTCCGTCAAGCATCTGAACAGAATATCCGTCGAAATCATCAAAAATTGTATAGCCACAAGAAGAAGTTATTATATCTATATTATGAGTCAGTAACCAACGTATCGCATTCATCATGCGTACTTCCTCCAGACGTGGTTCGGAATCAAAATCATCTATTTCAGCTAAATAATATTCAGCATTCCATGCCAATCCTTTTATGGTGTCTCCTGCAAGTTGTCCTCCTATACATGCACAAGAGTATGCTCCGTGGTCCCTTTCTCTGCCAGACTCTTCCTTAAAAAAATCCAAAGTATCTCCATCTATAAAATTAGCATAGGCGGTTACATGCAAGTTTTTAGTCCAAGAACGTTGCCTCAATCCCCCAAATCCGGTATCTAATACTCCAATCTTAATACCACGTCCACTAAGGTTTAATGAATCATAGACTGAATCTATCATCATAGCGGGTACAGCTGTATATACCCGTCCCCCGATAGCTACATAATGTTCTGGCGGGTTTTTAAAACTATTGCGAGCTATGAAATAACCTATCACACCAAAAACTATGAACGAAAACAGAAGTATTCCACCAATAATCAAGATGATTTTTTTTCGTCTTTTCATGTTGGTATTATGAAGAAAAAACTTTTTTATTATGTCTCTTGTTTATCATATCATATATAATGATTGCAAAAATACCAAAAGCGCAACTCATAAACAAGCAGAATTGCGCTTTTGTTAATTTACTGGGAATTATATTTTAATCTCCTTCTTAGTCTGTTTCCTTTTTTTGAGTGTGGCTTACATCCAGCTTTTCCTTATACATTCTTTCTCCAATGAATAAATGATTGCTTATCAACCTTATCTTTTCCTATCAGTTGTAAATTGTATGAGTTTAGCCCAGCGTAGCGATAATCGCCATAATTAATGTCGCCTAATAAATCTATATTCATTAGTGCCCGAACAATTTTTGATCCGCATTGTTCTATTTTCTCGACGATACATTTTCCTCCTAAGAGGTTCATAAGCAGATAAGCTGAAACTTCATAAGCACACCAGCCACATTCTTCCAGATACAGATGGATACAACTTTCATTATTTTGCTCTTTTTTGAGCACTTCAGAAACTTCTTTTTTCATGGTTATCTTTTTATTTACTCGATTTTAGAATCCGGGCAAAACTAACACCCCTTTATTAGAAACAAATATTTTAGTGATACGGTTTTGCAGGGTATTTAAACTATTCAGATAATTAACAGTATAAAAGAGATCGTAACAAAGAAACTTTGAAATCGGGCTGTCAGCTACGTAAATAAACACTATTTTTGCATAATGAGATTCTTAGTATGCACAGATATTATACTTGATATATAAAACACAATGGAAACATCTAATTTTAAAGAGGAGTTTGAGAAAATATTGATGAGTGAAATTATTCCTCTTAAACGTGGAGAACCTACTTCACCGGAGGCAAGTGGACTGTTCTCTAAACTCCATGATTTGGTGGCAAAAAATATACCTTCAAAACTATATCGATATCGGAACTGTCAAGAGTATAATTTAGATTCATTTAGAGATGATGAAGTCTATGCCGGTAATCCTCGTAATTTTAATGATCCGTTTGATTCTTTGGTTTGCTACAATAAAGAGGAGATACTAAAGAATTATGAGGAAGTGCTGAATAAAAACTGGTTTCTTTATACACTGAGTAAGATAAATAGTTTGGTTGAGGAGGATATGAGAAAAAAGTACCCTGGAGATCCGAAGATTGATAAAATTGCTAAGGAGATGCAATGCTTTAATTTTTGGAAGGGGGAAGAGGATGAGGTAGCGGATCAGATACTGCGTGAGGCTTATTATGAAGGAACTACATATGGCGATAAGGGCATTTATAGTGATAAAATTAATGAATATCTTGAATTTATCGGGGATTTATTAGATCAATCAGTGGAGAGTGTAAAAGAAAGCTGTAAGATTGCATGTTTTACAGAGAGAAAGGATAATATGCTGATGTGGTCACATTATGCTGATAGACATAGCGGGTTTGTGTTGGAATATGATATAAAGCAAGTTGTTTTTCTAACAAGTGATACGCAACCCGGTAGTCACCCGGCAATACTTTTTCCGGTAATCTATTCAGATAAAAGACTTGATGCAACTCATATAGGAAAAAGTTTAATGGATGATTTTCTTATAAGCCTTAAAGGAGAAAATAATAGCAGTATTGCTTTGCCTGACGTATTTATTTATTTGAAAGTATTTTTGAATAAAGCGAAATGCTGGGGATATGAAAATGAATGGCGATTGATTTGTCCGGGTTCTTATGAAAAAGAATCTGTTAAAGTTATGATGAAGCCTACAGCCATTTATTATGGCAATAATATATCTTCTGCTGATAAGGCAAAACTGAGCTTATTGGCTAAAGAGAAGAATATTGCTGAATATCAGATGGCAGTAGAATATTATAATTCAGAATATAAGGTAAGTGTCTTATAGGTATTTGTCCGGTGGGTGACCTTACTTTGTTACTCTTTCTGTTCTTTCTGATTGACGCATAAACAGTGATTTAAGGCCATCATAAAATCCTGGGAGTGCAACTGTACCATGTACCTCTTCCGGGAACTTTTTGAATACAACGCGTAAATGTTGATTCTCCATATCCGGAATAATTTTCATATTTAAGCTGTCGGCCAACGAGAATTGCACTAATTTTACATCAGGGCGTTGGCGCGTGGCAAAAGCAACATATAGCTGTTTTCCGGAATAGTTCTTTTGCCTGATTTTTATTTCCGCTTGTTTTAGAAAAATGCCACGATCCCACCATAGACTGGGATCTATTGCTATAAACGCTTCGAAAGATTCAGGATGATCAAGTAATGTCTGTAGCGTGAATAAAGCGGCATATGAGTGTCCTGCTAAGAAGTGACGGCCACTACAGGGAACTTTTCTTTCTACTTCCGGACGCAGTTCTTCTGTCAGGAAACGATAGAATTGCTCTGCACCTCCTCCTTGCGGTTTATCTTCTGGGTGAATGCTGCCATCTCGTCGTGCAGACGAGAAGGTAGGAGTAAAATCCCTTGTGCGGTCTGTATTCAGGATGGCAACAACAATACAGGGAGGCAAGGAAGATATTCTTGAGGAAGAAAAAAAGCGCGTAAATCCTACTACGGAGTGAAAAAAGACATCCCCATCCAGTAAGTAAAGAACCGGATAATCTTGAGCAGATTCTCCTGGTCGTTGTTCTGGTTTATAAATCCAATAGGATCTTTCTTCGTTTAATATATTGGAAAACAAAGAATGGCGGTTTCCTATATTAATTGAATCCTGCCCATATACAGGTAGGGAAAATATACATTCTATCTGAATGAGTAATAATAAACAGAGCTTCTTCATCTATCGTAATTTCTTGTGCAAAGATCGAAGAAAACATTCGGTTAGGCAATCCCTATTTCTGGGTATTTGCTTGTGTATTCTCGGAGGTTGATTAGAGTAACTGTCTCGATTTCATCTCCAGATATTTATTAATTACATCAATAGAGAGATTTTCGGGCGTGGTCAATAGAGAATAAATGCCATGCTGTTTTAGTGTAGAGACAATTAAACGTTTTTCAAAGGCAAATTTTTCGGCAATAACATGGCGATAGTATCCTTCCGTATCTGAGGCAGGAGTAGCAATATAGGCTTTCAAGTCAGCATCTTCGAAAAACACTACCAGCAGGCGGTGCTGTCGATTTAGTTGTTGCAGGTATGCTAACTGTCTGTTCATGCTTCCCATACTGGAGAAGTTGGTGTATAAAATCAAAAGGCTACGTTTGTTGACATGCTTGTTCAGATGTACGCATAAGGAAGAAAAGTCCGTTTCACTGAAAGTAGTTTCTTGACTATAGAGATTTTCAAGCAATGTCTGCATATGTCCGGGACGGCTTGATGCCGGTACGAAGGTATCGAAATGTTCATCAAAGGTTATGAGCCCGGCTTTGTCTTCTTTCCGCATGGCAACGTACGAAAGAACTAATGAGGCATTTATCGCATAGTCAAGTAAGGTCATTCCACGAAAAGCCTGTTGCATAACCCGTCCCTTGTCTATCACACTATAAATTTGCTGGGAACGTTCGTCTTGATACACATTTACCATAAGCTCGTGCTTGCGGGCACTTGCTTTCCAGTTTATCGTGCGATAATCATCGCCTTTTACATATTCCTTTATCTGCTCAAACTCAGTGCGATGTCCTACGCGACGGATACGTTTTATACCTAATTCCGTAAGATTATCACTTATTGCCAGCAATTCATAACGATGTAACATCAGGTAGGATGGATAGACTTTGATATCTTGGGTATCACCACAGGTATAGCGGCGCGAAAGTAATCCCATCCGGCCTTGTACAAATACACGAATCCGTCCAAAATTATAGATTCCCCGATGGGTGGGTCGTAATTGATAGCTGATAGTTTTGCCTTCATTTGCCTGGAGCTTTATCTGGAAATTTATATTTCGTTGCTGGAATATAAAAGGTATTTCATCAATGACTTCCACGGATATTGTATACGGATAACCGCTCTCTACCCGAATGTTCACCGTATTTTCATCTCCGTTTGAAAAACGTGATGAACATTGGCGAAATGCCCGTATACCATGGACGTGGTAAAGCATATATCCTTCCGCTAATACGACCAGGAGCATGACAAAAAGCATCCATTGCCCGAGAACAAAGAGCGGAGCAAAAGTATACCCGCTACTCAGTAACAGGATAATCAGGCTGAGGGCAATATAAAAGCGTCGGTTTAAAATCATTTCGGTACTTCTACCTTATCAATCAGGCGTTGGGTTACTTTTACTGGCGAATATCCTTCCATTTCGGCCTCTGCAGTCAGAATCAGGCGGTGCTGGAGTACGTATGGAGCAACAAATTTTATATCTTCCGGTGTTACGAAATCACGTCCCTGCAATAGAGCGTATGCTTTAGAGGTCTGCAGCATAGCGACAGATGCACGTGGAGAAGCTCCCAGATATACGGCTTTGCTGGTGCGCGTCTGCTGTACAATCATGGCAATGTATTGAAGCAATGTACGATCAATAAATACCTGGTTCATCAGCTTGCGGAGAGATAAGAGCTCTTCTTTGGTAATGGTAGAAGCGATGTCCTCCAGTTTCACGAATGCGGCATTTGTATGATGGCGTTCCAGGATGTTTATTTCTTCATCCAGAGTTGGGTAGTCCATTGTTATTTTCATCAGGAAACGGTCGAGCTGCGCCTCGGGTAGTTTATAAGTACCTTCTTGCTCTACAGGATTTTGAGTAGCCAGAATTGTATAAAGCTCCCCCATAGGATAAGTCATTCCGTCAATACTGACCTGACGCTCTTCCATTACTTCGAACAGGGCAGCCTGTGTCTTGGCCGGAGCACGATTGATTTCATCCACCAATACGATGTCGGCAAAGATGGGGCCCCGATGAAAATCAAAGTCATTGGTTTTCATATTAAATACAGTTGTACCCAGTACATCGCTTGGCATTAGGTCCGGAGTAAACTGAATACGGCTGAAATCCGCATCAATCAAGCGGGCAACCAGACGGGCCAGCAGTGTTTTTGCTACTCCCGGCACACCTTCTATCAAGACATGCCCATTTGCTAAAATGGCAGTCAATACCAAGTCCACCATTTGCTCCTGACCTACGATGACAGATGCAATCTGGTCTTTCAACTCTTGTATCTTCTCGGAAAAGAGAGTCAAATCTACTCGTTTTTCAATATTCTCTTCCATAAATTTCTTCTTTATATATGATCTATTATTTCATTCATCTTATTAATAAAATACTTCATCTGCTCTACAGAGATGGTGCGCCCTCCATAAATCACTGGTCTGACGGAACGGATAAACTCACCGATCTCTTCTGTATTCATACCGGTCTTTTGGGCTATTCTGCTGAAAGAGTGTTCGTCATTTGCTACTTCCTCTATATCTACCTGAATTTCTCTTCTCAATTCTTCTGCAAAGTAGATGTACTTTTTATGCACCAAGTCGGCATGATCTTTCTTTTGAAAATAAAGAGTTCCTATCAGTTCGGTAAATTCCAGCGATTTGTTTTCCGGCTGGTGGATGACAGGAATTACCCGTTGCCTCCTTCGGGCGGTGAACACCATGAAGAGGATAATGGTGAACATTGTCAAATACAAAGCCCATCTTAGCGGTCTTTGAGAAAGGAAATACCGGAAAGGGGACATCTGTATTTGAGCCGTTTGCTTCATGTAACCTTCGGTGCGGACAATGGGTAAATCTCCCATTTGGGATAATAGGCGGAAAATGTAAGTTGCATTTTTTCCATCTAATACTCCATAATTAGTAAAGAGTAGGGGAGTGGAGATCAGGATTATTTCGCCTTTTCCCCATGGATAGGACAAGGCAACCGGGACACTTGGAATACCCTTTTCTGCCAGTACCTTAGCCGGAAGCGAATCGGGCACGAGGTAAGAAGAACACAATTGAGGATAGAAATTGAAAGATTGCCGGGAATATACGGCAGAATCTCCTATCCAGAAGAGAGTATCTTTCTCCAATGATGCAGCAGCATATTTTTTTAATAATGTCGGGCTAAAGTAGGAATAACTACTATTAAAATCCAATGTATCTTCTAAACTTCTGTTGAAAGAGTTACTCACCAGCATAATCTTATTTCCCCGTTTTGCAATCTTTAGTATTGCTTCTACATCCACATCTGTCAGAGACAGGTTATTAGCGGCTACTAATATGCCTCTACGAGAGATTGTGTCTTCCTGTTCCAGTTCGTAAAAGGTTTTTCGAGATAAAGAATACCCCTTTGGTAACGACGTAGACAGCAAACTGTCGAAAACGGCACATCCGAAAGGTTGTTTATCGTAGTGGCTGAAACTAGGAGCCCACACAAACTTTTTGGGTAATCTACATTCTATCGCGAACATTAAGAGTAAAAAGACGGCAATACAGATGATAAACAAGTGATTTCCTTTCATACAACGCCTCCTTTCTTGACTTCTCCCTGTAAGGACTGCATGGTCTGAAACAATTCTTCCGTTGCTTCAAAGTTTCCATAGCGTACCCGCAAAAAGTGATGGGTTAACCTCTGAAATGCAGGCATCCGTACTTCATAAATATATTGTGTAGGCGTTTTGTAGAGTTGCCAGTCAATACGTTTTTCGTCACTGAGTTGTTTCAGTGTCTGCAAATATAGCAGTCGGACTGCTTCCCTGTAATCGTGGCGGGAAAGGGCAGAGGCTATTTCTTTGGCAAAATCAACTCCATAAATGGTATCTTCCCCTACAGTGTAAGGTAAAGCATTCTTGCGGGAACGTATGAATATTGCCGGATTTTTTTTATAAATGAACCAGCCGATCAGTAGCAGTAGGAGGACAGCAATACTTATCAGAATCGTTTTTGAATAATTTTCAGCAAACTGACTGCCGAATATACTCTGCAATATTTCTCCGAACCACCTGTTGAGCCATTCGAATATATTCACTTCGGGGGCTATCAACTCACGGTTGTAGTTGTAGTCTGCGTCAGATTGCCACACAGCAAGCTGCGTAGTATCACAAACCAATGTATCAGCCGGAGAAAGAATCATTTAAATTGATTTAGAGTTTGTCAAAGTTATCAATGTCACTTTCTATCGTTACACTATCCATCTTTTCGGATGCATGTCCGTATTGATAAGCTAATCCCACAAATGTAAAAATCATTGCCAGATAAGTACCGAATGCCTGCACAATGGCCAGTAGATAGAGCATGAAACTATATCCTACTGATACGGTTGCTTCACTTCCTACGTCACTCATAGTGAAGAGCATTTTCACAATTGTAGCTACATACCAGGGCACCAAGGTGACTCCCTGTAGTATGCCGGCTATGATTCCCATAACTAAAGAAATAAGGAAGATACCTCCCCAGGTAGCAAAGCCCAGACGGAAAGTTTTCTTTAATGCATCCATGATGGAAATATCTTCGAATAGGTAGATAGGTGCCCAGAGGGCAAGTGGTAGGGCAAGAAGTACTATGATAAGAGCAAACAGATATGCGACAGGGAGGGATGCAATGCTTAAAGCGCCTAATACAAAACTGACACATACTGTTAACAATAGTCCGAAAAATGCTATGATGAATAGTCTTTTGATATTGTGGAACAACATAGGAGTCAACATTCGCAAGGTCACTCCTTGCAAACGTTCTTCACGCTCATTATAGGTCCGGATCATTGCATAAATGAGGGAAGCTTGCAATACCATCCCAATGATACAGATGAGTACAAAAAGGCCATAGTATGAGAGGAATGAAATCAAGAGAGCGGCATCGGAAGAAATATCCATGTCCGCTGCACTCATCATTCCTTTCATCATCCCATTCAGACTCAGGGCTTGGATAAGGCAGAGTGGTAAAAGTAGATATGTGGTAAACTTCAGCATCAGCTTCCAGTTCTCCCTTATAAAATCAAAAGATGCGTTTAACTTCTCTCCGAAAGAGCGTTTCACATACATTGCAATTTTAGGCTTTTGTGATTCCATGTCGTTTCTTATTAGGTAAATAAATATAGTAAAATATAATAAATGCAAGAGAAATAAGGATCAGGCCGAGTCTCAGTATGTCCGGTAATTCGGTATGGCGCGTGATGAAACTTTCGATAAATCCTGCCATTATGAATATGGGGATTGTACCTACAACTATTTTCACTCCTCTTTTGGCTCCTCTCTTGAACGATTCCAGTCTTGAATATGTTCTGGGGAAAAGCCATCCATTGCCCAAAGCCAGTCCGGCAGCTCCGGCTACAATAATAGACCAGATTTCAAGTGTCCCGTGCAGCCATATGGCAAGCATGGATTCTCCAAGTAAGCCATGCTGGAAAAAGAACATCTGGAATGCGCCGATCATAACTCCATTATTGAAAAGCATATATCCTGTACCAAAGCTTGTTAGGATTCCCATGGCAAAGCAATAGAAGGAAACCATAATATTATTTAGTGTGATTCCCAGGAACATAGGAACTTCGGAAGAGCCGTTATACACTGCCATTGGCTCACCGTTGGCTATGTTATCCAAAGTCATGTCCACATAGCCGTTCCCCAGAATCAAACGGACAAAATCGAGATCACCCGCTGCAGAAACTGCTCCAATCAGCACGCTGACGGTAAAAATGATAAATGAAACCAATAGTTCCCGACGGGCATCATACATGATCTGTGGGATTTCTTGTGTCCAAAAGGTGATGATCCTCGTCCATTTCTCACGCTTGTTTTGGTAAATCTTGTTATGTAGTGCAGAAGCAAGGTTGTTCAGGTAAATGGAAATACGTGAAGTAGGAAAGTGCGTTTGTGCAAACGCCAGATCGGCAGTGAGGTCCGTATATACATCGGCAAGCCGGTCGGGAGACAAGTTTGTTGCTTGTTCCACTACCTTCTCGGCTTCTTTCCATTTATCGATATTCCGACGGATAAACGTTACTTCTTTCATGCTTTTCCAAAGGTTTCAAATAAGTTTTGTCTGAAATCAATAACAAAAGTAAGAGAATAATGATATATTTGCAACGATATACAAAAAATCTTTAATCAGAAATGGCAGAAACTACAATTATTACCGGGCAATTTGTTCGTATCAGCCAAACACCTGCGAGTATTGGTGAACGACTCATTGCGTTGGTGATCGATTTTATTCTGATAGGATTCTATGTATACGCAACGGCTACCCTGCTTTCTACACTCCGAATCTCGTCAGATTTTATAATGATTCTTATTATGATTGTAGTCTATCTGCCGATATTAGGCTATTCGTTTCTATGTGAAATGTTCAATCATGGACGAAGTTTCGGGAAAAATCTGATGAACATTCGTGTAGTGAAGGCAGACGGTTCTACACCCGGCATTAGTTCTTATTTGCTTCGTTGGCTTCTCTTTCCGATTGATAGTCTGCTTACCGGTGGTTTCGGACTATTGGTGGTATTATTAACGAAGAATAGTCAGCGAATGGGGGATCTTGCAGCCGGGACCATGGTGATCAAAGAACAGAACTATCGCAAGATTCATGTCAGCCTTGATGAGTTTGATTATCTGACGAAAGATTATCGTCCCACTTATCCACAAGCAGCCGATTTGTCGCTGGAACAAATAAATGTTATTACCCGGACATTGCAGGACGGCAAGAAAGACCGTGTGCACCGCATTGCACAATTGGCAAAGAAAGTCCAGGAACTTCTTACTATAACTCCCCGTGATGGTAATCAAGAACAGTTTCTTCAAACAGTTCTCCGTGATTATCAGTATTATGCATTAGAGGAAATCTGATATTCTTAGTCTTTAGAAAGTTTCACCACAGGAAACCATTTGTTTCATGCCTTGAAACCGTTTGTTTCTCGGTGTGAAACACTTTGTTTCAAGTAATGAAACTGCTTGTTTCACGCCGGGAAACAAATGCAATGATGGCTATATAACTAAAAGAAGCCCCGGAACTTTTATCGTTAGTTCCGGGGCTTCTTTATATTCATTTCTTAATTACTTCTTTGTTTTAATGGCTTTTTCAATTTCTCCCAAATTGTGTCGGGCAGCTTCATTACCATTCTGTGCAGCTTTGGTAAATTCTACTATGGCTTGTGCTTGATTGCCGCTCAGTAAATAGTAGATGCCATTGTTGTTGGCATATTCAGCAGTCTGCTTATTAGATTTATCCAGGTATTTACGTGCATCGGGCAAGTCTTTCTTAGATAGAGCTACAGCGGCTGCATTCAGGTTGGCTACTTCGTCATCAGGATACATACGGACGGCAATATCGAAGACTTTGATAAAATCGTCACCACCCTTGGGATAGGTATTTGCTACCAGGTACATCTCGTTCAGACTAAGATACTGGGGCTGTGTTTTGATGATTTCTTTCCCTTCATCCACCTTGAAATTAGCAATGGTATAGTCTATGCGGCAATTCACCTTGCGGAGTGCCGGATATAAATCTTTCAGCATTTCACGATAGGGGATACCGCCACCTACTCGTTTTATTTCCTCTTTCCGGCGAGCTATGTCGGAGGTATTATGGATTATGTTGAGGAATTCTGTTTTTTCTTTCATGTTGGAAGCTTCCAGTGCCTTTACCAGTCCTTCCCAGTTTTCACCACCAAAGGAAACATTGTAGAGTTTGGCAGGAATCTGTTCGTGTGTGGACAAATAGGTTTTCAAGGCTTCAGCACGGCTCTTGGAGAGTTGTTCATTGAGCTTCAATGGACCTTCGGGAGAGGCGAATCCTTCAATGTAGACACCTGTTACGGTCAGTTTCTTATCGTTCTGTATCTTGTTGAACATTTCCCGGATGTTCCGTAACTCAGTCTGATTATTCATAAAATCCGGTAGAATGACAGACTTGCCTACGGGGAAATCAAGATGCGCTTCATATTGTTCGCTACGTGCTTTCACAACTTCAGCTTTAGGCTGAATGTAAGAGGGGATAGGCTGTAAGGCTGCAAGACGTTTGGCTTCCGTAGAAACTCCGTTCAGGATCATTTCCTGTGTCAATACTTCCTGGTGTCCGCCGCATCCACATAAGTCTTCTTCCAGATTGAGGTAAGCATTCTCCATCCATGGTTCGTAAGGGATGACCTGGGTGTAGTTCAGAACTTCCTGAGTATTATAAGGTATCTCCATATTGGTTGCTTTATCCAATGTCATGGCACGGAGATAAGCTTTTTGCCTTCTGCGTCCATTGATAACGATTTCGGGTAATACGACGTTGTTGTCCGGACCTGCCAGTACGGGAGTTAATGTCAAAGTACGGTCGTTGCCGACTTTCAGGTTCCGCATATCCATCTGCATGCTTATGTAGAGTGACTCTCCCTGTTGCCATAGGGAGGCATTGGTGATGTTGATGGCATCTTTATAGAATTTTTGTGCACGGGCCGGAAGTACGGCAATGAGGCACAAAACGGAGTATATCAGTATCTTTTTCATGACTATATTATTTTATGACGTATATGATGTTTAATGCTACTTTGGTAGGGCCAATGTAGTTCTTGTGTCCGCTATCGAGTTTGCTTCCGCATTTTCCGCAGTTGTACTTATCGTAGTCTATGCGGGCATAGCCTACACCAATTTCAGCTTCCATACTCCAACGCTTGTTCAGTATCCATTGGTATCCGTATGAAATGCCGGCTCCATAAATGTTGCCTTGGTAGCGTTCGTGTCCCAAACCTAAGATGTTGAGGTTGCTGACGTTTGCTTCTGCATAATGGGCGTGGACGCCAAAGAAATGTCCGTAAAAGCGCTCGCACAGCCAATAACGTAGTTCGGGCTGTACCAGCCAGTGCTTGATTTGTTTGTGATCCGAGAATTTCCAGGGATTGTAGTTACCGGATACATCAAGGGTTAACTTTTTGGAGAGTCCGACCTCAAAACCAAGGTTGGCTGTCGTAGTTGCCCAATACAATGCATTGGTTTTTATTGCAAATTTAGGCATGTAGTGGCTCTTATCTTGCCCGTACATACTGTTGGTGTATGTGAACATCAGGGCTGCCAACAAAAGGAATTTAATAGTTTTCATATTTTCATTATATTATATTATATTATCGTAAAACAATAGCCGGATTTTGCAGTAACTCTTCCACTTTGTATGTGGCGGAATAGCCATAGTTTCTCAGAGTGAAAGTAACTACATCATTCAATTTGGCTCCGGCGTATATAGTAGTTGAATAAGTACTGGTCCGGCTGGCTGTAAAACCAGCTGCAATGCCGGTGTCCGATGAAGTTACGGTATAACGGGGGATATTGAGCAAACCGTTATTCTGATAAACCTGTATCGTATTTCCGACAGTTACTGACTGCGCCAGAATATTCTCAAAGCCAATGGTCGTAGGACTAAATCCGGGAGCAGATAGTATCAGTTTTTCACTACTTAAAGCCTTTTTTGAAGTAAACGTAACGGTTTGCCCTCCTGAAGGCTGTGAAGTGTAGGTATATTGATAGCCACCTGCAACTGCTGTCCATCCGCTTTGGGTGGTTTGCAGATTTTGAGTTGCAATAAACACCGTTAACGGGTATGTGGGCGGATAGTCCGGATATGATGGAATAGTAAACATAAAGCTGGCTGTATTGTTCACGCCATAGTTCACCGTATTGTCTCCATTGACAGAAACGTTGGTAAAATGCCGTGCTTTTACTACTACACTCTTTGTCTGGAAGATTTCATTGGCTATCAAAACTGTTTCATCACTATTCTCAAGACTGGTACGGAAATTCAATACTTTAGTTCCGGGGCCGGTAGCCCAATAAACATATTGATACCCACCGTTAGTATATTCCAGTTGTAGGTTCTTGTTCGGTTCTACCGGGTAAAGGTTGCCTGTAGTAATGGTACACTTCAGCGGATACAGATAGTAGGGGATTGTTGAGGGTATTGTAAAGCTCAGTGCTACATCCTGATCACGGGCAGTGTATATTTCGGGTGATAAGCCGGCGGGATCGAACGAATACAATGCGCTGGATATAACTGTGATACTACGTGAAAGTACTCCTGCCTTGACGGTGATTGTCGCTTCGTATTGCCCTGTAATAATACGGGATACATCGGCAGAAATATTACCGTTTCCGTCATAGGCCAGGTTGTGAAGTATACTTCCCTGGTCTTCTGCTATAGATACACTGATCTTTGAATTATCGGTTACGCCGTTCACTGTATACTGGGCTGATACTTTCAGGGTACCTGCCTGAGTGAATAGGAAATGCAGATTGCTAACCGTCAGTACATTGTTGTTATTGTCGGAGATAGAAGGAGATTCCTTGAATATCTCGGCATAAATGTTATTGGAAGGTTCCGAAGTTTTTGCATCTGCAAATTCAGTACTTCCGTTTGCGCTCTCACTAAAAGATTTTATCACAATCTTATAATGATAATTCCTCATAACCGGATAGGGGTTCTTATCTGTATCGAGAAGTTGTATCTTGTAATAAAGTTCCTCGGTTTTTCCTGCCAATTTCCCTTTGAGGATGATATATGTCTGATCGTTGGAGAAGTTTTCATTCTCGAACATATATTTGGGCTCCATATTACAGTCAGCAGCGTTCTGGTCAGTCTTGGAGATAGGGTTACGCGGCAAGGTCGGTTTACCGTCTATTAAAGTGAATGGAGTGGTAGGAGCACTCGGATTGAATGGAGCTATGGTTCCGCTACTTGTATAGTTACAGAGCGCATATCCCGTTACTTCAAAGTTGGTTGCTTCATTCTCAACGGTTACTTTGGCCAGGTTACGGTAAAGTGTGACATTGGGGCTGTCGCTGGGTGAAGAGATTGTTTGTCTTCCCCAGAAAACTAAATTACTGCTACTCAATGAAGGTATTATTTCCCTTTCATCTTTTTGCATGGCGGCACGTTCGTCAAAACTATCCCATTGGGAATAGTTGGCAATGAGGTGAATGATTCTTGAATCATCGGGAATGTTTGCCTGAAATGTTCCGGTACCATTGCTATTACTGCTCAGGAGGGAGGCATGAGCCCGTCCAATGAATAGTCCGTTGGTATCGAAGGTCATTAACCAAAGGTCATTAACCGCATTTTCATTTATGGCGGCACGGGTGCGTACAGAGGTATACTCAGGCATATTTACCGAGAATTGGAAGACGGTCTTATTGTTATTTCCGGTCGGTGGATTGCTGAGGCTATCTTCATCGGTGCATGAGGTCAGAAGAAGACCGAAGAGTGCTATAAGGTAGGTTAATCTTTTCATACTTTTCTAATTTTAATTCATCAGTACTGTTTATCGAATGTCGCGTACGCATCGAACAGATGCATTCAGGGGACTGAACTTTCCACCTTCTCCGACACGGGGATCCATAAAATTAACAGCACCGTTGGCATTTGAACTCCAATAATAATTTCCTTCGAGGATACCTTTTACTTCACAAATCCGGATATTTTGTAAGACATCTATGAGGTATATCTCTGCTTGCGTAGGCATACGCCAGTCAGAGTAGGTTTCTCCGGTGGTGGCATCCCGTTCTACATAATCCCGGCATTTAGCTCTTGATACGGTGTATGTGTCTGCCGTTGTCGTACCATGTTGTGAAGCAAGCATGAAATGCGGAGAAATCCTCCGGTTGTTTTCTTCAGTGTCTATGGCAGCGTGTTCACTGTCGGTCAATGGATAACCGAGTACGGCATTATCGCGTATATAGGAAGCATAGGATGCACCTAATGTGGGATTGGCCGCATAATGGGAATATCCGCTACCGAAGTCTTCGTCAAACTCATCCGGATTGGGAAGAGTAGAGAAATCGGCAACGAAAGAGTTCATTATATACATCTTTGTATTATTCTGTCCCTGGCTTCCACCGGGAGCATCAGCTGAGATATCGGACCCGATATAAAGGGCCGGATATTGGGAGACAGTAATATTTTGAGTGAGTCCGGCACCATTTGCTACCTGAAAAGCTATATCCTTAGCTAAAAAGTTTTCAGGAAGTGGACTTGTTATAGTTACGTTGCCGGATTTTGCATTTGGGGTAACGGTAATATTTACCTCTTTTCCTCCGTTGGAAACTGTTGTTCCATTCACTGTAATCTGCTTAATCACTACGTCCGGTGTAGATGACTGGAAGGTAGTGGTAAACTGTGTACTGTTGGGCATAGAAATCTTGGTATCTTTTACATAGATGAAGTTAATACCTTCTACAGAAACAAGTACTTCATGGGTACTCCAATCTTGTATAGTATATCCGGCATTCAGCTGAACTGCGGAATGAGGATCGGTATCACCGGCCTTGTCTATGTTCACCCGGATATCATACAAGCGGTTACGTTCCAGTTTATAGAGGCTTTCCGCCTGGTTTGTACTTCCGTCGGGTAGACGATAGTTTACTGGAATTTTGTAATAGTTCTGGTCTATAGTATTACCACCGGCATCCTTTACCGGGACGTTGATGAGTACATAAGTCTCCCGGTCTGCATCCTTCGTCCAGTCGTTGGCATAGGAATATAGAATGAATTGATTGTTGTTACCTGCACCCGTATTTTGTTCCGTAAATGAGTTCATGCTCTGCAGACTGGGAATGTCTATATTTCCATCTGCAATGGATGAGCCACTGGCGGCATAGTTAACCATCTTTTTAGAAGGTATTCTATTGTCTATGGAGGTGTAACCGTTTATGTAGTTCAGGCTTATTCTTATTTTTGCGGCAGCACGTTTGAGAACGACTGGAATTTCTTTGTTGATAACGACTCCGTCATTCAGTACCATTGTTTGTTTGCCATCCATTAAGAAGGCATCCTGTTTCTTATCGGCATCCAGAGTAGGAGCGGCAAGTGCTTTCAGTTGTGGGAGAGACAGACCTGCAGTTGGAATCGTCTCCGTACTGTTGGCTACTACATAAATAGTATGGTTGATATTTAGATCGAATTTCTCTTGTTGGGCAGTCAACAGAGCTACATGTTCCTCCGTTCCGGTCAGTTCGGGAGAAAATGTGAAATGCTGGTAGAACAGACATTCATCTGCACCTTCACGGTATATGAAAACATCCAATGATTTTATTGTATTCTCATTGAGTGCCTCTTCACCCGGTTCTTCTGTTGCACGTGAAATTGCGGAACTGGGCATAGATAGTTTTAGAGTAATTCCTCTTGCCGGTTCTATTCCTGTTGATTCTATCGAGGAGTCATCATCGCAAGAGGTGAGACCCCAGAATAATGAGAGTATCAACGGGAGAATATATAGTTTGTTTCGTTTCATAATTCATCTTATTTATATTCGGTTTGACTGATTAAGATATCCGTATCACTGTCGCCCGGAAACTGGCGGGTACCGTTGCTTTGCTTCGGATTAATTTTGAGTTTGACACCTCCTACAGTTATATAGAAGTAAGTACTTTGGGGATTTCCGGCCCATCGTTTAGTGGCTCCTATCTTTATAGTATAAGCTTCACTACGGGATATACCTTGGGATACTGCCTGAACTCCGTTTATGGCTTCATTGGTATTGAACGTAAAATCAAGTCCATTGCTTAAAGTGGCTGTCCACATAGCGCCGGCAGGGGCTGTCAAGCTAAAACTGTAATTGGCATAAGAGGTCTCATTATGAGCTTCTCCATTTGATATATATGGAAATTGTACGATGCCGGTTGTGGCTCCAGTATCATTGCCATTATAGGGTTGAAGCTGATAATTATCATCTGTAACTGCTTGTCCGATTTCAGAATAGGTGATATCCCATGGATAAGGAGTTGTTTTTACTATTAACTGGTTATCCGGATGGTCGAGCATGGCTATGACACGGTAGACCGTATTATGTAGCAAGCTGTATTTATGGTTTGTCTGCCCATTGTCGGTTAAATACCCTTTGTAAGTGTAACTTGTTCCATCAAAAATTGCCTTTATACGGAGGTAAGGAGTGTTAGCATCCGGTATACCACCGGGAACCATATTCCGATAGGTATAGAATGAAGCATGTGCATTTGCCGGTACTATGCCTGATAAATCGGATGGCATGAGCTGTAGAGGTGTCCCTCCAAGAAATTCCTGAGAGCTATTCCGCAAATTTGCAGGTGTTGGCGTAGTTGTTGATTCCAAACTGCAATTGGTATTGAGTACTTGGTTTATAAAATCGATGGAGGTGACCGCTACGTCTGTCTTCTCTAACTCCCGGTTCTTAAACATATAGATATCTACTCGTGCTGCAAGTCGCTCCATGGGAACTTCAGCAACAACATATTCACTATTGATTGCAATTTCTTTCTTCCCGACCATCAGAAGATTGTTATCAGCAAAAATAGTACCGGATACAGTCAGGCCCTCTATTTGCTGCAACGTAAGTTCAGTGGTGATAGGAGACGAAAATGTTTTATCCGGATCGTTGTAATTAGCAATTGCGTAAATTACCTTCGTTTGTGGGGACACATTCGTAGAACGTGAAAACTCTTGTAGCTTTTGCGGAGTAAATTCCGGAATCAATTCCGAATATTCACAGCGCTCGTCTGCTTTATTGAATATATAAAGAGCCAGACTTGAAAAACTACCTTCGTCTCCATTAATCAAGGCTGCGTTTGCTGAAGTTGTTTTGATCAGGAAACTTAGTCGGGCTTGATCGTTGCCTGTATCTGGTAATGAGGTCTCATTTTCACTGCACGAATACAGCAAGAATGTCATTACAAACAGTTGCAAATATATCCGGTATTTTGTTTTTAGCTTCATATATATAGGGGATTATAGCCCCGGTCTGATCACTTCTTCGTCCCAGGGTTTTACTGTGATGGAGGTTCCATTAAAACGGATGCGGATACCCACTGTAGCTTCATTGATACCATCTACAGTAATATTATTGTCTTTCATGAAGTCCTTCAATTGCATGGTGTATAGTTCCTTATCGGTTTGGTTATCTTTCAATCGGAGAAATACTTCATTATCATTATTAAATCGTAGTACGTTGAACTTAGCTCCAAACTTTTGTGTGTTTGAATCGAAGTTAATCAACGGGAAATAAGAGATATGTTCGTTGGAAAACGTTTTGGTGAAATCCACTGTTGAACTTAAGTTACCCATTTCCATTCTGATGGGTAAAGTCGTCTCACGGGTATTACTGACTTCTAATCCTTCCAGTTCTATCTGCATCTTTATATGTGCACTACCGAAGAAAACAGTATCAGTTTTATATCCTTCATTGGCGATTGTTATTTTTCTTTCTCCAAAATACAGGCTGTCATTGGTTGATATCAATTCTTTTGTGAAATAATGAGGTGCCCCGACTATACTGTTTTGTAGGGTGGAACCATCATTTATTCTCGTGTCGTTGAGTGAATTTCCCCAACATACTATGTGATATTGCCCACTTGGCAAGTTTAAGGTAGTGCCGCGTTGGCGGTTCAGTTCGTTTTTGTTAAGTACTGCTTTTTGTATGCACACATTATCCTGATTGTATACATACATATCTACCTTATCTATTTTTTGCGGAAAGATTTCCTTTATACCATCACCCAGGTAGCTGAAGTATAGAGTTGTCTCACAATCGTCCAGATCTTCTTTTATGCATCCTGTTACTGTTGCCAGTAACAAGATGTATAGAATTATGTCCTTTCTCATGTTCTTTATTCAGATTAATGATGAGGCTTATTGTTCCAGATCGAATCCCGGAGTAATTGTTTGCTCATTCCACGGGGCGATTGTAACATGTACCAACACATTATACTGTATATTACCTAAATCATTATCCAGCATTGGTATAAGCTCGATTTCCATGTTGTAAATTGTTCCGGGTTTAAAATCTGCGGCAGTCATTTCCGTATTTACCTCTTTATAATACTTTGTCAGGTTGGCAAAGCGGACGCTGCTTGCTAATCCGGGGTTAAACACTTCAGTATCGCTTGATTTAAAATCGGTGATATTTAAATCAGAAAGATCTATATGAAGCTGTGGCATAGCTGTACCCGGGAAGAAATTAAAGCCGTAACATTTGCCTGCCAGATCTAATGGTAAATTACCATAAGTACCATCTGCATTATAAATATTGTAACTGGCGAATGATGCTGCATCTATAATAGGATTGGTGTCGAAGGTCCACATTCCATTTTGGATGTGTTTCTCAAACGTAGAATTCAAGAGCAGATTATCCATTGTTCCCGGAAGGTTATAGGTGTTGTAGAAGTTATTCATATATATACCTTTTACATTTCCTGAGAAACCTGTCCAGGTGATCGTTGCTTTTTTGTCTGTTCCATCAATGTTTCGGGTAAAATCGAAACTGCCGGCATTCTTAAATGAAATCTTTGTGATTTGCAGGCGGGCAACAATAGGGGCTATCGTAATTTGTGCAGTATAGGTCTTTCCTGCGGTTGGAGTAGGATCGATTGGTTCATTTTGAATCGGTGTCAAATCATCGTCCATACCATAATATAGTACTCCACTACCTTGCTGATCTGCCAGTTTGGTATTTATCACATTGTTATTTACGGCGTTTCCCGGATTTCCGTAAACATACACTTTAGAGACTGACTGGGGGATATTGATAAACTTCAATCCTTTAGCCGGATCAGTCAGTTTATTCCAGTCTGAGTTGAGAACTGCATCTTTAGTAACTGACTTGGAAGTGATGATCTTACCACTGGCGTCAGTCAGATTGATTAATACACTGTTTACATTTGGTGCATTTGCTATGATGATATCTGATGGGGAAGAAGCCCTTGTTTCTATTCCACCAAGTGATACTGAAAGGGATTTTATTTCATTCTGTGAAATGGCGATATCATCTTCTTTGTCACTGCAAGAGAATAATAGCATACTTGCTACTCCTGCCAATAATAACTGTTTAATTTTCATGTCTTCAAATAATAACTGTTTATAAATATTCCCAATACTTTGTTGTTTACGTACGTCCAGTTGGGAGCATTACAACAATGGTTGCATAGGAAAGTTTTGAATGTAGTTACTATTTTCTATTGGAAATAATCAAAAAGGGGATCTTTTTATGAATTTTATCCAATATTGTATTAGTTACAACTTTTGTTAATTGTGCCAGATGAGTTAATCTTCTTTTGAAGATATTGAGGCAAGTAAATATTATGCCTGCCTAATACTGTAATATCATAAAATAAGTGTTGCTTGAAAAGTTTGTGGATTAGGAGATGAAAGCTAACTTATAGCATAGGGTTATGAGGGAAATGGGTATTCCAATCTGAATAAATAGAGTATCTCAATTCCCCTCTTCCGGGGAAGAGGAGACTTTAGATAGCATTATTTAATCACTTTACCTGATTACCCCCATAAGCACAATGATATTTTGATAATTTGTTGATATTTATCAATTGTAGTAGGGCGTTTTGTAACTCCTTGATTATTAATTTGATATGGCAGATGCTATTCAGTATACGACAGAGCCCTATTCAGTATACGACTGAATGGCATTCACTATACGACTGAATTAGGTTCAGTGTACTACTTTTCTTTAACCATATGTTGTTTGTAAATAATATATAATATGATTCTGTTCTTGTTGTAGTTCATAACCGTACCGTTTTAAATGAAATATTAGTTTTTCGAAATAGAAATCTTGTTTTTAAAGCCCAATTTGTTTAATGTTGAGATATGTATTTACTAAATAAGAACTGGTCAATAAAGTTTGGACAGATTGGATATTTTATTAATTTTCTTTTGTTGATATATTGCAGTGTCCGACAGTGTGTCAATCTGCGGTAACTACCTTGGCATGCAATTCAATAAGTAATTTTATGGAAATATACTGTAGTTTAAGATTAAGTGTTTAATAAATATAATTTTATTAATTTTCCTGATTCTTTATTGTCTCTATTCTTTTTTTATTTAATTTTGTCTGCACTATTTTATGTGGGAATTAAACTCAAACCATAATAAATAACAGATAGCTATGACACAAATAATAGAATTACAAGGTACGGAGAAACGGTTGTATCAACTTGTAGCTCCTTTAGTAATGAATCCGGAAGTCTTAAAACAGAACTATAATTATCCTTTCCGTACGTCGGAAAGTTTTGTGTGGTTTGTTGCAGTGGATGGAAAAGAAGTTGTAGGTTTTATACCGCTGGAATATAAAAAACGGGAAGCAGTTATTAATAACTATTATATAAGGAATAATAATGCAGAAGTATTAAAAGCTCTTTTGGAAAAGATCATAGCCAAAATGGATGAAGATAAACAATTGAGTTCAATTACATTTGTAGAGCATCAGGACATATTTAAGGAATTAGGCTTCTCAGTAGATAAAGAGTGGAAGCGCTATGTGAAAATGAATAAGGAGAATTAAAAATGGAGGAGGCTCAGAAGAATGTATATGAATTAGCACAAGAACGGCTACATATTATATTTAAGGAGTTTGATAACATCTGCGTGTCTTTTTCCGGAGGGAAAGATAGTGGTGTATTACTGAACTTGTGTATCGACTATATCCGGCGTAATAATCTCAAGCGGAAACTTTGTGTTTACCATATGGATTATGAAATCCAGTATAGCATGACAATTGATTATGTAGATCGTATTCTGGAAGCAAACAAGGATATTTTGGAAGTCTATCGGGTATGTGTGCCTTTTAAAGTCACCACTTGTACCTCTATGTATCAGAATTACTGGCGTCCCTGGGATCCGGAGATGGAAGAGATATGGGTGCGGCAGATGCCAAAGGGAAGTATGGACGTAAAGAGCTTTCCCTTTTATACCGATGCAATGTGGGACTATGAATTCCAAATGCACTTTGCCAAGTGGTTGCATGAAAAAAGAGATGCGGTTCGTTCTTGTTTTCTAATCGGGATTCGTACACAGGAGAGCTTCAATCGCTGGCGCAGTATTCATCTTGCGCGGAAATATCAAATGTATCACAGCTATCGTTGGACTTCTAAGATAGGAAACGATATTTTCAATGCATATCCTATATTCGATTGGAAAACGACGGATATCTGGGTAGCTAATGGAAAATTCGGATGGGATTATAATCATTTATATGATTTATATTATAAAGCTGGCGTTAACATTGAACGTCAACGTGTAGCAAGTCCATTTCTATGTGAAGCTCAGGAAAGTCTCCGGCTTTATAAAGTGATTGATCCTACTACCTGGGGTAAGATGGTGGGGCGTGTGAACGGGGTGAACTTTACTGGAATTTATGGCGGAACACATGCTATGGGATGGCAAACCGTTCGCTTGCCGAAAGGGTATACCTGGAAAGAATTTATGCAGTTCCTGCTTTCTACATTGCCTGAGAGTACCCGACGTAATTACTTGAAGAAATTGACCGTTAGCATTGAATTCTGGCGTACGAAAGGCGGATGCCTTAGTGAAGAGACCATTCAAAAGCTCAGGGATGCCGGTGTGTCGCTGGAAGTAGTGAATACTACTAATTACAAGACACATAAGAAACCTGTGAAGATGGACTATTTGGACGATATTGAAATTTCTGAATTTCGTGAGATTCCAACTTATAAGAGAATGTGTGTCTGTATCCTGAAAAACGATCATGCCTGCAAGTATATGGGGTTTGCCTTAAACAAAGAAGAAGCATACAAACGAGATAAAATAATGGAACAATTCAAAAATATGATGTTATGAGTGTAGATCAAAGTCCGGTATATGCTGTGAAAGCTGTACCTTTGGAAAAAATAGTGGCGAATGATTATAATCCCAACATCGTGGCGCCTCCTGAAATGAAACTATTGGAGCTTTCTATTTGGGAAGATGGTTTTACGATGCCTTGTGTATGTTACTACGATAATGAAAATGACCGTTATATATTGGTTGACGGATATCATCGTTATAGCGTATTGAGAAGTTCCAAACGTATTTATCAACGGGAAAATGGTTTGCTGCCTGTAGTGGTGATTGATAAAGAACTCTCTAACCGCATGGCGTCTACCATTCGGCATAACCGTGCGCGCGGTTCGCATAATATAGAGTTGATGTGCCACATTGTGGCTGAGCTGGATAAAGCAGGCATGTCCGATCAATGGATTATGAAAAATATTGGCATGGATCGGGATGAATTACTCCGTTTGAAGCAGATTTCCGGTTTGGCGGATTTGTTTTCGGACAAAAGTTTTAGTATTCCTAACCCGGTGGAAACACCGGTTCCCGAAGAATAAAATGCCCAAAATGGGCATTTTTGTTTCTATTATGTTCTTTTGTTATCCTTAACAAGTGAAATATCCTGTTACAAACTTGCATAAGTTAACCAAATCTCCTAATTTTGCCAACATAAACAAACGAACAGGTTACATGTGTCTTCGGACATTATAAAATTCTTACATGAAAAAAATATTGGTTAGCGGAGGTGCCGGGTTTATAGGGTCGCACTTATGCACAAGGTTAATAAATGAAGGGCATCATGTCATATGTCTGGATAACTTATTTACCGGTGTAGAAGCGAATATAGAGCATCTGAAGAACAATTCTCATTTTGAGTTTGTGAATCATGATGTGGAATTTCCCTATCTTGTTGAAGGTCTTGATGAAATTTACAATTTAGCTTGTCCTGCATCACCGATACATTACCAATATGACGCGATCAAAACGATTAAGACTTCCGTATTGGGAGCTATTAATATGTTGGGATTGGCGAAGAAGACAAATGCTAAGATTTTACAAGCTTCAACAAGTGAAGTATATGGTGATCCGGTAGTACATCCTCAGGTAGAAAGTTATTGGGGAAATGTGAATCCGATTGGCATCAGATCTTGTTATGATGAAGGAAAACGTTGTTCTGAGACTTTGTTTATGGATTATCATCGTCAAAACAATATTCGTATTAAAATAATTCGTATCTTTAACACGTATGGTCCACGGATGTTGCCGAATGATGGTAGAGTAGTTTCTAACTTTGTTGTTCAGGCACTGCAAAACCATGATATAACAATCTATGGGACAGGGGATCAGACTCGAAGCTTTCAGTATATTGATGACCTGATAGAAGGAATGGTGCGAATGATGGATACGGAGGATGAATTTATTGGCCCGGTAAACCTTGGAAATCCGAATGAATTTTCCATTCTTGAACTAGCTGAAAAAGTCATCCAATTAACAGGATCTAAATCGAGGTTGGTATTTAAGCCGCTTCCACATGATGATCCGAAACAGCGCCAACCAGATATTACGCTGGCAAAAAAGAAACTGAATTGGCAGCCAACAATTGAATTGGGAGATGGTTTGCAGAAGATAGTGGAATATTTTAAGGAATATCGTTATAGAAATTAATAGATAAATGGGAAAACAATATAGTATAAGATGAATATGGAAATAAATCCTTCTGAGTACAAGATTCTCATCGTTGACGATGTGATGTCCAACGTTTTATTGTTGAAGGTACTCTTAACAAATGAAAAATTTGCTATCGCTACGGCAAGTAACGGTCGGCAAGCATTGGAGCAGGTAGATAAGGAAAACCCGGATTTGGTGTTGCTGGACGTGATGATGCCGGACATGAGTGGTTTTGAGGTGGCACAGCATTTGAAAGCAAACCCTAAGACCGCAGATATTCCTATCATCTTCCTGACTGCGTTAAACAGCACGACGGATATTGTAAAAGGTTTCCAGGTGGGAGCGAATGACTTTATCTCCAAACCTTTCAATAAGGAAGAGCTGATTATTCGTGTAACCCATCAGATTTCGCTGGTAGCTGCCAAACGCATTATTTTGAATAAGACTGAAGAACTGCAACGTACCATTGCCGGACGTGATAAACTTTATTCGGTGATTGCTCATGATTTGCGTTCTCCTATGGGTTCTATCAAGATGGTGCTGAACATGCTGATACTGAATCTGCCGGCTGAGAAGATTGGTGATGAGATGTATGAGCTGTTGACAATGGCAAACCAGACGACAGAAGATGTATTCTCATTGCTGGATAACTTGCTGAAGTGGACGAAGAGCCAGATTGGTAAGTTGAATGTAGTATATCAGGATATTGATGTGGTAGAAGTTGTGGATGGAGTTATAGATATCTTTAATATGGTAGCTGGTCTGAAGAAGATTACAATCCGTGAAGAGAAACCGGAGAAACTGGCTGTATCCGCAGATATAGATATGCTGAAAACCGTGGTACGCAACTTGATAAGCAATGCTATTAAGTTCAGCAACGAAAATTCTGAAGTGTTGGTAAAACTGGAGGAAAAAGATGGTATGGCGGTAGTTAGTGTGCAAGATCACGGTTGTGGTATTGACGAAGAAGGACAAAAGAAACTGTTGCATACAGATACACACTTCAGTACCTTCGGTACAAACAATGAAGAAGGTTCCGGTTTGGGATTACTTTTGTGTCAAGACTTTGTTGTGAAGAATGGTGGTAAGCTGTGGTTTACTTCCCAAAAAGGCGAAGGTTCTATATTCAGCTTCTCACTTCCGTTGAAAAAGTAAATATTGTATTAAAGACAGACCGTCTGTTTCATGCAAACAGACGGTCTGTCTTTTTATCGCCTGCATAGCTCTCTGAAATCACAGAACTCACATTTCTTGGTATCTTCAGTTTGGGTGAAAGCTTCTTCCGGATTGTATATTTCTTGCAAAAGAGTTTGCAGACGTTCACGAAATTCATCTTCATAGAAAGCAAAGTTGTTGACCGGTATCTTGGGTTGGCGTGCTTCTCCCATTTCAATAACAGGGGAATACGTCTCTGACGCTGCACGATGAATATAAAGTAGGGAAGGGGCTACCTTCAATGACTGCTTGCGGCACATAATAGAAGCATACAAGAAAGTCTGGAAAATGTAATTCGGACGTCCGTCGGCGGGTGTGAATAGTTGCTTGATATTTTCGGGTGTCTTTGGGCTACCTCCGGTTTTATAGTCTACTATACGCAAAGTGTCATCTTTGCTATCTATACGGTCAATGGTACCACCGATGTTCAATGCTAACTTTCCTTGCGGAGTTTCTATTTCTATAATTTCCGTTACCTTCTTTTCCATGCCTTCCATAAAGAAAGGTGCATATTGCAGATCGTTGCGCAGTAGTTGGCGGAGATAAGATGTGATTACTTTTGCATTGATAAGCTGCGTACCGTTATATTCCGGCTTTTCGGTGAGGGCTACGTGGAAGAACTCCTCTTTAAAAGCGGTATCTACATAGTTCTGCAATTTTATATCATTGCGCAATACTTGTTCCAAATCATCTTTTCGAATTTCTTTTCCGTTTGCAGTCAAATCTTTATAGACTAATTCGGCTGCACGGTGGAAAATTGTACCAAACAGAGCAGAGTCTATTTCAGCGCTTACTTCATCGGGAGCCTTTAAACCAGTTACATAGCGGTAATAGAATTTCAATCTGCAATCCAGATAGGTATTAAGTGCTGAAGGTGAAAATAAGGATCGCGGATGACGGTTTACATCATATCTTTCGTACATTCTTGTTATGATTTCCGGTGTTTTCTCAACGCGAATTTCTCTGCCACTTTGGGGAGATTGTCCGGCTTCAAGGTATTCTCGTGAGATGGTGTGCGGAGATTCAACAAGGAATTGCAACATGAAACGAGACATTTCTCCGCGATTCAATCCTTCCGAAGCAGTATTATATAATAAGGTGACATTTTCGGCACGTTGTATCAGGCGGTAGAAGTAATACGCATATACGGCATTCTTATGTTCGATAGTAGTCATGCCGAAAGCTTTCCTCAGATTGTATGGAATAAAGGAAGAATCACCACCTGCTTTGGGTAGCTGCCCTTCGTTGAGAGAAAGCATAATAAGATTACGAAAGTCGAGATTACGTGTTTCCAATACTCCCATCACTTGCATACCAATAGCAGGCTCGCCATGGAAAGGAATGTTTGAAGTGGCAAGTAATCGGCAGAGCAGACGTCTCAATGTGTCAATTTGTATATTCAATTCTCCATTGTCAATCAGGTTTAGCAGACGGTTGATGAGAGTATAACTTTTAAATAGAGACTCCCGATAAAGTTGGTTGAAGATATCATCTGTTTTTTGTTCTTGCCGATAGAGGACAGCAACTTCGCGTAACATCTCCGTGAGATATTGACAAAGGGCTGAAATACCCGTTTTAGGCGTGAATATTTGTTCCAAAAAAGTATCTTGCTTTAGCTCGGAAGGTAAAGGGAAGAATCGGTTGTCTCTCGTTAATTGTTTCTCTAAACCTTCTGCAGAAGTGGAGAGCTGACGTGTATAAGGATGCTTCAGTACAGACTGTACAGCTTCGTATTGATAGCGTCCCGTATCTCTGCGATAACCTGTAGTCTGTAATTCGATGAGTGCACTGACGAAACTGTATACGGGTGTTTGTGCCAAAGGAAATCCCATCGTTATATTTACATTCTTTACTTCAGATGGAATGGAATGAAGTACAGGTAGCAGAAGTGCTTCGTTACAAAGAACTACTGCATTTTCTTTCTCTTTCACAGGAGTCTCCGGTAGGTCTCTTCTCGTTACGGAACGTATCCATTCCGGTAGATAACGTGCTTGTGCATTCTCAGTCGGAGCAGAGATGAAACGTACATTTTTAGGTTTCCGCAATGTATCAAAAACAGCTTCCGACAATTCGTTGGGGAATATTTTCAGATTACGAAGAATGAATTCTCCTGCCTCGTGTGTGTAGGGAGGTGTATTTTCACGGGGCAGGCGGGTGTAGAAGACATCATAATCCCAATAAAATAATGCTTTTCCGGCCTCGCGCAAGCGTTCAAAGAACTTGGTTTCCACTTTGTTTAATACGTTGAAACCAACAAAAACGTAATGCTCATATTTTAGTTTATCCGGCTTTAATTCCTCCATTACATAGCGGTACATCATGCCTTCGTAAGCAATGCCAAGTTCTGCAAGATTGTGGCGGTAATGGTGATAGATATCGCCTAATTTATCCCATAAAGAAATGAATTTCTCCTTAAGCTGTGTCCGGCGTTCGATAGAGAAATTTTGGAAAAACTGACGAATGGCTTCTTCCTGTTCGGAATCGAGGAAGTCGTAATCGTCCATTATATTTTTTAAATCCTGCAGGTTAGAGAATATCCGGTCAGCATCTACAAGATTCTTGTCCACGTCGTCGAAATCACTGATAAGTAATTCTCCCCAGAAGTAGAAATCATCGAGTGTTTCTTCGCTGCGGGTTTCTTCACGGAAGACTTTATAGAGTTCGCATACCAACCGGATAGGGTCTCCGGATTTCCACGGGGAGAGTTGCCGGAACAGTTCGCTGATACTGACATAGGCAGGCGACCATATAGGGCGGTCGCTTTGCATTGCCAGATGTTCGTTGAAGAACAGGCTGGCACGTTTATTGGGGAAAACAATGGCTACTCTTGAAAGATCGTTTCCTATCTTTTGGTAAAGGTCTTGGGCTACTAATTGGAGAAATGTTTGCATACTAACGTTGTATCTATACTTTTTCTATTAAATCTTCTTCCACATACCAAAGGTATCCTTCTATGTTTTCTTTCAGATACCCCATGCGAGTGAGCAATTGCATATATCCTTGCACTTGCTTATTATACTTTTTATTTTGTTTTCCGAATTTGAAATCTATAACGACGATCTCATTGCCGCGCATCATTACACGGTCGGGTCGGCGGGTACGTAGTTCACCTCTTTCCTGCCAGATGATGTCACATTCATTGAACAGGTACCAGCTCCCCGAATACCAGTCTTGAACTTGAGGAAGCGAGAATGCATGATGGGTCAGTTCCCGAATTCTCTCTTCTGTTTCGGGTTTTCCGATAATACCTTCAAAGACGAGTTGGTCAATAGCATTATCAATATCTTCCTCTGTTTCAATGGCTGAGAAAAGGGTATGTAAAAGCCGCCCCCGGTTTATGAAGCGATTGTCGGATTCTTCTTCATCAACTCCCTGGATAAAGTCCGTAGAACGGTTCGACTGTCGGAATTCTATATCATGCCTCATGCTTTCCATGTGTACCGGGAGTTTGTCAGGCTTTTGTGCAAGGCGGTTGGCAGAAGCTTTACGGGCTTCGGGTAGACGGTCATCTGTTTCTGTGTACTTTGATGGACAGAGTTCTCCACTCTCATAAGGTTCTTCTTCATTCCAGTTTTCATCACCTTCCCGAGCGGCTACTTGTGGCAGAGCATTTGCCAATAATTCCGACATGGTACCTTTTTGTCCTTTCTTGCACCAGAAAATTAGATTCTTTCCGGCACGGGTAAAAGCTACATAAAGTAGGTTCAGATTATCCACCCAGAGTTGCAGGCGTTCATCCAGATAATTTTGCCGATATACAGATTCTGCCATGGTAGAGGAATAATTTACCGGAACGATGTCGAGTGTACTGAATGGTGCTTCCGTAGGTGAACACCATATCAACTGATTATTAGTTTCATTCTCGAGCTTCCAGTCACAGAAAGGAATGAGAACGGTATGAAATTCCAGTCCTTTTGATTTATGAATGGAAAGGATGCGGATGCCGTCCATTTCTCCACTGGGGATAGTCTTATTACATAATGTCTCGTTCCAGTAGCGTATAAATGCGTCCAGGTCCGAAGAATTATTTTGAAGGTATTCAGTGACAGCATCGAAGAAGGAAAAAAGATAAGCATCCTGCTCTTCAATCCGTTTCATTTCAAACAGGCTGAATAATTCTTCCAACAATTCGTAAAGTGGCATTAACCGGAGAGTTTCCATACCAGTGACGAATGCTTCGGGCAGTGCTTCTTCAGGTTTCGTTGTCAATAAGCTGTCCCAGTCGCTTCCCTGTTTTTTGATTCCTAATTCATAGTTCATCATGAGTGATGCACATGCTACTTTGTCTTCCGGATTGGATAAGTAGCGTAAGGCATCTATCAACATACAGATGGCCTGTGAAGCATCCAGTCGGAATGCCTCGTCCGAGACGACAGACAGGTGCATGGTCTTGTCAAAATAGTCAGCAATGGGAGGGATGTTTTTATTTTTGCGTACCAGAATGGTGATATCGTTTAGCTTCACGCCTGCTTCCAGTAACCGTTGCACTTCTTCTCCTAACGAGATAATGGTGAGTTCTGTATAGTCATGCTCTTCGTCCGGTTCCAGAAAGGTCGCTTTAATGTATCCTTTAGCTTCCGTTCGTGGCGATTCCTGGGCAACATCTGCATAAGCCCGTTGCAGGGGATGACAGTCTTCTTGCAGCTCTTTCAGGTGGAGTATATTTAGATATTCCACAGCTGCGGTAAATAAGTTATTATTGAAGCGGATGACATTCGTTTCACTTCGACGGTTGGTCTTTAGTGTTTCTACACGTACCGGAAAAGGGAAAGAAGCATCTTTTGTACCCAGCGCGTTCAATATCCCCCAGTCGCCGTTTCGCCAGCGATAGATAGATTGTTTTACATCTCCCACGATCAAACTGTCCGCTCCTTGTGAAAGACCTTCAAGTAGTAGAATTTTGAAGTTATCCCATTGCATCCGGCTGGTGTCCTGAAATTCATCGATCATTACGTTTCGTATATTGGCACCGATTTTTTCGAATACGAAAGAAGAATCCCCATCCCGTACCAAATTATGGAGCAGTGCATTCGTATCTGATAGTAGGAAGCGGTTATGTTCCCGGTTCAGCTCACGCACTTCTTCGTCAATATGGGCAAGTAACTGTAATTTATTCAAGTGTTGCAGGGACAGTCGGCAACTATTTACGATCTTGTTGTTTCTTGGTCTGAAAGTTTCAGCATCCTGTAATAACGGGAGCAAGCTTGTTTCGGCCAGACGAATAATATCGTTTTTCTGCGCAGATGTTTTGGTAGTCCAGTTTTTTGCATCATCCAGACTGTTCTTCAGTGTGGCATTCACTGTATCTTTATCTGATAAACGCCCATCCCGCAGTTTGCGAAAATAGCTGCCTATACCTCGTGCCCCACCTTTCAGATCTTCTGGTATGAGGGCATGTGCTTCCAGTTCGCCAATGAATTGGTCGTAGAAACCTTTCATTTGTTCCAGGGCTTCCGTTTCCATTTCCCTCAGTTCGTTGCGGTATAGCTTGATAGTATTGGGATCTTTTAGTTGTTGGCGGAGTCCTTCACCTTGTTCTATATAACCTTCATCGAAGATATTCCAGCCAAAGCGTTTGATTTCATTGGATACATTCCAGCGTTTATCATCGGCAATGCGCTCGTTGATATAGTCCAGTAGCCAGGCCAGTACGGGAGAGGATGGAGTTAGTTTTTCTATCAGGCTATCCACGGCATCACTCAGAACTTCGGTATTATTCAGTTCGATATTGAGGTTAGGGCTTAGTTCCAGTTCGCGTGCCAGATTACGCATCACGGATTGGAAAAAAGAGTCGATGGTTTCCACCCGGAAACGACTGTAATCGTGCAACATGTACTGTAAGGCGGTTCCGGCTGCCAGGCGGATATCGTCTTCAGGCAGATTCTTCCGTTGTAAGTCTTCTCGGATACGGTTCAGGTAGGGGGAGGATGCCGGGTCGCTTACCCAGATTCCGTAAAGTTGTTGCAGGATGCGCTCTTTCATCTCTGCTGTGGCTTTATTGGTGAAGGTTACGGCAAGTATTTGCCGGTAGGCCCTTGGGTTGAGTATCAAGTGTTTGATGTACTCTACTGCGAGCGTAAATGTCTTTCCAGAACCGGCTGAAGCTTTATATACTAATAATTCCATGTAAACTTACGAGATTGAACTTTGGTACAAACATACGCAAAAAGCATGAATTAGAGGGTATGTCTATGGCAATTCTATCTGTTAATTTTGATTCAAACGAGGGGTATGGATATAAAAAAAGGAGTACCGCTGTACTCCAACCTTTGTTAACCTTAAATCTAATACTATGAAAAACACACTGCAAAGATACGGACTTTTGGAATACTTGCAAATTATCCAAAAGAAAAAGTATGTTTAATAACATTTATTAGCCAAAATGGTTTCTTATTCTATTTATTTTAAGAAAAGGTGCAGTTTCTTTCATCTTCTACCTACCAACTCCGTATCAACGCCGTACCAAGTCCGTACCAAGTCCAAGCGTATAGATACGGAGTAAATACGGACCTGACACGGTTCGGATAAGTGGGAAGAGAGAAAGCAATACTGATATGCTATGCTTTCTCTTTCAACAGATCTTCCATTTTCAGCAATTCGTCACGATATTGTGCTGCTTCGATGAAGTCGAGCTTCTTGGCAGCCTCCTGCATGAGTTTTCTGGTACGTTCGATACTCTTTTCCAGTTGTGGGCGAGACATGTATTGCACAATAGGATCGGCAGCAATACTGGCGGAACTTTCTTGCTCGACATAAGGACGGGGAGTAGTTGTTCCTTTTTCGGTAAAGCTATTTTCCAATGCAGTATTGGGTGCAAATACATTGAGGTTCTTCGCCTTTTTGATTTGTTGGGGAGTGATACCATGTTCCTCATTATATTTTAGCTGCTTTTCACGGCGACGGTTGGTTTCGTCAATTGTCAATTGCATGCTTTCTGTGATACGGTCGGCATACATGATAACCATACCGTTTACATTTCGGGCAGCACGTCCGGCAGTCTGCGTCAGTGAGCGGTGTGAGCGTAGGAAACCTTCCTTGTCTGCATCAAGAATTGCCACGAGTGAGACCTCCGGCAGGTCTAATCCTTCACGCAACAGGTTGACACCAATAAGCACATCGTATAACCCTTCACGCAAATCGCTCATAATCTTTACGCGTTCCAATGTATCTACATCGCTATGGATATAGTTACACTTCACATTGTTATTCAGCAGGAATTCCGTCAACTCTTCTGCCATGCGCTTAGTAAGTGTAGTGACCAGCGTACGTTCGTTCTTTTCGATGCGAATCTGGATTTCCTCCATGAGGTCGTCTATTTGATTGTTACTGGGACGTACTTCGATAATCGGATCCAGCAAGCCGGTAGGGCGAATAACCTGTTCCACAACAATACCTTCCGACTGAATCAATTCATAATTGGCAGGTGTGGCACTTACATAAATTACTTGTTTTGCCATCTCCTCAAACTCCTCAAATTTCAACGGACGATTGTCCATGGCAGCCGGAAGGCGGAAACCATATTCTACAAGGTTGATTTTACGGGCACGGTCACCACCATACATGGCACGTATTTGAGGGACGCTCACATGACTTTCATCTATAACGATTAGAAAGTCTTCTGGGAAGAAGTCCAATAAACAATAGGGACGACTACCGGCACTACGACCGTCAAAGTAGCGCGAATAGTTTTCAATGCCAGAGCAATGACCTAATTCGCGTATCATTTCCATATCATATGTTACCCGTTCCTGGAGGCGCTTTGCTTCAAAGGGGCGTCCTTCGCTTTCAAACCATTGCACTTGTTTATGCAGATCATCTTCTATCTCATGGATAGCCCGCAGGGTGGCCTCTTTGGAAGTCATGAAGAGGTTGGCTGGATATATTTTGTATGCGTCGAAACGAGCGATGGTCACACCGCTTATCGGATCGACTTCTTCGATACTGTCTACTTCATCTCCCCAGAAAATAATGCGCAGCAGATTATCTGCATAAGCCAGATAGATGTCTACCGTATCTCCCTTCACACGGAAGTTACCGCGGTTCAGATCAATATCATTGCGCACATAGAGGCTGTCTACCAGACGGCGCAGGAAAACATTCCGGCTGAATGCCTTTCCTTGTTGTACTTCTATCACATTCTCATAGAAATCTGACGGATTCCCCATACCGTATATACAAGATACAGAAGACACTACCACCACATCTTTCCGACCTGAGAGTAAGGAAGAGGTGGCTGCAAGCCGCAGTTTGTCTATCTCATCATTGATGGCAAGGTCTTTTTCTATATAGGTATCCGAAGACGGTAGATAAGCTTCGGGTTGGTAATAATCGTAATAAGAAACGTAATACTCTACAGCATTATTGGGGAAGAAAGCTTTAAACTCACTGTAAAGCTGTGCTGCCAATGTTTTGTTATGGCTCAATATTAACGTTGGTTTATTGATATTGGCAATCACATTGGCTATGGTGAACGTCTTTCCCGAACCGGTGACACCAAGTAATGTTTGTGCAGGAACTCCTTGGAGTACGCCCTCAGTGAGCTCTGCAATAGCTTCCGGCTGATCTCCGGTTGGCTTATAGGCGGATGTTAATTCAAATTTATTCATTTTCTCTCCTTATGGACGGCAATATTCGGGAAAATACTTGAGATAAACAAAATTTTTTTATTCCTTTGCAGGAAATAAGAATTAATAATAACCATCAATGTAATACAACAAAGACATGATTTGGAATGAAAGCATCGAATGTATGGATCGTGAAAGCCTTCGCAAAATCCAGAGCATTCGCCTTAGAAAGATCGTGGAGCATGTTTATCACAACACTCCTTTCTACCGTAAGAAAATGCAGGAACTGGGAATTACCCCGGACGATATTAACAGTATAGACGACATCGTAAAACTTCCTTTTACTACAAAATACGACCTACGCGATAATTATCCTTTCGGACTTTGCGCTGTACCTATGAGTCAGATCGTACGTATCCATGCCTCGTCTGGTACAACAGGAAAACCTACTGTAGTGGGATATACCCGTAAGGACTTGTCTTCCTGGACAGAATGCCTTTCGCGTGCGTTTACAGCTTATGGTGCGGATAGTTCCGACTTTTTCCATGTAGCTTACGGATATGGCTTGTTTACCGGTGGTCTGGGTGCACATGCAGGTGCGGAGAACATCGGTGCTTCCGTTATTCCGATGTCGAGCGGTAACACTGAAAAGCAGATTACTTTGATGCATGATTTCGGTTCTACGGTGCTTTGCTGTACGCCTTCGTATGCACTTTATCTGGCGGATGCTATTAAAGACTCCGGTCTTCCACGCGAAGAGTTCAGGTTGAAGATTGGTGCTTTTGGTGCAGAACCTTGGACAGAGAACATGCGTAATGAAATTGAAGAAAAATTAGGTATAAAAGCCTATGACATATATGGATTAAGTGAAATAGCCGGTCCTGGTGTGGGGTATGAGTGTGAATGTCAGCATGGCACTCACCTTAATGAAGACCATTATTTTCCTGAAATCATCAATCCGAATACATTGGAACCTGTGGCTCCGGGTGAAACGGGTGAACTGGTCTTTACGCATCTGACTAAAGAGGGTATGCCTTTGTTGCGTTATCGCACCAAGGACCTAACCGCTCTGCATTATGACAAATGTACTTGTGGACGTACGCTTGTTCGTATGGATCGTATCCTCGGTCGTAGTGATGATATGCTTATTATTCGTGGAGTCAATGTATTCCCGACTCAGATAGAATCTGTTATCCTTGAAATGCAGGAATTTGAGCCGCATTACCTTCTGATTGTAGACCGTAAGAACAATACCGATACTATGGAATTGCAGGTTGAAGTGCGCCCGGAATACTATTCGGATGAAATTAACAAGATGCTGGCATTAAAGAAGAAAGTGGCAGCTCGCCTGCAAAGTGTGCTTGGACTGGGAGTAGATGTACGTCTGGTAGAACCTCGCAGTATTGAACGCAGTGTTGGTAAGGCTAAACGGGTTATCGATAAACGTAAACTGTAATACTTAAAACCTAATCATTATGGTAGCAAAACAACTTTCTATTTTCCTTGAAAACAAGTCTGGCCGTCTGACCGAAGTGACTGAAGTGCTTGCGAAAGAAGGTGTCAATCTTTCCGCTCTCTGTATTGCCGAGAATGCTGATTTCGGTATTCTTCGTGGCATTGTATCTGAACCGGATAAGGCATATAAAGCTTTGAAAGATAATCATTTTGCAGTGAATGTAACGGATGTGGTAGGCATTAGTTGTCCCAATATTCCGGGCTCATTGTCAAAAGTCTTGCGCTTCTTGTCCGATGAAGGTGTTTTCATCGAATACATGTATTCGTTTGCTAATGGTAACACCGCTAATGTTATCATCCGTCCCAATGACATGGAGAACTGCATCCGTGTGCTGACTGAAAAGAAAGTGGACCTGCTTGCAGCAAGTGATTTGTATAAATTATAATGACCGTTATTTTCGACCGTTCATTATCCCGTTTTGTCGTGAATAGACGGGCGTTTGTCGGTCAATGTCTGGTTTTTGAAAAATTAAGGTTCGTATCGTTGCTTTATTCGATGCGAACCTTTATCTTTGCACATTATTTGAAAAGCTAAGAATGAAGAAGAATATCTTAATAACTTTGCTTGCAGCAATATTGTTCTCCTCGTGTGGAGAGTACAATAAACTGTTAAAAAGCACCGATTATGAATATAAGTATGAGGCGGCAAAGAACTACTTCGCAAAAGGGCAGTACAATCGTGCTGCAACATTGCTTAATGAGTTAATTGCTATCCTCAAGGGTACAGACAAAGCAGAAGAATCCCTCTACATGCTGGGTATGAGCTATTATAACCAGAAAGACTACCAAACGGCAGCTCAGAGTTTTGTCCAATATTATAATGTGTATCCTCGTGGTACGTTTGCCGAATTGGCACGTTTTCATGCAGGTAAGGCATTGTATCTGGATACCCCGGAACCTCGTCTCGACCAGTCTGGTACTTACAGTGCTATTCAGCAGTTGCAGATGTTCATGGAGTACTTCCCACAGAGTTCAAAGAAAGATGAAGCTCAGGACATGATATTCAAATTGCAGGATAAGTTGGTGATGAAAGAGTATCTTTCAGCCAAAATGTATTACAATTTGGGTAACTATTTGGGAAATAACTATCAGTCTTGTGTGATTACTGCACAAAATGCTTTGAAGGATTATCCTTATACGAATCTTCGCGAAGATCTGTCTATCCTTATTCTGCGTGCCAAATTTGAAATGGCCATATATAGTGTGGAAGATAAGAGAGCAGAGCGTTATCGTGAAACGGTGGATGAATATTATGCTTTCAAGAATGAGTTTCCTGAAAGTAAATATATGAAGGAGGCCGAGAGAATCTTTAAGGATTCCGAGAAGATGTTGAATGAGGATAAGCAAACAGATATAGGATAATATTAATTTAGATATTTATGGATTATAAGAAGACTAATGCTCCTGGCACCACGGTTACCCGTGACATGATGGAGTTGTGTGCAGATACCGGTAACGTGTATGAAACCGTAGCTATTATAGGTAAGCGTTCGAATCAGATCAGTGTAGAGATCAAGAATGATCTTTCTAAGAAACTGGCAGAGTTTGCTTCCTATAATGACAATCTGGAAGAAGTGTTCGAGAACCGGGAGCAGATTGAAATTTCACGCTATTATGAGAAGTTGCCGAAGCCGACGTTGATCGCAACGCAAGAGTACGTTGAAGGTAAGATCTACTATCGTAACCCGGCTAAGGAAAAAGAAAAATTACAGTAAATGAAATTACTACGGAGGTGTGTTCAAGTAAAGTTTGCTTGGACACACCTCTGTTGTTTTAATAAGGAAAAGAACAATGATACAACGTATTCAATCTATTTATTTATTGATAGTGACAGGTTTGCTGATAGCAGCCATGTGTTTGCCTGTAGGACAGTTTATTGCTTCAGATGGAGTAACTGCATATGTTTTTAAGCCGTTGGGTGTGACGCTGACGGATGATGCTTTCCAGTCTACATGGGGCTTATTCGGAATCTTGTTTTTAAGCACAGTCGTGGCATTTTGTACCATCTTCCTCTTTCGTAACCGAATGTTGCAGGTTCGTATGACGGTATTCAATAGTATCTTATTAATCGGATATTATGCAGCATTTTTTGTGTTTATGTTTATGCTGAAAGATGATTTGGATGCAATGACTTTCCAGTTAGGTTGGGCTCTTTGCCTTCCTGCTATTTCTATCATTTTAAATTATCTGTCTTTCCGTGCTATCTATCGTGATGAGGTAATGGTTAAAGCAGCTGACCGATTGAGATAAAAAGAGGTCAAATAAAAGAAAGCGTCCCGGGACTTCTATATAAAAGTCCCGGGACGCTTTCTTTTATCTATCTTGGAATTATTTCTTGAGATCGAATAGGTAAGTTATCTTAGCCACTATAGTGCCATGTGCCGAACGTGAGAAATAGTCTTTCTTGGTACTCTTATAAAAGTCGGATAAGGCATAATAGTATCTTCCTTCTACAAGGAAATTTCCGGCTTTAGTACGTAGCTCCAGTCCTGCACCACCCGTAATACCATAATCGAATTTATTCTCCACATCTTTATCATGTTGTTCCGGGGTTGTGAAATTTTTCCACGCATCGTTTTTCTTTCTGGTATCGCTAATAAAGAAGCCTATTTGTGGGCCTGCATGGATGAAAAATTGTACTCCACGGTCTTTACCAAAAGCCAAATGTGCCAGAAGCGGGATTTCTACATAATTCATTGTACGTGTATATTCCAGTTCTGGGTGGTCTTCATCAAATTCGCTCCAACCATGCTGTGAGAAATTTAATTCCACTTGTGCGCCACAAATCATACTGAAATACTTTTCGGAGATATAGCGTGCTGTCAGACCGCCATTGATGCCCATCAGGTTTTTTTGTCGGACAGTAGGAGAGAAGCTGACGCTATTGATATTGATACCGCCGTTGAAACCTACTGCTAAGTTATGGCGTTGTTCGCCTATCTGTGCACGGCCGGGCAAAGCCCATATGGTAAGTAGCAGGATGGCTCCTATAATGCTTTTTATCTTCATTGTCTTTGAGTTTAAAAACTTCTGTTATCAATCATAATCCAATTTCACCAATTCGTAATTTTTGGTGAAGCGTACAAAGAATACTTTCTTGTTGATGAAGCCACCCCAATTGTTTACGCGTTGGAACTTGAATCCGGTTTGAATAGGCACCAGATCCATGAGTTGCATATTTTTCTCTAACTCGGAACCATAGCGTGACAAACCTTTCAGGAAGAAATAACCGGTATCAAAGCCTAACATTCCATATTTGGGGTAACGCTCATCCATCTCTTTACCATACCATCTGCGGTAGTTCTTGGTGAAGCTGATAGCCGCAGGTAGCAAATTGTTGGTATAGAATGATGAATAGAAGTAAGTATCCAGTTCAAAGAATGTTTCCAAATGATCCTTGGTGTAAGTTTGCCATTCCGGATAACCGAACAGATGGATGTTACTTTCCGGATTCTCACGAACCAATAGGGTGAGTTGAGGTAGTATTTTTATCAGAGTCACATTGCTTCCCGATGTAGGGATGAATATATTTTCCCGATCGGGACGCAGTACCGTTTTCAGGGATTCTACCGTTGCATCCTCTTTCAGAGATTTCATTGGAATAGAGCGATTCTTCAGTTCGTCCTTTAGTCCTTTGATAAATTCGGCTTTATCTTTTGTGCCTGTACTGGCCTCTATAAAGATGACATTGGCATTCGGGAATTGACGAACGAAGTGGTCGTATACTTCTGAGTAAAGATATGACTGGGGAGTGTTAATCTGATAGATGGTAGGGTTGCGGAATACACTATTGTCTTTGGATGAAAACGGTACCACCAGGCGGATATCATTCTTTTGGGCAAAGTCTGCCAGCGGTTTGATTTGTTGTGGATAAAACGGGCCGAAGATAATATCCATATCCTTCATCTCCTTCTTAGAGAGGATTGGACTTAGAGAAGCATTCTCAGGGCCGGAATTATAAGCGTACAAATCAATAGAAACTCCGCTGCGTTTCAAGCTATCTACTGCCATGAGGAAGCCTTCATAATATTCTATCACACGAGCAGCCTCACTCTTGGAAACATCCAAGAAAGGAAGAATTAGGGCAGCTTTAATCGTGCTGAAACGTTCTGTTGCTTTCTTGTTCTCACTGAATAATTGGGTATCACTGGGCACTATCTGCGGTTGGGTAGGCTTCTCTACTTGTGCAGTAGGATAAGGAATACAGAGAAAAGTACCTTTCTTTATTTGATTTTCGCCTTTCAGTTCCGGGTTGGCTGCTATCAGTTCTGCTTCGGAAATACCATACTCGCGACTGATACTGTAGACTGTTTCTTTCCGTTTAACTTTGTGCATATCCCGGCAACGAGATTGTACAGGTCCTTGAATCAAGGGAATTGCAGGCTCATTAACGGGTTCTGTAGTAACTATGCTTACTTCGCTGGCAGAAGGTATGCGTATTACCTGTCCGATGCGAAAATTCTCGGCACTCAGTCCGGGATTGGCATCACAAATGGCTTTGGCAGACACACCGTACTTGACGGTTAGCCGATAGAGCGTTTCACCTTGTGCTATGGTGTGAAAGGTCTCTGTCTGAGTGTTGGCAGCCGTACGTGGAATGCGTAAAGTGCGTCCTACAAATATTTTTTCATCGCTTCCTGGATTCAACTTCACGATGTCCGACTGTGTGACACCATACATACTGGATATGGAATAAAGGCTTTGCCCTTTTTCAATGGTATGCAAAAAATATGACTGGTTCTCTTGTGCAATTGCTCCGAGACTGCATGCACCGGCGAGCAACAGGGAGCAGAAAATCCGGTTAATCGTTCTCATTCGATATCGTTGGTTTACGTTTACAATTTCCCAAAGTAGCTGCAAAGGTAAGGATTTTGCCTAAATTTAACGAAAGGAATGCGTTAAGAAATAATATTGTGCATTTTAAAACTGAAAAATCTTATGTATCCGCTGATATTAGCTGGGAAACCGTTATTTTTGCAGGTATTATGCGATGCGGATTGTTTTCATATATCGGTTGTGTGGCGATACTGTTGTTCGGGTATTTACCGGTGTGGGCTGACGGGGGAAGGACAGGACTCTTAGAAGTGTCTCCCGTGGCTATTTTGCTTTCCGAAAACGGAGCAGCTCCGGAAGAGAACGTTTCTATCTCTCCGGATGATACCTATACGGGGGCCGCTCCTCTTGAATTTCGTTTTATGTGGAGAGATGAAGACTCCGGGGAGCCGTCGGATGAGACTGCAAACTTCCGTTATGAATGGAACTTCTCTCGCGACGCAGCTTTCAATGATATTTTCCTGACGCGCTTTGATGCTGAAACTATTTATAGTTTTCAGGAGTCCGGTATGTTTTATGTCCGTCTGATTATAACGGATATTGAGACGGAAGAAACGAATACTTCCGGTACTTTCATGATCCGCATTACCGAATCGGAGCTTAAAGTGCCGAATGCTTTTTCGCCTAATGGCGACGGAGTGAATGATGTGTTTCGCGTAAAGCATAAGTCGCTGGTTCGCTTCAATGCGTATGTTTTCAATCGTTGGGGACAGGAACTTTACCGCTGGGGATTGCAGAATATTGATGCGGGATGGGATGGTACTGCGCATGGAAAGAATGTTCCCGAAGGTGTTTATTTTATAGTGATAGAAGCGGAGGGAGCAGATGGAGTTGATTACAAGATTAAAAGTGATATTAATATATTAAGATAAATGACAGAAGAAACAGAATACATCAATGTATATGGTGCGCGCGTGCACAATCTAAAAAATATCGATGCGGAAATTCCCCGTAACAGTCTTACCGTTATTACGGGACTGAGCGGAAGCGGCAAGTCGTCGTTGGCATTCGACACGATTTTTGCCGAAGGACAGCGTCGGTATATCGAAACCTTTTCTGCGTATGCCCGCAATTTCTTGGGAAATCTGGAGCGTCCCGATGTCGATAAGATTACGGGATTGAGTCCGGTAATTTCTATTGAACAAAAAACGACGAATAAGAATCCCCGTTCTACAGTCGGTACTACGACGGAAATTTATGATTATTTGCGTCTGCTTTATGCCCGTGCCGGTATAGCTTATTCTTATCTTTCGGGTGAAAGAATGGTGAAGTACACTGAAGAGCAAATTCTCGATCTTATTCTGAAAGATTATAAGGGCAAGAAGATTTATATTCTCGCCCCACTGGTGCGTACACGTAAAGGACATTATAAGGAATTGTTCGAGCAAGTACGTAAAAAAGGATATCTCTATGTACGTGTGGACGGTGAAGTACGTGAGGCGCTGCCCGGCATGAAACTGGATCGTTATAAAAACCATGATATCGAGGTAGTTATCGATAAACTGATTGTGACGGACAAGGATGATGTTCGTCTGAAAAACAGTGTGGCTACTGCTATGCAGCAAGGTGACGGCTTGTTGATGATACTTGATTTGCAATCCGAAAATGTTCGTCACTATAGTAAGCGGTTGATGTGCCCTGTTACCGGATTGTCCTACCGTGAGCCGGCACCCCATAATTTCTCATTCAACTCTCCGCAAGGTGCTTGCCCTAAATGCAAAGGATTGGGGGTTGTGAATCAGATTGATGTGGAAAAGGTTATTCCCGACCGGGAACTTTCTATATACGAAGGAGCTGTCATTCCATTGGGTAAGTATAAAAATAGCATGATTTTCTGGCAGATTGCCGCTCTATTGGAGAAATATGAAGCTACCCTGAAAACTCCTGTTAAGGAATTGCCGGATGAAGCCATTGATGAAATCCTCTATGGCTCGGATGAGCGTATTAAGATTAAAAGCTCTCTTATCGGTACTTCTTCCGATTATTTTGTAACGTTTGAGGGAGTAGTGAAGTATATTCAGATGTTACAGGAAAAGGATGCTTCCGCCACTGCGCAAAAGTGGGCGGAACAGTTTGCTAAAACTACTGTATGCCCTGAATGTAAAGGGGCGAGATTGAATAAAGAAGCCCTTCATTTTCGTATCCATGATAAGAATATCTATGAACTGTCTTGTATGGATATCAATGAGCTTTACGACTGGCTGATGAATGTCGATCAGTATCTGGATAATAAGCAGAAACAAATTGCTGTTGAAATATTGAAAGAAATCCGTACCCGTCTGAAATTCCTGTTGGATGTCGGATTGGATTACCTTGCTCTTGACCGTGGCTCTGTAACCCTTTCCGGCGGTGAGAGTCAGCGTATCCGTTTGGCTACTCAAATCGGTTCGCAATTGGTGAATGTACTCTATATTCTTGATGAGCCGAGTATTGGCTTGCATCAGCGGGATAATCAGCGGCTAATTCATTCTCTGAAAGAGCTGCGGGATATCGGTAACTCTGTCATTGTTGTGGAGCATGATAAGGATATGATGATGGCAGCCGATTATGTGATTGATATGGGCCCGAAAGCCGGACGCTTGGGTGGTGAGGTTGTTTTTGCAGGAACTCCAAAGGAAATGTTAGAGACGCATACGCTGACATCACAATATCTTAATGGTGAACGTGAGATAGAAATACCCCAAAAACGTCGTGAAGGTAATGGACATAGCCTTTGGCTGCGTGGTGCACGGGGGAATAACCTGAAAGGGGTGGATGTGGAATTTCCTCTTGGTAAGTTGATCTGTGTCACTGGTGTATCTGGTAGCGGAAAATCTACGCTTATCAACGAAACATTGCAACCTATTCTTTCGCAGAAGTTCTATCGCTCGCTTCAGGATCCTCTGGAATATGATAGCATTGAAGGATTGGAAAACATAGATAAGGTGGTAAATGTGGACCAGTCTCCGTTGGGGCGTACACCGCGTTCTAATCCGGCCACATATACGGGAGTCTTTTCTGATATTCGTAATTTGTTTGTAGGCTTACCGGAAGCCAAGATACGCGGTTATAAACCGGGGCGCTTCTCCTTTAATGTGAGTGGCGGACGTTGTGAAGCGTGTCAGGGAAATGGCTACAAAACAATTGAAATGAACTTCCTGCCCGATGTGTATGTACCCTGTGAAGTCTGCCATGGCAAACGCTATAATCGTGAGACATTGGAAGTGCGCTTCAAAGGAAAATCTATTGCTGATGTACTGGATATGACCATTAACCGTGCAGTGGAGTTCTTTGAAAATGTGCCGCAGATTCTGAATAAGATTAAGGTGATACAGGAAGTCGGTTTGGGATATATAAAGTTAGGACAATCTTCCACCACACTTTCCGGTGGTGAAAGCCAACGTGTGAAATTGGCTACGGAACTTTCCAAGCGAGATACAGGAAAAACCCTTTATATCCTTGATGAGCCTACTACCGGACTTCACTTCGAAGACATTCGTGTACTGATGAATGTACTTAATAAACTGGTGGACAAAGGTAACACAGTGATTGTCATCGAGCACAATCTGGATGTTATCAAGATGGCTGATTATATCATCGATATGGGTCCTGACGGTGGTAAGGGTGGGGGGCAACTCCTCAGTTGCGGCACACCGGAAGAAGTGGCGAAAAGTAAGAAGGGATATACTCCTAAATTCCTGAAAGAAGAATTGAAAGGATAAATTATGAAAATCAATAAAACAAATGCAGCAAGGCTTTTGGACAAAGCCCAAATTGCATACGAACTGATTCCCTATGAAGTGGATGAAAATGATTTGAGTGCTATTCATGTGGCTGATAGCTTGGGGGAGAATATCGAGCAGGTATTCAAAACTCTTGTACTGCATGGTGACAAGAATGGTCATTTTGTTTGCGTCATTCCTGGCGAACATGAAGTGGACCTGAAGCTGGCTGCTAAGGCTTCCGGTAATAAGAAGTGTGATCTTATTCCGATGAAAGAATTACTTCCTTTGACGGGATATATTCGTGGTGGATGTACTCCTATCGGCATGAAGAAACCTTTTCCTACATACATTCATGAATCTTGCCTCAATTATCCTTATATCTACATAAGTGCAGGTCAGCGTGGCCTGCAGCTTAAACTTGATCCAAATGATTTAATTAAGGAGGTTCATGCTGAAGTTTGCATCCTTTTTCATGACTAATTTCACTTTTTTACAGGTTATTTCAGCAAAATGTATATATTTGCATTTAATAAACGAAAATCAATCTAATTACTAATTTAAAAACTTATATCTATGTTCAAGAATCATCCTAAAGGTCTGGTCGCAGCTGCTATCTCCAATATGGGCGAAAGGTTCGGTTACTACATCATGAATGCCGTATTGGTACTGTTTCTCTGCTCCAAGTTCGGCCTGAGTGACGAAACCAGTTCCATTATCTACTCGGTCTTTTATTGTGGTATCTATGTACTGAGTTTGGTGGGCGGTATTATTGCCGATAGGACACAAAACTATAAAGGAACAATCATGTCAGGATTGATAGTGATGTCATTGGGTTATGTCATTCTGTCTATTCCTGTATTATCTACTGCTGAAAATATTGGTTGGTTACTTCCTTTGACTTGTGTTTCTTTGTTTTTCATTGCTTTCGGTAACGGACTTTTTAAAGGAAATTTACAGGCTATCGTAGGTCAGATGTACGACAATCTCGAAAAAGAAGCTGAGAAAAAAGGACCTGAAGCCTTGAAGCTGGCTAAAAGCCGTCGTGATTCTGGTTTTCAGATATTCTATGTATTCATTAATATTGGTGGTTTGATTGCACCTTTTGTTGCTCCCCTGCTCAGAGAATGGTGGCTGAAGGTTCATAGCATGATGTACAATGCTGATCTGCCTGCATTGTGCCATCAATATATTAAGGAAGGTGGAGATATGGCTTCCGATAATCTCTCTAATTTAAATGAACTGGTTGTCAAAGTGGGAGGTACGTTAACAACTGATTTGAGCGTTTTCTGTACCCAATATCTTGATGTATTTAATACAGGTATCCACTATTCATTCATAGCTTCGGTAGTAGCTATGCTTATTTCTCTTTTCATTTTCATTGCGTGTCGGAAGGTATTCCCTACACCGGGTAAGAAGGAAAAACAAGAATCAGTGACTTATACCCCTGCTGAGAAAGCAGCCATGGCAAAGGAGATAAAGCAACGTTTGTATGCACTGTTTGCTGTATTGGGTATCGTGATTTTCTTCTGGTTCTCATTCCATCAGAACGGACAGTCACTTTCACTTTTTGCCCGCGACTTCGTAGTAACCGATAGTATTGCACCCGAAATTTGGCAAGCTGTCAATCCATTCTTTGTGATAGTACTTACCCCGCTCATAATGCTCTTCTTTGGTACACTTGCCCGTCGTGGTCAGCAAATATCTACTCCTAAGAAGATTGCCATCGGTATGGGTATTGCAGGACTTGCTTTCTTATTCCTTACCATTTATTCGGCAATGCAAGGTTACCCCTCAGGTACTGAATTCAAGGCAATGGCTGATTCTGCCAAAGCAGGGCTGAAGGCTGGTCCGTGGGTGCTGATTGTGGTTTATTTCTTCTTGACCGTAGCTGAACTTTTCATTTCGCCGCTGGGTCTTTCATTTGTTTCTAAGGTAGCTCCCAAACATATTCAGGGCTTGTGTCAAGGCTTGTGGCTGGGTGCAACGGCAATAGGAAACCTCTTCTTGTTCCTTGGCCCTATGATGTATAATAAGATTCCTATCTGGCAGTGCTGGACTGTGTTCTTTGTTATTTGTCTTGTGTCAATGGGCGTTATGTTTGGCATGGTAAAATGGTTGGAACGAGTAACGGAATAATTAGAAATTAAAAAATAAAAATTAAAGGCTGCGCAGGATTCTCTTTTGAACTGCGCAGCCTTTAATTTTTTCATTCTTTTATTAAATCTCCAGCCCCATTATAAAGTCATTCATATAATATCCGTTTCCTATCGGAAAATCCCCTTCCCTCAATTTCCTCATTCCCATGCGTTCGTAGAAATTCAGCGCTTTATTGTTACGGTTCACGTTCAATTCCATCAGGCATGGACTGGGATGTACTTCCTTTATATATTTGACAGCTTCATGAAATAAGAAGCTACCGCAATGTGATCCTTGAAAAGAGGGGAGTACATATATTTTCTGTAAGTGAAATAAATCTTCACCCTGTTGTTGCACAGATACATAGCCACACACTTCGTTGTCCTTGTATCCAATGAAATATACATGTTCTTCTTCTTCCATTTGCTTGCGGATGTTCTCTATGGAGTACATCCATTCCATCATGTAATCATTCTGTTCCGGTGAAAGGATTTCCTTATAGGTCTCCGGAAATATCTGCCATGCAAGTTTATGAATCAACTCACAATCGGCTGTAGTTGCTTTTCTGATAGTTAACATAGTCTGTTGTATTTATAGCTTTTCCGCAAAGATACATTTTTCTCTTATATGTTATTCTCTTCCTTGGTGCTTTATTAATAAGGTGTGTATAGATAATGGTGTTAAATAAATGAAATATAAGGTACTTTGCATTGCATAGTACTAAGATAATACATATATTTGTGTCATACAAAGGGAAGCTCTATTTCAATTAGTTGCTCTCTTTACTATATAACAGAAAATTGTAGAATCGTAAATCAATAAGAGATGGACGTAAATAATGTAAAGTCGCAAATGCGTAAGGGCATGTTAGAGTATTGCATCATGCTACTGCTTCATAAAGAACCGGCCTACGCTTCGGATATCATCCAGAAACTAAAGGAAGCCAAGCTGATCGTAGTGGAAGGAACGCTTTACCCGTTGCTCACTCGTCTGAAGAATGACGATCTGTTAAGTTACGAATGGATAGAGTCTACACAAGGACCGCCACGTAAATATTACAAGCTCACTCCGAAAGGGGAAGTTTTTCTTGGAGAGTTGGAAATCTCCTGGCGTGAGTTGAATGAAACAGTGAATCATATAGCCAACTATTAGATTCAAGATATTAAAAACCTCGTATCAGTATAAATTTTAAAAACAAATAGCAATGAAAAAGACATTAACCGTAAATTTGGGCGGAACTGTTTTCCACATTGATGAAGACGCCTACCGCCTTTTGGATAACTATCTATGCAATCTGAAACTGCACTTTAGAAGACAAGCAGGTGCTGATGAAATTGTAAATGACATCGAACTCCGCATCTCTGAACTTTTTTTGGAGAAGCTGTCTGCCGGCTCTCAGGTTATCACTATAGCCGATGTAGAAGAAGTAATCAATCGTATAGGGAAACCTGAAGAGATGGAGACGGGGACGGAGGAGAATGCAGCTTCCGGTTCCGGAAATACGAAGGGTGCCTCCGGTGAAGGTTATGGTTCCGGTTCCTGGAATAGTGACAATGATTCTTCATATACTTCAACCCGTCGCCGTCTGTATCGCAATCCGGACGATAAAATGCTGGGTGGCGTGATAGGGGGACTTAGTGTTTATTTAGGCTGGGATTCCACTTGGTTCCGTTTGGTTCTTGTTTTTTGCGCAATTTTTGGTTTCAAGTTCTTGATCCCTATCTATATCATTTGCTGGATAGTGATTCCCGAAGCTCGTACGGCGGCTGAAAAGTTGAACATGCGTGGTGAAGCTGTTACGGTAGAGAATATTGGAAAGACTGTAACTGATGGTTTTGAGAGAGTTACAAATAATGTAAACGACTATATGAAGTCTGATAAATCTCGTACTTCTATGCAAAGGACCGGTGATACGTTGTTAATGATTGTCGGTTGGTTCCTGAAGATTTGTCTGATTATTGTGGCTATCATTTGCAGTCCGGTACTGTTTGTTTTCGGTATTGTATTTGTGGCTTTGCTCTTTGCCGCTATTGCAGTTGCCATTGGTGGTGGTGCAGCATTGATGTCCTGGTTCCCGGCTATTGATTTTGTACTACCTACATCTCCTTTGTCAGCCATCGTACTATATATTGCAGGTATCCTCGTAGTGGGTATTCCTCTGGTTAGTCTTGTTTTCGCAATCTTCCGTCCGGTGTTCAATTGGCAACCTATGGTATCTGGGTTGAAGTGGACATTGCTCATTCTGTGGATTGTTAGTGCTACCATCTTCTTTATCTGCTATACCATGCAAGGATTTACATTCCCGGAATTGCTGATGCGAGGGTAACAGATTGTTATTTTAGTTTTTCTGGGGGCTTGGAGATAGTCTTGAAAATATCTCCAAGCTATTTTTATTAATCATAAATATAAATACTATGAATCGGACGCGTTTTTATTATCTTGACTTATTACGGGTTTTCCTTACTATGCTGGTGTTCTATCATCATTCTGCGGTTGCTTTCGGAGCTTCCGGTGGATGGTATTACATATCGAAGGAAACAACTACCGGCCTAACTCAAGGCTTGCTCTCAGCATCTATGGGCATTGACCAATCCTATTTTATGAGTCTTTTCTTTTTTATCTCTGCCTATCTGATGCCCTTTTCTTTTGATCGTAAAGGAATGAAATCTTTTATATACGATCGTCTCAACCGTTTGGGTATTCCTCTTTTGATTTATAGTTTTCTAGTCAATCCTCTATTAATATATTGGATATACGGTGTATGGGGTAGACCGGGTTTTGGACCGATGTGGTTTGTATTTACACTGTTGATTTTTGAATTGAGTTATGCTGTTTATCGCCATTTTTGTACAAAGCGGTTGGCACTGAATTGGAAATATCCTACAATAATGGGTATTCTTCTATTTATGGTAGTGACGGGTGCCGCAGCATTCCTCATTCGGCTTTATGTTCCTGTAGGAAGTGAGGTTTTAGGATTGCAGCTGGGGTTCTTTCCTTTATATATAGGTATGTATTTGTTGGGAATTGTGACGCATCGTAATCACTGGTTGGATAAAATCTGTGTGAAGAATGCATTTCCTTGGTTTCTCATAGCAATTCTTTGTGGTGTTCCTTCTTTATTGATTGTAATGAGTAGTTTTTCAGAACAGATGGATTTATTCTCGGGTGGATGGAATTTGCAGGCTTTATTTTATGCCCTTTGGGAACCTGTTATGTGTGTGGGTATTTGCTATTTTCTGTTAGCATACGGGAAGGCTCATTGGAACAAACCGATGCCTTTGGTTCAGAAATTGTCCACTGATAGTTACGCGGCTTATTTTATTCATCCGGTAATTGTAGTGGGTTGTGTGTTTATTATGGAGCTTTTGCCGGTTTCTCCTTTGATGAGATTGGCATTGGTTTGTGTGGTGGGCATTCCGTGTTGTTTTATTGCGGCAAGAGGAGTGAGGTTAGTGCTGGGAACGGTTGGCGTGAAGATGTAACAAAAAAAGGGAGTTCGAAAAATTTGGAACTCCCTTTGTGTATAATCATCTCTGATTTATTTCTTCATCCTTAGCACTCTGATTCCTGTCCAGTTATCATTATTCTGTAGCATTTGTCCTAAAGCCACTTTCGAAACAACCACTTTCTTCTCTTTAGAAGAAGCATGCAGCAGACTTAATTTACCGTTTACATAGAAAGCAATACCCATATGAGCTACATCCAATCCCGGAGTATTCGTTGTAATAGCAATGATATCACCATTCTTTATCCAAGGCAGACCATTAAACGGTAGCTTATCTTTGGGGATATAATGGAATTCCTGACCATTCAATGACTTCTCGATCTCTTTCATTTTTGCTACATTCTCCGGAGATTTACTCAGCTGCTTGTACAGTTCCGGATGAGAAGACATGTAGGAAAGAGAAACTTTCTGGGTGTATGGGCTGTAAGCTGTCGTTACGTCTTCCAGGAAACCGTTACGAACACCATTGTTTACCCAGTCTGCAATGTAGTGCAGGCGTGAAGGATAACCGTTGATTTTTCCATCACGGTAGCGGATCTTTTGCAGATTGGTAGCAAAATCGCCTTCAGCTACCTGTCCGTCTTCGGTAGGAGAGAGGGTCATAGCAAGAGTATATTCTACAAAAGTGGTGCAGTCCACTTCATCACAATTGATGATAAGTTCTTCTTCACCATCGGTAACTTCCAACGTATGTGCTACGTAAGGAATATCCAGAAAATTTATTCCATTGTTCAGCATGGCATTGTCTTTTTCATCTGTCTGAGCACTGACAGTAGCTACACAAAGCGCACTGAACAGGAGGGTAATCATTGTTTTCATTGTTCTTTCGTTTATTAATATAAATAAAAAAGGATGTCGCAAAAGTACGACATCCTTTTCATAAATCCTTAATTTGGACAGATTAAATTTAATATTGATAGATTAAATTTTTGTAATCCGCCTTTTTGTCAAATGGTACGATGGAGAAGCCGTATTCAATGGCATTTTCTACACCTGGACGAATCAGATACGGTTCGTGTGCTATAGCTCCCCAACTGTTATCACCACCTACCCCCATCATACGATAGTCGATAAACATATCTACCTGTTTTACAGGTTGTGGGTCGGTGAGGTGACGATGATTCGTTTCGTTGGTACGTGGAGCACCATTGTCGATGGTTTCGCCGCTATCCAGACTTCCAAGCAGATAGTTGGAAGCATTCAGTTCAAACGTACGGTCGGCAATGAAGAGTAAACCGGCTTTTTGCTTAGTGGTGAGTGCACACCAGTAAATATCCGTACGATGCTCATTTTCTTGCGGACGGATGTACGGTTCGTACAAGTCCTTTATCGGAGTAGTATATTCTCCGATAAACTGGGAAGTGCGACGATCACGATAGTTCTCTTCCGGACCACGGCCGTAGTAAGTAAGGTCGTTTAATATTTCCGATAATTGCATGCGCAAACCTACACGGGGTATCATCGGAGTTTCCGTACCTTCGGCTACAAAGCGATTATCCACTTTGATAATGCCATTGGCAAAGACTTTATAGGTAATTTCCCACTGCGCATCTACTTGCGGAAAACGATAGGTAACTTTTACAATAGACTTGTCACCATCTTTAGAAACATTGAACGACTCTGCCTTAGGTGTCTGGTAACTGGCCTCGCGCCATGCTTTCAGGCGAGTGGGAAGTTTTGCTCCGTAATCATTATCGGTAGGTGCACGCCAGAAGAAAGGTTGCGGACCTTGACCGTTATGGATATACTCTTGTTTCTTATAGATATAAGAGGTCAGCAAGCCGCTTTGTTTATCAAATGTTGCCTTAAAATCATCACCGCTGAAAACAACCTGTGAAAAGACTTCATCTACTTTAGCGGGATCCATGCGTACCACTTCTTTCTTAAAGAACGGATGAACATAAGTTTGTTCACGTGCAATTACCGTACCAACCGGTAAGAAAGGTTCTGCATTACGTATGGTTGCATAGAATTCGATGCGTACATCTCCCGTAGTATTCTTTTCTTTAGGAATACCTTGCAGGAATGCACTGGTGGCCGTCTTACCCGGAGCAGCATTGATATTGTCCATCTGACCTTTATAAATCTCTTTTCCATGATCGCGAACGACATAATGGAAATCATATTTATTCAGATCAGTAAATGAGAAGTCATTGCGTATCTGCACTGTGCAGGTTTGCGGATCGAACTTAATGAATTTAATGTTCTGATAAACCTTACCCATTTCAATAGTCTGGGGCTTTATACTGCGGTCGGGATAAACTACACCATTGATACAGAAGTTGCCATCGGAAGGAGTTCCTGTATCGCCGTAGTCACCACCATAATTCCAGTATTTGCGTCCGTCACTGGTCTTGGCGGCAAAGCCTTGATCTACCCAGTCCCAGATGCAACCACCCTGCAATATCGGATATTTCTCAATCACATCCCAATAATCCTGGAAGTTGCCAAGACTGTTACCCATAGCATGAGCATATTCACACAGGATAAGCGGACGAGTCATTTCCTTATTCCGGGCATACTTTTCAATAGATTGGGGAGAAGAGTACATCGGACAATAAATATCCGTATTCCATTCTAATCCGGCACGTTCGTACTGGATAGGACGGCTATCGAGCATCTTCAGCGTATTATAGGTAACGTAGAAGTTCAGTCCGTTTCCGGCTTCGTTACCCAGTGACCAGATGATTACAGATGGATGATTCTTATCGCGTTCGTACATATTCATGGTACGGTCGAGGTGAGCATTCATGAATAACGGATTGTTACCCAAAGTACCACCTACATTGAGGTTATAACCCATACCGTGGCTTTCAATGTTTGCTTCATCAATTACGTACATGCCATATTGGTCGCAAAGTTCGTAGAAACGTTCCTGTTGCGGATAGTGGCAAGTACGTACGGTGTTCACATTATACTTTTTCCAGAGTTCGAAATCCTTGATCATAAGATCTTCCGGAACGTAATGTCCTGTGTATTCATTATGCTCATGTACATTCACGCCTTTTACAAGGATAGGCACGCCATTCACAAGCAGTTGCTTATCCTTAATCTCTATCGTACGGAAACCTATCTTGCAACTGGTAGCTTCTATTACTTCGCCATTGGTGCGCTTCAGGCTGATGACGAGTGTATAAAGATTAGGTGTTTCAGCCGTCCAATGCTTTACACCACGGAGAGTTTTTTTCGTGAATTCTACTTCGGTCTGATCACCTTCCACACGGGTGGAGGACTGAGTTACTTGCTGATCCTGGTCATCAAGTAAGCGATAGGAAACTACATAAGGAGACTTTATATCACTTTCGTTCGTAAGCTTCACTTTCAGTTGCAGGATACCATCCTTGTAATAAGGATCCAGCGGAGTCTCTACCTTGAAGTCTGCAATATGGATTTTGGGCGTGGCATAGAGATAGATATCACGCTCTATACCGCTGATGCGCCAGAAGTCCTGACATTCCAGATAATTGGCATCTGAGAAACGGTGTACCTGAATGGCAATCATATTCTTGCCTTTTTTGACCATGGCGGTAACGTTGAAGCGGGCAGGAGTTTTGGCATCCTTGCTCATACCTACAAACTTGCCATTCATGTAATAGAAAGCAGCACCGCGCACACCGTCTGCACTGAGGAAGATTTCTTTTCCATCCCAGTCATTGCCAACAACGAAATCACGGCGATACGTACCTGTCGGATTCCAGTCTTTGGGTACATAAGGCGGATTAGGCTTATCCCAGTAAGGTTCGTACCCCTTAGAACAGAACTCGTAAGGCTGGTTGACGTAGATCGGAGTACCGAAGCCCTGCAATTCCCAGTTACCCGGCACATTGATGTCCGGCCAACGGTTCACCTCAGTACGCACGTTCATGAAGTCTGTGGGACGGTCGGCAAAGTTCTCCACATAATTGAACTTCCATTTCCCGTTGAGGGATAGACGGTTGGCACCGTTCGCCCGGTTATTAACGATAGCATCTTCTTCAGTAGTGTACGAAGTGAATGTACTTCGGGGAGCCTCTTTGTTGATGCTGGTCAACTTCGGATTGGTCAACTGGTCGTAACGGTCCTCTTGTGCCTGAAGGGCCAAGGGTAGCAATGCGAGACAGGTGATAAAAGTCAGTTTTTTCATTGAGTTACTATATTAATTATTTTTTCTCGAATTTCACCCCGTCACGCAACCACTTCTCCAGTTCTTCTGTCCACTGGCGTTTGTAAGTGAAGTTATCGCGGAAGCCCCAGCCATGTCCGCCAATGGGGTAGATGTGCATGGAAACGGGAACTTTCTGTTGGTTGAGAGCAAGGAAGTAGCCGATACTATTCATGGGCGGCACAGCACCATCGTCGGCAGAAAGTACGATGAAAGCTTGTGGAGAGCGGGGAGATACACGACGTTCCAGAGAATACGCATCTTCCAGTTCCTTGGTCGGGTTATCACCAAGAAGGTTCTTGCGCGAACCTCCATGAGTAATACCCGGTACCATCGAGATTACCGGATAAAGCAATATCTGAAAGTCCGGACGCGTTTCATCACTACTGTAAAGTGTAGAGAGAGAAGCAGCCAGGTGTCCTCCTGCCGATGCACCCATAACGCCTACCTGATTCGGATTGATACTCCATTCTTTGGCATGCTGGCGAATAATGCGGATAGCCTGTTCTGCATCTGAGAGGGGCACTTCGCGGTTCCCGTTCGGCATACGATATTTCAGGACGGCATACGTGATTCCCTGTGTGTTGAACCAGGATGCCATGTCGTGGCCTTCGTGATTCATGGCCAGTCGGGCATATCCGCCGCCCGGACACATCAAGATAGTCATGCCGTTCGGCTTTGCCGGACGATAAACCGTGATGGTAGGATTAACGACATTGGCCACACGGCCGCCATCCAAGTCTTCCTGATCTCCTGTCAGGCCATTCGTATTAGGAGCACCGTTGGGCCACAAGGGTATCTCAACGGGCTTCTGAGCAGATAGCAGAGTTGACATAAACAGTGCTGTGATAAATAAAATTGTTCTCATTGTATTTCTATTATTTGGTTTTCATCGAAGCCTTGATGAAGTAAATGATCAGCAATGCATAAGCACCCAATGCCAGTACTTCGGACCACGTATTGTTTACCCAGGCATCATTCACCAGATTGATACCTCCGAAACGCATTGCTGCACTGACTACGCCCATAAGCGCACCACCGGCAATGAAACCGGATGCCAGCAACGTACCCTTTTCGCCACGTTCTGCATTGAGAGCAGCATCTTTGCTACGGCTGGTTACGTACCAGTTTACAGCACCACCCACAACGAGAGGAATGTTCAGTTGTAACGGAATAAACATACCCAATGCAAAAGCCAATGCGGGAATTTTGAATGCATTCAGTACGATAGCAAGTACTGCACCAATGCCGTAAAGCAACCAGGGAGCACCCACGCCATTCATTAGCGGTTCGATAACTGCCGCCATTGCATTAGCTTGCGGAGCAGCCAGTTGTCCGCTGGTAAATCCGTATGTCTTATTCAGGATAATCATTACACCACCTACGGTTGCAGCTGAAACAATCGTTCCGAGGAACTTCCAGGCTTCCTGTTTGGCAGGTGTGCTACCCAACCAATAACCGATTTTCAAGTCAGTAATGAAACCACCTGCCATAGACAGTGCCGTACACACAACACCACCCATTACCAATGCGGCTACCATTCCCTCCGGACCTTTCAAGCCAACAGATACCATCACTACCGATGCCAGAATCAATGTCATCAGCGTCATGCCGGAAACCGGGTTCGTACCTACGATTGCAATGGCATTGGCAGCCACAGTCGTAAACAGGAAAGCGATACCTGCCACCAACAAAATAGCTACCACAGTATGTAGCAAACTGCCTTGCATCACATCGAAGTAGAAGAATAAGAATACCAGTAACAGCGTTATAATAGAACCGATAGCAATAATCTTCATAGAAATATCGCGCTGAGTACGCTTCATGCTGGCTTCTACATTGGATTTTCCACCCATCTCCTTAGCTGCCAGTCCTACGGCACTCTTGATGATACCCCACGACTTGATGATACCGATGATACCGGCCATAGCGATACCGCCGATACCGATGCTCTTGGCATAATAATTGAAAATTTCTTCGGGAGCCATGCTGCCTACGGTAGCCACAATTGACGGATTCCACTGGTTCAGCACGCTGTCGCCCCAGATCATGGACATTCCCGGAATGATAATCCACCATACAGCCAGTGAGCCGGCACAGATGATAGAAGCATATTTCAGACCTACAATATAGCCCAAACCAAGTACGGCCGCACCTGTATTCACTTTGAATACCAGTTTTGCTTTATCAGCCAGCATCTCGCCAAAGCCGCATACGCGTGTGGTGAAATTTTCGTTCCACCAGCCGAATGTGGCAACGATGAAGTCATACAAACCTCCGATAATACCTGCCAGCAGCAACGGTTTGGCTTGGCTTCCGCCTTTCTCGCCCGATACCAGTACTTGTGTGGTAGCTGTTGCTTCGGGGAAAGGATATTTGCCGTGCATGTCACTTACAAAATATTTGCGGAACGGAATGAGGAAGAGAATACCCAACACACCTCCCAACAGAGAGCTGATGAATACTTGGGTGAAAGTAACTGTGATTTCTTCCGGATAAGTTTCTTGTAGAATGTATAAGGCGGGCAAGGTAAAGATGGCACCTGCCACGATAACGCCGGAACTGGCGCCGATGGATTGGATAATGACATTTTCTCCTAACGCATTCTTACGTTTGGCTGCGCCTGATACGCCCACGGCAATAATTGCGATGGGAATGGCTGCTTCGAACACTTGTCCTACTTTCAATCCCAGATAGGCTGCCGCAGCCGAAAAGAGGATAGCCATAGCGATACCCCATAATACAGACCAAAGGTTAACTTCCGGGTACTTCTTGTCAGGGCTCATCAACGGGTTGTAGACTTCGCCCGGTTTCAGTTCGCGGAATGCATTTTCCGGCAGACCGGTCAATTTCTCTTCTTCTTGTTTCATAGTTTCTTAATTGCTTTTATGTTTTATAGTTATTATGTCGTCAATTAATTGTTTATTTTATCCAAATCAGCTTCAAAGAAAGCAAAAAAAAAGGAGAATTGAAAAATTCTCCTTTATTCTTATATATAAAGATGCTTATTTTGCATCTTTCGGTGTCATATCTCCTTCTACAAAGAGTCGCATCATTTCTGTTTTGGCATTCGTGCGCAAAGTGATGGACTTTTTGAAGTGTCCCGGATATTTACCTGTTCCGTTGTAAGTAATCTTAACGGTTCCGGTTTTGCCCGGCAATACGGGTTCCTGGGTATATTCGGGAACTGTACATCCACAGGAAGCTACGGCCTGATGTATCACCAGCGGAGCGTCGCCCACGTTAGTGAATGTAAATACACAACTTACCACCGGATCGTTTTCGGAAAACGTGCCGAAGTTGTGTGTGGTCTTGTCAAATTTGATATCAGCTTTCCCCTGTGCCGAAACGTAACCAATGCTCAGTACGAGCATAAACATATACAATGTAAGTCTTTTCATGTCTATAAATCTTTTGTATTACACAGTGGGCAAAGGTAAGGCATTTTTGTGAAAATTAATCCAATGATGTGCGAAATTGTATTAAATGCGCCTCAGAAGGTGCTGTGGCGTATGATTAATAGTGAAAAATAAGGGAAAGAGAGTGCCGAAATCAGCTCTGTATCATGCAGATATTTCTCTTTTTCTGTTCCTACGTTCTCGAAATAGTGATAATCATATTCGGGATGGAGATGAATGCAACGGCGAATTTCTTCAGTACATTGGGAAAGTTTCATGATGACAATAGTAGTCTTTTCCTTCATGTGTTTTTCTATTTCTTCGGCGGTAATGATACCGGGAATGACGGTCAGGCGTTCCTCCTGGCTGGCAATGTGAAGTCCTGCACAGGCACTTGCTGCGATGAAGGCTGGGATACCGGCAATGTGTTGCACAGGGATGTTGCGGGCTTGCAGTTTCTCGTAGATATAGTGGACGGAAGAATAGAAACCTGCATCTCCTTCGGCAACTATGCAGACTTTTTTATTTTCTTTATGAAGAAGGGAAGCTTCGCCATACACTTTATCATAAGCTGCAAAAGCTTGTTCCCGTTTCTTATTCATTGGCAATGCAAAGCGGGAGAGGGCAGTATCTGGAATATCCAGCGCATGCAGTATATCGGCAGCGCGCGAGGAAGTCCGTCCGTTTGTGGTGCGAGTTTCAGGACAAAAGATACAATCGGCACTTTGCAGTGCTTTCAAGCCTTTCAGGGTGATAAGGTCCGGTTCACCGGGACCGAGAGATACGAATATGACGGGGTTGGACATTTTGTTAGTGATTAACGGTTAGTGTTTAGTGATAAGCATCCCCATAAAAATTTTTATGGGGATGCAAAATTGGGGATTTTCTGAATATAAAACAAAATAAAACCCGATTTCTTGTTTGTCTACCTTTTCTTGCTTACTAAAGTCAAACGCTCTGATGCAACGGTACTTTTTAATGAACCGAATGCAATAATAGCCTGCTTGCCAACCTGATGCTATCAATATACTTGTCTGCCGATCAATGAAGCAAATGACCTGTACCAGAAAAGATTAGCATGTAAAGTCTGAAAACAGTTGGAAAAAACGGCTGAAAGACTTGACTTCACCTTCCTGATGTAGTATATTTGTAGGGCTTTGAAGAGAACATAACTTTAATAGTAAACCTAACAATTTGGCAAATGATAAAATCTAATTTTTCTTTCCCGGACTTTGGCGGATATGTATTATTGCTGCCGGTTCTCTTGTTTTAGTAATATAATTTTGTTGTTTAGAATTGGGATATCCGTTCTTGGAATAATAACATACGAAAAATGATAAAGGCGATACTTCCTCATTAGGATTATCGCCTTTTTTGTTTGTATTTATCGCTTTTTGCTTTTTAAGTACCCCTTTTACGTTTTTAATAAACGTTGGGTACATTCTTTAAAAACGTTTCTGTTATTCTTTAAAAACGCTGTTTACGGTTATTAATAGGGTGCTTGTTTTTGTTTCGATTTATTATTGATGATGAACTTAAAATAAAGTTCCCTTATTACCGGTAATTGGCGATGGCTTACTATGTCCGTGAACTTCTAATTATGCGGATTTTATTAGGAAAATATTTATTGATGTTGTACCTTTGCCAGTGAACCGATGTACAAAAAAGGAGGATAGACATGATGCCGCAACAACGACTTTACCCCATAGGAATACAGACTTTCTCGGAAATCCGCAGAAAGAATTACCTGTATATTGACAAGACGGAATATATGTATCGCATGACGCATTCCGATTCTAAATACCTATTCCTGAGCCGTCCGCGCCGTTTTGGCAAATCATTGCTGGTGTCTACGCTTCATAGCTATTTTGATGGGCAGAAAGATTTGTTCGAAGGATTGGCTATCGAGAAACTGGAGGCGGAATGGACGCAATATCCGGTGCTGCATTTTGACATGAGTACGGCCAAACATCTGAATAGAGAAGATTTAGAATTGGAGTTGAGTCAGAAGCTCTCGATTTATGAAGAAATATATGGAGTGGGAAAAGCGGATGAAATAAAACCCAACCAGCGTCTGTTCGGCTTGATACAACGTGCTTTTGAGCAGACCGGTCGGCAGGTTGTCGTCCTTATCGACGAATACGACGCTCCTCTTCTCGATGTGGTTCACGAAGAGAGGAATCTGCCTGTTCTGCGGAATGTGATGCGTAACTTCTACAGCCCGCTGAAAGCCTGTGATCCCTATTTGCGCTATGTCTTCCTGACCGGTATCACAAAGTTCTCCCAGTTGACCATTTTCAGTGAGCTGAACAATATCAAAAATGTCAGCATGGATAGTTCGTATTCCGCTATTTGCGGTATTACGGAAGAAGAGATGTTGACACAGATGGATAGTGACATCGATTGGCTGGCCACACGCATGGAACTGCCCCGCGAGCATGCTCTTGCACAGTTGAAGCGCAATTATGACGGTTATCATTTCACCTGGCCGTCGCCCGATATTTACAATCCCTTCAGCTTGTTGAATGCCTTTGCCGACGGTAAAATGGACTCTTACTGGTTCGGTAGCGGCACGCCCACCTATCTGATTGAAATGCTGAAGAAATTTGATGTTCTCCCTTCTGCAATAGGGGGTGAAGAGGTGCTTTCTTCTGATTTTGACGCTCCCACGGAACGAATGGAAAACGCCACTCCGTTGCTTTATCAAAGTGGCTATGTCACCATCAAAAATCACGATAAGGAGACTGATCTTTATTTGCTCGATATGCCCAATCAGGAAGTTCGTATCGGCCTGATGCGCAGCTTGCTGCCCAATTATGTGGAACGGTACACGCAGAACACCAACACGATGATAGCCAAGATGTCGGTTCCCATTCGTAACGGGCGGATGGACGAGGCCTTGCAGATGTTGCAAACATTTCTTTCTACTATTCCGCAGTGCGACAACACGAACTATGAAGGACATTATCAGCAGATGTTCTACATCATTTTCAGCCTTCTTGGCTATTATGTGGATGTCGAAGTGCGTACACCTCGCGGTCGCGTAGATATAGTACTTCGTACACAGACTACGCTCTATGTGATGGAGTTAAAGCTGGACCGAAGTGCAGAGGTCGCCATGAATCAGATAAATCTGAAGAATTATCCCGAACGCTTTGCATTATGTGGATTGCCGGTAGTGAAAGTAGGCATTAATTTCGATGGTGAACGAAAGACACTGAAGGACTGGAAAATAGAGGAAACTATTTAAATTCTTCTCACTTTTTGAAATCATATCATGATAGATTATCAATTAAATACCCGTCTGAATGGGAATTTGGCAATGACCTTTTGTTTCCATGAAAATAAAGCACTGCAACAGGATACTACTTTATATAAGTTCATTTGGGTGCAGGGTGGAACCTTAACTCTGGAGATAGACCATATTCCCATACAGTTGGAACAGGACGAAATCATAAGTCTTACTCCTTTGCAGCATATTGAAATTAAATCGGTGGAGGGAGAGTACCTCACTTTCCTGTTCAACAGCAATTTCTACTGCATATTCGGTCATGATGACGAAGTATCCTGTAACGGTTTCCTTTTTCATGGTTCTTCCCGGGTGATGAAACTGAAACTTTCGCCGGAACAATCCGCCAACCTGAATGACATTATTCGTATCTTTCGGCAGGAGTCCGCTGTTCGCGATAATCTGCAAGAGGAAATGTTACGTATCATTCTCAAACGTTTTATTATCACCTGCACCCGCATTGCCCGTGAAAAGTGTGGCGTCACGCCGGAACAGGAAAAAGCCTTTGATATCGTCCGCCGTTTTTATATTCTGGTTGACCAGCATTTCCGCGAAAAGAAGCAGGTACAGGATTATGCCGACCTGTTATGCCGTTCCCCAAAGACACTCTCCAATTTGTTTGCCTCCTGCGGAGTGCCTTCTCCGTTGCGCATTATCCATGAACGGATAGAGGCGGAGGCCAAAAGATTATTGCTTTATACCACTAAGAGCGCCAAGGAAATCAGCGAACTGCTGGGCTTCGAAGATTTGTCCACTTTCAGCCGTTTTTTCAAGAAAATGACCGGTGAAAGTGTATCGGATTTCCGAAAATCGAACGTAACGGGAAATATTGCCAACTGATACGGCAGAATTGCCATTTCACAGCCCGACATAAACCCCGATTTTTGCATCAGAAAACAAAAACAATTCATTAATGCAATAATCGTATGAAAACAAAATTACAATCCATGTTCGTGGCAGCGCTGACACTGGCTGCATCTACTCAGAAATTAGGTATCAATCTTATCCGCGTGGCAATTCTGGTTATCTTCGTTTGGATAGGCGGGTTGAAGTTCTGGAATTATGAAGCGGAAGGCATCGTGCCGTTTGTGGCAAACAGTCCTTTTATGAGTTTCTTCTATACACACGATGCTCCCGACTATAAGGAGTACAAGTTGAAAGAAGGGGAATTTGATGCGGTGAAGCATGAGTGGCACAAGGAAAACAATACGTATGGCTTTTCTCACGGGCTGGGCATTCTTATCATGACTATCGGCATTCTTACATTCCTAGGCATCTTCTGGCCGAAAGTGGGCTTGGTAGGAGCAGGGCTTGCCATTATCATGACTCTCGGAACGCTTTCTTTCCTTGTCACCACACCCGAAGTATGGGTGCCTAATCTGGGCAGTGGAGAGTTCGGTTTTCCTTTATTGACCGGTGCCGGAAGATTAGTTATAAAAGATACAGCCATTTTGGCCGGTGCAATTGTTATATTAGCAGACAGTGCGAAAAGCGTACTGGAACAACTTAAAAAATAGAGATATGAAAAAGTATGATGCCATTATCATTGGTTTCGGCAAGGGCGGAAAGACCCTGGCCGCCGAATTTGCAAAACGTCAGAAGACGGTTGCCATTATAGAACGTTCGGATCACATGTATGGAGGCACTTGTATCAATATCGGTTGTATTCCTACAAAGACGTTGGTACACCTGGCTAAGGAAACTCCGGCGAAGGCTGCGTGGGAAGAGAAAAAGGCGTATTATCGTCAGTCCATTGGCCGTAAAGAAGAGGTGACTTCCTTCCTGCGGAATAAGAACTATCATAATCTGGCTGATAACCCCAATGTAACGGTGTATACAGGTGTCGGATCGTTTGCCGGTCCTGATGTGGTGGAGGTACGGACGGAAACGGAAGTCATTGAATTGCAGTCTCCGCAGATATTTATAAATACCGGTGCGGAAACCATCGTGCCGCCTATTGATGGAATAAAAGAGAATCCACGCGTGTACACCAGCACTTCCATCATGGAATTGGAAGAACTTCCCGAGCGGCTGGTAATCGTGGGTGGAGGTTATATCGGTCTGGAATTTGCTTCCATGTATGCCTCCTTCGGTTCGAAGGTGACGGTACTTGAAGGGTATTCTGAACTGATTGGCCGCGAAGACAGAGATGTTGCTGCCAGCGTACAGGCCGTATTGGAGAAAAAAGGCATTGTATTCCATCTCAACGCAAAGGTACAATCCGTGGAGGGTGCAACAGTGATTTATGAGGATGCTGTAACTCATGAAATCCATCACTTGGAAGGAGATGCTATCTTATTGGCAACTGGGCGTCGTCCGAATACTTCGGGGTTGAACCTGGAAGTTGCCGGCGTGAAAGTGAATGAACGCGGGGCCATTATTGTAGATGAATGGCTGCGTACTACTAATCCGACCATTCGTGCCATTGGCGACGTGAAAGGCGGGTTACAGTTCACTTATATCTCATTGGATGATTACCGCATTATCCGCGAAGATTTGTTCGGTGCAGGAGAACGGCGCACAGACGACCGTGAGCCTGTGAGTTATTCGGTATTTATGGATCCTCCTTTGGCGCGTGTGGGACTGAGTGAGACGGAAGCCCGTAAGAAAGGTCTGAACGTAAAGGTGAATATACTTCCGGTAGCCGCTATTCCGCGGGCACGTACTTTAGGCGAGACTGACGGGTTGTTTAAGGTGGTGGTGGATGCCAATACAAATAAGATTCTGGGATGTTCTTTGTTCGGACCGGAAACGAGCGAGATTATCAATATTGTATCAATCGTGATGAAGACAGGACAGGAATATACTTTCCTTCGTGATTATATATTTACACATCCCAGCATGAGCGAAGCGTTGAATGATCTGATGAATTTTTAGGCGTTTTTATATAGTAGGTGTTCGGGCACAAATTCGGTTAAATTATTGGACGGGTATTTGCGTATCTCCCCAAAAATAACGAATATTGTGCCCGAATTCTATACATCTTTATTGTCATGAAACGAACTACTGCAATAACCGTCTCCCTTTTAAGTCTTTTATGTGTGGCTTGCGGTCCGAAAAACAAACAGAACCCTACTGATCTACAGGCTACCACAGCTTCTGTATCAGCCACAGACTCTATTTATCCGGTCTACGCCCAAGGTTTTGAGGTGAAATATCTTCCCAACCATGTCCGCTTGGTAGATTTGTGCGATCCTCAAAATGAAAGCAGTAATACTTTCCATTATGCGTTGGTGCCCCGGGGGACGAAACCTGAAGGAATTCCTTCTGATTATACGGTGATCGAAACACCTGTGCGTAGTGCCATTTGCATGACTTCTTTACAATTATCCAATTTCATCAAACTGGAAGCCTGCGATAAGGTAGTGGGAATTACCAGTACGCGACATTTGTTCAATAAAGAAATGAATGAGCGCCTGAAGTCGGGTAAGACGGCTAAAATAGGAATTGAAGGTAACTTTGATAATGAAGTGATCATGAGTGTGAATCCGGATGTCATCTTTATCTCCCCTTTCAAGCGTGGCGGATATGATACGATGCGTGAAATCGGAATACCTTTGGTTCCGCACCTGGGATATAAGGAAATGACTCCGCTGGGACAGGCGGAATGGATTAAATTCATCGGCTTGTTTATCGGACAGGAAGAGGAGGCGAATGAAAAGTTTGCTGCTATAGAAAAGCATTATAATGACCTGAAACAACTGGCTGCCGATGTGAAGAAGCGTCCGGTAGTATTTAGCGGTGAGATACGTGGAGGAAACTGGTATGCAGTAGGTGGTAAAAGCTTTTTGGCCGAATTGTTCCGTGATGCGGGAGCCGATTACTTCTTGAAAGATGATCCCCGTTCCGGTGGTGTTACACTGGATTTTGAAACTGTATACAGCCAGGCGGAGAGTGCCGATTACTGGCGTATTGTGAATAGCTACGACGGTACATTCTCTTACGATGCCTTGAAGTCCCTTGATCCCCGTTATGCCGACTTCCGTGCATTCCGTGACAAAGGCGTAATTTATTGCAATATGCGCGAGCAACCTTTCTATGAAAGTATGCCGATGGAACCGGAAGTGGTGCTGGAAGATTTGATTCATGCATTCCATCCCAATCTGTTACCTGATTACCAACCGAAATACTACGCACGTTTGCAATGAAAAGACCGACACTGCTCCTGATGCTGGTGATACTGGCATCCATATTCCTGTTTTTCTTGTTGAACCTGCTGTTAGGCTCTGTCCACATCCCTTTTCGTTCCGTCTGGAACATCTTATGGGGGAATACGGATGAGTCTATTATCTGGCAGAATATCATTTGGAAATCCCGTGTGCCGCAGGCATTGACGGCATTGGTGGCGGGAGCGGGATTATCGGTGAGTGGTTTGCAGATGCAGACGGTTTTCCGGAATCCGCTGGCAGGACCGTCGGTGTTGGGTATCAGTTCGGGTGCCAGCCTGGGAGTAGCTTGTGTGGTATTGCTATCGGGAGCGATGGGTGGTGTGGCACTGAGCAAGCTCGGATATATGGGAGAAGTGGCGTTATCTATTGCAGCTATTATCGGAGCACTGTCCGTGATGGCACTTATCGTATACGTTTCGCAGAAAGTAAAGGGAAATGTGACGCTGCTGATTATCGGTGTGATGATTGGTTATGTGGCAAGTGCCATTATCGGCGTATTGAAATATTTCAGTGTGGAGGAAGATATTCGTGCATACGTCATTTGGGGACTGGGTAGTTTTGCCCGTGTGTCGGGTGACCAGATGATACTGTTTGTCTGTATCATGGCGGTCTTGTTGCCACTCTCGTTTCTGCTGATAAAGACAATGAACCTGTTGCTGCTGGGCGATGGGTATGCACGGAACCTGGGGCTGAACATCAAGCGGGCACGCCTGTTGGTGATCTCCTGTTCAGGTGTACTGGTAGCAATTGTGACGGCATATTGCGGTCCGATTATGTTTATCGGTCTGGCTGTTCCCCATCTTTGCCGGGCTATATTTCATACATCCGATCATCGGATACTGATGCCTGCCACATTGCTGGTAGGGGCTTCGTTGGCGTTGGTGTGCAACCTCATAGCCCGCATGCCGGGATTTGAAGGAGCTTTGCCGGTGAACTCGGTGACTGCTTTGGTAGGTGCTCCGGTGGTGGCATCCGTGCTCTTCAGGAAACGCAAAGGGGAACTGGAAGAATAATTGAGAATTGAAAATAAAGAGGTCTTGAAACAGGAAACTATACATATTGAGAAACTATCCATTGGCTATCCCGGTAAAGGAGATGTGAAAGTCGTGGCAAGCGATATTTGTGCCGGAATCAATAGCGGGGAGTTGACTTGTCTGCTGGGTGCAAATGGGGTAGGGAAGTCTACGTTGTTGCGTACACTTTCCGCATTTCAACCGAAGTTATCCGGTGAAATACGTATACAGGGAAAAGAGATTGGCTCTTATACGGACAAACAGCTTTCAAAAGTGATCAGTGTAGTCCTGACTGAAAAGTGCGACATCCGCAATATGACTTCTGTGGAACTTATCGGTCTGGGACGCAGTCCATATACCGGTTTCTGGGGAACACTCTCCAAAGAAGATAAAGAGGTCGTGAACCATGCTATCAACCTGGTTGGGATATCTCACCTGGCACATCGCATGGTGCATACACTGAGTGATGGTGAACGGCAGAAGGTGATGATTGCCAAGGCACTGGCTCAGGAAACTCCGGTGATTTTCCTGGACGAACCTACTGCCTTTCTTGATTTCCCGAGTAAAGTGGAAATGATGCAATTGCTCCATCAGTTGAGCCGGCAGACAGATAAGACTATTTTCCTGTCTACCCATGATCTGGAACTTGCCTTGCAGATTGCGGATAAAATCTGGTTGATGGATAAGGTGAACGGGGTGACTATCGGAACTCCCGAAGACCTTTCACTGGATGGAACCCTCAGTAGTTTCTTTGCCCGTAAAGGAATTGTGTTTGATCTGGAGACAGGATTATTCCGGGTGAACAATGAGTATACTTCCCGGATCCGTATTGTCGGGCACGGACAAAAATACGCTATGGTGCGGAAAGCTTTGCAAAGAAATGGTATTCTGGCAAACCGAAACGTGGAGTCGGACGTTTATATTGAAACGGGAGATTTGAAAGGAGACGGTACTTTTGTACTGCACCCCGTAAACGGCGAAGCGGTGACTGTGCGAACCATTGATGAACTGCTTGCAGAGATTGTAAAGATTCTATGAGACATTCGACAAAAGATAATTATCTCTATCTGACTACTACCCCGGTACCCCGTCTGATAGTATCATTGGCTGTACCTACGATTATCAGTATGTTGGTTACGTCATTCTATAATATGGCGGATACGTACTTTGTGGGGAAGATCAATACCCAGTCTACGGCGGCTGTAGGTATTGTGTTCTCGGTCATGTCCATTATTCAGGCGGTGGGCTTTTTCTTCGGACACGGTTCGGGGAACTATATTTCGCGGAAACTCGGTGCGCAGGAGACTGGGAATGCAGAGAAGATGGCGGCTACCGGCTTCTTCTGGGCGTTGTTTATGGGTATATTTCTGGCAGTAGTGGGACTTATCTTCCTTACTCCATTGTCGCTGGCATTGGGCTCTACACCTACTATCCTGCCTTATACGGAGAAATATCTGGGCATCATATTGCTGGGCGCACCTTTCATGACTGCTTCGTTAGTATTGAATAATCAGATTCGCTTCCAAGGAAATGCAGCGTATGCGATGGTAGGAATCGTATCGGGTGCGGTGATTAACGTGATACTGGACCCTATCCTGATTTTTGGCTTCGATATGGGGATATCGGGGGCCGCGTTGGCTACGGTAATCAGTCAGATATGTAGTTTCTCCCTGTTATTGTATATGTGTAGAAAGGGTGGCAATATCCGTGTCCGTTTCAGGAACTTCACACCTTCATTAGCTTTCATTAAGGAAATTATCGGCGGTGGTACTCCTTCGCTTGCCCGTCAGGGATTGGCGAGTGTAGCTACTATCTTGCTGAATGTGGCTGCCGGGGCTTATGGAGATGCGGCTATTGCAGGCATGTCTATTGTCACCCGTATTGCAATGTTCATTAATGCTTTCCTGATAGGTTTCGGGCAAGGTTTCCAGCCGGTATGCGGTTTCAATTACGGTGCGGGATTGTATGCGCGTGTTCGTCAGGGATTCTGGTTTTGTGTAAAGGTGGGATTCATCTTCTTGTTGGTGTGTGCGCTGGCAGGCATGGGATTTGCGGAGGATATTGTTTCTTTATTCCGTAAGGGAGACCCGGATGTAATTGCAGTAGGGGCTGCTGCCTTGCGTTGGCAGTTCATTACTTTCCCGTTGGGTTCATGGATTGTGATGAGCAATATGATGTTGCAGACGATTCGTAAACCGGTAAAGGCCACCATTATTTCTTCTGCCCGCCAAGGATTGTTCTTTATTCCGCTGATTTTTATCCTGCCTCATTATCTGGGTTTGCAGGGTGTGGAAATGTGTCAGGCTACTGCTGATCTTCTGACTTTCATTCTTGCCATACCGTTGACATGCAGTGTACTGAATGAAATGAAACGAAAGCAGGCGGAGCTGTTGTAAATCAGAACCGGTATCCTACGGTGAAGAACGAAGCGAGATTCTTGGGAGAGAATTTCTCAATGCCGGATGATTGCAGTAGGTTATCCAACTGGTCGTTTACCTTGATCATTCCCAACTGAAGCTCTGCTCCGAATATGAATTTGTGATATTCGATGTTGAGGCCGAACATAAGGCCGGCATCGAAGCGTTTGTTTCCCATTTTGTCATCTATCCGGTTACCGAAAGTATCTATGCGGAATCTGTAGCTTCTGTTAGGGTTGTATTCACTACTGTAATCATATTCCTCCATCTCACCGGATGTCTTTCCGCCTACGCCATAGGCAATATACGGACCGGCACTCAGGGAAGCACTGTAATTCTTTCCAAGGTTGAGGCGGGCGGCCATCATGATGGGGAGCTGGATATACAACTCATTCATGTTCACTTTTCCTACATATTCCACTTCTTCACGGGCACCTATCGATACAAAGTTCAGTGATGGTTGAAACACCCATGTGCGGTTGAGTTCATAGTTCATGCCGACACCTACTTTGTAGGCGATGCGTGTATCACTTTCTACATTTTCTCCATTGAAGTTGGAGGTACCGACTCCGGCTTTTACTTGGAAGGAGATAGGGGATTGGGCATTTGCTCCCAATGCTATGATTGCAAAGAAAATAGTGAGAATAGTCTGTTTCATTACTTGAACCTTGTAAGGGGTTGATGTTTATTTGCTCGCAAAGATATAAATTATATGATTACATACAATTCCTGTTGGGAGAATATTAGTTAGCTACGAGCTACAAGTTACAAGTTACGAGTGGCTGCGCTATATTCCGAGCGGCTCACGACGGGGATCCCATACATCCTGTGTGCAATCTCAATTCCCCATTGCTGTTTGCAAAAAGCGGCAATCTTGCGTAGCTCCTGAGTAGCTTCAGGATAAGTCTTTATTTTCATAGTGTGCGCATGAAGTCTGCTAATTTGGCGTCTTCTGTTTCAGAATCAATCACATTTCCTTCGATGATCGCTTTTTCTGCTTTATCAATTCGCTCATGTAATTCATTCATTGTATACGGAATCATGCTTTTTGAATGGGTATGCCACAAAGGTAGTGTTTGGGAAAGAACACACAAAATGTTATTCTATAAAGTTTTGCCCAAAGGGGATGAGCTACACAGCTAATTAATAGAATTTCCTGATCAGCCAATCTACCAGACTAAACGGTAGCATAGGTTTAATGCGTGCAAAGAATACTTGTTCCCACGGACCGACTTTTGTGCGGAAAGCAGGGCGGCGGCTATTTACCAGTTTGCAGATTGCTTTGCCTAACTTTTCCGGTCGGCAACCATTGTTTTCAGATTGTTCTACGTTTCGCATGGCTTTTGCAAAACTCTCCCCATATTGCGCATGGGAGAGGGAAGTCTGGCACACTTGCCGTTGCGCTGTGAAACCAGTCTGGAAATCTCCCGGTTCGACTACGCAAACTTGGATGCCTAACGGTTTTACTTCCTGGTAAAGCGCTTCACTATATCCTTCAATCGCGAACTTGGATGCACTGTAGAAGGCTTGAAAAGGAACGGCAAGGACACCTGCGATGGAACTGATATTTATGATTCGTCCGTGTCCTGCTTTGCGCATGAAAGGCAGCACCACCGCACACATACGGACGGCACCCGTGAAATTCGTATTCATTTGGTGTTGTATCTCCTCCTCGGTAGTGAGTTCGATAGCTCCGCTGATGCCCATCCCGGCATTGTTGACAAGTACATCGATGCTGCCTTGCTCTTTCAGGATAGTAGATATGGCATTGGCTACCGATGCAGGATCAGTAATATCCAATTGCAACATTTTGAAGCCGGAGTTATCGGAAACTGCTTTCCGGCTGGAGCCATAAACTATATGTCCTTGTGCAGCCAACTGCGTAGCAATGACTCTTCCAAAACCGGAAGAAGCACCGGTGACGAGGATTATTTGGGGGTGTTTCATATTTAAGCTTTTTAATTTAAGTTTCGCATGTAGCCTGAAGGACTTTCATTATATAGTGTAGGGCTTTCAGCCTGACAGACTACATGTAAAACCTGTTTTTTTATTCTATGTAATTGTTTTCCCTTCTTCACTAATGAGCAGAATAGTCAGTTCTCCTTCAGGTAGCAACGGGTCGCAATATTGATGGCACAGTTCGAGCAAACGGGAGCCAAAAGCTTGCAAATCTTCGGCAGAGAGCAATGACCATAACTCACGGGCTAAAGTTATCTTTTCGATAACTGCAAGTGTTTCTCCTCCGCATCCGGCAGAAAGGGCCACTTCACGTAAGAAATCCTTATTCATCGTCACTTGCTTACTGTGCGTATCCAGATTGCCTTCTGCCAGCTTCACGGCTTTTCCTATCATGATACCCAAAGTCACTGCTTTGATTTCCAAATCTGCGGCAATCTTTATCGTATCTCCAATGAAGTTTCCGTAATGAATAAATGCCTGTGCAGGCAGTTCGGGATAGTACCTCCGGACATATTTTTCACTCTTTGCACCCGAATTAAGGACGATGCGCGGGCTTCCTGTTGCCCGACCTACTTCCATGGATTTGCGGATGGAATCTACAAATGCTTCGGAAGAAAAAGGTTTCACGATACCCGAAGTTCCGATGATAGAAATACCACCCTCTATACCCAGACGGGGATTAAAAGTCCGTCGGGCTATTTCTTCGCCACCCGGTACGGAAATAGTGACAGCAAAAGGATTGGGTTGTTTGGAAATGCCAAGTCGTTGAAGGCATGCCTTTACATTGTTTTCAATCATTTTGCGGGGAGTAACGTTGATGGCAGGTCCTCCTACTTCCAATCCTAAACCCGATAGGGTAACAATGCCTACGCCTTCGCCTCCACAGACAATAACGGTATAATCATCAGCACCAAGTTCTGCGGGTGTTGGATCGTCAAAACGGAAAGGCACGGCAACATTGGCCTTGATCTGCATGCCATTAGTTACATCGGGGTCATCACCTGCATCTTTGATGACAGTGGCATCTGCCTCCAGCATCCAGTCATCGTTTATACAGCTGGGATGCGGGTAGAGTTCTTGCTCTTCGACGGGAACATAAATGGTTTCTCCGTTAGGGAGAATAACAGGGAATTCTTCGGGTCGGGGCTGGCGTTGAACATTGAAAATATCCCAGGTTGCAGCTACAGCGGCCGCGGCTGCACAGGTACCCGTAGTCAGACCACTACGCAAAGGGTAAAAATCGGGCAGATGTTTTTCAATCATCCGGCGTAGGCCATGCTCACCGTTCACTATCATAAAACTTCCGGGCATTGGCGGACGACGGATTGCAAAAATGCGGATACCTTCCTGAAGGGCAGCTTCCACTTTTTCATTGAATCCTCCGGAAAGTCCGCTTTCCTTTATCAATATGGCTTCGGGATGAAGTTGCTGTAACAGGATGCGTTCGTCTTCGCCTGCATGGTAGTAATGCAGATATTTTTCGGGAAAACCTTCACGTTCGGCCAGACGGCGGGAACTCTCGCGGTTAAGGATGCGGAAGTAACAACAGGTACTTTCCTGCCAGAGAGGCTTTAGCTTGGCAATGCTTTGTACGCCTGTCAGTGCCAGGAGGGTGAAGATATCTTCTTTCTTGATTTGCCGAATGGCATCTTCAAAATCTTCGCACCAGATGATGTGTTCTTCGTCACGTGGCGGATAAATACGTTCGAATCGGATGACAAGCAGGTTCAGGGTATAGGCTACTTTCTCTACGGTCTGGTGCAGTTGTATGGCAAAGGGGTGGGCGGCGTCTACCAGTAATTGAATGTTATGTTCCCGGCAACAGCGCTCCAAATCCAGTTCGTCCATGGCACCTTGCAGGCGGATACCGTGGTGCATAGTTACTTCCTGTTCGTCTCCTTTAGTAGAGTAGTAGAATGGTTTTCCAGCTTCTTCAAGGGTACGTGCAGCGATGCGTCCTTCGGTGGTTCCACCTAATATTAATATCATTACTTTTAGGTTTTAGTTGAACAAAATGTGATAATGTGATAGGGTGATAAAGTGATAGTGGGATAACACTCCGTGATATATAATACAGCTACTTTATCACCCTATCACATTATCATTCCCTTCTTATCTGCGGAAGAGATGTTTGAATTCATGGGCATAGAGCCGGGAAAGGCCTTCGCGGTTGTCGATGGCTTCACCTACGACAATCATGGTGGTGAGCGTCAGGTTGTTCTCTTTCACAATCTTTGCAAGGTCCTTCAACTCTCCTCGATAGATGCGCTCGTCCTTCCAGGTAAGGTGGTAGCAAACGGCAACAGGGGTGGTTTCGGGATATTCCTGTAAGAGCTCTTCCTGCACCTGTTCGGCAATGCCGGCGCTGAGGAAGATACACATGGTGCTTTGCGAGCGTGCCAGCAGGTGGAGCTGTTCGCGTTCCGGCATGGGGGTGCGTCCTTCACCGCGGGTAAGGATGATGCTCTGCACTTTCTCAGGAATGGTAAACTGAGACTTCAGCGCAGCGGCAGCAGCCTGGAAGGAAGAAATGCCCGGTGTGATGTGATAACTCATGTGATGCTGGTCGAAATAGTTCATCTGTTCCTGAATGGCACCGTAGATGCAGGGGTCGCCCGTATGCAGGCGAACTATGAATTTGTCTTCATCATAGAATTTCTTCATCAGTGCAAACTGTTCTTCCAAGTCCATAGAGGCTGAGTTGCGGACGGTAGCACCCGGTTTGGCACAGAATGTCAGTTCGCGGGGGACGAGACTGCCGGCGTAGAGGATAAGATCTGCCTTCTCCAGCATTTGCCTTCCACGCACGGAGATAAGGTCGGGATTACCCGGACCAGCGCCGACGATTTCGATGTGCCCTTGACGTAGGTATCCATTCTCGATGGCGATGGCGAAGGTGGATTTATTGCTGAGACCTTTGAATTTTTCGGCATATAGCACACCGTGATGCGATGAGAGTATGGCCGCTGCTTCGCATACACTGGGCGTGCCCATGTACTTTTGTACGGTGGTGCTGGGATTGGGAACTTCTACCTGACTCAGTTCTTCGGCCGTATAGAAGCGGACGTCGACCAGTTTCTGTAATTTTTTTATCACTTCTACGTTGCGTTTCACATCAATGGTGGCTACTTCTTTGATGGCTTGCCCACAGATGTTTTTACCGGGTGCGCCTACAACGAGATTGACGAATAGTTCTTCGAATTCGGGGGGATCGAGTGCGAGCCCGAGGCCGACATGCAATATTCTAGGAATATACTGTATGTGGGCTATTGCGGGGTCGAAGAACATAAAGGGACTGACGATAATCAGCAGTTTGTACTGGCTGAGATCCATGTCGCTGCGATGGTAATAGACGTCGACGTGTTGGGGGCGGGTACGTTCCAGGTAGTCAGTGCCTTCATCGCGGATTTCGAGTAACAGGGCGGTACGGTATTTGTTGACGAAGAGGTTAATGATGACGTTGAATTCCTTGGTTCTCTCGTTGTAATTGGTGCCGTCCCTCATTTGAAGTATGATACTGTTATCATCCTCATCTTCATCCTCTTCATCCTCATCGTACTCTTCATCCTCGTCCTCGTCGTACTCTTCATCCTCATCTTCGTCGTACTCTTCATCCTCATCTTCATCCTCGTCGTACTCTTCATCCTCATCTTCATCCTCGTTGTACTCTTCGTCCTCATCTTCGCCGTACTCCTCTTCTTCTTCATTGTAATCTTCCTCCTCATCGCTTTCTTCTTCGTCGTCGAGGAGTTCTATATTTTTATAGTATGCGTGCGACATACCTACCAAAACTTCCCAACCGAACTCTTGTCCGAGGGTGTCAAGAGCCCATAATCCGCTATTGTCGCTCAAGGTACTGATGACGGGATTCGCCCCTAAGATGTGGGCGACATCTTGGGTGATTTTATTGGCTTGCCCGATGTGACCGGACAATACGGATATGGCATTGCGTCCCATGCTGTCCACGCAGATCACGGCCGGGTCGGTATGCTTATCTTTTACATGGGGGGCAATGGTGCGGACACAAATGCCCATGGCACAAATGAAGATGAATGCATCATATTCGTCGAAATTCTCTTCTATGAAATCGGAAAGGGATGAGATATAAGTGCAACCGGGAAAGTGTTCGAGTGTGAATATTTCAGAGTCGTTCATTTCTTGGTGCAGTGTCTCGGCCAGGGTGAGGCTGTTGCCTGTTACTAAAAGGATAGCTGTTTTCATATCGTTGCTTTCATTATTTCTATAGGGTTAAAATTGTTGATGATGATACGCAGGGAGGAATGTAAGGTCATTCCTGCGGCATGAACTCCTTGACGAAATAGCTCCTTACTACTTTCGGACACGGAGTTGAAGACGATGCAACCGCCGGGCTGCAATACTTCTTTCAGGCGTACCAGTATATTTTCTAATTTTCCACCGTGTCCGCCGATAAAGACAGCGTCGGGGCGGGGGAGAGCTCCCAGATCAGTTTGCAGGAAATCTCCGATTAAGGCTGTGATTCCCGGCGCACCGAAACGGCGGGAGTTGATGCGCATCAGGTCTTCTCCTTCGGGACGTATCTCGAACGAAACAACCGTAAGATGCGGGAATTGCAGGCGGGCTTCGATGGAGACAGAACCTGTGCAGAAACCTATATCCCAAAAGACACGGCGGCGATTCAGTTCCAATGCCTGCAAGGTAAGGAGGCGGATCGGAGCTTTGGTAATCATGCGGGCACGTCCGTCCAAGTGGGCAAATTGTTCATCGGGAAGACCGAAGGGGCGGGGCTGTTCAGTTATAGAGGGCTGACTATCTATAGAGAAGAAAGCTTCCTTGCTATGGGTGTCGTAGCTTACCGTATACGGGTGTCGTAGCTGATCGTCTATGGGTGTCGTAGCTGACTGTCTACGGGTATCGTAGCAGAGCAGCAAGTTATTCGGATGCTCAAATGTCTCTTTTTCAGCTTCTTCAAGACTCATCCGACGAATGCGCTCGCGTTCGGGATTGCCGAGGTGTTCACCGATGTACATCGTGTAATCGATGTATCCGTATTCCAACATTCGCGCGGCGATAGTGGCAGGGGTATGCTCCCGATCTGTCAGTACACCTATTTTGTGAGCACGTTCTATGAGTGCTTTGTCCAGTTCCTGCCACGGGCGTCCTGTCAGAGAGACGGTACGCATATCGTTGTAGGGCATCACCAGCCTGTGCGCTAATGTTTGCAGGGAGTTGAAAGCCGGATAGAGACGTATCTTTGCATCGGGCAGTTTTCGTTTTACCGTATTGGCGAAGCCGAAAAACAGGGGATCTCCGGATGCAAATACGACAATAGATGCATCGGAAGCCTTCTTCTCAAAGTCTGCAAAAATGTTTTCGTATTGGGCGAAGACGTTGTCCAGTGGAACTGTTATGGAAATCCATTCCGCACCTTCCGGAAGTAACTTCTCTACAATCTCCCGATGCCGTAAGCCGCCGGAGAATACTTTTCCTTCCCGTATATGCCGCAGCACTTCGGGCGGGAAGAAAGGTTCCCGGTTATCGTCCATGCCTATAATAATAAAGTTTCGTATCATAGCGTATCTATTTACACATCCCGTCCTGGCCTTAACTGTTCCGCATCATTGTAGCACAAGATTGCATTCACCAGCGTTGCAGCCAAATTACTTCCTCCTTTTCGTCCCTCTACTATCAGTTTGGGTATTTCCATGAACGGCTTCACCATGTGCTTGGATTCCTGTACGTGTACAAAGCCCACAGGCGCGGCAATAATACCGCTTGGTGCAGCCTTTCCTTTACGTACCAGATCACAAAGTTCCATCAAAGCCGTCGGCGCATTACCGAATACGAACAAGGCATCCGGATGTTCCTCCACCGCCAGACGTATACCGGCTTGTGTACGGGTGATCCCTTTTTCCGTTGCCATTGCCGCTACCTGTTCATCGGAAAGATAACATTTCACTTCTACCCCCAGCCGTTGTAAAGCTCCTTTGCGAATACCGCTGGCAGCCATCGTCACATCCGTAACAATCGTTTTCAGCCGACCGTCCGTTATTTTCTGATAAAGCTTTTCCACAGCACCTTTGTCCGTATACAACAGCTTTTCCATTTCAAAATCAGCCGTGGTGTGGATGGCGTGCAGCAAAGCCCATTTATGATCCAGAGGAATATTCTTATTCTTTAGTTCCGACTCAATGGTCCGGAAACTTTGTATCATAATGTCCTGACCTATCCCCTTAGTCGGTTGTTCATCCTTATCCGGACGGTTATAATATCCCCGGGGAGTAATGAACTTGCCGTTCCACGCATAAGATTGCGAGTTACCGATCAGGATGACCGTAAACATATCCACTTCTTCGGGATTGAAATCAGCGAGTGTCGTCAGATGCACTTCCTGTTCCTCCCGTCCGGCTTGGCGTACATAACCTACCGGAGTCTCCGGAGCGCGTCCTTCTGCGAGAAACAGCTCTTTCAGTCGATAGAGTTGCCAATACCGCCCTTCGCTTTTCGGATTGTATACAGCCGTTACGAAATCAGCCATGGCTGCCGCACGGATGCGACGCTCGATCCGTTCCCACGGTGTCATCAGATCGGAAAGGGAAATCACACAGAAATCATGTCCCACGGGAGCACCCAGCAGTGAAGCCGCTTTCTGAAAAGCACTGATACCCGCCAAGGCAATCACTTCGACGTTGCTGTTCCGTTCCCGCTTCATCTCGTAAATCAGCGGAGTCATTCCATAAATCCCTGCGTCACCGGAACTGATGACACAAACCGTTTTTCCCTGTTCTGCCAATTCAAATGCCTGTTCCGCACGAGTGCGTTCCCGCTTCATACCCGTATCTATACATTCTGTTTCAGGGTGGAGATAAGGCTGGATAAAACGGAAATAATATTTATATCCCACTACTACATCCGCTTCGCGAACCGCTTCCAGAACCGCAGGCGTAATGTCTTGTTCGCTGCCCGGTCCGATGCCGGCAACTATTATCTTTGGCTGTTTCATATCGCTTATATTTCTATCATGCAAAGATACATTCTATTCTCTAAATTTCGGGTATAAAAGGGTGTAAAAAGGGCTACACCCTTTGCCTGGAATGGTGTAGCCATCCGGGGCAAAAGGTGTAGCCATAAGAGGGAAAGGGTGTAGCTATTTCAGCAACGCCTCAATGTGTTCCATATATAACTTCCGGATAGCGGGTTGTTCGCCTAGTCCCTGCATACGGACATTGGTCTGATAACCTGCCTTTTCCATTTCCGGTTTCCATACTCCGACGATGTCTTCTTTCGTATGATTGCCGCATACCAGCAACAACGGTATCAGTGTCACTTGTTTCGGGCGTGTCTCCTTCAACTGTGCCAGTGTAGCGTCCAGTGTAGGATAACCTTCGATGGTGCTGACGTGGAAGTTTTTCAGTCCGTGGGCTTTCATCATATAGTCCAGCATGGCGTAAGTGGCGGTACTTGGCAATTGATTGCCGTGTCCCACATAGATGACGTCCTCTTTCTTTCCGGGCTGTTCCTGTGTCAGAATTTCGATGACCTTTTCGCAATCTTCCACTGTATAAAGCAATGGATTACCCACTTTTATTTCTTTAAAGAAGGGTTTCACGCTCTCCGCATCGCGGCGGACGGAAGTCATTTCACTTCCTTCAATCAGTGTTGTACTCTGTATCAGTACACGCGAATATCCTTCGCTTCTGAGTTTCAGCAGTGCATCTACCGGACTGTCTTTATGAACGCCTTGCTTCTCCAGCCTGCGCCGAACAATGGGAGAGATATACGCTTCGCGCACTTCAAACTGCGGAAAAGTTTCTTTTGCCTCACGGGTGATTACGTCGAGCGTCAGTGCACGTGTATCAGGGTCCGAACTTCCGTAATGGGTAATGAGAAGGGCAGTCTTCTCCCCCTGTGCAGAGGAGAAGAGGGCCACACTCAGTAAACAAAGAGTGATGAAAAGATGTTTCATGTCAATAATAAGTTGTTATGCGTTAATTCTTTAGTTTTAAAGTCAGACTCACCACCAACATACGTCCCGGTGAGTACAGGGTGAAGTTCTTCGTCAGAGGTCTCATATCCCTCTTGTTGAAGATATTGTCGATACCGATACCGGGTTCCAGGAAGAAACTGCTGAAGCAATCGAAGGAGTGGCGGGTGTTCAGGTTCCAGATACCGTAACCCGGAGCATCTCCGTCGGCATCTCCCGGATAGTAGCATTTGCTTTGCAGACGGCCGTTCAGGTTGAGGTTCATGGTGTAGTCGCCCCATGAATGTGCATAGTTTCCACTGATGGTTGCCGTGTGGCGGATGCTGCGTTGAATGTTTTGCCAGCCTTCTTCACCTTTACCACGGGCATAAGCGTAGGTATAGTTACCATTCAGCGTAAATCCGGCGAACGGATTGCCTGACAAGCTCACCTCAAAACCACGGACGGTAGCCTTTTCAAAATTGATGTATTCTTTCAGGTTCACATTCTTGGTAGATGATAAGTCTGCCAGTTCGGGGAATTCTTCTTTCAGTTGCTGCTGGGCCTCAGCGGACAAATCATTGAATGCGGTTACTTTGGAAGACACCATATCTGTCAGATAATTCAGATATCCCGTAACGGAGGCACTGAAACGGTTGGTGCGGTATTCCATATTGATGGAGTAGTAGTTGCTGTGTTCAGGCTTCAGGTCGGCGTCACCGATGGAGATGGTGTATTTGCTACCCATTTTCTTGAACATGCTGTAATACAATTCGTCTACGCCGGGAGCACGGAAACCAGCTGCATACGTGGCACGTACGTTGAAGTTTCCAATATTGTACATGGCTGCCACTTTCGGGGTGAAACGTCCGCCTGCCTGTTCATGATAGTCATAGCGTGCACCGACGATGCCCGTGAAGTGATCCCACAGTTTTACTTCATGCTGTCCGTAGCCCGACAAAGTATATACTCCCTTGTCTACATCGGCATCGGGACGAACAAGAATGTCCTTGCGGTAGTCCACTCCGAAGACAGTAGTACTGTTGGTGGTGAAACCGAAGATACCTTTCAGTTCGGCATCATGAAATTTCTGTCTTTTGGTGAATGCGTAGTCCCCCGGTTGGTAATCACCGGCCGCCAGCATATATTTGTAGCGCGAAGTATAATTGTTGCCTACATAATCCAATTGGATGGAGGAGCGTTTGTTCAGTCTGTACTTGGCTCCTGTACCCCAGTTGTAGCCTTCGTAATGCGTATTATAATCATTTCCGCCTGTCATGCCGTCACGTTTGGCGGGGCGGTCGGTCATGCGCCAGTAATATCCGCCGTTGGCATAGAACGAGAGTTTTTCCGTAGCATCGTAGGTGAATTGCTGAGAAAAGTTATTCATGCTGTAGCCGATGGAAAGCTGATCGAGGGTTTCAATCAGGTCATCATTCTTGTCTACGGTCAGGCCACTGTTCTGCCAGCCATCCGAGTGATCGTATTTATAAGCAGTGTAAGAGGCGAGCTTTCCTTTGGCAATGTCCAGGTTGAGGCCTTGTGAAAACTGATTCTTTCTTGTATAGCGGCTGTTGGTGGTGAAGGAGATTTCATCTTTCGGCTGGTTGGTGATGATGTTGATAACACCGGCAATCGCATCCGAACCATAGAGCGAAGAAGCAGCTCCGTTCAAAACCTCGATACGCTTCACACGGCTCATGTCTATCTGGCTGATGTCGATATTACCGCTGATATCTCCCGTGACCTTACGTCCGTTAATCAGTATCAGTACGTATTTATTGGAAAGTCCGTTCATCATCAGATACGAACCCATGGCATTCGGGGAGAAGGAGAGAGAGGGAACCATCATGGTCATGGCTTGTTGGAAATCCGTGATTCCGGCACGTTTTATCTCGTTGGCGGTGATGACGGATACCGGTGCCGGAGTATTTTTCAGTCGCTGGTGCGTACCCGTACCGGTTACTACTACAGGATTCAAATCCACAGTTTTATCTACGGAAGTTTCACCTTTATCAGCCTGTGCCCATGCACCGGCAGCGATACTTCCCATTAAGAGAGTCGTTAATAATCTTTGCTTTATCATAAAATTATCGTTTGTTTGGAAATGCAAAGATATGGGGAAGATGAGGGCAAGAAAATACCCACTGATGGGTATTTCTATTGTTAAAAACCCTTGTTTATAGGTATGGACTCTTTAACTTTTATTCAAAGGGTGACGGATATCTATCGTTATTCCGGAACATAGATAATTTCTCCACTTTCCAGTTGGTAGGCTACACCGACTTTTTTCCCTCGCTTGCCGGAAGTTTCCTGTTCCTCGCTGGGAGTGTATCGTTTGATTTCCTGCCCTTCTTTCGTAATGATTTCCATATTCTCTTTTCCGGGATTCTTTACCATGGTAAAGTCTTCTTTGGAAAACATTTCGGTCATGTTGAAGCGGGAGACGAGGGCAACCATCAGTGCGACGGCAAAGACCATGGCTACATCAAAAAGGTTTGCTACCGTACCCATCGGGTCGGAGTCCGTTTGGTTGTGAAGCAGTCTGTTTCGTTTCATATTTTTTTATGGGGCTGAAGGTTATTCATTGGTTTTGTTTCGCAGAGTCTTGTCCAGATATTCCAGATCATTTATTTCACGGGCATACCAGCGTTGTTTCACTTGCAGAGTAATGACGCCGACTGCGGCAATCACCATACCGACCACGGTGGTGGCAAAGGCTACCTGCATATTGTAAGCCATTGAGGAAATATCTCCTGTAGCCAGCCCGACAAGGGCGGGACCCATCGGGATCAGTGTTCCCATCAGTCCCAGCATCGGGCCGAGTTTGATGAAAGTGCGTGAGCGTCCCAACTCTTTTTCGGCGTCTACTTCGAAGTTGGCAAGCAGGCGTTCGCAGTAGGCGGCGTTATCACGGTGCTCGGCAAGCTTTTTCAGACAACGGAGCATAGGTTGTTTCCCGGCTTGGGGCAAGCTCTGCAACTGTTCGTTAATGTTTTCAGGAGTGATGCTTTCCAACATTTCGGAGAGTTGCTTTTGCAGTTTCATCCGTTGGTAGAATTCTCCGAAGAAACCTCCGGCAAGGATAATGGCGCGGAGGAAGAACAGGAGTAATAATACGATGACCGGAACAAGTAGTCCGTTGGATATCCAGAAGAGTGAGTTTGAGATGGTTTCCATAATGATATTTATAATTTTAGTAGTTACTGTTTATTTAGTAGCCGGTAGCTATGATGCTCAGTACGACTATGAATATGTTTACGATAAAAAGGATTTCGAAGCGCAGGGCTTTATCTCCCAATAGGATTTGTAGTAATCGGGCACCGATACCGATAAGTAAGAATGTGGTGGTGGCTACTATCCACGAGAGCATATTGAAATCAATGCCCGGAAAAGAGAACAATAATTCAGCCAGTACATTGCATAGTACGCCACCTATCAATAAACCGGGGTAAAGGTGGAGCAGGAAGGTGATGCTTCGTTTGAATGCAGTGTCTCTTGTACGCATTCCGGAGAAGCAATCGAAGCAAAATGTTATCAGGATGGCGGCTTCCAGTGTGATGCAAACAGATACATTCAGCATTTTCTCCCGGGAAGCAAAAAAGGCTGCTATTGCTGTCTTAGATTGCTCGGTTACCCAAGGGGTAATGAGTAAAACAAATAGGGCACAACATAGTGCTGTCAGCCACGTTCCCCAACGGGGATAGAAGCCGACCTTCAGCAGGAAGCTGAGGGTGATGAAGATTGCTAATATGGGAATGACGTAATTCATAGTTATTGGGTGAATGGTAAATTGTTAGTGATTAGTGTTTAGTGATAAGTGATTAGTGGCTGCACTATTACTCCGCATGGTGCTAATCACTTATCACTAAACACTAATCATTATGAAGTTATTTACTTTTTCTTCTTTTAATTAATGCAACCAGTCCAATGAACACCACCAGTACCACGCCTCCAATCACTAATCCGTTTGTCGTACGTTTCTGTGCTACCTGTTCCGGTGTCAGCTTCTTTTCTTTCAATACTACATCTTTTCCATTGGCCGAAGCGGCTTCATATACTGCTTTCATATCCTGATTGAATTCCTGTCTCTCTTTCGCATCCAGATTATCCGCAACGAACGACTGTAATTGGGCATTGTCGCATACAAACTCCGTGCAGGCGGCACCCTTCTCACGGGTTATCTGTGCATGCAGTGCAGCTGTTGCTTTCAACTGTTCAGGGCTTGCTTTCCAATAGCCTTTCCGTGCACTTTCCAGCATCACCGCAGTCATAGCCTGATAGGATGCCGGATTCACCCGAAGAAAATAATCCTGTATTCCAAGTTTATTTTCATCCTGAATGTACATCCGGTACAGGTCATTAAAAATCTCCTTATCCATTGCAGACGGACGCATTACATGCCAGCCAAAGATATTGCGGAAAATCTCTCCGAACATTTGTGCCGAACCTGCACCGCCTTTCATCCGTTCCTGTATGAATGTCGGATTCAGTATCGTAGTCCGCGTCTCCACAGCAATAGCCTCTTTGGTCTCCTGCATACGGCGGTTGGTACGGTTACGGTAATCGGCCATATAAGCATCCGGTTCTTTACCCGTCAGTGTTTTTACAGTAAGAGATAATCCGCCGGTGAATTCATATACGTGGTCCAATGAAATAGGTCCCCACGTATTACTCTGCCGCGGCTGAATCACTACATCCGTTTCGGAGAGGGCAGAGGCAAACAAATCTTTCTGAACCTCTCCCCAGTTATCCTCATCACCATAAGCGGCACCCATATTATTGAGATACCCTTGGGCGATTTCTTTTTCATCCTCCCATGATCCGCTATGCTCGGTATATCCCATGATTCCTGTACTGTAACCACTATTGACAGGACCAAATACACGCATCACAGACATTTCCCGTGCACGTTTTGGAGAAGTCCCTTTTTCCACCAGTAACTTTTCCTGTAACACTGTTCCCGATGCCACATAGTTGGGATATGCTTCGTCCTTTGCTTCCGATGCCAGGCGAACCGCATCCGTCAGTAACTTCAGACGTGAGCCGGCTATGTCGCGAAGCTGTCCTGAGACTTGTATCACTACATTAATACGTGGTCGCCCCAGTTCTTCGCTGGGCACAAGTCTCAAATCTACTACGCGTCCTTGTCCGTCGCGTACAGGCTCCACACCCAGCATCCAGAAGACTTGTGCCAGCGTAGCTCCTTCGGTTGTGATAAATTCACCTGCCCAGAAAGTATAGCTCACTTTCCGCGGATATTCCCCATGCTTGCCGGTGTATTGTTTCAGGGTTGCTTCCGCCAGGCGTTTTCCGTCTTCCCATGCACGTGGATTAGGGGTTGTTTCAGCATTTACGCTATACATATTTCTTCCTGTGGGCAGTACATTGGGGTTCAATACCGGATCTCCACCCGGAGCGGGCAGAACTGTTCCTCCATTCAGGTCACGCACCATTGCGTTGAATTCATTGGCAGTAGAAGCTATTAGTTGTTCGCGATAGCGCAATGCGGGGCGAAGGTCCGGGGCAATGGCAGCCGTATCACGAGGCGGATTCTGTAACATAGCCGTCAGTCGTTTTTTTGCCGTTGGCAGATAATGGTGGGCTATATATGTAAAGTCTTGCAATTGTTCCGTAGTAATCTTGCCTTTATCCCGGTCAGCTTTGGCCGTTTCGTAAGCCAGGGCATCTGCACTGACGGCAAGGGTGGTTTGCAGTAAGTCACGTTCCGAATAAGGTTCACCCATCGTGTAGTATGCACCCAGCATCTTCTCATTAGCTATTTCTTCGGTAAAGGCATCCAGACGTTCCAGTTCTTCGGCAGTATAGGGTTTGTCCGGTACGGAATCCAGTTCCAGGTCCCGGTGAAGTCCCAGACGAACAGTCTCTTTCTTGACGCGCATTCCCAGCATACGATGTCCTTCCGTTCCTTCATCCAGAAGCTTATGAATATCTTCCAGTAATTGGTTATATCGCTGTCTCATGCCACTTTCCGCATAAGGCGGAGTCAGATGAGTGACGAGTACAGCATGTGTACGCCGTTTGGCAATAATGCCTTCTCCTACGTTTCCCGTAGTATAGAAATAGAAATGCGGCAGATTACCTACCAGTGCTTCCGACCAGTCCGCCTGTGATAAACCCACATTCTTTCCCGGGGTATATTCCAGGTTTCCATGTGTGCCGAAGTGTATCAGTGCATCCGCTTTAAAACCTTTCTGCATATACAGATAAGGTACCAGATAGCTGTGAGGCGGCGCTACGGGCATGCCATGTACCAGTTTGAAATCGTCGTCTCCCAATGCCGGACGGGGTTGTGGAAACAATAACACATTGCCGAATCGCAGGCAGGCAATGGCGATACTGTCTTCCGTGGCTAATAAATTGCCGGGAGCGTCTCCATAACGGTCAGTCACTTCCTTGTACTTTTCCGGCAGGATCACTTCTTTTGCCCAGGTTTCATATTGTCCGGTAGACAGCCATACAGGGTGTGCTGTTTTCAGAAATTGTTCCTGTGCCCCTTTGGCATACGAACCCATGACAGAACCGTCACGGTATATCCTGTTTCCGAATTCTTCTACGGTGGCAGGCAGGTTGCTTACGTCATATCCTTCATTGCGCAAGCGTTTCAGGAAATTATAAAGAGAAGGAATCACCTCCATACCGCTTGCCAGCAAGGCATCTTTACCGGGTGTCTTGAAGTAGCAGATGGCGACGCGTTTGTCTTTGTTGGATTTATCGCGAAGAGACATATATTTGCTGATATGCTCAACTAAGGCATCCATCCGTTCCGGTTCCGGTGTATGCAGAATGTAGCCTTCTTCATTCTCATTTTGTGTGGAAATACATAAGGGGGCCATGCCTCCGTCTATTTCGGGTACTACTACACGTGCCGTCAGTGTACCTCCACTTACGGGTACGTTGGGATTCAGCCATTCTTCACGCGGTTGTACCAGTGGGAAAGGCATGAAGAGGGGAATATTTTCCTGATGTAACCAGTTAATGAGCGAGTCATTTCCCAGACGTCCCATAGGCAGATAAATCAATCCGTCGGGATGAAGGGTACGTATCAGGTCTTCGCGTCCCTTACCGCTACCGGTGATGGGATAAATGTTGAAACCTGCCTGTGTCAGACGGGAGATCAGGGTATCTACATGGGCGCGGGTACCTTCCACAGGAAAACTGATGCCTGAGATAAAAGCAAGATTGCGCCCACCTTCGTGATAGAGTTGCTTTTGTTTCAGATATTCAGTCAACTCTTGTGGAGTTTTGAAGTATTGGCCGTATTCCTGATGATAAAACAGGTTGTTGGGCAATTCTACGGGATTTCCAAAAGAACGGTCCCCCAGTCGATGGGGAGTGGAGATGTGTCGCAGGTAACGCAAAGCATTCCTGTAGTTCTGCCTGCAAGCATTTTGGAAATACATTTGCAGGGTCTTCTGTTGTTCAGGGGTGATATTGTGGTTGACGATGAAGTTGAAATGTCTTAGCGCATTGGTAAAAACTGGAACACCTTTGGCAGCTACCCGTTCCAGTTCCGCTACTTGCGTTTCGTCCAGAAACAATCCGCGTCCGTACATCATGATGGCATTATAGCCGGAAAGGTCTTTCACTTCTTCCATCTTGATACACTTCACGCGAATATGGCTGCAATCATTATTCAGTGCGATGTCTGCTGCTTGTGCGGGCAGGGGATTGATGATGAGGATGCGGGTAGGTGCCCACCAATAATTGTAGGCTGCAAAGCAAACGATGACCACGGCGATTATGCAGCCAAGGATTATTCCTGTTCTTTTCTTGTTCATAGTAAGCGTTTTTGTTTTTTGCGACATTTTCTTCGAACATAATTTATGCTCAACACTATGCCGGTTACTGAAGTTACTGTTCCACCAAGTAGTAATATCCATAGTACTGTCTTACGTAAAGTGGTATTTGAATTCAAACCCGGCAGACGCATCCGGTGCATAGCCGTATAACTCCAGTATTTCCAACGGGAAGATGTATTGACATAACGAATGATACCTGTTTCGGGATGAATATAGAAAACACTCCGGTCAGGATCATCCACCGTTATTTTCCAGACGGGAAGTTGACTTCGTCCACGATACATACTACTCATATCGCGGTAATAAGTTTCAAAATGGTTCAGTAGTGTCATGTGCAGCTCCGGACGTTGATGTGCCGGAATACTGTCGGCAGCATATACACTTTCCACACCTTCCCGAATTTCTTTTTCCTGAAGTTGCAGAGTATGTGGTACACTATCCGTAGCATCAATATATTGTTCTCCCTTTCCATCTTTAACGGTATAGTAGGGATGTTTCCGGAAATTGCTCCATTCTATCTGCCGCGCTTCCGGGAAACTGGTAATCACGGTGCGATAATCCAGCGTGTAATCTTCTGGTTGGGGCGCCTTTGCTTGCAGTGTACGTAGCGGACTGCTCTTCAAAGCCGGTTTATGAATCCATTCTGGAATGTCGGCAACGGACATCATGCCACTGAAAGTAAAGGTCAATACGAATATTCCGAAAAAAATGCCACTGACATAGTGCCAATGATACCATTTCTTCCGGTAAGGTGAGAATCCTTGGCGATGACTCTTACGTGTCCTGCGCCATACGTCGACTGTAACCCATATCCCTGCAATTACCATAAGGCAACCTATGCCGGATAACCAAATAACGGTTTTACTCCACAACGTGGCGTCTTGCCGTAGCCAAGTGAAATACACCCAATGGGGAATAGCTCCCAGCCATGCCCAGAAGCGTTCGTTCCTGTTGGAAAGTTGTAATACTTCTCCGCTTTGTGAACTTATGTAAAGCTGTGTTTTTGCATCATCTGCAAAATGTATCTTATAAATGGGCATTTCCTTTTTCAGTTCACCAAAAGGTATCCACTGATCCAGTGTATGTAGGGTGTCAATGTATGCAATGGGGGAGGCGGACCATAAGGCGGCTATTTGCCGGATATGTTCATTGTCGATTATCGACAAGGTGTCCGATGAGGTCAGGTGAAGTTCATGTATTCCTTTGTTGGTACGGATATGGAAGATTGTTTGCCCCAGACTGCGGTCTAAGGTGAGTTTTCTCACTTTTTCTCCTTTGGGCAGACGTGAAAGGACAGAAGTGATATCAGGCAGTGAGTCGCCTGAGGCGGAGAGTAATTCTTGCTTTTGTAGTTTTTCCTTTGCACTGACACGTGGAAAGCGGTGGTACATCATCACAAAAGCGGAGAGGAACCACATAAGAAATAGGATACAAAGCAGTGTGCCCAGTATCCTATGTAAAGAGTACATTAATTTGTTAATGATATTCATTTGTTATTCCACATCTTTTCCGGCAGCATATCCGACCTTCTTTTCCATGATATCCAGTATGCGATGTTTCAGCATAAAGCGGATATGGTTGATGAAAATTTCCTGTATCTCGGGTACTTGTCCCAGTCCTTCCATACGGACATTCACGGTGTAGCCTTCTTTTTCGAGTGCTTCCTTCCAATCTTCAGCGATGTCATTCTTGGCATGATCTCCGGCTACGAACATAAATGGTACCAAGGTAACTTGTTTCGCCTTTCCGGCTTTCAACTGTGCCAGCATTGTTTCAAATGAAGGATATCCTTCGATGGTACCTACGTGGAAGTTACTCAGTCCGTTAGCTTTTAGCATATAGTCCATCTGGCTGTAAATGGCGGTGCTGGGAGTATAGGTGCCATGACCGACAAGTACGAAATGCTCACCTTTCTTAGCGGATGCTTTTTGATTTTGCGTATTGGTGAGTCTATTATTCAATATTTCAACTACCTTTTCTGCATCTTCCACTGAATAGAGCAGGGGAGTGCCGATACGGATTTCCTTAAAGAAAGGTTGTACACTCTCCATATCTCGACGAAGTGACTCCATCTCTACGCCGTCAATGATGTTCGAGCTTTGTACAATAACATGTGTGTAACCTTCACTGCGTAGACGGAGCATAGCATCCAGCGGAGTTAGTTTCTCGATGCCGCGTGCTTTAAGACGACGGATAATGATACGGGAAGTAAAGGCTTCACGCATTTCCAAATCAGGGAATGCTTCGCGGGCTTTCGCATTGATAACGTCAATGGTTAGGGCACGAGTATCATCGTGTGTAGTACCGAAGTGTACCATCAGCAGGGCGGCTTTATCGCCGGGTTTCATACTTGCGAGCATATCGCTTGCTACGAAGTTTTCCCCTTCGTGGGCGGAGCAGAGGAGGGGGAGGTTGCAAAGAAGTAAAAGGATAAATAGCTTTCTCATAAGAAGTAGAAATGATTATTCGTTTTCAACGACACGTATCATGTCGAAGTAGAATTTACCTTCCACTTCTGCTCCCTTTTCTACGGTACCGGTTTTAATGTCGTATATATAGATAATGGCGTTGGCATCCTCTTCTGTATCTACACCGATGTAGGCTTTATCGTTAAAGATAACGGAACGTTGCGAGAAGCGGCCACCGCTGTAAGCAATTTCTTTGCCATTGTAGCTCAGGCGAGTTTTGGTTCCAGTAGTAAGGTCAATGATGGCATAGTAATGTGAGAATGCATCAATAACTGTAGGTTTCTTTATTCCTGCAGCAGCAGCTTTGTCGCTAATAGGTGCATTATCGTTGCGAGCATATACCAGAGCTTTGTTATTTCCTAAATACTGAACAGTCATCAACTTACCATCTGCATTGGAATAACCATTGTAAGAGGTATCAAACTCTGTTTCACCTGCTTTGATACGCAGCAACATACCTTTTTCAAGACCGCTTGCTTCTTCATGGAAACAAGCCAGATAAAGATTACCAGCTTCGTCATACGCTACACAGTCCTGCATCAATTCTCCGTAAGCACTTCCTGCCATTTCACCTTCAACGGGAGAAATAATATCTTTTTCCACCTTCATAGTTGATGGGTTGATGATGGCTGCATGAAAATTAGGCTCTTGTTCACTTGCAACAGTTTGGCCTGCCTTTTCTTTCCAGTAGTAGAAGTAATATAATTTATTGTCTGACTTGCGGTAGGTGAGAATACCTGAACTTGTCAGCTTTGTCCAGTCGGTAGGAGCGGGTATAGTTACTTCACCTTCATCAAGGATAGTTAAATCGTCTGCTTTCAGTTTCGTATAAAGAACTTTATTCTTGTCGCCGTTGGTGGACATGATGACGAGTGTATTATCGTCAATCCAGGCATGTGTGTAGGAACGTACCTTATAAGTATTAGTCTTGAAAGGGCGCTCTGCAATCACATCGATTTTATTATTCTTGATCTGATACTTTACGAAGCGGTCAGCGGAACCAGGGATCTGATAATAGTATTTCCCTTTTGAGATAGACTCCATAGAGTAATCTCCGAGTTCCGATCCTACTCCTTCAACGGTGATGACACCTCTATCAGCCGTCAATGTACTGGTACTAGTGACAATGGTAGTGTTTTTACTGCTCATGCCGCCATGCTTACCTACGGTTACAAAAAGGTCGAAGTGATAATCACCTTCATTGATACCCGGATCTGGAGTAGGAGTAGGATCATCATCAGAACAAGCCGTAAATGAGATTGCCATCATGGCAGCCATAAAGGCCAAGAGTGTAAATTTGAATTTTTTCATCTTGAATAATTATTAATGATTAGTTAATGAATAATCGGAACTTGGCAAAAAAAGCGCGTCCGGGTTTCTGCAACTTATAGTTGTCATAGGCTGTCTTGTCGAGGAAATTGGTACACTCTAAAGCAATGTTGTAGCGTCCGCGTTTCCATGAGTAGGTAATATCAGCATTGCAGATATGTTGAGCCGGAATGCGTGCCTTGCCTTCAGTGGCACCATAAGCCTCCCACAAAAGGTAATACCAGTGTATCCACTGATAAGTGCAACCTAAGCGTAGCTTGCTTTCTGGTAATGCCACGTTACGGAAAGTATAATATGCTTCCGCACTACCAAACAACCAAGGACGGTTGGGTACACGGTTGTTGTAGGTAGCCGATGGTTTTCCGCCATTCTTGTACTTCTGTTGGTCGCGGGCATCTTGATAGCTGACGTTGCTGGCAAGCTGCAGCTTACCTTGCCAATCGTAGCGTACCTCTCCTTCCACACCCTTAATGTGGACTGCGGGTACATTGGTATATTTCATTGTACCTTCTTTTTCAGCAACTTCGCTCTGAATATAGTTGTCAACCTTGCGGAAGAATCCGCTTGCTTCGTAGTAGAAGGTATGTCCGGTACCCGGATGCCACGTACCGAATAGACCGGCATTGAAGTTATCACTGTTTTCCGGTTTCAGTGCTACGTTGGCATAGATATTAGTACCGTTTCCCAATAGTTCGCGTGCGATGGGAAGTCTCACACTATGCTCATAGGACACTTTCACGGCTAAAGCTTCCGCTGCAGTGTACCGAAGTCCGACACCGTAGCCTAGATAGTTCTTGGTTGTGGAACCTTGTACCGCTTCAGAACCGGTCACGCTAGGCTGATCGGTCTGCCGGATATTCGGGTGATTGATATAATCCTTTATGAAAAACACATTCTCCATCTTGCCATCTAATAACGACTGATTGTAGGAAAAGCCTAGGATATGTTTGGTCACAACATCGTTGGATGGCTCGAAAGTAGTATCTAAATCATCATAACGGTCGTTGCCGGTACGACTCAGATGATAGTTCAAGTTAAAGTTATGATGATTGTTCAGTTTATAATCCAGGTTGGCTCGAACCACAGTCAGTGGGCGCTTATAATGGCGCATGGATCGTTCTTTGCCCATAATTTCATTACGCTGGCCATCTATGTATCCACCATCCCAGTAATATTTTCGGTAGGTGGTGTCCACGGTCAATGAGTGATCCCAAGTCTGGGAGAGAGCTGCATTCAGCTGCATATTCTTCAGAATGAAATTACGCTTCTGGTAATGTGCTGAGATATTCCAGGCATCTGAGTTCTTTTCTGCCATTCCATATACTTTGTCTTGAACAGAACCCGTCTGTAATTCTTTATCTGTCTTGGAATAGGAAGCGGAAACGAAGAATGCATCTGCCCATGACTTGTTGGCAACTCCTACCTCTATTTGCCCCAGTAAGGAGAAATAGTCATCGTGGAAGCGTTTAGGATTACCATATATGAAATTGTCACCACTCTCATCCCGCATTTGCACGTCTTTCATCCTATAATCATTCTTTGAATAATTTACTCCCACAGTAGGTCGGATAATCAGTCCTGTTTTAGGTTCTACAAATTGTGCATTCAAGTCTGCTTTGTGCGTATGGAATGAACCGATGCCATAAGAGACATCCAGATAATTTTTCTTTTCTTGTTTGGTTATAATATTGATGGCACCACCCAATGCATCCGTTCCCAAGCTGGCAGGAACCACACCTTTATATATTTCAATCCGGTCTATAATATTCACCGGAAGATTAGCAAGTGAAACTCCACTTCCTTTAGTGTCCAACGGCATTCCATCTAAAAAGTAGCGAATAGAATTGCCGGATAAACCATTTATAGACAAATCAAAGTCTGAACCGACACCTCCTTTTTCTCTCACCTTAATGCCTGTTGTACGGTTTATCAGGTCATTGAGGTTATTTAGCGAATTTACTATAGGTTTTATATCGAGAGCATTGACGGAAAAAACTCCTTCTTTCACTTTCTGTGTCTGTGTCTTTCCATAAACCTCAACGGAGTTCAGAGTAACAGCACTTTCTTGTAATGTGAAGTTGAGTACTTTGTCCTGCTGAATATCCAGGGTGTTTTTTACAGTTTGATAGCCTACTAAGGATACAACCAATGTACGTTTGCCAGGTGAAACTTTCAAGGAGTACCTGCCATTATCATCTGTATAGGTTCCGGATGAAGAATTCTCAATAGCAATGGTTGCTAATGCTAAAGGTGCACCATGTTGGTCTGTGACTTTCCCTGATAGAGTGAATTTATTCTGTGCTATTATTATCTGTGACAAGCAGGTAAATAATAACAGTACACATACAATCTTTTTCATTTATATCCTTGTTAACGGTATTTATGACTTACCTTCGGGAATATATGTACAAGGAGAAATGATTTCTTTATGTGCAGAATAAAGAATGCCAGACTCGATGTTTTGTTGCTTTATTTCCCGAAAGCATTAAAACTATGTTGTTTCTGGCAGGTCTTCTGACTTATTCCATCTTAGAACGCCTTCCCATCCAACTTACGGACAGTGGCACAGAGTGTTCCAAGACTTGGAAGGAACTTACAGCAGCGGGTCTGTTCAGGAGTTTCACCTGATTCCCTTTTCATCACTTACCCCGTAGCGTAGGGGAAGTGAAACCAAAACTGCGGCAAAGTTATAAAAAAAGTTAGTCCGAACAATGGACGTATCTGAAAATGTTTTTATAATATTAAAAGAGATACATATTGGAATGTAATGTATTTGTGTCTTTATAAGATAATAAGATGTGAAACTTTAAAGAAAGAACAACCAAAGTGTATATAAAAAAGCATCAAATAAATGAATCATAAATAAAAAACTCTATATTTGCAGTATGTAATTAATACGGTACTTTATGACGACAGGAGAACGTAAACAACTTTTGTTTCAACGCCTAATGGCGGTAAACGATGAACGGCTATTAGAAGACATTGAGGCATTATTAAATAATCGTTGTCCGGATGATGTTCTATACTTTTCTTCTGAACTGCGTGATAAGATTGATAATGCTTTGGAACAGATGCGGTGTAAAGAGGTTGTGTCTACTGAAGAAATGGAAAATAGGCTAAGTAGATGGAGCGGAAAGTAGAATGGACAGAAGCGGTACTTCTGGAAATGAGAGAAATCTTTGAGTTTTATGATGAACGTAATGGTACATCCAAATACAGTGAATCTCTTTTTCGACAGATAATAGTTTCAATAAATCGAATTGCAATTAATCCTTTGTTGGGGCATATGACAGAGTATCCTCACGTTCGTTATGTGGTGGTGATCCCCAATTATTCTGTATTTTATTATTTTGCAGATGATGTTATAACAGTGTTAGTATTGTGGGATAATCGTCGTAATCCGGCTCGATTGACTTATATTCTTCACGACTCAGCTCCAATGTATTTATGTGAAGATTTAGAGATTTATAAGTAGGTGTGTTGAGTGTTATCTGCACGAAAACTTTTATAAAAAAAACTTGCGGCTGCGAGAGCCTGCGCTTGTACAAGTGTGAACGTTCACTTGTACA
>NZ_QROH01000007.1:0-432362 GCF_003474285.1 Bacteroides sp. AF39-11AC | reverse complement strand
CCGTTTTTAGAGGAAAGCCTCCATATCGATTGATATGGGGGCTTTTTGTATTTATACCCCCTACTGTTCTGTTCAATTCTCCTCCTCCTGGAGGAAGAGTACCTGCAGGAAGAGGTGGTAGGTAAACAATATACTACCTATTAATAATAAGAATAAGGAACCTTTTTCTCACCTACTCCCCTATCTTTTGTGTACTGATGGAAAGAATATTTAGTGCTGTTTTTGCATTTTAATTGCATACTTATAATAGAATATGCATTGTTGTATTATCTACGTAATACCACCGGATTATAGTTCCGAATCAATGATTAAAACTACTTAAAATCAGGAATTTATATCTTATCTTTGCTTTCGTATTTGATGTTTTATTCGTACCTTTACTTCGTCTTAAAAGGTACTATAAATCCTTTATTTACTGAACATTATTTTTTTTATTAAAAGAAAATTCGATTTTAGTAAAACAAAAAACAGTCATTAGCTGTTGTTACTAATAGAATTGAAAGCGACATGAGAACAACTGTAAAGACATTTTTGGTATTTGTGCTACTTATGGTGACCTATAGTCTCAGTAGCAGAGCCGTCAACTTTACGGGGATGGTTGATAAAGCAGCATCTACATGTGAGGTGAGTGCTTCTTCATCATCATTAAAGAATGCTTCTTCGGATAATGTCGCTAATAATACACGAAGCTTATTTACTAATTCCAAGTTTATGTGGACTACGGATGCAGAACTTGGAAACAAACCTATCTCTGAAAGATATTCTTTTAATCCCTATCGTTTTCGCAGAGCTGTTGAAACAGCATCTTTTATGAGAGGTATTTTGATGATTTCTTCTCATCACAATTTGTTGGTACACGACCAGTCTAAACTATATTATTCAGATAAAGATCCGCATTACACTTCTTTTAGTAGTGAATACTACATCTATACTTTGCGGCGGATTGTGATTTAAACTTCCTTTTACTAGTTTTTCCTTTTTCCCTTTACTCCTTTCCCTAAATATGGCTGAAAGTAGGTGACCTTTTACAACCCTATGTCTTGGGGTGGGTTATACGGGTGTTAGCGGCGTGTTCATGCTGTGAAGGGGAGAACTATATCCATGCGCATAATTTTTAAAAATCAATTTTAATACAAAACCCATTTAAATTTTTCATCATGGAAACTATTCAAAAGAAATCTGCCTCTTTTAAAGGCATCAAATCCGCCGGTTGGGTAATCGTAATTTGCTTTATCGTTGCCGTGCTTATTTTTCACTTTGTGTTGGGAAATCCCTCTAACTTTATGAACAATGACCCGAACAATCATCCGCTGCCAGGGAACTTCCTCGGTACTATCTATAAAGGTGGATTCATCGTTCCGGTTATTCAGACTCTTTTGCTGACTGTTATTGCACTGAGTATTGAACGTTACATTGCAATTGGTGCTGCTTTCGGTAAAGGTTCATTGGCTAAATTCGTTGCTAGCATTAAAGCTGCTCTGGCTGCTGGCGATATGAAGAAGGCTCAGGAACTTTGCGACAATCAACGTGGTTCTGTTGCTAATGTAGTAAATGCTACTCTGAAGAAGTATGCTGAAATGGAAAATGATACGACTCTTGCCAAAGATCAGAAGTTGCTTGCTATCCAGAAAGAGCTGGAAGAAGCTACTGCACTGGAATTGCCAATGATGGAGCAGAATTTACCTATTATCGGTACTATCACCACTCTGGGTACATTGATGGGATTGCTTGGTACGGTTATCGGTATGATCCGTTCGTTTGCCGCTCTGGCTGCCGGAGGTTCTGCTGACTCTATGGCATTGTCACAAGGTATTTCCGAGGCTTTGATTAATACTGCTTTCGGTATCTTGACTGGTGCACTGGCTGTTATCTCCTATAACTATTATACCAATAAGATTGATAAGTTAACTTACAGCCTTGACGAGGTTGGTTTCTCTATCGTGCAGACATTTGCAGCTACGCATAAGTAAATCGGTCGAACCCTTTTAAAATACTACAATTATGGGTAGAGCGAAAATAAAAAAGAAAAGTACGTTCATCGACATGACGGCGATGAGTGACGTAACTGTATTGCTGCTGACATTCTTCATGCTGACGTCTACGTTCGTGAAGAAAGAGCCGGTACAAGTTACCACTCCGGCCTCCGTATCCGAGATTAAGATCCCGGAAACGAATATCCTGCAGATATTGGTCGATCCGGACGGAAAAGTGTTTATGAGTCTGGACAAACAGTCTGACTTGCGCGAGGTGCTGGAAGCAATGGGGCAAGAATATGGGGTGACTTTCACTCCGGAGGAAACTAAGAAATTCTCACTGGCATCTACTTTCGGAGTGCCGATGAAGAGTATGAAGAAGTACCTTGATTTGCCGCAGGATCAGCAAGACGCTGTGTTAAAGAATGAGGGGATACCTACCGATAGTATCGATAATCAGTTCAAAGCCTGGGTGCGCAATGCCCGTGCAACGAACAAAGATTTACGTATCGCCATTAAGGCGGATGCCAATACTCCTTATTCCGTAATCAAGAATGTGATGAACTCACTTCAGGACCTCAGAGAGAACAGATATAATCTGATCACTTCTCTGAAGACTACTTCTGAAGACTAACAGAAAGGAAATATTATGGCTGAAATACAAGAAAGCGGCAATAAGAAAAAAGGCGGAAAAAATAAGCAAAAGAAAATGACCGTCAGGGTGGACTTTACACCGATGGTGGACATGAATATGTTGCTGATTACCTTCTTTATGCTTTGTACTTCACTGAGTAAACCTCAGACTATGGAGATAAGCATGCCGAGTAATGATAAGAACGTCACAGAAGAACAGCAGTCGAAAGTGAAGGCTTCACAAGCTATCACATTACTGTTGGGAGGTGACAATAAATTGTATTATTACGATGGAGAGCCCAACTATAAGGACTACAGTTCGCTGAAGGAAACAACCTATCAAGCGGACGGTCTGAGAGCAATGCTTTTGCAACGTAATAGAGCTGCTGTAAATGAAGTGAATGAACTGAAACAGCAGAAACTGGATCTTAAGATATCAGAGGAAGAATTTACGAAGAAACTGGGTGAAATTAAGAGCGGAAAGGATACCCCGACCGTAATTATCAAAGCCACCGATGATGCTTCGTACATGAATCTGATTGATGCACTCGATGAAATGCAGATATGTAATATAGGTAAGTATGTGATTACGGATATCGCCGAAGCCGATGAGTTCCTGATAAAGAACTATGATAGCAAGGGAGAATTGTCGCAGAACATTGCCGAATAATGTGTAACACCTAAAAAAGTAAGAATATGGCTAAAGTAGATTTAAGTTCTTCGGAATGGTGTGACCTGATATTCAGTGGCAAGAATAAAGCCTATGGTGCTTATCAGTTAAGAGAGAAATCTCCGAAGCGTCATAACATTGCTGTGATACTGGTGATTGTCATCGCATTGGTAGGATTTAGTATCCCTACCTTGATTAAGATGGCTACACCGAAACAGAAAGAAGTGATGACCGAGGTGACTACCCTATCTCAATTGGAAGAACCGGAAATTAAGCAGGAAGAAATGAAAAGAGTGGAGCCGGTTGCTCCCCCGCCTCCTGCACTGAAGAGTTCTATCAAATTTACCGCTCCTGTCATCAAGAAAGATGAAGAAGTGAGAGATGAGGATGAAATTAAGAGTCAGCAAGAATTGACAGAAACCAAGGTAGCTATCTCTATTGCTGACGTGAAAGGTAACGACGAAGCAAACGGTAAGGATATTGCCGACCTGAAGCAGGTGGTAACACAGGCTGAACCGGAACCTGAAAAGGTTTTCGATATGGTGGAGCAAATGCCTCAGTTCCCCGGTGGTCAGACAGAGATGATGCAGTTCATCAGCAAGAACATGAAGTATCCGACTATCGCTCAGGAAAACGGAACACAAGGCCGTGTAACTTGCCAGTTTGTGGTAGGTGCCGACGGACGTGTACGTGATGTGAATGTGCTGAGAGGTGTAGACCCTTATCTGGACAAAGAAGCTGTCCGTGTGATCATGTCTATGCCTAAGTGGATTCCCGGTAAGCAGAATGGTAAAGCAGTGTCGGTGAAATATACGATACCTGTTGTGTTCAAGCTACAATAATGTGTGTGTTATGAAAACGGTGAAACAACTTCAACTTTTAGGTTTGGCGGTGATACTGGTTTGGGTGTCTGCCTGCCAAAATAAGCCTAAGGACGGACTGACGGATACGTACACTTCCGGCGTGATAGCAATTGCTGCTGACGAAAGTTTCCAGCCTATCGTGCAGGAAGAGGTGGATGTTTTTGAAGGTGTATTTCCTTTGGCAGGAATTGTGCCCCGTTATGTGACGGAAGTAGAAGCCGTCAATCTATTGCTCAAGGACAGTCTGCGGTTGGCAATCACCAGCCGCAGACTGACACCGGAGGAGATGAACTCTTTCAACAGCCGGAAGTTCTTCCCGCAGGAGATAAAGATTGCTACAGATGGGTTAGCGTTGATTACCAATAAAGATAATCCTGATACGCTGATTACAGTGAATGATATTCGCGACATCCTGACGGGAAAGGCCACACAATGGAGAGAAATCTATCCGGCATCCCAGCTGAAGGATATTCGTCTGGTATTTGATAACAAGAATTCCAGTACCGTTCGTTTTGCTGTAGATTCCATTTGTAAGGGTGCTCCATTGGCAGACCAGATAAAGGCGTTGAAGACCAATAGAGAGGTCATCGACTTTGTGTCAAAGACTCCTGATGCCATCGGCATTATCGGCGTGAATTGGCTGAGCGACCGCAATGACAGTACTGGACTCTCCTTCAGCAAAGAAGTACGGGTGATGTCCGTCAGCGCTGCCGACAAGGCAACTCCGGAAAACAGTTTCAAACCCTATCAGGCATATTTGTTTTACGGTGATTATCCGTTGACACGCAGCATCTATGTCCTGTTGAATGATCCGCGGAGTGCGCTTCCGTGGGGATTTGCCTCCTTCCTCGCTTCCGACCGGGGACAGCGGATTATTTTAAAGTCGGGATTAGTACCCGCTACCCAACCGGTACGGGTGGTGAATATAAAAGATAAATAACTAAAATGAATGCTATTATGAAAACGATGTTAGTTCTTAGTATGGGAGCGTTGCTGTTGGCCGGCACACTTTCCGCACAAACGCCTGTACCTGAATGGCAGGCTGGGGTAGATAAAATGAAAAGCCTGATTCAGACAAATCCTGCACAAGCTTCTGAAGAAGTAGGGGAATTGCTGAAAGGGAAAAACAAAAAGAATGTGGATCTTGTAACTTCCGTTGCCCATGTTTATCTGGATGCCGGAAAGCTTACCGAAGCTCAGGAGTACCTGGCAATGGCAAAGAAAGCCAATAACAAAGATCCTAAGGTGTCTGTATTGGAGGGTGATATTGCCCTTGCACAAAAAAATATAGGGCAAGCTTGCCAGCTTTATGAGCAAGCTATCTATTTTGATTCGAATTGTAAGGAGGCCTATCTGAAGTATGCACAGGCCTATAAGTCTGCCAGTCCTGCATTGGCCATTGAGAAGTTGGAACAACTCAAAGCTTTAGATCCGAATTGCCTGGAAGCCGATAGGGAACTGGCGGAGGTGTACTATTCCAGCAATCGTTTCGGCAAGGCTGCTGAAATGTATGCTAAGTTTATCGATACGCCTCTTGCTACGGAAGATGATATGCTGAAATATGCTTTTGCATTGTTCCTGAACCATGATTTCGAGAAATCATTGCAGGTTGCTCAGAAAGGTTTGCAGAAGAATGCCCGTCACGCTGCTTTCAACCGTCTTGTCATGTATAACAATACGGACCTGAAGCGCTATGAAGATGCGGAAAAGGCTGCTCATGCTTTCTTTAATGCTTCGGACAAGGCTGATTATTCTTATCTGGATTACCGTTACTATGGCGCCTTATTGAGTGCATTGAAGAAATACGATGAAGCTATTATAGAATATGGTAAGGCATTAGAGAAAGATGATACGCAAGTGGACTTGTGGCGTGAAATCTCCGATGCCCATGAAATGAATAATAATTATGCAGAGGCTATTGCTGCGTACCGTAAATATTACGATGCATTAGCCAAAGACAAGAAGACTCCTGAAACATTATTCCAGTTAGGACGTCTTTATTACGGACAGGGCACGTCTTCGGACTCGCTCGCCGTGCAGCCTGCCGACCGTAAACTGGCATTGCAGTCTGCTGACTCTGTGTTCACCCTTGTTTCCGAACAAGCTCCCGACAGTTATCTGGGAGAAATGTGGCGTGCCCGGACCAATTCTGCCATGGACCCCGAAACTACTGACGGGCTGGCGAAACCTTATTACGAAAAGGTAATGGACATGCTGCTGAGTAAGAATGAACCGAAGTATAACTCTGCGTTGATAGAGTGCTACAGTTATCTGGGTTACTACTATCTGTTAAAGAGCGACTATCCTACTTCGAAAGAGTTCTGGAATAAAATTCTGGCTATAGACCCCACCAATGCTACTGCCAAAAAGGCGTTGGAAGGCATCAAATAGCAACAATTTTAGTTGTTTGTCGTGTCGGGAGGAGTGGAGAGTGATTCTTAGCTCCTCCTTTTTTTATGTTTTTTCTGTAAATGTTTGGATTATTAAAAAGATTGTCTACCTTTGCGGTGTACTAATAAACTAATACACTAATATTGGGGATAGCAAGGTATCAGATACCAGTTGACAAGGCCTTCTCCTTGTATCTTGTTTCCTTGCCACCTATAAAAACATATAAGTATGCTACAGGTAGAAAATATTTCGTTCAGTTATCGTCGGGGCAAAAAAGAAGTCTTGCACGATTTTTCGCTCTCGTTAGAGAGAGGTAGAGTATACGGGTTACTGGGAAAGAACGGTGCCGGTAAATCTACACTGCTTTATCTGATGAGCGGTTTGCTTACTCCCAGGAGTGGGAAAATAATGTATCATGATACCGATGTACGCCGTCGGTTGCCTATCACACTACAGGACATGTTCCTGGTTCCCGAAGAATTTGAATTACCTCCTATTTCTTTAGTCAGCTACGTGGAATTGAACAGTCAGTTCTATCCCCGTTTCAGTAAGGAAGACATGGTGAAGTACCTGCATTACTTCGAAATGGAGCAGGATATCGATCTGGGAGCCTTGTCTATGGGGCAGAAAAAGAAGGTTTTTATGAGCTTTGCATTAGCTACCCACACTTCACTGCTGATTATGGATGAGCCGACCAATGGTCTTGATATTCCGGGTAAGAGCCAGTTCCGTAAGTTTATTGCTTCGGGCATGTCGGACGACCGAACTATTATTATCTCTACCCACCAGGTGCGGGATATTGATAAGATACTGGATCATGTGGTGATTATGGATAACAGCCATGTTTTGCTCGATGCATCCACTGCCAACATCTGTAGTAAGTTTCTTTTCGTTGAAAGCGATGAGCGCGAATTGGCAGAAGCAGCAATTTACACGCTTCCTTCCATACAGGGCAATTTCCTGATGTTGCCGAATACGGATGGTGAAGAGTCGGAGATTAATCTTGAATTGCTGTTCGGTGCTGCGCTTACGGACCCTGAGAAGATAAAAGGAATGTTTCACCCTAAACAGAATGAACAATGATACGCGATACCTTTTTTAGTGCACCCCGTTTTGTGAACTTATGTCGCAAAGAAATGGTGGAGAGTTGGAAGGCAAATTTGCTACGCTTCGTAATGATGTACGGTATAATGGCGATTGCTTTCGTATGGAACGGATATTTCCAATACAATTATCTACAGGCAGATGGGAGAGTGAGTCAAGATCCTATCTGGAATTTCGAGTTAGGAGCTTTCGTCTGGGCACTTGTTATTATGGGGCTTTTGAGTGCTTCGTTTATAATGGAGCGCATGAAGACTAAAACGAATCGGATAGCTATGTTGATGATTCCTGCCACAATGTTCGAAAAGTTTTTCTCACGTTGGCTGGTATTCACTTTCGGTTTCCTTATTGTATTTCTAATAGCTTTCAAACTGGCGGACTGGACACGTGTAACAGTTTATATGATTAGTTATCCCGAGTTGAAAGGTATAATTGCTTCTACTCCACTTTCCCATCTGGTGGGAAAAGGACAATTCTGGACAGTTTTCGATGATTGCAATTATTTCATGTTGGGAGTAAGTGCTTATTTCTTTGCACAGTCCCTGTTTGTTTTGGGTAGCTCCATTTGGCCAAAGAATTCATTTGTGAAGACTTTTTCAGCTATTGTTGTGATTGCTATCGTTTATATAGCGATAGGTTCAGTATTAGCGAAAATGCTATTTGAAGGTCGCAGTGGTGGAGTAAATCAGACCGTATCGGATGAAACGATGACACTCTCATCTACGGTAATCTTTTTCGCAATGGCCGTCTTCAACTGGGTAGTTGCCTATTTCCGTTTTAAAGAATCCGAAATCATTAACCGCTGGTAAGTATGAATTTTAAAGAAAGTAAAGCCATCTATCTTCAAATAGCAGATCGCATTTGTGACGAGGTGCTTCTCGGGCAATATCGGGAAGAGGAACGCATACCATCCGTCAGAGAATATGCAGCTGTGGTAGAGGTGAACGCCAATACGGTGATGCGCTCGTACGATTATCTGCAATCGCAGGAGGTTATCTATAACAAACGTGGTATCGGCTATTTCGTCGCTTCCGGTGCTCGTGCGTTAATCCTTTCATTGCGTAAAGAGTATTTTCTCAAAGAAGAAGTAGATTATTTCTTCAAGCAGATGTATACCCTCGGTATTTCGGCAGAAGACATGTCGGCTATGTACCGGGAATTTAGTAAGAAACAAAAATAAAGAAGAAGATTATGAAACGAACAACTTATATAATATTTGGAATGTTGCTTACCGGATTGGTTGTGGTGTGCGCTGGCATATTCTACGCCTCTATGCAAGTTACAGGTTGGGATAATATTTTCCTGGATATTAAAGGAGAAAAGAAGACTGTTCAACTACCACAGTGCAAAGTTATACAGATGGTGGCGGTTAGAAATATCATCGCTACGGGTGAGGGTGAAGAAAAGGGAATAAGAATGCCGGCATTTGGAGAGCTTCCTTTGAAGATTACTTCTGGTGAAGCCGGACAAGGATTTTTCACTTATGCTTCCGGTATGGATGAATTTATGACGATGAATTCAGTTGGAGATACATTGCGTATCGTTTTTGATTTTCCTAATGATAAGCTTGAAAAGAAATACCAAGACCTGTATTGGCTTAATTTACGCTCCGAAGAGATAATTATAGCTTTGCCAGATCACGTACAGTTCTTACAAACCAGTCTTGAAGCCCAGAAAATGACTGTTGAAGGTTTGACCCGTGATTCATTGTCTCTGATGGTGCAAGATTATGCTACCATAAATGATTGTAACTTTAGAGCTTTAACAGTCCAGAATGGTGCATGGTTGTTTAATGCTGGTAAAGCAGATAATTTGCATCTCCATCTGAACGGAATACGCAGTTGGAATGTGAATGCAAGTTCGTTCCACGTTGATACGGAATATCTATATGCTCATGGCAATCAAAGATGTACTCTGGAGAAGGGGGAATGTCATCAGGTAGTTTGGATGCCTCAGTCGGAAGGCGCTTCATTGGATATAAAACTGAAAGAAGCAGCAACAGTAGTTGTGAAATAACGATAGGTATTATCAGGATACAATAAAAAAAGACCGTTGAGAAACGGTCTTTTTTTATTTAGTTGCGGAGATCCGACTCGAACGAATGACCTTTGGGTTATGAGCCCAACGAGCTACCAACTGCTCCACTCCGCGATGTTTAACGGGTGCAAAGGTACGGCTTTTTATGAAACAAACAAATAAAATCCATCTTATTTTTACTAAAAAATGTAATGTGTAGCCTAACTGATTGATAAGTAGCCCTATAGTAAATATGCTTTTTTATCCTCTTCCTGTGACCGAATGTTAATAAAATCTGCGTTTTCTTGTGTGATATACAGAAAAGTTATACTTTTGCTCAAATTATTAAGCAATGTGCAATTATTAATATATGGCCGTATCGAAGACAAAAGCTAAATTAGTGGATGTAGCCCGTCAGCTATTTGCAAAGATGGGTGTTGAGAATACCACGATGAACGATATCGCTCTTGCTTCTAAAAAAGGTAGAAGAACGCTTTATACCTATTTTAAAAGTAAGGAAGAGATCTATATGGCTGTTGTCGAATCGGAGCTGGACATCCTTTCGGATATAATGAAGCGGGTGGTAGAGAAAGACATCTCGCCCGATCAGAAGATAATCGAAATGATTTATACCCGCCTGGATGCTGTGAAAGAGGTGGTGTACCGGAATGGAACACTCCGTGCTACCTTTTTCCGTGATATATGGCGGGTGGAGAAGGTGCGAAAACGTTTTGATGCCAAAGAAATACAGCTTTTCAAGGATGTTCTCCGTGAGGGCGTGGAGAAAGGGGTGTTTCAGGTTGACGATATCGACATGACTGCCGAATTGGTGCATTACAGTGTGAAAGGCATTGAAGTGCCTTACATACGTGGGCATATAGGTGCTAAACTGACCGATGAAACACGTGGACAATACGTTGAGAACATCGTGTTCGGGGCACTGCGTAGAAAAGAATAACTTTAATCAATAATTAAAAAAGTATGGGATTATTAGATGGAAAAACAGCCATTGTAACTGGTGCTGCACGCGGTATCGGTAAGGCTATCGCATTAAAGTTCGCTTCTGAAGGAGCAAATATCGCATTCACTGACTTGGTGATTGATGAAAATGCAGAGAATACGGCAAAGGAAATTGAAGCAATGGGCGTGAAAGCTAAAGGTTATGCTTCAAACGCTGCTAATTTTGAAGATACTGCCAAGGTGGTAGAGGCTATTCATGCAGACTTTGGCCGCATCGATATTTTGGTAAACAATGCAGGTATCACCCGTGACGGTCTGATGATGCGTATGAGCGAGCAACAATGGGATATGGTTATCAACGTTAACCTGAAATCCGCTTTCAATTTCGTTCACGCTTGTACTCCGATTATGATGCGCCAGAAAGCTGGTAGCATTATCAATATGGCTTCTGTAGTAGGTGTTCACGGTAATGCCGGACAAGCCAACTATGCAGCTTCCAAAGCTGGTATGATTGCTTTGGCTAAATCTATCGCACAGGAATTAGGTTCTCGCGGTATCCGTGCCAACGCTATCGCTCCGGGCTTTATCCTGACCGATATGACTGCTGCATTGTCTGACGAGGTAAGAGCCGAATGGGCAAAGAAGATTCCTTTGCGTCGCGGCGGTACTCCCGAAGACGTGGCAAACATTGCTACCTTCCTGGCTTCTGATATGTCTTCTTATGTATCAGGACAGGTGATCCAGGTAGATGGTGGTATGAATATGTAAGAAAGCGTATGACTGTCGTATACGAGGACAATCATATCATTATAGTCAACAAGACCGCTTCCGAGATCGTTCAGGGAGACAAGACGGGAGATACGCCGCTTTCGGAAACCGTAAAGCAGTATCTGAAGGAGAAATACCAGAAACCCGGTAATGTCTTCATCGGTGTTACCCACCGGCTGGACCGCCCCGTGAGCGGTCTTGTTGTATTTGCCAAGACCAGCAAGGCGTTGTCCCGCCTCAATGAAATGTTTAAAACCAGTGAGGTGAAGAAGACTTACTGGGCTATCGTAAAGAATGCTCCGAAGGAGCCGGAAGGAGAACTGGTGAACTATCTGGTGCGCAATGAAAAGCAGAACAAAAGTTATGCTTATGATAAGGAAGTGCCGAAGAGTAAAAAGGCTATCCTGCATTATCGGTTGATAGGTAAGTCGGATAATTACTTTCTGCTGGAAGTGGATCTGAAAACCGGGCGGCATCATCAGATACGATGCCAGTTGGCAAAGATGGGATGTCCTATCAAGGGAGATTTGAAGTATGGCTTTGCCCGTTCCAATCCGGATGGAAGCATTTGCCTGCATGCACGCCATATCAGTTTTGTGCATCCGGTATCTAAAGAAATGATTGATGTGGAGGCGCCTGTGCCGCAGACGAATCTTTGGCAAGGCTTTCAGATGGTATAAGAAAGAGTTTACTATAAAATAGAAATGCGCCAAAAGACAGGATAGTCTTTTGACGCATTTCTATTTATGGCTTTACCCTCTTATCAGAAGCGTGGCTTCACATATTTATCCTGAGAGGACGTAAAGTGCAATCCCGGTATGCTGTTACTCTTTCTTGGGAAGCTGATGGACTTGATAAGCGAATAATCATCCGCATCCAGTGCATAATATTCGTCCGCATCGGCTGTTTTCACACAAACCGTCCAGTCGAACATATTTCCGAAGACAGACAGGGCATCCTCTTCAGGGTTGAAGGAAGGAACTCCGGTCTTGATCACATCATACGTCTTATTGTTCAGCACATAGAAGTTGTTATCCACATCCGTCAGGAAACCCAGCGTCTTGCGGTCCTTGAACTCCGTGATGAAAAGATACTTCGCATTTAAGCCTTCCGGCAGGGAAATAGCACGCACATACGGGCGTCCTTTCGTCTGTTTCAGATGGAAAAGTTTTCCCTCATTATCCAGAATCAGATAGCCTTCATCGTACTCCTTGCGAGTAGTGGGATTACCGGCCAATCGGCGGGCAGGGAATTTAAACCCTTTCTTCACCATAGCCTCTGTGAACAGTTGGCTTTTGTCCGTATCTACCGTATTGGTTTTCATACCGATAAATTCAATACCTTTCGAGGTGACGCGGAATACATCATCGGGCATACTCAGGTCCACACGTCCCGACATACTTTCCAGCAAAGGATAAAGCTCTATCTTGGAGGCATTGATATCCGAAGCTGCCGAGCGGAAGCTGAAATTTGTAAGCTGCACTTCGCGCGGAGTGACGGCAACACCATTGATGCTGTCCGGAAACCGCTCATCCGCCATAAGCTGGCGCATGTAGAAGAACGGGAGAATACTGTCCGTCTGCTCCTGTGTATATACGTTGCCGGACTGGTCGCGTCGTACCACGCCTTTACCGTCTTCATTGCCCATGGAGAGGAAGTCGCCGAGGACACTGCTGTACATGGAGAAAGGAACCTTCGATGGCTTTGCCGCAAAGAAAGAATAACACCAAGGCAACTGCCAGATAATGAGCAATGCAATGGTGATGTATAAGAATATTTGACTAAAACGTTTCATTGTCTTTTTCGTTCTTAATAGTGAATGTATAACCTGTTAATCTTGTTCTCCTGCCTTGAACCGTGCAATGGAAAGCCATGAGAGACTTGCCGTGAGCAGGGTGTAGATTGCCAGCCAGGGCAGGAAAGCGTTGTAGGCTTCCGGTGCCGGAGCCAGGAAGAAGATACGCAACAGCAATACAGAGATTACCAGATTGAGGACGCGGCGTTTCCAGGTCGGTTCCAGGCATATCCATGAAATCAGAAGATAAGCGGCAATACCTGCCAGATACCAGGGAAGAGCTGTCAGCAGAATCCGCGAATAAAGTTCCGGAGCCAGGACGCCTTGCATGTAAACCGTCATCAGCAGGTAGTTGGCGGCAAAACAGATAAGTAACACTACCAGTCCGTAGAGCAGCATCAGGTTAATCATCCGCAGTTGCGGGTAGGGCAGATGCAATGTCAGTTTCAGGCATTTATGGTGCATTTCGGGTACGAATTGTACCAGAGCAAGCAATATCCCGACCAATAGAGGAATAAATTCCAGTAAATCCACGAATACGGTATCACGTGACAGCATAACTTCCCAAACGTGTTCCACGCCTTTCATGCTGGCAACACGGTTGATGCGCAACATCGAGTAGCCGGCAAAACCGAGCGTAACCAGCAGTGCAAGCAACAGATACCAGCGGGTTTTAATCCATTCTTTATAAAATATAGCGTTCATAATAGTTATTAGTTATTAATGTGAATCAGGAGTTGAAATTAACTCCTTTCTTTCGGGTTATGAACTAAATGATAAATAATCTTTTAGACGCAGATGACACGGATGACGCGGATCTTTTTTTTATCCACTTTTATAGTGCAGCCTTTTAAATCCGCGTTAGCCGCGTCTAAAAAATAATATACCGAATGGCGCTAATCACTTATCACCAAACACTAATCACTTTTATTCCTTTCTTTCCCGTTATGAATCTGTTTCAACTACTGATTCGCATTATTAGTATTTTCCCGTCAGTCCGATAAAGGCATCTTCCAGGTTTATAGTCTCGCATTTCAAATCGCTGTAAGGCATTTGAAGGGCTTTGAAGCGGTTTTCCACTTCTTGTTGAGGCAGGAACGAGAAGGTTTCCAGCGTGTTTCTGATAAGAGACGGATGGTAGAAGTCTTTATCTTCCGGCATCTTGTAACCTTCGGGCAACGTGCAGGTATAGCGGCGTATCGTGTCCAACAGCTCCTTTACGGGCTGCTGGATGAGGATACGTCCGTAATCCATGATGATGCAGTCGTCTACCAGACGTTCCATATCCTGAATGATGTGTGAGGTCAGGAAAACAGTTTTGTTTTCCGAGCGGGCATAGTCACGCAGATAGTCCACGAAGAGGCGGCGGTAGCCGGGGTCCAGGCCGAGAGAGAAATCGTCCAGTACCAGCAATTCCGGGTTTTGCGCCAGGATAAGTCCCAGTGCCACTTGCGAACGTTGTCCGCACGACATACGCGAGATGCGTTGCCCGGGAGCTACTTTCAGTTTGTCCATCAGGTCGTAGTACGCTTCTTTGCGCCACTGTCCCGGATAGAAAGCAGAATAAAACTTCTCGATCTCCCGGATGGTCATGAACTGATATTGCACGTGTCCCTCGATGAGCAGGCCGATGTTGCGGCGTGTTGAGGGGTGCATCGTCTGAATGTCCTGTCCGAAGATGGAACATTGGCCGGAGCGGGGTTTCAGGTAACCGCTCAATATATTGATCGTTGTGGTTTTTCCTGTACCATTCTTCCCCAGCAGTCCCAGAATGCGCCCTTTAGGCACGCTGAAGCTGAGGTTTTCGTAAATTAACCGTTTGCCATAATAGTGCGTCAGGTTATTGCATTCAATGATATTCTCCATTGATATCTTTTGTTTTTAGTATTGAACCTATTTTAATTACTCGTTAGCTGCATGGATTGATCCCGAAACTCCTGTAGGTAATTCTGTTTACCCCAAATGGTAACTCCATTTACACGCCGAGGTAAAGGCCGTTACATACCGAGGTAAAGAGCGTTACAATACGGGGTAAATGTCGTTACATCCTGCGGTAAATGCTTTTACCTCTTGTTGTAAATGCTTGGTAAATGCAATGCTTTGATAATTAGGCTGCTATCCAATGTTTATACCTTCAGGCTATATGCGAAGCTTGAGTCGTTTATAGAAATAGAAAAAGTAGCGGAATCAGTATACCTGCTGCAAGTTCTATACCTCCTCGTCCCCACAAGCCTTTTGGTCCTTTCAGCATCACCATTCCCGTGACGGTAATAATGATGAGTCCTACGGCAAACACATCTGCGAAGTGAGTCCACCATCTTCCGGGATTGTAATGCAGCTTGGTCAGGGCGCTTATCAACGGACGACGTGTCAGCTTCTCGTAAACGGCTTGCTTGGTCTGCAGATTGACCATCAGGTTGGAACCGCCTTTCAGGAATACCTTCATCTGGTTTTCCTTCGGGAAGTAATGTTTGGTATAGTTCTTTTCTTCACCGAGTGGTGCCAGCAGCTTCAGGACATCATCCTTTTTCATTCCGGCCTGCGGCGGCATCACTTCGGTAATGGTATATTCCTGTCTCTCTACCGAGTAATTGGGATTGATCGTATTCCGGTGGTTCATCACAATTCCGGAGATGGCATATATCAATACCATCCCCGAGAAAAAGAATGAGAGGTCCCGGTGGATTGTCCGGCTCCATTTCCGAAATGCGGTTCCCGCCTTACTGAATTTCATAGTTGGCGGCTTCCATATAATAGAATGACAGATAGGGCTTTCCTGATTCGGCCTGACGCTTGGCTATTTTGGCGCGGAAGTCGGCGATACGTGCTTCGGGCGTATTGGCTGTTTCGCCGCGTGCTTTCTTCTCAGTGCTGCATCCGGCTTCGCCTTCACCGTGCTTTTCGGCAGCGGCAGCTTTCAAGCGTGATTCCCATTGTTGCAGATAAGCTTCGTCCACACGTTGTTCTTTCAGGGTTCCGGTGACGCGGACGATGCTGTTGACACACTTCGTATCGAAAGAACCCAGTTTGGCTGCTTCTACACGGATGGTCTGTGTGTCGTCGCTACCCATCAGGAAGATTTTGGTGGCGCCGTGCTTGCAGGCATGTGTACATACGCCTTCGATGGTAACTTCCTGGTCGGTCAGTGACTCGGCGTTAGCCAGAAGATCGTCTATTTCCATTGCACCGGTGGTCTGTTCGGTGGTTGCGGTTTCTTCGGTGCTCTTCTGCTTGTTGCTGCAAGAAGTTCCGATAAAGAATAACGCCATGATGGCGGCTGCGATTGATAATGTTTTAGTTCTCATTGTTGTTTTTTGTTTTATTGTTAATCATTATTGTTGTTAAAAAGTAACTCCCAAAGTCCACGTCAGTTCATGGCGTTGACTCCCTTTCAAATATTCCACGTCGAATGCTTTAGTCATGGCGTAGCGGATAGAAGTATATCCTTTCATACCTTTTGCACCTATTGCATGCGCGTATTTGAAGCCGATTTCCCCTTTCAGCCGTTTGCAGGTAAGGTATTCAAATTCTTGGTACAGAAACGTATCCATACTTTTGGGGGCGGACTGGCTCTCCGACGGAGTGGCATAGGTTCCGTCTTTTAGGGCGTTTCCATTACCCGAAGCGTATGTTCCGCCTAAATATAGACTATACATATCTTTTGAGCGACATATGTTGCGTTCACCAGACAAATGAAATGTTGTGGAGTTGATATCCTGTTTCCGGTAATACGGATACATAGAAGCTGTAAGTTCTCTGCTGAAATAAGAAAAGCTGCCTTTTGCCACCCATGCAGGACATCCGTCTGTTACCAAAAAGTTACCTGTATATTCAGCACTCAGATTCAAAGTGGTCTTGTCTGTGGTATCCAGCGTTCCGTAATAATCTACATTATTGATACCACCACCTTCATTGTTATACCGATAAATATTCTCGAAATTGTTCAATGTTTCTTGTTGGAAATCAATGTGCAGGGAATGCAAATTTTTCCGTTCTTGTAAAGTTAGTGTTCCGTTATACGACAGTATATCAGACTCATGTTCGCTATAAACTACCGTGGCAGGAGATTTCTTACCATAATATCCACTACGTGATTTATAGGCAAATTCATTAAAGAATTGAAGTTTTGGAAGAATGTGCCATTTCAATTGTAAGGCTCCTCCATGGTATTCATTGAACAATGGTTTTTCTTCACCTTCTTTTGTATATCCGTTTTCTCCGAATTGTTCCATAACCCCGAAGAAGCCACCGTAACTGGTCAGTGAATTATATATCTGGTCAGTAGTGCCATACATATCCAGTAACAGTCCCTCCGTACTTCGGCGATAATAATAGTTTGCCCCCAACTCAATTTGTTTGTTGAGTAGATAACTTACTCCGACAGTCACATTCATATCAAGTAGTTTGTTGACATGACGCAAGTCCTTTTGCTTGGCATAATTGGCAGCAGTGTAATCTACCTTTCCTCCGATCGTTATCTTTTTTGAGAGGTCGGCACTGACGGCTCCTACCAGATGATAGTTTTCCAGCTTTTTATCTCCCCGATTTTCATCGGTGTATTCTACGATGTCGAAAGGAGTATTCTTCGGATTGATAAAATATGAACCACTCATATTTTTGCCTGCAAAGTTACGGTAGTCTACTTTCCCGTAGAATACTACTTTGGAATTGAGACGATAGAATGACTCCACCTGAGCACCGAATTCCAAGCTATTGTCCGACTGGAAATAATCAATAAATTCTCCGTTCTGTTTATCTACGTATACCTCTGCTGTAGTGATACGAGGGATAGACAGTGTATGTAGTCCGGCGGCATTTTCACTATTAAGCCAGGCTTCCGATTGCTTGATATACGGAAGATTCTTCCAGCCAATAGAGTCGGAATATTGCACTGCAAAGACGGAGCAGATAGCTCCGCTAAGCAGTGTGAATAGGAGTATTCTTTTATTTATAAGCATCAATACTGGGCTGTTTTCGTAGTTTAATTGTTCAAGAGAGGCAGTTTTAATCTCTCAAAGAAGCTTGTTTACGCTGGTGGAAATCATTTGTCGAATTATTCGTATCCTGGTAAATGATACGTGCTCCATTCTTCAGAGATGCCTCGGCGTCTATGCCACTTGGATCAGTGCTTCCATCTGTTCCATAATTATAGCTGTAAACCAGTTTACCACTATTTCCTTCCACTGCTTCGGTAGCTTGTTTGTCTACGTTACGGTATGAAGTGTAGCCCTGTGTATTGGTCAGGACTGTGTATCCAGCATCAATAGCAGGCGTCAGGCGCTTTTGACTTTTGGCGAGTTGTGCTTGACTGAAGACTTCAACCGCATCCAATATCCAGTCTGTAGGCACCTTTGCACAGCGCGATGCGGCACTGCCTTCTTTGCCCGCTGTATAATGGTAGTCGGGTGTACTGGCAAAGGCTTCTGGAGTTGTATTGTGAGTTGAGAAGATAAAAAATGCTGGAGAACTGCTACTTAACGCCCATGCTGTTCCTTGTCCGTATTTGTAAGCCATAAAATAGTTGGCGGTAGGAATACTTTCCGAAGGAGTGGGGTAATAGTTTGTCAGACTAAAATCTTCAATATCATACGTACAATAATCTGCATTGCTTAAATTTACAGAGTTAGAATAAGTTAATGTGTGGTTGATGGCTCCGTTCAGAGCTATAACCACTTGTTTCCCGGCTTCGATGGTTAAGTTTCTGGGCAAATACCAGATTCCACATCCGGCAGGAATGTAATTGTCGTTGGCATAGGATAGTACTCCGTTCTCATAATCATTGGTTGTAGCGTTTGCATTGTATGGGTTGACCATTCCTAAGCAGAAGTTCTCCAACGTAGCCGCCTGCTCTGAATTGTTATATAGTATAACATATTTGTCATATTGATAATTTCCGGAACTGTCATCTTTCTGACATCCGCCTACATACAACTCTTTGATAATAACTTGTCCTGATTTGGATTCTGTTAAGGCCACTTCTACGACACTGTCACCAGTCCACGTTTCCGTTACCGTGATGCCGCTTTTAACTCCGTTCAGTATGAAGGAGTAACCGTTTGAAACGCGTTTTTCGGAGGCAGAAGCTTCATAGATGCCTGCCGGTACAGTGAAAGCAGCTTTACCATTGGCATCGGTGGTAGCATCATAAGTAGTACCTGTACTTCCGGTCAACTTAACCGGAACTCCTTCTACTGCACTTAATTCACTTCCTGACGGATAAGCCAGTTGTACAGTCACCTGGTAGGTCTTGTAGGCATCATTCTCATCATCGCTGCACGCTGCGCAAAAGAGTAATACACTAAGAATTAGAAAAGCATACTTTTTCATTTTCATTTCTATTTTAATTAAACACTTATAATTTTAGTCTGATTGACAATCCGTAGTAGAACTGCGGAATGTATGAACTGTTGTAGAGTGATGATTCCTGATTGTTTTGTGATGATTTCACCCGCCCCATGTGGTTGAAAAAATTATTCGCATAGAATGAAATGGAGGCAAAATCTCCGATCTCTTTTGTCAGGTTAATGTTGGCGGAGAAATACGAGGAAATCTTGTTGGGGTTAAAATAGTAAGATGTACTCGATTTAGTTACGAGTTTTGCCAGCTCATTATATAACGCTGTGTCATTCTCCTTTGCCCATGCAAATTTCTCTGCAAAAGGTATCCGGGTATCCGGATCTTCCCACGTAGAGTAATAGAGCGGGTAAACAGCTACATATTTGTTTTTTCCGTAGATATCATAATCAGTACTAAAGTAATCTCCGGCATTCTCCAGGGCAAAGCCTCTACTTTCTCCGTTGCTGTATTCCGACAAATTCTTCTTATAATTATAGAAGGAACCTTCTATTCTCATAGAGAGGATCATTCGTATTTTGGGAATATGCGTTGTGATAGTCAGATTCATATTTAGCTGTTTAGACAAGCTGCCGTTAGAAACGGAAGCAGAAGCAGAAGAGGAAGTAGAGGTTATGGAGGAACCTCCATAATAACCCACATACTTATATGGGTTGCCATCAGCCATATTCGATGCTGAGCTTGGCATCCATGCAATCAGGTTTTCTTCTATACCTTTATAATAGTAATAATTTCCATCCAGGCGGACTGATGTTCTCAGTGCGGGGATTTGTGCGAAATCAATAATCCAGTCGAGTCCCATTCTTTCTACCGGTGAACCGTTTCTATATTGGATGTTCGATTTGAATGTATTGCGGGTATTATAAGATAATTCTTGGCTTGGGTATGCACCTGTTTTATCTGTAACAGTAACGATACCTGTCTGCTGGTCAATGCTGTAAACCCTGTTTGCCGAAGGAATTTCGCAATTATTCAGATGCTCTTGAGTAGTCAGATTATAAGAATAAGGTGTGTATACATTTGTACGCATGTATGGATTATATGTTTTGTTCCGGAAAGCTGATACTGAAATCCTTGTTCCTTTGATGGTGGCTTCCATACCTATCTCTGCTTGTCGGGTATATTGCCACTTCAGATCGGGATTATAGATGGCTTTTGAGGGAATCGTGCTGTAAGCATAGAAGGTGGTTCCGTCACTCATGGTTCCTGGAGCAAAGGCCAGTTTGTCCGAGTAAGAGGGTGATGGGTAAAGGACTTCAAATGAAGGTAGTTTTACGGATTTACCTACACCGCCATATACATTTAAATCGCTGACCCATTTATCTGCATTCTTCCATAATGTATATTGCGCATTGAAACGTGGAGAGAAACTATTTGCTGTTCCGTATTCGGAATTCTTGATATAGGTGATATCCGAACGTACTCCTGCTGTCAATTCCAGGGAAGAAGAGTTCCCTCCGAGAGGAAGTGTTATTCTATCTTCCAGATAGCCTGCTATATTATTAAGGAATGGTAATTCATCATAGCGATATTCACGCCAGGTAGGTGCATAGCGCATATCATCGTAATAGAGTCCCCGGCCTTTGTTACCGCTACTATTCAGTTCCGCCCCAAGCATGATTCTGTTGGAAATCTTTCCCCAACGTTTTGCCCAGTCGGCTTTTAGTTTCACTGCATAGCTGACAGGTTTGTTATCGGTATATGCCAGTTGATACCAGTATCCGGTAGGACTGAGGATAATTTCAGCATTTGGATTCTCATCATAGTTACTTGCTATGAAATATCCTTCCTGCGTACTATGAATAAGGGGCTGTGTGGATGCGCTACTTTTATTGGTGTTTACTTTAGACAGCTTGTCTGAGTATGACATGGAGGCTGTCAGTGAGAGGTTGGTTATCCATGGTCTGTTCAACAGCCAGTTCAGTCCGATGTTTCCGCGAAAAGTGTAATCGCGTGTTTTTGTATAAGTATCTTTAAAAGCATCCGGGTCGGCTTCAGAATTGTAACCACCTATGTTTCCGGTAAAGCCCGCATTCAGTGAAAGTGGACGCTGTGCTTTCCGGTTCAGGGTATTAGAGTAAGTCAATGTTAAAGAATTGCGATCATAGGCAGTATGTGGAGAGGCCAAGTCAGAGGTTGACTTTGTGCGTTCCAAACTGGTATTAATTGTACCTGCTCTGTCTCCAAGCAAAAAGCCTTTACTTATGGCAATTTGTTTTGTTTTAGGTTGGGTGGCCAATTCGATGATAAACGGTGTTTTCCCTTTCCGCGTATTTATTTTTACGATTCCGTTTGATAAATCTCCATATTCCACAGATGGAATTCCAGTAATAATTTCTACCGATTCAATGTTTGAAGAACTGATATTACGCAAGCCTGCACCTTTTGTTTCGCTCATTTCCGAGTTGTTTTGCAGGCGCACACCGTCTACTGTGACAGCAGTACCGAAAGAAGCATTTCCCATTTCGCTGCTTCCGCTTCGTAGAGCGATACGTTCGTCAGAGCTTGCCAGATTCTGGTCACCGGTTGATTTACCGCCCGGTAATAGAGTGCTGAGACTGCTGACATTTAATATTTGTGCATGATCCAGAGTGGCACGATCTATTGTATATGAAGTTGTTGGGTCACTTGTTTTTTTCTGTGCTGTAACCACCACTTCATTTAGCGTCAGATTGCTTTCCTGTAGTGTGATTAGTAGGTCTTCGATGTTTTTCTGTACATCTATATCCAATGTCTGCGTAACGTATCCCAAATATTGTGCAGTGATTTTTACTTTGCCGGCTGGTACTTGATTGATAGTGAACGCTCCTTTTTCATTACTAATGGCCCACAATTCGTATCCGGGCAAGTATACTGTAACGAACTCCATTGGAGACTTGTTCTTGTTATCAACAACCCGTCCCTTAATTGTATAATGCTGGCAGAATCCTGATTGTATAAAGCCTAAAGTGAAAAGAAAGAATAATATATATCTGTTAGCCATCGGGGATGTTATATTAAAACGGTAGTGCTACTACTATTTTTTTTGCAAAGGTAAAGAGATGGCGACAGGTAGGAAATCGCTATTTGTTGGTAATTTAAGGATGTCGTTGGGGGATGAAGTACTTATAAGTAGGTATTTGAGTTTCTGCAAGAAAATAGATGATAGGGTTGGGACTAGAAACGACAAAAGCCGTTCCCCAGAATAGACAAGTAGGGAACGGCTTTTATGTCAGTGTGCTTACTATTATTCAGCAGGCTGTGCAGGTGTTTCCGTTGCAGGAGTACCGTTGGCGGGAGCGTTGGCTGCGGGTTGTTCAGCTTTCGGTTCCTCTGCCTTTGGTTCTTCTGTTTTGGGTTCTTCCTTGGCAGGCTCAGCGGTTTTGGGCTCTTCAGTATTTCCCGTTGCCGGTTGTTGCTGTTGAGTTTTTACCGGGTCCTGAGCGTTTGCCACGAAAGAACCACCACAAACAAACATAAACAGGGCTGCTACTAATACTAACTTTTTCATAATCATTTGCTTTTTATAGTTATACTAAATATATATTTTATAGTTAAGGGTTTAGGTTTCCTTTTTTTGATTTAGGAAGCTTGACACTTACATAAAATATAGTTGCAAAGCACGTGCCAGTGAGAAGGGTAATCGGGTAAGTTGTTGATTATTAGTATTATTGAAGGTTTTGGAATATGTGGTACAGTGTGGAATTGTGTGGAATTGTGTGGAAAGTGTGGAATCAGGTGTGGAAAAATTCCACACTAAGGTGCTCTGTTGCATACCAAGTCCGTGTCAAGCCCGTACCAACGCCGTATCAAGTCCGTACCTATTCTAACTGTATAGATACGGAGTAGGTACGGACCTGATGCGGTTGGGAAACGGTGCGAAGAGCCTTTTTAGCTCTCTATTTCGTAAAGTTTTAGTTTATTATACAGGGTTTTGCGGTCTATACCCAACAGTTGAGCTGCCCGGCTCTTGTTATTTCCCGTTTGCCGTAATGCTTCAATTATCTGATGTTTTTCTGCTTCTTCATTACGCAATGGCAGACCTACGTGAGGATGAGTGATTTGTTGCAACTCGGTCAATTCTTTCAACGTGATAAGTTGGTCCTGCGCTAATAGGGTGGCACGGCGTACCACATTCTTCATCTGTCGCAGATTTCCCGGCCAGTGGTATTCCAGCAAAGCTCTGGATGCTGCATCATCGAATCCGATCAATTGTTTGTCCAGTTCCCGATTGGCTTGGTCGAGGAAGAAGTTGGCAAAGAGAAGGATGTCTTCTCTCCGGTCCTTGAGTTCGGGCATGCGTAGGGTGAACTCATTGATACGGTGGAACAGATCCTGACGGAAAGTTCCTTTCTCGATGGCTTGTTCCAAATCTTCATTCGTAGCGGAAACCAGGCGCACATCTACAGTGATTTCTTTATTGGAACCTACCGGACGGATTTTTCGTTCCTGCAAAGCACGTAACAGTTGTATCTGAACTTCGTAACTGAGATTACCTATTTCATCGAGGAAGATGGTTCCTCCGTTGGCTGCAACAAAGGCTCCTGTTTTGTCTGTCAATGCTCCGGTGAATGAACCTTTGACGTGTCCGAAGAACTCCGATGCGGCAAGTTCTTTAGGGATGGAGCCACAGTCGATGGCGACGAAAGGCTGTCCGGCACGCTTGCTGAGTTGATGGATACGGTGGGCTACATATTCCTTGCCCGTTCCGCTGGCACCATTGATCAGCACCGACATAGTGGTGGGGGCAACCAGTCTTACATAATTATAGAGTTGTTTGGCTGCATCACTTTCTCCTTCCAGATAGTCGGAAGACGGAGTGTTGCCTGCATTTTTTTGATGGGTACTTTCTCCTTTCCCGGAACTGGGGGCTTGTCTGGGAGAAGCAGCGGGTTGTTTCACAGCCTCACTTATTTTCTTTAGAAGTTCGTCTGGATTTACAGGCTTGGCAACGTAGTCGCTGGCACCTAATTTCATGGCTTGCACCGCCGATTGTATATCAGCATAGCTCGTCATCATGATGAGTGGAATGGACAGACCTTGCTCTCCCAACCACTTCAACAGGTCGATGCCGTCCTTGTCGGGCAGACGCAGGTCGGACAAAATCAAGTCGGCACCCTCTGTTCCCAAATGTTTCTGGGCGCGGGCGATACTGCTGACGGAAGCTACCTGAAAGCCTTTTTTGCCTAACCAGGTCTTCAGCATCATACCGTAAGTAATGTCGTCTTCAACGATGAGTATAGATTTCATTGCCTTATCTTTTGTCTCTTTTAAGACACAAAGGTAAACCGATTTGTCTGAAAATCGTATATTTGCAAACTTAATTTAAATAAAAAGCGTTATGAAGAGGAATTTCATCGTATTATTAACCATACTGATTTGCAGCGTTACAGCTTGCCAATCGGGACAAAAGAAAGATAGAAACATGGATCAGGAAACTAAATTGAAGATTGAAACAACTGCGGGTGACATTATCGTGAAACTGTATAATGAGACGCCGCAACATCGTGATAACTTCATCAAACTGGCGGAAGAGGGTACATACGAAGGTACATTGTTCCACCGTGTCATCAAGGATTTTATGATACAGGCAGGCGACCCTGAGTCAAAGAATGCTCCGAAAGGAAAGATGCTGGGTGCAGGCGATGTAGGTTATACTATTCCGGCTGAGTTTGTTTATCCGAAGTATTTCCATAAGAAAGGTGCATTGTCGGCTGCGCGTCAGGGTGACAATGTGAATCCGAAGAAGGAATCATCAGGTTGCCAGTTCTACATTGTGACGGGTAAAGTGTATAATGATACTACGTTGCTGGGGATGGAGAACCAGATGAATCAGAATCGTCTGACTACTGTGTTCAATGCTTTAGCACAGAAGCACATGAAGGAAATCTATAAGATGCGTAAGGAAAATGACCAGGATGGTCTGATGAACTTGCAGGATACACTGTTTGCACAGGCTGAGGCGGAAGTTGCCAAACAACCGGAATTCCACTTTACACCGGAGCAGGTGAAGGCTTATACTACGGTAGGTGGTACTCCACACTTGGATGGTGAATATACTGTGTTCGGTGAAGTGATCGAAGGCATGGATATAGTAGATAAGATACAACAGGTAAAAACGGATCGTAGCGACCGCCCGGAAGAGGATGTGAAGATCAAGAAAGTGACAGTATTGGACTAAACTGTTGGTGAAATTAGTTCAAAACAGATAGGTACGCGGACGACACGGATTAGGCGGACGTCCGCGTACCTATTCTTTAATTCCACCAATAAGTAACAATCGCTATTTTATGAAAATAAATAAATATTGTCTTAATAACGGTCTGCGACTGGTGCATTACCAGGACCTCAGTACTCAGATGGTAGCACTGAACATCGTCTATGATGTAGGTGCCCGAGACGAAGATCCCGAACATACCGGCTTTGCCCATCTGTTTGAACATCTGATGTTTGGCGGTTCTGTGAATATACCCGACTATGATGCTCCTTTGCAGTCGGCAGGTGGAGAAAACAATGCCTGGACGAACAATGACATTACGAACTATTACCTCACCGTCCCCAAGTCGAATGTAGAGATTGGCTTCTGGCTGGAGTCCGACCGTATGCTGGAGCTGGCATTCAGTGAACAAAGCCTTGAGGTGCAGCGCGGTGTGGTCATGGAGGAGTTCAAACAGCGTTGTCTGAACCAGCCTTACGGAGATGTGGGACATCTTATCCGTCCGTTGGCTTACGAGGTGCATCCGTACCGCTGGCCTACCATCGGGAAGGATTTATCGCACATCGAACAAGCTACACTGGAGGAAGTGAAATCATTCTTTTACCGCTTTTATGCACCTAATAATGCCGTGCTTGCCGTTACCGGAAATATATCATGGGAAGAAGCTGTTCGATTGACAGAAAAATGGTTCGGCCCGATTCCCCGCAGGGATGTGCCTGTGAGACAATTGCCGCAGGAACCCGTACAGACACAGGAACGCAGGCAGGTAGTGAAACGTCCTGTTCCCTTGGATGCGCTGTTCATGGCCTATCATATGTGTAGTCGCGGGCATCCTGACTATTACGCCTTTGACATCCTTTCAGATATCCTTAGTAACGGACGTTCCAGTCGCTTGAACCGTCGGTTGGTGCAGGAACAGAAATTATTCTCCGGCATAGATGCTTATATTTCGGGAACGCGTGATGCGGGATTACTGCATATCAGTGGAAAACCGTCGGCCGGAGTGTCACTGGAACAGGCTGAGGCCGCTGTACGTAAAGAGTTGCAGGAGTTACAGCAAGTGGCGATAGAAGAAAAGGAATTGGAGAAAGTAAAGAATAAGTTTGAATCCACCCAGATATTCGGGAATATCAATTACCTGAATGTAGCCACAAATCTGGCATGGTTCGAACTGACCGGGCAGGCGGAGGATATAGAACGTGAGGTGGAGCGGTATCGCGCAGTGACGGCAGAGCAGCTGAAGGCAGTTGCACAAGAGGCTTTCCGTGAGGAAAACTCGGTGGTATTATATTATGAGAAAGATAAATGAATAGATTAATTGCTACATACAAGGGGCACTATAAAGCCCTCTTTTACTTAGGGCTTCCCATCGTTATCGGCCAGATGGGGGTCATTGTTCTTGGATTTGCCGATACCTTGATGGTGGGACACCACAGCACGGCCGAGTTGGCTGCCGCTTCTTTCACCAACAATCTTTTTACACTTTGCATTATTTTCAGTACCGGTTTCTCTTATGGACTGACGCCTGTGGTGGGTGAATTCTACGGCAACCGTCGTTTCATGGAGGCCGGACAAGCTTTGCGTTCAAGTCTGCTTGCCAATGTGTTGGTGGCACTGTTGCTGACGCTTATCATGACTGTCGTCTATTTCTGTGTGGAATACATGGGACAGCCCGAGGAACTGCTTCCCTTGATAAAACCCTATTTCCTGATTCTGTTGGCATCCCTGGTATTTGTTATGCTATTTAATGGCTTTAAGCAATTCACGGATGGCATCACCCAAACACAGACAGCCATGTGGGTGCTTCTTGGTGGAAATGCATTGAATATCGTAGGTAACTATATACTGATTTACGGAAAGTTCGGTTTCCCGGAATTGGGGTTGTTGGGCGCGGGTATCAGTACCTTGTTTTCACGTATTGTTATGGTCATTGTTTTTGCACTGATTGTTTTCCGTAGTCGCAGATTCTTAAGATATAAGGCGGGATTCTTCCGCCTGGGATGGTCGAAACAAATGTTCAGAAGACTGAATGGACTTGGCTGGCCTGTTGGTTTGCAGATGGGCATGGAAACGGCTTCATTCAGCCTCAGTACAATCATGGTCGGTTGGTTGGGAACCATTGCTTTGGCGTCGCATCAGATTATGCTTACTATTTCTCAGTTCACCTTTATGATGTTTTATGGGATGGGGGCGGCGATTGCCGTTCGTGTCAGTAACTTCAAGGGGCAGAACGATATGGTGAATGTCCGTCGTTCGGCATATGCCGGTTATCACCTCATCTTGGCAATGGCAGTGGTGCTTCTGAGTATCGTGTTCCTATTGCGCAATCATGTGGGGAGCTGGTTCACGGATAGTGTGGAGGTTTCTGCCATGGTGTCTTCTTTGTTCCTTCCATTTTTGGTTTATCAGTTTGGTGATGGTCTGCAAATCAGCTTTGCCAATGCCCTGCGCGGTATTGCGGACGTAAAACCGATGATGTTCATTGCATTTATTTCCTATTTTGTTATATCTTTGCCTGTAGGATACCTATGTGGTTTCGTACTGGGTTGGGGTACGGTTGGTGTATGGATGGCTTTCCCATTCGGACTGACGAGTGCAGGTATTATGCTTTGGCTGCGTTTCCGTTATAAAACGAGATGAGGGAAAGTGATATTAACCCCCTGTCACTATAATAATATAAAGTATGAACAATGTCTCCAAGAAGAAGATAGCTGCCGGTTATGTGGTCCTGTTGGCAGTCTTGTTTTATTCCCTGTTCTTCGTGCGTCGGGAAATGGAGAACCTTATGAGCTCGGATAATAGCGATATCTTGCGTACAGATAGTCTGATAGGGCTTTTGCGGGAAAAAGATGCTAATACGGTCCGCTTATTGCGTACGTTGAGCGAAGCCAATGACAGCATGATTTCCGCTCGAGAGGTGGAACAGATTATAGCTGAACAGGATACCATTATCACCCAACAGCGTGTGCAACGTCGTGTTACTGCCCGTCGTGATACCGTTGTGACACAACCTAAGAAGAAAGGTTTCTTCCGCCGTCTGGGAGAAGTTTTCGTTCCACCACGCAAAGATTCTGCTGTCCAGGTACAAACTACCCTTGAAGTTGCTACGGATACTGTGCTTGATGCCTATAATCCTGTTGATTCCCTGCACGCGAAATTACGTACTGTTGCCCAGCAAAAGAAAGCAACTAATAGTGTGATGCAGCGTCGTAAGCGAATTTTGCAACGCCTTGATCATGCGCTGAGTGCTCGTATTGATAGTCTTTTGAAAGGATATGAACAGGAAACTCTGCTGCGTGCCCGTGAAGAGGCTGAGTATCAGAAAGCAGTACGATATCGTTCTGCTACGATTATTTCAGGCATTGCTGCGGGGGCTGTTGTGTTGTCCGTTATCTTTCTTGTCATGATTTGGCGGGATGTTACCCGTAGTAACCGTTATCGGCGTCAATTGGAAGAGGCCAATCGTTTTGCCGAAGAGTTGCTTGCCTCCCGCGAAAAGCTGATGCTTGCCATTACTCATGACTTCAAGGCTCCCTTAGGTTCTATCATGGGGTATGCTGATTTGCTCTCCCGGCTCACTGTCGACGGACGGCAACGCTTTTATCTGGACAACATGAAAACCTCCTCGGAGCACCTGCTGAAACTTGTTACCGATTTGCTCGATTTTCATCGCCTCGACTTGCATAAAGCTGAGATAAACCGTGTTACTTTCCATCCTGCACACCTGCTGGAAGAAATATACGTCAGCTTTGAACCGTTGACTTCTGCCAAAGGATTGTCTTTGAAATGTGAGATAGATCCTGAACTGAAAGGAACCTTTATCAGTGACCCTTTACGCTTGCGCCAGATTGTTAATAACTTGCTTTCCAATGCAGTGAAGTTCACTTCGGAAGGTGGCATTACGCTGACTGCCTGTTTTGTGCCGAAAGGTGATCCGGCTTTCTCCGGAAATCATTTGAAGCTTTCTGTTATTGATACGGGAAAGGGAATGGAACCCGGTGACCGTGAACGCATCTTTCAGGAGTTTACCCGTTTGCCGGGAGCACAGGGGGAGGAAGGATTCGGCTTGGGATTATCTATTGTCCGTATGCTGGTACAACTGCTGGAAGGGCGTATAGAAGTGGATAGTGTGCTCGGAAAGGGGAGTACGTTTACGTTGCGGGTACCTTTGTATCCGGTGGCTTTGAATGATACTTCCGGAGTGAATGAACAGAAGAATGAAGATTCTGTTTTACCTGCTCAGACTTCTGCCTTGCATATCCTCCTGATTGATGACGACCGTATTCAGCTCACTCTCACTTCTGCTATGCTTGCACAGAGTGGTATTACTTCTGTTGCTTGTCTGCAATTGGATGAACTATTGGAAGCCCTCCGTACTGATACTTTCGATGTATTACTTACCGATGTGCAAATGCCCGCCATGAATGGTTTTGACTTGCTGAACCTGTTGCGTGCTTCGAATATTCCGCAAGCTAAGACTATACCTGTGATTGCTGTGACTGCCCGTAGTGATATGCAACGTGAAGAGTTTCTGAAACATGGTTTTGCCGGAAGCTTGCACAAACCGTTTATGGTGAATGAACTGTTTGCTGAATTGGATATTGAAAGGAGGGAGACAGATCTTGTTACTTCGCAGAATTACATAGAAACGAATGTTGTACAAACGGATAAGATTTTAACTGAAGCTGCTTCTGCATTAAATTTCTCTGCCCTCACCGCTTTCTCTGGCGATGATTCTGCTGCTGCAACATCTATTCTGGAAAGTTTTGTTACAGAAACACGTCTGAATGTTGAGCGCTTGCGACAGGCATTAAATGCTGAAGATACAGATGGAATAGCTGCCATGGGGCATAAGATGCTTCCTCTGTTTACTTTATTGGGAGCTAATGAACTTGTTGCTTTATTGAAAGAACTTGAAGCCTCACGCGGACAAGTATTCAGTGAAAAGATAAAAGAGAAATCTTTCTCAGCACTTGCTCAGATTGAAGATATCGTAGCGCAGGTAGAGGAATAAATAGCCTTTTTGTCTTCTACATCAACCAAATGTCGTTAGAATTTGTTTACTTTGTAACGATTTTAACACTGACTATCGATTGATGTCCTAATGAGAAGAAAATGGCTGAAATGGGTGGTGTGGATACTGCTCACCCCTATAATATTGTTTGTAATACTGATGGTATTGCTTTATATTCCTCCCGTACAGAACCTGATACGGAAGCAAGCTACTGCCATCGCATCCGAGGCAACGGGTATGGATATATCTGTTGAACGTATCGACCTCCGCTTTCCGCTGAACCTGCTGGTACGCGGTGTGCAGGTGATTCAGCCTGTACAGGCAGATAAACAAATTTCCTCTGCTCCCGGCGACTCCCTTGCCGTGAAACAAACTCCTGATACTCTGCTGACACTGGAAAGCCTGAACGTACGTGTGCAGGCATGGCCGCTGATACGTGGACAAGTAGAATTAGATGAGGTAACTGTGAACGGAGTTTTTCTGAACTCTGCCGATCTGATAGATGGTATTTGTATACGTGGTGTGCTGGGGCGCTTCTTCCTCGAAAGTCACGGTATAGACCTGAAAAAAGAAGATGCCGTCATCAACCGTGTGGAACTGAGTGATACTCATATGCTCGTTGTGATGAACGACACTACCACTGCCGAACCGGACACCGCGACTACTGCCCTTAACTGGAAAGTAGCCTTGCACAGGTTGGCACTGAAAAACGTTTCCGTCGATTTGCAAATGCCGTTGGATTCCATGCGTCTTGCTGCCCGTCTGGGCGATGCGGAGGTAGATGATGCGGTTGCTGATCTGGGCGGACAGATGTACGGTCTGAAGAAATTTGAATTGAGCGGTACTACGGTGAACTATGATACGGGTAGTCAATTGCTCAGTGCCATTAATAGCCTGATAGATACCGGTAGTCTTGCGGCTACTGATAGTACCGGTGTGAAACCTGCTCCCGGCTTTGATGCTTCGCACATAGCCTTGAGGGATATTCGTATTGGAGTGGACTCCGTGCTTTATCATGGACGGAACATCAATGCCGTTATCCGGGAATTCTCCATGAACGAGCGTTCCGGTCTGAGCATTACTTCATTGACGGGACGGGTATTTGCTGATTCCACTGTCATTCAGGTGCCTTCTTTAAAACTGCTCACCCCACATAGCGAAATGGATTTCACTGCCCAGACTTATTGGGAGCTGGTGGAAATTCCCACTTCCGGACGGCTCTCCGCCCGTTTCAATGCCCGCATCGGCAAGCAGGACGTGATGCTTTTTGCAGGTGACTTGCCTGATACATTCAAGGATGCATATCCTTTCCGTCCTTTGACTATCCGCGCCGGTACGGAAGGTAACTTCAAGCAGATGCAGATTTCCCGCTTCAACATCGATCTGCCAGGGGCTTTTACCCTGAATGGTGGTGGTGAAATATGGAATCTTACTGACAGTCTGACGCGCAACGGGAGCATTGATTTCGATATCCGCACGCAGAATCTGAATTTCCTTACCGGGCTGACAGGCGTCACTCCGGATGGCTCTATCGTAGTGCCGGACAGTATGCACTTGGCGGCACGACTTGGTTTGGATGGTCCCAATTACGATGCCAGTCTGAAGTTAAAAGAACGTGAAGGGGTGTTGACTTTGCTGGCCCGTTACAACACTTCTACCGAAGCCTATCAGGCAGACCTTCATGTGGATGCCCTGCAAGTGCACCACTTCCTGCCTAAAGATTCTATCTATAACCTTTCAGCCAAGGTTACCGCCAAAGGAAAGGGATTCGATCCCGCCAACCACCGTACTTTAGCCGCTGTACAAGCTTCTCTCGGCGAATTACAATACGGACACTGGAATATCTCCGGTATCGACCTGACAGCCGGACTGAAATCCGCTCTTGCCACTGTACGCATGACCAGCGATAATGCCCTGCTGAAGATGCAGGCGGATGCTGATATGCGTCTTGACCGTAAATATCTGGATGGTAAGGTTACTATGAATGTGGAGAATGTCGGTCTACATGAGTTAGGTATTTCTCCCAAACCATTGCAGTATCCTTTCGCTTTCACTCTCGGTGCCGAAGCGCGCCATGATTCTATCAAGATGAGCATGGATGCAGGCGACCTCGACTTTCAGTTCCGTGCCCGCAGCACCTTGCAGAAGCTGATGGATCAGGGTACTGCCTTTGCCGCACTTCTTAGCCGGCAAATAGAATTGAAGCAACTCGACCATGCGGAATTACGGAGAGCGCTACCCTCAGCCGGTATGCAACTGAAAGCCGGTAAGCAGAATCCTGTCAGTTACTTCCTGGCAACAAAGGATATTTCCTTTGATGATTTTATCCTTCGCTTCGGTACCACGCCCCGGCGCGGTATCAACGGGCGTACTGCCATACATGGCTTGCGTATGGACTCCTTGCAACTGGATACCATTTTCTTTGCCATCAGCCAGGACACTGCACGCATGAAGTTACAGGGGGGTGTTATAAACGGACCGAAAAATCCGCAGTTTGTCTTCCGCAGTACACTGACGGGTGAAATCCGCAACGAAGATGCCGAACTGACCCTGAATTATGTGGACGCCAAGGGAGATACCGGACTTGATCTCGGTATCAATGCCCGTCCTTTGATAGAGGGCCGGGGCCGGGGCAATGGCATTGCCTTCCGCTTGACACCTGCCGAGCCTATCATTGCTTACCAGAAGTTCCGTTTCGTAGACAATAGCGACTGGATTTATCTGCACAAGAATATGCGCGTTTATGCCAATGTGGATATGGACAGCGATGACGGACTCTGCTTCCGCATGCAATCTGACCGTTCCGACACCGTCTCCCTACAGAATATCAATCTGGAACTCGTTCGTTTCCGCCTGGATAAACTAAGTGGCATTCTGCCTTATATGCCCCGTATCACGGGACTTTTCTCTGCGGAAGCAAACTATATACAAACGGCAACCTCACTGCAAGTTTCCGCTGAAGCCGGTGTGGAAAAGCTGACTTACGAACAACAGCCGGTAGGTAACATCGGATTGGGCGCCACCTGGCTCCCGGGTGATAAAGGTACGCACTATCTGAATGCCTACTTCCGGTCGGAAGACCAGGAGGTAATGACTGCTGATGCCGTACTGACCCAGAACAACGGGCGCGATTCGCTTGAAGTCAACACTACTTTCGAGCACTTCCCACTCTCGCTTGCCAATGCTTTCATGCCCGACCAGGTAGTTACCTTTACCGGTGACATCGATGGTGGGCTCTATATCAGTGGTGCCATGGAGAAGCCTAAATTGAGTGGTGACCTCTCACTGGACAGTGTATCTGTCTATGCCCGTCAGGCAGGGGCACGTTATTGGTTTGATAATCGCCCGCTGAAGATAGAAGATAATCAACTTATCTTTAATAAGTTTGCTATATACACTACCAGCCGTAATCCTTTTACGATAGACGGGAACGTAGACTTCCGCAATATGGAGAATCCGACGGCGAAGCTGAACCTGCGTGCACAGAATTACACGTTGCTCGATGCTCCCCGTACCAAGGAAAGTATGATTTACGGTAAGATCTTCGTAGATTTGAATGCCACAGTACGTGGCCCGTTGGATGGTTTGACCATGCGTGGAAACATGAATCTGCTGGGCAACACAGATGTGACTTATGTGTTGACTGACTCTCCTCTGACAGTAGAAGACCGTTTGGGTGAACTTGTTACGTTCACTTCTTTCACGGACACTACTTCGGTGCGGGCAACAGAGGTACCTACCATGTCGCTTGGCGGTATGGATATGTTATTGTCTGTGCACATTGATGATGCCGTGCGTTTGCGTGCCGACCTCAGCCCCGACCGTAGCAGCCGTGTGGAATTGGAAGGTGGAGGTGACCTGAACCTGCAATATACTCCGCAAGGCGATCTTACATTGTCCGGTCGCTATACCCTGATCGGTGGTATGATGAAATACGCCTTGCCCGTTATTCCGCTGAAAGAGTTCCAGTTTGTCAATGGAAGTTATGTGGACTGGACGGGTAATCCGATGAACCCTTCGCTCAACCTGACGGCTACGGAACGTGTACGTGCTTCTGTGTCCGATGGCGATGATGGCGGTTCGCGCATGGTGAACTTCGACGTTTCCATCAGCATCAAGAACCGTTTGGAAAACCCTGATTTGAGCTTTAACCTGAGTGCTCCCGAAGACGCCACTGTACAGGGCGAACTGGCAGGAATGAGCGTCGATGAGCGAAGTAAGCAGGCTATCACCATGCTTGCCACCGGTATGTATCTTTATAACGGTGGAAAAGGTGGTGGTCTGACCATGGGCTCTGCGCTGAACAGTGTATTGCAAAGTCAGATTAATGCGCTGACCGGAAACCTGAAGAATGCTTCCCTCAGTGTGGGCATCGAAGACCGTACGGCTGCCGAAACGGGGGACAAACAAACGGACTACAGTTTCAGATACTCTCAGCGTTTCTTCAATGATCGTATACAGATTGTAATCGGCGGAAAGGTATCTAGTGGCGCCAATGCAACGAATGACGTAGAATCGTTCATCGATAATATTTCTTTGGAGTATCGTCTGGATAATAGTGGTACACGCTATATCCGCGTGTTCCACAACAAGAACTATGAAAGTGTGCTCGATGGTGAGATAACCGAGACAGGTGTCGGTCTTGTGCTTCGCCGTAAGATGGACCGCCTGAGTGAGTTGTTCATATTCAAGAGAAAGAAGAAAGTAGAACCTGTGAGCGAATAGTGTAAAAGAAATAACAATAGCGCAATTTAAGAATTAGTATAGCGCAATGCCACAACCCCATCATTCTCAATTCTCCTCCTCCCGGGAGGAGGAGTACCCGAAGGGGGAGGTGGTAGGTGCATCACCTTATAATATATAGAAGAATCAAAATGAAGAAACTCGTATACATCCTCCTTGCAACCCTGCTTCTGGCAGCCTGCTCCACTACTAAGCACCTGCCCGAAGGCGAAGTGCTCTACACCGGTCAGAAGCCGATGATTGTAGAGAACCGCTCCGATACCAAGGTAGGCGTGACCGCTATGGAAGAAGTGGAAGCCGCGCTTGCTAAAGCTCCTAATAACTCCCTGCTCGGTAGTTCCGAATATCGCATCCCTTTCCCTTTCGGGCTGTGGGTGTACAATGGCTTTGTGAAGTATAAGAAAGGCTTTGGCAAATGGATATTCAATCGCTTTGCCGCCACTCCCGTGCTCATATCCTCCGTTAATCCGGACATCCGACAGAAAGTAGCGACAAATATCCTGCATGATTACGGGTACTTCAATGGCACGGTAAGCTATCAAACGTTCGTTAATCCCAAGGACAGCCTGAAAGCGAAGTTGCAATACACGGTAGATATGCGCAACCCGTACTTCATTGATACCGTTTATTATCGGGGTTTCAATAGTACGACGATGCAGATTATCAACCTCGGCCGCCGTCGCTCCCTGATCAGCCCGGGTGAACAGTTCAATGTTACCGATCTTGATGGTGAGCGTACCCGCATCAGCGGTTTGTTGCGTAATATGGGGTATTACTATTTCCGTCCCGATTATCTGACTTACCAGGCCGATACAACCCTCGTTCCCGGTGGACACGTCAGCCTGCGTATGATTCCTGTTCCCGGTATGCCGAAGGACGCCGAACGCCCCTTCTTTGTAGGTAAAACTAATTTCTACCTCCACGGTCCGCAAGGGCAAACGCCGAATGACAGCCTCTATTACAAGACTTTCTGGATACACTATTACGATAAACTGAAGATACGTCCAAATATGCTCCACCGCTGGCTGAACTACCAAGGCTACCAACGGAAGCGCCAGGAACTGGACAAGGGAGGTATGCGCCGTCGTCCGGAAAAGTTGTATAGCCAGTATCGGCAAACCCGTATTCAAGAGCGTCTGGCAAGTGTAGGTATTTTCCGTTATCTGGAGATGCAATACACGCCCCGCGATACGGCACTCGTTTCCGATACGCTGGATGTGAATATCCGTGCCATGCTGGATAAACCCTATGATGCTGAGCTGGACTTTAATGTCACCATGAAGAGCAATAACCAGACCGGTCCTGGTGCCGCCTTCACCGTAACGAAGAACAACGTTTTCGGTGGTGGTGAAACCTGGAATGTGAAAGTGAACGGCTCTTATGAATGGCAGACGGGTAAGAACAGCAGCTCGCTGATGAATAGCTACGAGTTGGGATTATCTTCTGCACTTACCTTCCCGCGCATCGTCTTCCCTCGGATGGGTACCAAGGAATATGACTTCCCGGCTTCCACTACCTTCCGCGTCTATATAGATCAGATGAACCGTGCCAAGTACTACAAACTGCTTGCTTTCGGTGGAAACGTCACGTATGACTTTCAGCCTGTGCCTACCCGGAAACATAGTATTACGCCCTTCCAACTGACATTTAATGTGCTGCGCAATCCGACTGCGGCTTTTGAGGAAATACAGGCTCAGAACCCGGCTCTTTACATCAGCCTCCGTAATCAGTTTATTCCGAAGATGGAATATACCTACACTTATGATAACGCTTCTCTTCGCAATGTACGTAATCCCATCTGGTGGCAGACTACACTCGGCTCTGCCGGTAACCTGACCTCGCTGATTTACAAGGCATTCGGACAACCGTTCAGCAAGGAAGACAAGAAATTGCTGGGAGTGCCTTTCGCACAATTCCTGAAGCTGAATTCGGAGTTCCGCTATCACTACAGGATAGACAAGAACCAGATGATTGCTTCCCGTATTGCAGGAGGAGTAATCTGGTCCTACGGAAATGCAACGACTGCGCCTTATACCGAACAGTTCTATATTGGTGGCGCCAACAGCATCCGTGCCTATTCTGCCCGCAGCATCGGCCCCGGTGGTTATCCACCCGATAAAGAGAAAAAGTATTCCTATATCAACCACGTGGGCGATATCCGTATGGAAGCAAACGTGGAATACCGCTTCCGTATCCTCGGCGACCTGCACGGAGCTATCTTCCTCGATGCAGGTAATGTCTGGCTGATGCGTAAGGATAAAGATCGTCCCGATGGACAGTTGACGTTGAAGAATTTCCCGAAACAGGTTGCTTTGGGTACAGGTGCCGGTCTGCGTTATGACTTGGACTTCCTTGTATTCCGTTTCGACTGGGGAGTGGCACTGCATGATCCGTATGATACAGGTAAGAAAGGATATTATAATATTCCGAAGTTTAAAGATGGCATGGCATGGCATTTTGCTATCGGTTATCCGTTCTAACGGTGGGTTTTGTACGATAGAGCTAAAATATGAACCAATTGTCTACCTTTCTTGACTTTATTTTTTGTAATTTTGCCCCGTAATCAAAACAAGGATACACTAACCTTTTTAAATAATAACTAAGTATGAAACCAACTTTATTCTTATTGGCAGCCGGAATGGGCAGCCGTTACGGTGGCTTGAAGCAATTGGACGGACTGGGTCCGAATGGCGAAACTATTATGGACTATTCAATTTATGACGCCATTAACGCCGGATTTGGTAAGCTCGTTTTCGTAATCCGTAAGGATTTTGAGAAAGACTTCCGTGATAAAATTATTTCCAAATACGAAGGTCATATCCCGTGCGAATTGGTGTTCCAGTCTATCGACGATTTGCCCGAAGGCTTCACTTGCCCCGAAGGTCGTACGAAACCCTGGGGAACCAACCACGCCGTAATGATGGGTGCTGATGTAATTCAGGAACCGTTTGCCGTTATCAACTGCGACGACTTCTATGGTCGCGATTCTTTCCAGGTAATGGGTAAATTCCTTTCTGCACTGCCCGAAGGTTCAAAGAATGTATATTCAATGGTAGGTTTCCGTATTGGCAATACGTTGAGTGATAGCGGTACTGTATCTCGCGGTCTTTGCGGTACGGATGCCAACAACTTGCTGACTTCTGTTGTAGAACGCACTAAGATTCAGCGTATGGATGGCGAAGTGAAATACATTGACGATAATGGCGAATGGACGGCTACTCCCGAAACTACTCCGGTAAGCATGAACTTCTGGGGCTTTACTCCCGATTACTTCGCATACAGCTTCGATTTCTTCAAGAGCTTCCTGAGCGATCCGAAGAATATGGAGAACCTGAAGAGTGAATTCTTCATCCCGTTGATGGTAGATAAATTGATTCAGGACGGTGTCGCTACATGCGAAGTCCTCGATACTACAAGCAAATGGTTTGGCGTAACATATCCTGAAGATCGCCAAAGCGTTGTAGATAAAATCCAGGCTTTAGTGGATGCGGGTGAATATCCTGCCAAACTGTTTTAAGTCTGGAGAACTTTGCGAAAGCAAATTTAAAATTAGAAATAGAAGGGAGTTATCATCACGATAATTCCCTTTTTTAATTTCACGGCAATACATCTTTCTACCCGAAGATAGAGATCTGACAAGTAAAGCATATAGCCTTATCACCTGTTTGATGCTTTGATATGATCCGGTTCATTGAGATTGGCATCTATTCCATCTGGTAGAGAGAGAACTAAGTTGGCACGGGTTTGAGGGGAAACTTCGAGAGTTGAAGACTGGGAATTGTTCTGCATCCCGCTTTGCGGTTTCAGAGCCTACTTCATCATTTTCCATAAGGAAGTCGGTAAGGGTATCGGCATTGAAATCCGTTCCTTCCACATGTTTCCAAAGAGGGGCTGCTGTAGAGTTTAGACTAATGATATTGTTAAAATCTACATTTCTTGATTTTCATTATTCGTACTTATTGGGTTGTTACTCTTCTGATTCTTCTGAATATCGCCAGTAGCCATCGCCTTACAGGGGTCAGTTTCAGCCACCAGAAAGAATAGCGCTGCCAGACACGGCCATTGCATGGATATTCTTTTTCTTTACGGATGGCAGCAATCATTATTCCCATGACATCGTCTATGTTCGTTTGTTCGGTTATCCGTATATTACCGTCGCCCTGCAGTGTTAGCTCTTTGCCGTTGCGGCGGGTGATGCGGTGGAAAATGATACGTCCGTTCGTATCTCTGGCGAGTACGACCGTATTCAGTTGCAGATCGTTATCGGTAAAAGGACCTAAAACAATGCGGTCGCGACGGTCCACAAGGAATGGGTTCATACTATTTCCTCTGACTGTCAGGGTTACGGTATGTCCTTCGCTGATGAGGCGTGCTATTTCGGGCAACAGTACCTCGTTGGGGATGATTCTTTTTCGTCCGTTATCTATCATAATATTGGTTTAGCTACGAGCTACAAGTTACGAGTGCCTTTCGGTTCATAGCGCAGCCACTCATAGCTTGTTACTTAATTGTATTAAAACAAATCTCCGTTGCCTCCCTTGCCCGGCAAGCGTTTCAGAAAATACACCGGAGTATGGGTAGCAAGATATTTCACTGTCTCAATGACACCATTATTCAATTCCCTCGCTTCCTTCAGATTAGACACGACGGCAATAACGATACGAATGTCCGTGCTGGACTCTCCCGTTGAATCTCATTCATCGGAGCCTGTTCCAGTCGTACAAATGCCCCTACAGGAACAGAGTCATTCTTGTAGCAAGGCGTCTTTCCGCTCCAAAGCGAACCGTAGACTGTGGCTTCCTCTGTTTCCCGGTTGAAGTGTGCGATGGGATTATCGTCGTTCAGCAATTCACAGCCAGGGATATGCTTCAGTCACAACCCGCTAGATAAGGTCCTACTTGATAAACCTGCGCGTTACGCTTTCCTTTCATAATCTATAATATTTGATGTACCGGTGTAAAGGTAGAGGAATTCTTCTGATTGGACAACTGAATTTTACACAATATTACAGGTATCGGTTCATTTCTCCAGTCTTTTCCATTTCGGTATGTTCCGGGGATGCTATATCTTTGTAGGCAATGAAATCATTAATCTTGAATAAACCATGAAAACTGTACTTATCTGGTTGGCTTTGTGTTTCGGCACCCTGATGACCACCTGTGCCAATGGAACGGCTTACCTTTTTTCTTATTTCATCAACGACAGCAGAGACGGACTGCATCTGGCTTATAGTTACGATGGTCTGAACTGGATTGCTCTGAACGGTGGCAAATCTTACCTGACCCCTGACGTGGGGAAAGATAAACTGATGCGTGATCCGAGTATCTGCCAGGCACCCGATGGCACCTTTCACATGGTCTGGACTTCCAGTTGGACCGACCGGATTATCGGCTATGCCTCTTCCCGCGACCTGGTTCATTGGAGCGAGCAGCGAGCCATTCCCGTCATGATGCACGAACCGACTGCCCACAATTGTTGGGCGCCCGAACTTTTCTACGATGAACCATCGCAGACGTATTATATCTTCTGGGCAACCACCATTCCAGGCCGTCATAAAGAAGTGGCAACCAGTGAGAGTGAGAAAGGGTTGAACCATCGCATGTACTACGTAACCACGAAAGATTTCCAGACCTTCTCGAAGACCAAGATGTTTTTCAATCCCGATTTCAGTGTCATTGATGCTGCCATCGTGAAAGATCCGAAGAGCGAAGAACTGATTATGGTGGTGAAGAATGAAAACTCCAATCCGCCGGAAAAGAATCTCCGCATTACCCGTACCAGAAATCTGGCGAAAGGATTCCCTACTAAAGTTTCCCCTTCTATCACCGGAAACTACTGGGCGGAAGGACCTGCCCCCTTGTTTGTGGGTGATACGCTCTATGTTTATTTCGATAAATACCGCGACCACCGTTACGGTGCAGTCCGTTCATTGGATCATGGCGAAACTTGGGAAGATGTGTCCGATCTGGTTTCATTCCCTCGTGGCATCCGTCACGGGACGGCTTTTGCTGTGGATGCCTCCGTTGTGGAAACTTTGATAGCAAACCGTAATTATAATCCTCTGATTCCCGATAATCTGGCTGACCCTTCGCTTTCTAAGTTTGGCGATACCTACTACCTCTATGCTACCACTGACCTGGACTATGGCCTCGGTCGTGCCGGAACGCCGGTAGTGTGGAAGTCGAAAGATTTTGTGAACTGGAGCTTCGAAGGCTCGCACATTCAGGGTTTCGACTGGGCGAAAGGTTATGATTGGGTGAATGATAAAGGGGAGAAGAAAACTGGTTATTTCCGTTATTGGGCTCCCGGAAAGGTGATTGAGCAGAATGGTACTTACTATCTCTATGTTACCTTTGTGAAACCGGATGAAAAGATGGGTACGTATGTCATGATAGCAGACCGTCCGGACGGTCCTTTCCGTTTTGCTGAAGGTAACGGGCTTTGTGCTCCGGGAACGGAAGGTGCGGATAGTCCGTTTATCGTAAATGACATTGACGGGGAACCTTTTATTGATGACGATGGCAACGGTTACCTCTTCTGGCGCCGTCGGCTGGCTGCCCGCCTTTCTGCAGACAGGCTTCATATAGAAGGTGAACCGCTGACTATGCAGACTGCCCGTCAGGGATATTCCGAAGGCCCGTTGATATTTAAACGGAAAGGTATCTATTATTATGTATATACGTTGAGTGGAAATCAGAACTATGTCAATGCTTATATGATGAGTCGTGAATCTCCGCTTAGTGGTTTCGTCAAGCCGGAAGGTAATGATATCTTCCTCTTCTCCGCTCCCGAAAACCAGGTTTGGGGTCCCGGTCACGGAAATATCTTCTATGACGAAAAGACGGATGAATACATCTTCCTCTATTTGGAATATGGCGACGGTGGAACTACCCGCCAGGTATATGCCAACCGGATGGAATTTAATGAAGACGGAACCATCAAGACCTTAGTACCCGATATGCGTGGCGTAGGCTATCTGTCCGCCCCTCAGGAGACACGCCGGAATCTGGCGTTGCAGGCTGACTTCCGGGCTTCCAGTGAGAAAGATCCCCGTACGGCGGTGGTAGACATCGAGACACAACCGAATGATCCTTTGCCTGAGAAAGTCTCGGTGAAGAAATATACCCGTACACATACTTATCAGGTTGCCCATGTAGGCGATGAATCGAACGGAACCTGCTGGATGGCTGCCGTTACGGATAGCAGTCCGTACATTACGGTGGATTTGAAAGAGATACGTAACGTTGGCGAATGTCAGTTCTATTTCACCAAGCCCACCGAAGGGCATACGTGGCGACTGGAGAAGTCTGCCGATGGTAAGTATTGGCAGGCGTGTGCCGAAGAAAAGAAACTTCAGGTACGATCTCCTCATGTGGCTGTGGGTATCGGTGGGGCACGTTATCTCCGCCTGCATATTCTGCGGGGAGATGCGGGGTTGTGGGAATGGAAAATATATGAATAGGTGATCCGGATTAAGATTTCGGTCAGAACCGTTCAATCCAGTTTTCTATTGTGATAGGGGAAAGGTGGTTGAGATGCTTCACGTTTTCAGTCACCATTACAAAGCCGCCGTGTATGGCGGTCGCCCCTATCAGAATATCAAAATCATCAATTAGTTCTCCTCGTGCACACAGTGCCGCCTTTTGGTCGGCAAAAATGGGCAAGGCATCGTAGATGGGCATTACTTTGAACTGTGAAATAAAGTCTGCTGTTTGCTTCAAGTGTTTCTCTTTATTACCGCTGCGCGAAACTCCATAAAGTAATTCGGCGACAGTAATTTCTGAGATGTAACAGTTCTTCTGTCCCACTTTCTTTATCTTCTCATCCAATTGGTATCTGCCTTTCATGTAGAAAATGCAGATGTTGGTATCAAGCAAGTACTTTTTTATTCGTCAAAGGATACTATTTTGCGAGTGCGGTTGCTCGTTCTTTCCTTGCAGATGTTTTCTTCCATATGGTCTGTTTCGGGATCATCGGCCCATACACCAAAAAGATCTTCCAACTTTCCGTTGCCGGTTCTGTTCTTAGCTTCTTTCTTCAATATGGAGTCGGTGAGCATCTTTATCAGATGTAGTTTGGCTTCATCGCTCAGTGACTTCAGCATATCGAAGTAGCTACTTGCCAGTTTAAGGCTCATATCCATAACTCATCTCCTTTCTTGTTGATTTATAGTGGCAAAGATAAAGTTTGCCTGTGGCTTCTGCAACAAATTACGGGGAAAATATGTTTCCTCCGTCACCTTTCCGAAGTCTCTAATATTTATAAGTCAGCATCAGACGCCCTTCCGAAGTATTGGAAAATACATTGGCGTGATACCTGTATTTGGTATCGCGGGTGTAGTTCATAAATGTGCCGGTGAGGTACAGTTGCTTCCGTAATTTCAGGTCCAGCCGAAGGCCGACTGCATGGAGAATGGCCTTCGAACGGTCGCCCTGAGCATTGAGCGTTTTCGGTTCCACTTCGTCCCAGTTGATGTCTTGGGGATACCCTTTCCAGGTGAACATGTGGTAGACTTCGTAGATGGTGGATATGGCAAGACGGTCCTTGTAGGTGAAGTTCAAGTTGAGTTTGCTACTGTAGCCGCTGGCCAGGTTATAGATGCGCTCGTCCACTTGATAATAGTCGCTGAGGGCACCTCCCAGAAGGATGGCGTTAAGGTAGGCGTAACCGTCTATTCCCCAGTTTCGTTTGAGGTTTCTTTTGTAGATGAGGCCGCCGCCCACGGAAGCGGGTGTACAGAACTTATAGGGTACTTTTGCTGATACTGCCGATATAGTGTCCGAATCGTAGTAGTCGAAGTGCTGGTACAATCCCAGGCTTAGGTAGTGCTTTGAGGTGTTCACCAACTCTTTGGCTACCAGTCGGCCAACGATGTTTATCTGTCCCAGGACCGGTTGATCTTTCTGCCAGTTCAGGTTCGCCTGGATGGAGAAATAGTCGTAGGGTTTGGTATCTTCCGCATCGAAGCGGTCGCCGTATTCGATGTTGATTTCGGAGGCCAGACCCACACCCTTGTCCAGAATCTCGTCTTTCAGTTCCAAGGTACGTATACCCAGAGATACATCCACACTTACATCGGGTACACCGAATTGCTTACCCGAAGTAGAACGCCGTTTCCAGGCATCTCCGTTGATAATACGGGTCAAGCCGCGCATGGGGGACACCAGGAATCCGGCAAACTCCAGTCCGAAGCGTGACCAACCGGTTTTCCGGTCGTCGAGGATGAGGTCGGAAACCCTGTAGGTCACTTCACCCAGGGCCATACCGCCGATGGGGGTGGCAATGATGTCGTTGGTAGAGGGATATTCGTTCTCCATAAACATCTCCCACATGAAGCTGCCGCCGAAGGCGAAGAGGCCGGACTGCCAGAAATTATATCCGTTGGACCGGGCAGAGTTGAAGTACAGACTGCCGTGGTAGGGGTGCATGAACATATTGGTCTGCATGGCGTCATTGTCCCACACGAAGCCATGTTTGATGTTGTCTTTGATGGTACGCCCGTTGATGTAGGCAAAGTCGGCCTTACGGATATAGCGGTCGAAGGTCCAGACGCCCATATTGATACCGAAGACCATGGTGCCCGCCTGAAGCCCCTTTTTGTGGGAGTAATAGTCTATATCGAGCGAGTCGGCAGGTCGGGGAGTGGCTAAACGGTGGCGGATGGCGAGTTGCGGATAAGCCACATTAACGGCTATCAGGAAAGTGAGCAGAGTCAGCAGTAACTTTTTCATGACGCAAACTTAGGGATTTTTATTAAATGCACGTAGTTGTATTTTTCGCAAAAAGTCTCTAGTACTTCTTAATGAACTCGTTTGCTGCATAAAAGGTTCGCTAAAAGGGTACTTTTCTGTATACTTGTTTCTCTGAACCGGGCAGAGAGGGATTGAAAAATAATGGCTTGTGGTGCACGAGTTTGGGGGAGTTTATTTATCTTTGTCGCAACTGCTACGGTGAAAATGTTAGCAACTCTAAATTCTTAATAAGAATATGCTGAAGGAGAAACAGCTTTATATTATCAGTGGTTGTAATGGTGCCGGCAAAACAACGGCATCTTATACTGTTTTGCCCGAGGTGTTGCAATGTAAGGAATTCGTGAACGCTGATGAGATTGCCCGTGGCTTGTCTCCTTTCAATCCTGAGGGCGTGGCAATTGATGCAGGTCGTTTGATGCTGAGGCGTATTGAAGAATTGATGCGGGAAGGGGAGAACTTCTCGATTGAGACAACACTTGCCACCCGTTCTTATGCCCGGCTTGTGAGGCAGGCGCAGAAGAAAGGGTATCAGTCAGCCTCATCTACTTTTGGCTGAATTTGCCGGAACTGGCAATTAATCGCGTACGCCAGCGTGTCAGTGAAGGCGGGCATGATATACCGGAAGAAGTTATACGCCGGCGCTATCAAGCTGGGATAAATAATCTGTTCGGCATCTATATGTCCTGTGTAGACTATTGGCTGTTGGCGGATAATAGTCGGGAGAACCGCGTTATTGTTGCTGAAGGCGGTCCCAGTCTTCCGATACGGATGTATGAAGTAGAACTCTTTAAAACCATAGAAAGTTATGTCAAACGATGAGTGGAAGGAACTAAGCGAGAAGTTGCACTATGGGTTGGCACTGGCCGAGCAACGTATGCTTGAGAAAAAAGCACAGCGGAACGAAACTGTGATAGTGGGTACACCTGATGGTGAAATAAAAGCCATTCCTGCCCGCCGTCTGCTTCGTAAGGCAAAGCAGCGCAAGATGAAATAAATATCTTCATTTGCTGGGAATGCAGAAACAATCGTTCTTCTTCTGCAATCCTGTTATCTTACCGAATTCCGAAACATCTGCGGCGTCACTCCCGTATGTCTCTTAAAGAACTTATTGAAGAAAGCGGCATTATTGAACCCCAGACTCAGCGCAATATCCTTCACCGGCGCATTCTCCGTGCGTAGTTGCGTCTTGGCGTCCATGATGAGCATCTTATTGATAATCTCCATCGCTGTATGTCCCGATTCCTTTTTGACAAGCCTGCAAAGGGCGGATGGCTGCATATTCATCTTCTTGGCATAATACACCACTTGGTGCTCATGGGCATATTCCTCATGTACCATCCGGACAAAAATTTGGTACTGATGGAAATGCCTGCTGCCCGGCGTCTCTTTCAGTTTCGCCTGTTCTGGACAAAGTTCGGATACCCCCTGCAACATCAGACTTAGGAACGACTGCAATACAGCTTCACTCAACTTCTCCCCAACCTCATTATAAAGGTGTGACAGAAAAGCAAACATCTCCATACAAAGTGGAAAAGCCACCTCCGACAGCGAGAAAACATAATGCTTGCCGATAACGTGAAACTTATCCATCATATTCTTGCCCATTCCAGCATTCTGGATCAGTCGTTGCGAGAACATGACAGCATGTATCTTCACATCATCCGACGTTGCTTGCAATTGGATGAAGCACTCAGGCGGAATCGCTATCATCTCATTCGCCCGAATCCGGTATTGGGTATGATTAATAATTGTTTTCAGTGAACCCTTGCTGCAAAGGGCAAAAAGACCACCTTCCGTCTTATAAGATTTCTCCAATAATGGCTCCAGTTCATTGACCGTGATACACTCGTAGGCAATGAAGTCTGCATTTATCTTGAATTTAGTAGCACTCATATCCTGTCTTTTAGGTTTGCAAAATTGAAAGATATTGATATATAATCCATAGAAATAACAGTTAAATTCAACTTTCCATCCTTTCTAGCCCAGTTAAAAGATGTAAAGGTGTGAACGATGGAATATATCTGCACCAAAATGGAATATTGATTTCTTCCCGTTTGCTTGTCACCTATTCGTTTAAGCCCGACCTTTGCCATCAATACGATAAACAATAAGCTTTATGAATCCCGATATATCTCAGGAAATACGGATAGTGAACGCCATTGCTGAACAATTGTTTGATATATGGCCTGTCAGCATTGCCATGATTGATCTTGAAGACTGCATCTGGCGCGTGAACAAACAGACAAGTGATGAACTCCAGTTGGATGCGGACATCGTTGGAAAGCCTGTCGTCGATCTACTGGAAGTAGTGCAGGATAAACAGAATGTACTACCCCGTTATTTACAAGAATTACACGAAGGTTGCCAACGCATTATCCCTCTGTCTTCCAACTGTTTCATACATGAACTGAAGCGCAACATCAGTTTCCTAATACAAGGCGCTTTGATTGGTGTGTACGATGGAGACCGACTGGCACGAATTGTACTCTACTATCGCAATGTGCTGGAAGAAAGAACCCAAAAACACCTGCTGAACATTGCCTTAAGCCGCACGCAGATATTCCAGTGGTCATTCGACATGGAACGTAACCTCATGATTATCGATCCCCGCTACTTTGAATACCTGGGTATTCCCACCCGCGACTATACCCTCACCCCCGAAGAATTTGCCTATCTGATACATCCCGATGACCGCCAATCGGTATTTGAAGCCCTGACCTTGCAACTGGGCGGAAATCTTTACGAATCCCCTGTTGAATATCGCCTCCGTCGTGACGATGGCAGCTGGGAGTGGTTTGAAGCCCAGTCCACCTACGTAGGTCAGTTGAAAGATACTCCTTTTCGGATTGTTGGCATCTGTATGAGTACCCAGAAGTATAAGGATATTGAGACTAAACTGAGCGAAGCCCTGCATAAAGCCCGGCGCAGTGATGAACTGAAAAGCATCTTCCTTGCCAATATGAGCCACGAAATACGCACCCCACTTAATGCCATCGTAGGTTTTTCCTCCCTGTTGGCTTATGGAGAATCAGACCTGACCAAGGACGACATCATCGAATTTACCTCTCTGATTGAAAAGAACAGCCAGTTGCTGATGGTCCTGATCAGCGACATCTTGGACCTCTCCAAGATAGAGTCGAACACCATGGAGTTCAACTTCTGCAACATCTCCCTCCATCAAGTACTGAATGAGATAGGCAGTGCACAAAGCATGAATATGAAGAAAGGTGTGGAACTACTGCTGGATTTCCCCGGACAGGAGGTTGCCATTTATACCGATCCCACCCGTCTGAGTCAGGTTATCAATAATCTGGTGAACAATGCGATTAAGTTTACCTCCGAAGGAAATATCCGTATAGGCTACCGGCCTGCCGCCTCCGATTGTGTAAATATATTTGTGGAAGATACCGGAACAGGCATGTCCAAAGAAGTAATTGAACATATCTTCGACCGTTTTTATAAAGGAGACGCCTTCAAACAAGGCACAGGACTGGGACTTGCTATCTGCCGGACAATCGTCGAACGCTTCAAAGGGAAGATCGAAGTAGCGTCTACACCCGGAAAGGGTACACGCTTTACAATCATCCTGCCACTGAAAGTAGAAGAATAAAGTGCTCTTTTATGCAGAATTGATGCAATAATATAGGCTTACGATGTCATATCCCGCTGGAAATCGTTACCTTTGCAGCCCTGAACGATAAATTCATTGACACTATGATATCAGTAGAAGGACTGAAGGTAGAATTTAATGCAACCCCTCTGTTCGAAGACGTCTCTTACGTAATCAACAAAAAAGACCGCATCGCCCTGGTGGGCAAGAATGGAGCGGGCAAATCCACCATGCTCAAGATATTGGCCGGACTACAGCAGCCCACTTCCGGCGTCGTTGCCATTCCCCGCGAATGTACTATCGGTTACCTGCCGCAGGTGATGATTCTCAGTGATAAGCGTACCGTGATGCAAGAGGCGGAACTGGCTTTCGAACACATCTTCGAAATGCAAGCAGACATCGAACGCATGAACCAGCAACTTGCCGAACGCACCGATTATGACAGCGAAGAATACCATAAACTCATCGATCGTTTCACTCACGAGAACGAACGTTTTCTGATGATGGGCGGCACCAACTTCCGTGCTGAAATAGAACGGACCCTGCAAGGTTTAGGTTTCAGCCGCGAAGACTTCGACCGCTCCACCAGTGAGTTCTCCGGTGGTTGGCGTATGCGTATCGAGCTTGCCAAACTTCTGCTTCGCCGGCCCGATGTGCTGTTGCTCGACGAGCCTACCAACCACCTGGATATTGAGAGTATTCAATGGCTTGAAAACTTCCTTTCCACACGTGCCAATGCCGTGGTATTGGTGAGCCACGACCGTGCATTCCTCAATAACGTCACCACGCGCACCATTGAAATCACTTGCGGACAGATTTACGACTACAAAGTGAAGTATGACGAATTCGTCGTACTGCGTAAGGAACGTCGCGAACAACAACTCCGTGCCTACGAGAATCAGCAGAAGCAGATAGAAGATACCGAAGCCTTTATCGAGCGCTTCCGCTATAAAGCCACGAAAGCCGTGCAGGTGCAGAGCCGCATCAAACAACTGGAAAAGATAGAACGCATCGAGGTAGACGAGGAAGATAACTCTGCATTGCGCCTGAAGTTTGCTTGCAGCAGCCGTAGTGGAAGCTACCCTGTCATCTGTGAGGATGTCCGGAAGGCCTATGGCGACCATGTCATCTTCCACGATGTCAACCTGACTATAAACCGCGGCGAGAAAGTGGCATTCGTAGGTAAGAACGGTGAAGGTAAATCCACTCTGGTAAAGTGTATCATGGGAGAAATCACCGACTATACCGGTAAGCTCACCCTCGGTCATAATGTACAGATCGGCTATTTCGCCCAGAACCAGGCACAACTCCTGGATGAAAGTCTGACAGTATTTGATACCATCGACCGCGTAGCCGTAGGCGATATCCGCCTGAAGATACGTGACATCCTTGGTGCTTTCATGTTCGGTGGCGAAGCTTCCGATAAGAAGGTGAAAGTATTGTCCGGTGGAGAGCGTACCCGCCTCGCAATGATCAAACTCCTGCTGGAACCCGTGAACTTCCTGATACTGGACGAACCGACCAACCACCTCGATATGCGTTCGAAGGATGTACTGAAAGATGCCATTCGCGAATTTGACGGTACAGTCATTTTAGTAAGCCACGACCGTGATTTCCTGGACGGACTTGCGACTAAAGTATATGAGTTCGGTGGTGGAATAGTGAAAGAACACCTCGGTGGCATCTACGACTTTCTGCAAAAGAAGCAGATAGAAAGCCTGAACGAATTGCAGAAAGCACCCGCACTTTCTACCTCACCCTCCGGTGGAAAAGAGAATACGGATACCGCCACTCAGTCTTCCGGTGCCAAGCTTTCCTACGAAGAACAGAAGGAACTGAACAAGAAGCTCAAAAAACTGGAACGTCGCGTTGCCGACTGTGAATCGGAGATAGAGCAGACCGAGTCCGCCATCGCCATCCTCGAAGCCCGGATGGCAACTCCTGAGGGAGCTTCGGATATGGCCCTTTACGAGCAGCATCAGAAACTGAAGCAACAACTCGACTCTGTGATGGAAGAGTGGGATGCCGCCTCTACCGAACTGGAAGCGGTCCGGAAAGAACAATAAAACTTATAACATTATTTTATATCTTATGAAAGTAACTCATTATTTACCTTTAGCAGCAGCTTGCCTTATGATGGCAGGATGTGGCGCGGGCAAGCAGCAGACTGAAATGACAGCCGGTATTCAGCTTGCCAATCTTGACACAACTGCCCTTCCGGGGAGTAGTTTCTATCAGTACGCCTGTGGCGGTTGGATTGAAAACCATCCACTTTCACCTGAGTATTCACAGTACGGTTCTTTTACAGAACTTGCCGAGAATAATCGTAAGCAGATACAAGGTTTGATTGAAGAATTGGCTGCCACTCAGCACGAAGCAGGCAGTGTAGCGCAAAAGGTAGGTGACCTCTACAAGATTGTTATGGACAGCGTGAAGCTGAACAAGGAAGGTGTTGCTCCTATCAAAGCCGACCTGGATCAGATTGCTTCCCTGAAAGATAAAGAAGCTGTTTATGCTTTGCTCGCCGATCTGCGCAAACAGGGCATCGGTGCTTACCTCGGCCTCTATGTGGCTGCCGACGAAATGAACAGTAACGAGAACGCCGTGCAGCTTTATCAAAGCGGCTTGAGCATGGGCGAACGCGATTACTATCTGGCTACTGATCCTTCTACTACCGCTATCCGTGATGCCTTCCGTACTCATGTACAGAAAATGTATCAGTTGGCAGGTTTCGATGAGGCTACTGCCAAGAAAGGTATGGAAGTGGTTATGGACGTGGAAACCCGTCTTGCCAAAGCTTTCCGTTCTCGTACCGAACTGCGTGACCCGCATGCCAACTACAATAAGATGAGCATGGAAGAGGTGAAGAAGAATTATCCTACTTTCAACTGGGACGCTTACCTTTCAGGTCTTGGCCTGACGGATGTGAAGGAAATCATTGTCGGCCAGCCCGCTTCGGTAGCTGAAGCTGCCAACATCCTTAACACTTTACCTGTTGATCAACAAGCCCTTTACCTGCAATGGAAACTGATTGATTCTGCTGCCAGCTTCCTGAATGACGAGATGGCTCAACAGAACTTCGACTTCTACGAACGCACCATGTCCGGAACGCAGGAAATGCAACCCCGCTGGAAGACTGCCGTTTCTGTAGTAAGCTCCGCACTGGGTGAAGCCGTAGGACAGATGTATGTAGAGAAATACTTCCCTGCCGCTGCCAAGGAACGTATGGTATCTTTGGTGAAGAACCTTCAGACCAGTCTGGGCGAACGTATCAACAACCTTGCCTGGATGAGCGATGAAACCAAGCTGAAAGCACAGGAGAAACTGGCTACTTTCCACGTGAAGATCGGTTATCCTGATAAGTGGAAAGACTACTCTACGTTGGAAATCAAAGACGATTCTTACTGGAACAATATCAAGCGTGCTAACTTATGGGGATATGCCGAAATGGTTGCCAAAGCCGGCAAACCGGTAGACAAGGACGAGTGGCTGATGACTCCGCAAACCGTAAACGCTTATTACAATCCTACAACGAACGAAATCTGTTTCCCTGCCGGTATCCTGCAATATCCGTTCTTCGATATGAATGCTGACGATGCCTTTAATTACGGCGCAATCGGCGTTGTAATCGGTCATGAGATGACACACGGCTTCGATGACCAAGGTCGTCAGTACGACAAAGACGGTAATCTGAAAGACTGGTGGACGGAAGAAGATGCCAAGAACTTCGAGAAACGTGCCGATGTAATGGTTGCTTTCTTTGACAGCATCGAAGTTGCACCGGGGGTACATGCCAACGGTCGTATGACGTTGGGTGAGAACATTGCCGACCACGGAGGTTTGCAGGTGTCTTACCAGGCATTCAAGAAGGCTACTGCCGCCGCTCCGCTGGAAATGAAAGACGGTTTCACTCCCGAACAGCGCTTCTTCCTGGCTTATGCCAATGTTTGGGCAAACAATACCCGTCCCGAAGCCATCCTGCAATTGACGAAGATCGACGTGCACTCTTTGGGCAAATGGCGTGTAGACGCTGCTTTGCCGCATATTGCTGCATGGTATGAAGCATTCGGCATTACGGAGAAAGATCCGATGTATGTACCGGTAGAAGAACGCATCTCTATCTGGTAATAGTTTCACCTGATGAAACCGTTTGTTTCATTACTTGAAACAACTTGTTTCATGCCGAGAAACAAACAGTTTCATTGCTTGAAACAAACCGTTTCATGCGGGGAAACAACTTGTTTCATTACCTGAAACTAACAAGCTCCTCAGAGCGGAAGATTATGAACTAAGGCAGTAAATCCTAAACAGGATTGCTGCCTTTTTTAATTATACCTAATTTATTGTGTTTGAGTATGTGTGCAAATAAACATTTTTAGTACCTTTGCACATCAAATACTTATATACGCAATTCCATGTCTGAAACAAAAAGAATTAAAACCGCTTTAGTATCGGTTTATCATAAGGAAGGTTTGGACGAAATCATCACCAAACTGCATGAAGAAGGAGTTGAGTTTCTGTCAACAGGCGGAACTCGTCAGTTTATAGAATCACTGGGTTATCCCTGTAAAGCAGTGGAAGACTTGACCACGTATCCCTCTATCCTGGGTGGACGTGTGAAGACCCTGCATCCGAAAGTGTTCGGTGGTATTCTCTGCCGTCGCGGATTGGAACAGGATATGCAACAGATAGAAAAATATGAAATTCCCGAAATAGACCTCGTTATCGTCGATTTGTATCCGTTTGAGGCTACCGTAGCTTCCGGTGCCGACGAGCCGACTATCATCGAGAAAATAGATATAGGCGGCATCTCACTGATCCGTGCTGCTGCCAAGAATTACAATGATGTGGTTATCATCGCTTCCCAGGCACAATACCAGCCGTTCCGCGATATGCTGATGGAACATGGTGCTACCACTTCGCTGGAAGAACGCCGTTGGTTTGCCAAAGAGGCGTTTTCTGTTTCTTCTCATTACGATTCAGCCATCTTCAACTATTTCGATGGTGAAGAAGGTTCCGCATTCCGTTGCTCTGCCAATAATCAGAAGACTTTGCGCTACGGCGAGAACCCGCACCAGAAGGGTTACTTCTACGGAAATCTGGAAGCTATGTTCGACCAGATTCACGGAAAGGAAATCTCTTACAACAACCTGCTCGATATCAATGCAGCCGTTGACCTGATCGATGAATTTGAGGAGACTACGTTTGCCGTATTGAAGCATAACAATGCTTGCGGTCTGGCTTCACGCCCCACGGTGCTCGAAGCATGGAACGATGCATTGGCCGGTGACCCGGTTTCCGCTTTCGGTGGTGTGCTCATCACGAACGGGGTGGTAGACAAGGAAGCTGCTGAGGAAATCAATAAAATCTTCTTCGAAGTAATTATCGCCCCTGATTACGATGTAGACGCATTGGAAATCCTGGGACAGAAGAAAAACCGTATTATTCTGGTTCGCAAGCCTGCCGCACTGCCTAAAAAGCAGTTCCGTTCGCTCCTGAATGGTGTGTTGGTACAGGACCGCGACCTGAACATCGAGAAGCCTGAAGATTTGAAAACTGCAACCACGAAAGCACCTACCGCACAGGAAATAGAAGACATGCTCTTTGCCAACAAGATTGTGAAGAACAGTAAGTCCAACGCTATCGTACTGGCTAAAGGCAAGCAATTGCTGGCAAGCGGTGTGGGACAGACTTCACGTGTGGATGCTTTGAAGCAGGCCATCGAAAAAGCCAAGAACTTCGGCTTCGACCTGAAAGGTGCCGTGATGGCATCCGATGCTTTCTTCCCCTTCCCCGACTGTGTGGAGATTGCCGGAAATGAAGGTGTAACCGCAGTTATTCAGCCGGGTGGTTCCATCAAGGATCAGCTTTCGTTCGACTATTGCAACGAACATGGCATCGCGATGGTGACTACAGGAATTCGTCATTTCAAACACTAATTAGATTTATGATTTATAATTTATGAGTTATGACCGCTGAACAGCAAGAATTGCAAGCACCCTCATAATCATCCATAAATTATAAATCATAATTCATAAATCATAAATGTACAATGGGATTATTCTCTTTTACGCAAGAAATAGCGATGGACCTTGGTACCGCCAATACCATTATTACAACCAATGGTAAGATTGTGGTGGATGAGCCTTCGGTGGTAGCTCTCGACCGTCGCACCGATAAGATGATTGCCGTGGGTGATAAGGCAAAGATGATGCACGAAAAGACCCACGAAAACATACGTACCATCCGTCCGCTTCGCGACGGTGTAATTGCCGACTTCTATGCTTGCGAGCAGATGATACGCGGTTTGATAAAGATGGTGAATAATCGCAACCGTCTGTTTTCCCCTTCGCTCCGTATGGTTATCGGTGTCCCCTCAGGTAGTACTGAAGTGGAGCTGCGTGCCGTGCGCGACTCTGCCGAACATGCCGGCGGACGTGACGTCTACCTGATTTTCGAACCCATGGCTGCCGCTATCGGTATCGGTATCGATGTGGAGGCGCCGGAAGGAAACATGATTGTAGATATAGGTGGTGGTTCTACGGAAATTGCCGTTATCTCCTTGGGGGGTATCGTAGCCAACAACTCCATCCGCATTGCGGGTGATGACCTGACTGCTGATATTCAGGAGTATATGAGCCGCCAACACAATGTGAAGGTCAGCGAGCGTATGGCCGAGCGTATTAAAATCAATGTAGGTGCTGCCTTGACTGAACTGGGTGAAGATGCTCCGGAAGATTATATCGTTCATGGTCCGAACCGCATCACGGCTCTGCCTATGGAAGTACCTGTATGTTATCAGGAAGTAGCGCACTGTCTGGAGAAATCCATCTCGAAGATTGAAACTGCTATCTTGAACGCATTGGAAAATACACCTCCCGAATTGTATGCCGATATTGTGCACAATGGTATTTATCTGGCAGGTGGTGGTGCATTGCTCCGTGGACTCGATAAGCGTTTGACTGATAAGATTAACATTCCGTTCCACATTGCCGAAGATCCCCTGCATGCTGTTGCCAAAGGTACGGGTGTGGCGCTGAAGAATGTGGATCGTTTCTCATTCCTGATGCGGTAATAAAGGCATATGCGAAATTTACTGAACTTTCTTATTAAATACAACTACTGGTTCCTCTTTCTACTGTTAGAGGCAGCCAGTTTTGTTTTATTGTTCCGCTTCAATTACTATCAGCAGAGTGTGTTTTTCACATCGGCCAATAGTGTGGCGGGGAAAGTTTACGATGTTTCGGGAACTATAACTTCTTATTTCCATCTGAAATCTGTCAATGAGGACTTGCTCGACCGTAATATGTGGCTGGAGCAACGAGTGGCATTCCTGGAGAAAACATTGAATAATAAAGGAATGGACTCTGTCCGGCTTTATAGCCTGGAACGGCTTGAACCGGAAGAATACCAGATATTCAAAGCGAATGTCATCAAGAATAGCCTGAACCGGTTGGATAACTATATTACTCTTGATGAAGGATCTGCTGCCGGAATCCGTCCGGAAATGGGTGTGGTAGATGCTAATGGAGTAGTGGGCATTGTCTATAAAACTTCTCTGCATTACTCTACCGTTATTCCGTTGCTGAACAGTAAATCGAGCATCAGTTGCAAGATTGTAGGCAGCGACTATTTCGGTTATTTGAAGTGGGAATATGGAGACTCTCGCTTTGCATATCTGAAGGATTTACCCCGTCATGCTGAGTTTAACTTGGGCGATACGGTGGTGACAAGCGGTTACTCCACAGTATTTCCCGCGGGAGTTATGGTGGGAACGGTGGATGATATGTCCGATTCTCATGACGGGCTCTCTTATCTGTTGAAGATAAAACTGGCTACGGACTTCGGGAAGGTGGGCAATGTGCGGGTGATTGCCCGTACCGGACAAGAGGAGCAGAAGCTGCTGGAGAAGGAAGGGGAGAAATGATGGGATTGATTAGTGATAAGTGTTAGAGTGATTAGTGATAAGCAATTAGTGGGGTAACCTTAATTGTCAATTGTCAATTGTTAATTCAATAAGAGGTGGTCATCAATTATCTGCATAAAATAGGTTGGTTTATCGGTTTGGTACTATTGCAGGTGCTGATACTGAATAATGTGCATATTGCCGGATATGCCACTCCTTTTCTATATATCTATCTCATACTGAAATTCGAGTCGGAAACGCCGCGGAATGCTTTGATGCTGTGGGCGTTTTTTCTGGGACTGACGGTGGATATCTTCTCGGACACACCGGGGATGAATGCTGCGGCTACGGTGGCTCTGGCTTTTTTACGCCCTACTTTCCTGCGTTTGTTTGTACCGCGGGATACGCTCGAAAACATAGTTCCTTCGATCAAATCGATGGGGATTGTTCCTTTCCTGAAGTATTTGATTGTTAGCGTTTTTATTCATCATGCAATATTACTTACCATAGAATTCTTTTCGTTCGCCCATATCGGAACATTGCTGCTGAGAATTGTGGCAAGTACGTTGCTGACTGTAACCTGTATCATGGCTATAGAAGGAGTGAAGAAGAAGTAAGATGGCAAAGGATTATACACTCGAAAAGCGGAAATTAGTGATAGGTGGGGTAGCAATTGTGATTGTTATCATTTATATCATGCGTCTTTTTGTGTTGCAAATCATGACTGATACTTACAAGAAGAACGCAGATAGCAATGCTTTCCTCAATAAAATCCAGTATCCTTCGCGCGGTGCGATTTATGACCGCAATGGAAAGTTGCTGGTGTTCAACCAACCTGCGTATGACATCACATTCGTGCCGCGAGAGGTGACGGAACTGGATACTCTCGATTTTTGCCGCACACTGAATATTACGAAAGAACAGTTGCTGAAGCGAATGAAAGATGTGAAAAACCGCTGGATGAACCCCGGTTATTCCAGATATACGCATCAGGTGTTTATGACGCAGCTCTCAGCGGAAGAGTGCGGTGTATTTCAGGAAAAGCTTTTCAAATTTCCGGGCTTTTATATTCAGAGGCGTACGATCCGGCAATATACTTACAATGCTGCCGGACATGCTTTGGGAGATATCGGTGAGGTTTCAATGAGAGATATTGAGGCTGATGATTATTACATTCGCGGTGACTATGTAGGTAAGCAAGGTATAGAAAAGTCATACGAGAAATACCTGCGTGGTGAAAAAGGAGTAGAGGTTTTGCTTCGTGATGCGCATGGACGTATTCAGGGGCATTATATGGATGGCAAATTGGACCGGCCATCGATACCGGGCAAGAACTTGAAATTAGGATTGGATATTGATTTGCAGATGTTGGGTGAGCGTCTGATGAAGAATAAAATCGGTGCAATTGTGGCTATTGAGCCGGAAACCGGAGAGATTCTATGTCTGGTATCTGCACCTAATTTTGATCCGCATCTGATGATCGGACGTCAGCGTGGGAAAAACCATAATATGTTGCAGAAAGATAAACAGAAACCGTTGCTGAATCGTGCGATTATGGGTGTTTATCCTCCGGGGTCTACTTTTAAAACAGCCCAAGCGCTGACATTCTTGCAAGAAGGTATCATACAGCCGTCCACATCGTTTCCTTGTTCTCATGGATTTATTTATGGAGGTTTGCGTGTAGGATGTCACGGACACGGATCACCACTTCCGTTGATACCAGCTATTGCCACTTCATGTAATGCTTATTTCTGTTGGGGGCTTTATCGCATGTTTGGTGATAAGAAATACGGTTCGCCGCAGAATGCACTTACTGTATGGAAAGATCACATGGTTTCTCAAGGATTTGGTTATAAGCTGGGAACTGATTTGCCGGGTGAGAAACGCGGATTTATTCCCAATGCAGGTGTTTATGATAAGGCCTATCGTGGATCATGGAATGGATTGACGGTAATCAGTATTTCTATCGGTCAGGGTGAAGTTTTAAGTACACCTTTGCAAATGGCAAACTTAGCGGCTACCATTGCCAATCGTGGTTATTTTGTGACTCCGCATATTGTGAAGGATATTCAGGATGCAGAATTGGATAGTACCTACCGGGAACGTCGTTACACTTCTATCGACCGCTCTTATTATGAAGAAATTGTAGAAGGTATGCGGGCTGCCGTTACGGGAGTTACCGGAAGTGCTACTTGCCGTATAGCCGGAACTATCCTGCCGGGTGTAGAAGTCTGTGGAAAGACGGGTACGGCACAGAACCGCGGACATGACCACTCTGCATTTATAGGTTTTGCCCCGATGGACAAGCCGAAGATCGCTATTGCTGTTTATGTAGAGAATGGTGGTTGGGGTGCAACTTATGGAGTACCTTATGGTGCTTTAATGATGGAGCAGTATTTGAATGGAAAACTTTCGCCTGCCAGCGAAGAAAGAGCGGAAGAAATGAGTAATCGTGTGATAATGTATGGTGACGAGGAGAGATAGTATATGGAAATCACTGGATTGGGTAACGATCTGTGTTTACTTGATTCTGATTGCATTCGGTTGGTTCAGCGTTTGCGGGGCAAGCTATGATTATGGCGACCGTGACTTCTGGGATTTCTCCACTCGTGCAGGTAAGCAATTGGTTTGGATCATTTGCTCTTTCGGATTAGGCTTTGTATTATTGATGCTTGAAGATGACATTTATGATATGTTTGCCTATCTGATTTATATAGCGCTTGCCATATTACTTGTAGTCACTATCTTTATAGCCCCTGATACGAAGGGATCGAGGTCGTGGCTGGTCATGGGGCCGGTAAGTTTGCAGCCGGCGGAATTTGCCAAGTTTGCTACGGCACTGGCGCTTGCCAAGTATATGAATTCCTATTCGTTCACCATGAAGAACTGGAAGAATATCCTGATGATGGTTTTCCTTATTTTGTTCCCGATGATACTTATTATCTTACAGCGTGAGACTGGCTCAGCATTGGTATATACTGCTTTCTTCTTGGTTCTGTATCGGGAGGGGATGCCGGGTGTGGTTCTGTTTTCCGGATTGTGCGCGGTAGTTTACTTTGTGGTAGGCATTCGTTTTGATCAGGTGTTTATTGCCGATACGCCGACACCGATAGGGGAGTTTACTGTGCTCTCGATGGTCTTGCTGTCTGCGGCAGGAATGGTGTGGGTTTATAAGAAGAAATGGGAACCGGTACGCAATATATTGTTAGTTACCATTGGAGTGTTACTGATCGCTTATTTTATATCGGAATATGTGACTCCGTTTAATTTGGTTTGGGTGCAATGGGGACTGTGTGTGCTGGTGGTTGGGTATCTTATTTTCCTTTCGTTAAGTGAACGTCATCTTAGTTATTTCCTGATAGGTATGTTTGCTATCGGTTCTATCGGTTTCTTATATTCCAGTGATTACTTCTTTAATAAAGTATTGGAGCCTCACCAGCAGATACGTATCAAGGTGGTATTGGGCATGGAAGAAGACTTGGCTGGTGCCGGGTACAATGTCAACCAATCGAAGATAGCTATCGGTTCCGGTGGTCTGACAGGAAAGGGATTCCTGAATGGTACTCAGACTAAGCTGAAATATGTACCCGAACAAGATACGGACTTTATTTTCTGCACAGTAGGTGAAGAAGAAGGATTTATAGGTTCTACTGCCGTGCTGCTCTTATTCCTTATATTAATACTCCGCCTGATTGCTGTGGCGGAGCGGCAACCGTCTACGTTTGGTCGGGTCTATGGTTACTCGGTCGTTAGTATATTCCTGTTTCACCTATTTATTAATGTAGGTATGGTGCTGGGATTGACGCCTGTGATAGGTATTCCGCTGCCATTCTTTAGTTATGGCGGTTCTTCGCTTTGGGGATTCACCATCCTGCTGTTCATCTTCCTGCGGATTGATGCAGGACGCAAAAAGAGACTGTCAGCGTTTTAGTTTGATTCCTACATCGTTGATTCCGGGAAGGACTTCGTCCGGTAGAAGGTGTATAATCTTGAAGCGGTAGTCTCCGGCTTTTCCAATACGGATGAATCCTGCTGGGAGTGTTGATTGATATAGCCCACCCCAGCCATCTCCTAACCAGATACCTGCATTGTCAGCAAGTCGCAGTTCCAATGTATCCCGCTTGATGTTTTGGGTTTCCGGGCTGTCGTAGTAGATAAGTAGGGGCAGATTCTGATACGGATAATTATTCCGGTTTCTTACTTCTACGGATACATTGTAGAGTGTAGCGGAGTCCGCAACTGAAACATTGAAGAATAGCGTGTCATTCCGCTGCCAACCTTCCGTTGGCAGGGATTGAAAAGAATGATATACAGTCTGCTCATCGCAGGCTGTGTAGAAGCTTGCGATGAACAGCAGTATCAAACTCTGCAGGAGAGATGTTTTATTCTTGAGCAGGTTTTTCATTTCCGGCTGGTTTCTCTCCTTGTGGTCTGGGGGGATTGTTGGGGCGATTCTTGGGTCTGTTGCGCCTGGGCTGTTCTCCCCGTCTCTGATCACCTTGTTGTGGTCTGGGCTTGTCAGTTTGTGGCCTGGGTTCACCTTGTGGGCGTGGTCTGGATTGTTGATCTCCGGGTTGATTCGGATTTCCTTTTTTCTTTTTCTTGCGGTTGTTATTACCGCCGTTTCCGTTTCCACTACCGTTATTTTCTCCGCCGTTTTTACCTTTACGGCTACGGTCGAAGCGTGTTAAGCTTTCCTGTTCCAACAAATCTATCGGCTTCTTGGGTTCCACCTGACGTGCTTCTTCTACAAGACTTTCGGGCTTAGTGCCCCGTTTGTTCATACCGATAATCTCAAATGCACGCTTACCACTGATTGTTACCAGATTGGCAGGAATGTTCTTATCGGTAGAGTAGGTAATCTGATTGCTCAGAATATCTGCTTTAAAGAAATAGAAAGTACCGTCTTTGGTTTCCAGTTCGATCTCTCTGGAAGGAAGACGTTTTTGGGCTTCCACATAGCAGTCCACTTCATAGTTGAGACAGCATTTCAGTTTGGCACATTGTCCTGCCAGTTTTTGCGGATTGAGAGAAATGTCCTGATAACGGGCGGCGCTTGTTGATACTGACACGAAAGAGGTCATCCAGGTGGCACAGCAGAGCTCGCGTCCACAAGGACCGATGCCACCGATTCGTCCGGCCTCTTGGCGTGCACCAATCTGCTTCATTTCAATGCGGACATGAAAAGCATCTGCCAATACCTTGATCAGCTGGCGGAAGTCTACACGCTCGTCGGCAATATAATAGAAGATAGCTTTGTTACCGTCTCCCTGATATTCCACATCCCCGATTTTCATGTTGAGATTCAAGTTGAGGGCAATCTGCCGGGCGCGTATCATGGTGTCGTGTTCGCGTCCTTTGGCCTCATTATATTTGTCCATATCTACCTGTTTGGCTTTACGGTAGATGCGCTTGATATCAGCCTCAGACTTGATGTTGGCTTTTCGCATTTGCAGCGGAACAAGACGTCCGGTTAGGGTCACTACACCGATGTCATGTCCCGGCGTTGCTTCTACGGCCACGATGTCACCCTTTTCAAGAGGTATATGGTTGCTATTGCGGAAATACCCTTTGCGGGTATTCTTGAACTGAACTTCTACCAGGTCGCTTTCTTCTCCGTTTCCGGGAATGTCGGCCAGCCAGTCGTAGGTGTTCAGTTGCTTGTCTTGCCTGCCGCAACTTTTGCAGCAGAGACCTCCGCTTCCGTTATGTAGTTTAAAATCCATTTTTTTATTTATGATTGAGATTACTACTATATATCTGATTTCTACTGTTTCAGTAGAACTATCATTTTCAATGAAAAATCAAAGAAGACCATCCTTGCATTTACATTTTGCTCGATATGTATCTGCGCTTCACTCAATTCATCCATCATTCCCATTACATTCCGTTCGTTGATAAAAGGGGCGAAACGGGTAGCGAAGTTTTGTTCGGGCAAAGTCATGTAACTCATCTCTTTGCAATGCAGGTTATAGATGAAATTCTCGCGTATCATACGCTGGGCGTATGTCAGGAAGTTCTTCTGCCGTTCGCGTCCCATGCCTGCCAGTTGCTCACTCCATTGCTTCATTTCACGTATCTTCCGTTGATAGGAAAGACGCATGAGGCTGACAAAGAGTTCAAAGAACAGTTCGTTTTCTTCGTTCAGGTGGATGGTTTCCAATGCTTTGATAAAGTCACCGTTTGCAAGATGCGCCAAGGTGAAGCTATCATTAGGACGTACACCGTACTTCTGTTGCAAGGCGTTGGCAATATCCGTTTCTTCTATTTTACGGATGTTGAAACGTTGCGTACGGCTCAAGATTGTCGGCAGTATCATGTCCGGAGCTTCGGATATCAATAAGAATACTGTCTTTTCGGGAGGTTCTTCCAGAAGCTTCAATAGCTTATTGGCACAAACTACGTGCATTTTCTCCGGTAGCCAGACGATAGTAACCTTGTAGCCGCCTTCGCTCGATTTCAGACTGAGCTTGCGCACTATCTCGTCACTCTCCTTTGCATAGATAATGGCTTGTCCGTTTTCAGCATCCATCTCGTTTAGCCAGTGGTTGAGACTGAAATAAGGGCTGTTCAGCACCAGATGGCGCCAGTCAGCTATGTAATCGTCGCACACTTCTTTCTTCCCTTTTTTTACGATGGGAAAGACGAAATGCACATCCGGATGTACCAGCTTATTCCACTTTATGCAGGAGGGACAAGTACCACAGGCATCTGTATCTGTACGGTTCGGGCAACAGATGTAACGGGCATAAGCCATTGCCAACGGAAGTTTTCCCACTCCCGATGGGCCACAGAAGAGCTGAGCATGAGGAATACGTCCCTCTTGCACTTCCTGTCTGAGTCGTTGTTTGGCTGCTTCTTGTCCTATTACCTCTTTGAAAAACACAATATTATATATGGTTTTATAATTTACAACTAATGTTACTTGATTTCGGCCTTAGTATACCAGTTTTGCAACTTCTTTTATACTGTCCACTGCACCGATGGAGTAGAAGTGAATACTGGGTACTCCATGTTCCACTAATTCCTTACATTGCTTAACACACCATTCGATGCCTACTTGTTTGGCTTCTTCATCCGTTTTGCATTTCATCGCTTCGCATGCCAGTTCTTCGGGCAAGTCCACTTTGAAAGTCTTGGGTATCATGCTGATTTGAGATATCTTCTTGAACGGTTTGATACCTGGAATGATGGGAATGGTAACTCCGGCTTTCCGGGCACGTTCTACGAAGTCGAAGTATTTCCGGTTATCATAAAAAAGCTGTGTGACGGCATATTCTGCACCGGCTTCCATTTTCTTTTTCAGCCAGTAGATATCAGTGTCAATATTGGGAGCTTCTTCGTGTTTTTCGGGATAACATGCTACACCATAGGAAAATGGTGTATTGGTCACTTTCATTTCCGAACCATCTACGAAGATGCCTTTATTGAAGTTGTTAATTTGTTCCTGCAATTCAGTGGCATGATGGTAGCCATCGCCTTCGGGAGTGAAGGCAGACTCATGTTTTGCTTTATCCCCACGTAACACCAGCAAGTCGGTAATACCCAGGAATTGCAGATCGAGCAGTACATATTCCGTCTCTTCGCGGGTGAAACCACTGCAAAGAAGATGCGGAACTACAGTAATATTATATCTGTTTTGGATAGCGGCAGCTACGGCAACAGTTCCAGGACGGCGGCGCAAGCGATTGCGCTGAAACAAACCGTTTCCCAGATCTTTGTACACATATTCGCTGCGATGTGTGGTGATATTGATGTATTTCGGGTCAAATTCCCGTAAAGTATCTATGGTGTCGTACAGCTTTTCGATGCCTGTGCCTTTCAGCGGTGGCAGTATTTCAAAAGAGAAAGCTGTCTTCTCGTTGCTGTGTATCAGGTCGATAATTCTCATTTCTTTTTCGTTGTCTTTGTTCGGTGAACAAAACTAATTTGTACATTGGGAACAAAAATACGAAAAAGAAATGAGATATGCTTTTTTTTGTTGGGCTATTCTTTTAGACAGCGTATGGAAAAGGCCTTATAGTAAGTTTCATTTTTAACATGGGTTGCAGCAACAGAAAACTTGGTGCTGCTTCCGGTGAAACTTATAGATTGTTCTGGTATGCTATTTTCTGTCTCATTTAGTGTCCAGTAGCATACTAATTGTTTTTGGGATATATTTTTTCCTGCTCCCCAAATACCTACGGGATATGCTGAAAAACCAGTTAGATTAGAACCTGAGTCAATTGTGTCACCCTCTTTTAATACTTCCCATTCTCCGGTTTTTAATATCGAAGCGCCGTCTTTGGTATATTCTTTTAAGGCTTGCCAATCATCACTATCTGGGATTTTCCATCCTGCAGGTGCCAACTCTCCCTCAAGTACAGCTTCTCCATTATAAAAATATGTTTCTGTACTCTGGGGTCTGAAATAGCCAGGGCCTTCTCCCAACTGAGCTTTTTTATTCAATGTAGTTCCATTCCTGTACGCCGTTGCACATAAATCTTCTCTCATCCAATATTGAGTGCCTATTTTTACGATTGGATACTCATAAGTGTTTCCCTTTCGTATATCCCTGATGGTATAGCTGGCAATATCTATGCTGATTGGATCCTCTGTTTCTTCCAGTAAGATTTCACCCTTTTCATTAAGATAGAATTTGTCAACAGACTGGAGATTCCCTTCTGTATAAGCAAAGGGACTATCGTCTGTATTCCAGTTTATGCTTCCTCCACTTATCGCTCTTTCATCATCCAGTAGTTTCAGAACAACACCTTTACTCAGATTGCTCGTTTCATCTTCTTTCACCGGGTATGCAACAATTGCTCTCGAAATTATTTGATCAGATTTTAGATACTCTTTACAAACTTCTGCCATCGGCTTACCGTCATGATAGATTCTGTATATGTTCGATTGAGAGAAAGTGAGTGCCGCCAAATGAATAGCTGTGATGCCGCCGCTGTTATTAGTATCTTTGCTATCTCCGGGCAGCCAGTCTTCAACTGTACTGGTTATTCCGGTAAGAGAATGGCTGGTTGTCTGCATAGCTTCGATGTCGATTTGACATTGTGTGCTTCCTGTCATATTCAGTTTTGGCATTGGGCAGGTATATATTTTCCCGTTCCATTCCATTATGAAAGATTGAGCGTTAGCATCAGCGTCTTGTGGTATGATGATGAATTCTTTTCCTGTTAAAGTCCCTTTTACTATGTTCCATTCACCATATGGGATGATGTCTGCTTCCTCTGTTAAGTTTATAAACTTGTCTGTATCAGTATTATATTCTGCTTTAGTTTTGAAGCCTACTGCAATAATCTGAGGATTCGCTTTATATATCTTTGTTATATCTTCTCCAGTGCCGGCTGTGATTGTGATTTTTATCTTGGTCAACTTATGCTTGTAATGGAGTACGACTGCATCTTCGCTGCTTTCTACATTTTTCGCGGAGGCTATCATGAAATCGGATATGGAGAGAGCTTTTGTGCTGCTTTGGTCGGTTTGTACAGATACAGGAATGGTAGATTGGCCTGTTTTTATTCCGGTTGACTGATAGGGGTAATAACTGATAAAATTGAGTGTTGCATCTCCTGCCGGATAGAAAACGGTCTTTTCAGGGATGAATGCATTCTTTTCCCCACATTCCAGTTGTAAATTGTCAATGTAACGCTTTTCTGTAATTGGAGTAGATGGAAGCATTGCATATAAACCTACTTTATCTCCTTTTTCAAAGGCAGTATTAGTCACACGTGTATCGGCCTTACTGACTTTTGTGGTGAAATTGATGGGAATAGTGCCGGGAACAGGATCGGGAGAAGTTTCTGGGTCTAATTCATTGACACAAGAACTAAATAAGAAAATGATACAGAATGAGAGTAAGGTCAGTCTGTTGTTTTTGATAGTTGTTTTGTTCATAATAGTATGATTTTTTGTGAAACACGACTGTCGCATTTCAAATTAATGTGTTAATTAAAGCATCGGAATATCTGGGGTGGATAAGGACCATAATTGGTATAGGAAAGTCAGTGGCTTTGGGATGCTAATTAAGTGAATTCACGCTTGAACTCCGGCTCTGTTCCATCTTAATGTTTTTCAATGTTCATTAACTTTACGGGCGGCAAAGGTAGGATAATATTTTAAATACATGAAAGGAAAGATGCCTTTTTGTTGATAATTTTATCTATAATGCTTTGTATGAAGAAGATAAATAACTTGAAATAGCTCTACATTTTCATTCTTTCGCGGGAGATTTCAAAATTATCACGTACCTTTGTACTCTAAATTAAAGATAATCTGATAACTTATGCCATTAAATTTACCTGATAAGCTGCCGGCGATAGAGTTGCTGAAAGAAGAGAACATATTTGTTATTGACAACTCCCGCGCCACGCAACAGGACATCCGTCCGTTGCGCATCGTTATCCTGAACTTGATGCCTTTGAAGATTACCACGGAAACTGATCTTGTGCGTCTGCTCTCCAACACACCGCTTCAGGTGGAAATCTCGTTTATGAAAATCAAGAGTCATACATCAAAGAATACGCCTGTAGAACACATGCAGACGTTCTATACTGACTTTGAAAAGATGCGTGGTGAGAAGTACGACGGTATGATTATCACCGGTGCTCCTGTAGAACAACTGGATTTTGAAGAGGTGACTTACTGGGATGAAATAATGGAAATATTCGATTGGGCGCGTACGCATGTCACATCCACCCTTTATATATGCTGGGCTGCACAGGCCGGACTTTATCATCATTATGGAGTACCCAAGTATGCGTTGGATAAGAAAATGTTCGGCATATTCGAGCATCGTCCTTTAGATCCGTTGCATGCTATTTTCCGTGGTTTTGATGATATGTTCTACGTACCCCATAGCCGTCACACCGAAGTACGGAAAGAAGACATTCTGAAAGTGCCGGAACTTACTTTGCTTTCGGAGTCGGAAGATGCAGGCGTACACTTGGTGGTAGCACGTGGTGGACGTGAGTTCTTTGTTACCGGACATTCGGAATACTCTCCACTGACGCTGGATACGGAATATCGCAGGGATGTGGATAAAGGTCTGCCCATTGAAATACCTCGTAATTATTATGTGGATAATGATCCGGACAAAGGTGTGATGGTACGTTGGCGTGCCCATGCCAATCTGCTGTTCTCTAATTGGTTGAACTATTTCGTTTATCAGGAAACTCCGTACAATATTAACGATATAAAGTAGCTACAAGCTACGAGCTATGAGTGACAAGACCTTGCGGTCTATAGCGTAGCACTCGTAGCTTGTAGCCTGTAACTTGTAACTAAAACGATATGATAAAGCAACGGAAGATAGAGCTACTGGCCCCTGCCAAGAACATGGAATGTGGCATTGAAGCTATTAACCACGGTGCGGATGCAGTGTACATTGGTGCGCCTAAGTTTGGCGCACGTGCGGCAGCCGGCAATTCGTTGGAAGATATAGCTGCTTTGGTGGCTCATGCCCATTTATATAATGCCCGGATTTATGTGACTGTCAATACCATCTTGAAGGAAGAAGAACTGGCGGAGACGGAGAAAATGATTTGGGATTTGTATCGTGCGGGAGTAGATGCCCTCATTGTGCAAGACATGGGAATCACTCGCTTAAACCTGCCGCCTATTCCCTTGCACGCCAGTACCCAAATGGATAACCGTACACCGGAGAAAGTACGTTTCCTAGCAGAAGCCGGTTTCCGGCAAGTAGTCTTGGCGCGTGAGCTTTCCCTTCAGGAAATCAGCCATATTCATAAAGCTTGTCCGGAAGTGCCGTTGGAAGTATTTGTACATGGGGCACTTTGCGTTAGTTATAGCGGGCAATGTTATGTCAGCCAGGCTTGTTTCGGACGTAGTGCCAACCGGGGAGAATGTGCGCAATTCTGTCGTTTGCCTTTCAGTCTGATGGATGCCGACGGAAAAGTAATTGTACGTGATAAGCATTTGCTATCTCTCAAAGATTTGAATCAGAGTGATATCCTGGAAGAGTTGCTTGATGCAGGTGCTACTTCGCTCAAGATAGAAGGCCGTCTGAAAGATGTCTCTTACGTAAAGAATGTTACGGCTGCTTACCGCCAAAAGCTGGATGCTATCTTTACACGCCGTAAAGAGTACGTCCGGGCTTCTTCCGGTACTTGTAATTATATATTCCGTCCCCAGTTAGATAAAAGTTTTAGTCGAGGGTTTACGCATTACTTCCTGCACGGACGCAGTGAAGGAATCTTCTCTTTCGATACTCCGAAATCCCTCGGTGAAGAGATGGGCACCATGAAGGAACAACGCGGAAACTACCTCACAGTAGCCGGATTGAAATCATTCAATAACGGTGACGGTGTTTGTTATATCGATGAGCAAGGACGCCTGCAGGGCTTCCGTATCAACCGTGTAGATGGAAATAAACTCTATCCGGCAGGTGAGATGCCCCGTATTCGTCCGCGTACTGTGCTTTACCGTAACTACGATCAGGAATTTGAGAAGTTGCTGGCACGTAAGTCTTCCGAACGAAAAATTTCCGTATCCTTGCTTTTGGCAGATACCGCCTTCGGCTTTGCTCTGACTATCACGGATGAGGATGATAATAGCGTTACACTTTCTTTCCCTTACCAGAAAGAACTTGCCCGTACTCCGCAGGCAGATAACCTGCGTACCCAACTCAGTAAATTGGGAAATGCTCCTTTTGAAGCTGGAATATTAGCGGATAATCGTTCGTCCGAAATAAATTCCGCCATAGAAATCCGTTTTTCAGATAATTGGTTTCTTCCCGCTTCCGTAGTAGCCGATTGGCGCCGTCAAGCCGTAGACAAGCTGATTACCGTTCGCCGTATTAATTATAGGCAAGAATTGGCAGTCTGGAAACCTACAACTCATGCTTTCCCTTTGCCGGTAACTTCTTCTAAGGCAACAGCTTCCGCTACTTCATTAACGTACCTCGGTAATGTAATGAATACCCGTGCCGCCTCTTTCTATACCGATCACGGCATTGCTTCCGTAGCTCCGGCTTATGAGAGACAGTCTGTACCGGGTGCTGTTTTAATGTTCTGCAAGCATTGTTTGCGTTATAGTATGGGTTGGTGTCCTACTTATCAGAAGGGGCGTTCACCTTATCGGGAGCCTTATTATTTGCAAGGAACTGATGGTAAGCGCTTCCGTCTGGAGTTTGATTGTAAGAATTGTCAGATGAAAGTATATGCGGAATAAGAGAGTGAAATATGATTTGGAAACACGGATTGGTTCAGAGCAAAGTAGAAGATATAACTTTATCTCTTTGCGTACATCTGCACTGATCTGTATTTCTTTGTTTTTATGTTTCAGTTTTCTTTCCTGTCGTTACTCCCGTCCCGATCTGGACGATGAGGGAATCGGTGATAAAACCCGCGATTCTCTAACGTATCTCTATGAACGGCATTATACGCTGAATACGAATCTGGAAGTGGTGCAAGACTCTGTGGTACTTGCCTGTCTACCGGTGAAGGATTGTTACAATACCCTTTATAAAGGGGACCGTGTGGTAGTAGCAGAATTTGCCGTTCACTCTACGGATAGTGTGGATAGTATCTGGGTCAAATTGGCTCATTCCCAGGAGATACAAGGTTGGATAGGGGAGCAGGAGATGATGCAAGCTTTTGTTCCTACGGATAGTATTTCACAATTTATCTATCTGTTCAGTGATACTCATGCTTCTTATTTCGTAATTATTTTCGCCTTGTTTGTTGGTGCCTGGGTTTTCCGCCTGTTCCGCCGTAAACAGTTGAAGATTGTTTATTTTAATGATATTGATAGTGTATATCCCTTGTTGCTCTGCCTGTTGATGGCATTCAGTGCTACGGTATATGAGACGATGCAAGTCTTTGTGCCCGAAACATGGGAGCATTTCTATTTTAATCCTACACTTTCACCTTTTAAAGTTCCGTTTATCCTTTCGGTCTTTTTGCTGAGTATCTGGTTGTTTATTATTGTACTATTGGCAGTACTCGATGATTTGTTCCGCCAGTTGACTCCTGCTGCTGCCGTATTCTATTTGTTGGGGTTGGCATCTTGCTGCATCTTCTGCTACTTCTTCTTTATACTGACTACACAGATTTATATTGGCTATATTTTTCTTGTTTCTTTCTTTGGGCTTTTCCTAAAGCGAATGTGTGCTACGCTTGTCATTTATCGCTATCGCTGCGGGCGCTGCGGACAGAAATTAAAAGAAAAGGGACCTTGCCCAAGCTGTGGCGCAATCAATGAATAACTTTTAGTAAACCGATATTAGGGATATGGACTAATAAAGGTCAATGACTTTCAGTGAGAGTGAGGGGACTACAAATTCTTAGTCTTCTCACTACGTTGAGAATCTATTCTCGGCATGGAGAGTATGAATTCTCGATGTAGTGAGAAAACGTTCTCCCCTTATTGAGAAAAACGTCTCACGCCTTTGAGAAAAAATCTCGCATGCATGAGACGTTTATGAATCATATGAGTCCTTATTTAAAGGAATATATTCCTCTTTCCCGATGTATTTAGAACCTGCAACGTAGCTCGATTCCTGCCTGTATGGGGCGGCCTTTCTGCATGAATCCGTTGCCCATGCTTTCAAAGTAGAAAGCAGCGTAGTCTTTATCCAGTGCATTGCGAACCCAGAAGTCAATCTGTCCGTTGCCTTTTTGCAGGCTGAGGCGTCCGTTCAATGTGCCGTAGAAGGCTTGGCTGACATCATTCTGCTCGGTCCAATAGATACGTCCTGCACCGGTATAGTCGGCATTAACCTGAATGCGGTCCAACCAATGTCCCGGGGTGATGCGGAACATGTATTGTCCGCCCAGGCTCAGGGTGTGCTTCGGAACAAAGGGAACATAGTTTCCATTATAATCTACAGGTTGTGTTTCTCCGTCTATCTTTGTATTGGTTGCATACTCTTTGAAAGTAGCATATGTATATCCATAAGAAGCGTTGACAGTAAATGCAGTAGTAAGAGCAGCACGCAGGCTTGCTTCAGCACCATAACTATGACTCTTTCCTGCATTTACAGTAATACGCCCCAAACCATTTTCTGCGAATTTAGCAATCTGTTGGTTGCGTGTATCCATATAGAATGCAGAAAGGTCAGCAAGTAAACGTCCTTCCCAAAGTGTGAGGTGGCTTCCAACTTCGTAGTTCCAGGTGTACTCCGGTTTATATCGGGTAGCCTCACTTACTTCCGGCAATTCCTTCTTCATCTTTTTAATCATGGCGGAGAAGCTGCTGAATTTAGGATCAGTCATAATGGCGTCCATCATCGAGTTACTGAGCACTCCTGTTACGAGATCGGAGAACATCTGAATGTTATATCCTCCTGACCGATATCCGCGGGCGGCAGTTGCATAGATGTTATTTCCTTTTTTCCATTCATATTGCAGGGCAAATTTCGGTAATAGTTGAACGTAGTCAGTCGATTCTTTACCCAGATAGACTGCGTTTCCTTCCAAACCCTGGCTCTCGAGTATCTGAGGATTTGCAGGATTTCCCATTTTCATGGAGAAGTTAAAGTTGGTGGTTGCGGCTGCTGAATTATATTCCATCTTTATTTTCTCGTAGTCCATTCGCAGACCAACGGTTGCTGAGAGACCTTTGACAAATAAGTCATTGAAGGTGGATTGATGGAAAAGAGCACCGCTCAAAGTTGGTGTGTCGAAGCTGCCGCTGACAGGTAGGCTTTCATTGTTGATTCCCAGGTGCATGACAGGAATGCCCGGTATACCCATAGATGCGAGACCATCGAAAACACTATTTGCATTGTTTTCAATAACCGATGTGATACCATCCCGGTGAAATAATACCGGTCCGTCTGTGTGCAGTGCCTGATAAAATCCGAAGGCCCCTGTTGTCCATAACCAACGGCGGTTAGGCTTTGATTTCAGAACGATTTCTTCCGAGAAAGTATTTATTTTCTGTTTCTGTTCTATATTAAAAATATTAGCAGCAGAAAAGTCCTGGTCCATGAACATACGGTCGCGAAGCCACTGGTATCCGGTGACAGCACTCAAGGTGAAATTTTGTGCCTGATATTCCAGGTTCAGTCCGGCATTCAGCAAGTTGCGGTAATAGCTGCTTTCTTCATCGTAAGCAACTTTGGCAACTTCCCCGTTTTCCTTATTATAAAGTCCGTATGGATAGCCGCCCTGATCACTATATTCATAACTTACGTTGAAGTCGAGTTTCCAGTTGTCACTGGGCAGATAGATGGCACGCATGCGGCCACCGGCAGATTGTCCTTTGTCTATTTTATCGTTATTGCGTGCCGCATTGCGGAAGAATCCGCCATCATAATCATAAAATCCTCCGGCAGAGAATGCAAAGCGTTCATTCATCCGGTGATAGTGAGTGACGGAAGTATTGTATTGATTGTGTGTACCTGCTCCTATACGGAAGTCGGTACCTTGATAAGAGAAAGGAGATTTGGTATGTACTTTGATGATTCCTCCCATCGCATTCCGTCCGTACAGTGTACCCTGCGGACCGCGCAGCACATCAATACGCTCGATGTCAGAATAATTGAAATCGAATGCGGATTTATCTATATAAGGAATATTGTCAACATAGAGCCCTACGGAGGGAGTATTGATACGCGAACCAATGCCGCGAATGTAGACGGCAGATGTCAGTCGCGAACCGTAATCAGGAATAAATATATTCGGGACAAGTGCTGTCAGATTCTTTATGGAGTTCACTTGTGCAGCCTGCATGTCTTGTTGCGAAAGTAAGGTGACGGCATTGGGCAGCTCGCGCAACTTACGGTTTTCTTTAGGTGCTGCAATGATGAGAACCTCTTCAACGTCCACTATTTTCAGGGTATCCACTTCTTCTGCCGCAATGTTTCCTATGGGTAGGAGTGCCAAGGCAAAAATCAACAATTTACTCTTATTCATTCTTTGTCTTTTATGATAAATGATAATTTAACGAAGCGAAGCTTCGGTAAGTGATAAGCGATTAGTGATAAGTGATAAGTGATTAGCACCATGCGGAATAATAGCGCAGCCCGCTAATCACTTATCACTAAACCCTAATCACTAATAAATTATCATTTATAGGTTTCTGGTTGCAAAGTAAGAGCATTTCCCTTGTCTCCGCAATCCTCATTTATTAGGATTTAGATACGGTCTGCTTCGACGTACCCGTGCATTACTGCATAAATCGTCAGTCCGGCCACTGATTTAATGCCCAGTTTCTCCGTAATATTCTTTCGGTGGGAGATGACGGTAGTCAGGCTGATATTCAGTTTATCGGCAATTTCTTTATTGATGAGTCCTTTGGTTATCAGTACCAGTACTTCTATTTCGCGGGGAGAAAGATCATGTTCGCTGTCGGCGTGAGGATTACCGCACGGATGCGCTGTTGCACCATGGGGATGTCCGTGAGGGTGGCTATGAGAATGTCCGCCTTTGTGTCCGAACTGATGCAGTTGCAGGATGTTCTTTATCAGCGTTTTCTCGTCCTGATAAATATTCAAGGTCGGTATTCCTGCCAGTTGAGGCTGATTGTCACCGTTTGCCAATACAATGGTCTTGGGCTTGCGCGGCAGGAAAAAAGCAGTATGCTCAAAATAGATCTGTGCTGAAACAAAATAATGCGCATACATATCGGGGGTATCGTCCATCAGTTCCTCGAACGAACTGAATACACGGATGACGGCCATCGGGATAATTTCTTCCAGAAGGCTTTGTAATCCCATACATGATAAGGTGTTGGAGTCAGCAATTGCTATTTCGGGAGCTACCATAGTATTTCTTAAATTTCTGCAAAAGTACGGATAAATTTTAGGATGTTGGCTATTGTGGCTGAAAAACAGTAACTTTCCTTAATAGGTTGCTATAGAACTTTGCGCTCTTCTCTTTTGTTGTTAAGTATATAATTTACTTAATACTACTGATTTATGAAATATGATATAGCTATCATCGGCGGTGGTCCTGCCGGATATACGGCAGCCGAAAGAGCGGCTGCAAACGGGCTGCAAACTGTTTTGTTTGAAAAGAAAGCTATTGGCGGTGTTTGTCTTAATGAGGGGTGTATCCCTACCAAAACTCTACTCTATTCCGCCAAGTTGTGGGACAATATGAAGGGCGCGTCCAAATATGGCATCTCTGTGCCCGACGGTTCGTCATTCGATATGAAAAAGATTATCGACCGTAAAGATAAGATTGTGAAAAAGCTGACCGGTGGTGTGAAGATGACGGTCAATTCGTATGGTGCTGTTATTGTGCCGCAGGAAGCCGTTATTGTAGGGGAGGCGGACGGACGTTTCCAGCTTTCGGCTGCCGGCGAAGTATATGAAGTAACCTATCTGTTGGTATGTACAGGTTCCGATACATTGATCCCTCCCATTAAAGGATTATCTGAAATTGATTATTGGACATCAAAGGAAGCATTGGAGATCACAACTTTGCCCCGTTCACTTGTCATTATCGGTGGTGGTGTTATCGGGATGGAATTCGCCTCTTTTTTCAATAGCATGGGTGTGCAGGTGCATGTTGTTGAAATGATGCCCGAAGTATTGGGCGCCATGGATAAGGAAACCAGTGGTATGCTGCGTTCGGAATATCAGAAGCGTGGGGTTAATTTCCATTTGAATGCTAAAGTAATTGAAGTGGGCAAAGAGGGGGTCACTATTGAAAAGGAAGGTAAGACTGCACTTATCGAAGCCGAAAAGGTACTCGTCAGTGTGGGTAGGAAAGCTAACTTGTCCCAGGTCGGTTTGGATAAACTGAACATTGAACTGCTGCGTAACGGTGTGAAGGTGGATGAGCATATGCAGACTTCCCATCCTCGCGTTTATGCCTGTGGTGATATTACCGGACACTCTATGCTGGCACATACTGCCATTCGTGAAAGTGAAGTTGCTGTCAATCATATCCTGGGAGTGGAAGACCGTATGAATTACGATTGTGTACCCGGTGTGGTGTATACCAATCCCGAAGTAGCGGGAGTAGGTAAGACTGAGGAAGAACTGAAAGCATCCGGTATCAGTTATCATGTGCAGAAGCTGCCGATGGCCTATTCCGGTCGTTTTGTAGCCGAGAATGAATTGGTGAACGGGCTTTGTAAGTTGATATTGGATGACGATGATCGGGTGATAGGCTGCCATATGCTGGGAAACCCAGTTTCCGAATTGATTGTTCTTGCCGGACTTGCCGTGCAGCACGGATATACAGTGGAAGAATTTCAAAAGACTGTTTTTCCGCATCCGACGGTCGGTGAAATCTTCCATGAAACTTTGTTTGCATAATGTTCTGTATTGATAATCGCTGTACGGATATCTATTTTAATCTGGCAGCAGAAGAGTATTTGTTGAAGCAGAAGCGAGGTAACTTCTTTATGCTTTGGCAGTCGGAACCTTCCGTAGTGATTGGGAAACATCAGAGTGTGGCGGCGGAAGCGGACGAGAGGTTTCTGGATGAAAAGGGAATAACCCTGGCACGCCGTTTTTCCGGTGGAGGGGCTGTATATCATGACCGAGGAAACATTAACCTGAGTTTTATTGAAACCGTAAAGCAGCCGGACTTTGTATATTACCTGCAACAGGTCGTTGATTTCCTCGAAAAGGTAGGCGTTTCAGCTTATGCTGACCAGCGTCTGGGTATTTATGTGGACGAACGGAAAATATCAGGTAGTGCGCAGTGCATACACAAAGACCGTGTGATGTATCATTGTACTTTGTTGTTTTCAACTGATCTGGATACGTTGAATGCGGCATTGAATGGCGATCCGGATGCGGAAAACCGTTTGCCGGGCTCTCGTACTATGCGTGCAGTACCTTCTGTACGGAGTGAAGTTGCTAATATAAAAGAGTTTTTGTCTGACCCTATGGACATCAAGCGTTTCATGCATTTGCTCTTTCACTCCTTTGTGGATGATGACGATAACCGGATTTACCGCTTCTCTGCCGGAGATATGGAAGCCATCGAACGGTTGAAAGCGGAAAAGTATGCTTGCAAAGAGTGGATATATCATAAATCCGCATTAACTTTTACTTAAGTTAAAAACTTACTACTCAGTTGTTTGTTGTATATATAATGAACTGAGAACCTAAAACTCAACTATATGTCAAGATTTGAAATAAAGATGCCCAAATTGGGTGAAAGTATAACCGAAGGTACCATCATCTCGTGGTCGGTACAAGTAGGAGACGTCATCAAGGAAGATGATGTGTTGTTTGAAGTAAATACCGCTAAGGTTAGTGCCGAAATACCATCTCCGGTAGAAGGTAAAGTTGTGGAAATTTTATTTAAGGAAGGAGACACCGTAGCTGTGGGTACAGTGGTGGCTATTGTCGATATCGGAGGTGAGAACTCCGAGGATGAGGGTAGTGTAGAGACTCTCCAGAGTTCCGCTACTGATGAAAGTGTTGCGGTTGTTTCTAAGGCTGCCTCAGAGGAAACTCCTCAAGTCAAGGCTGTAAAATCGGAAGAAGAACGTTGGTATTCGCCTGTAGTCCTTCAGTTGGCTCGTGAGGCCGGCATTCAGCCTAAAGAACTGGATACTATTCCGGGTACCGGATATCAGGGACGGGTGAGCAAGAAGGACATCAAGAGTTACATTGTCCGGAAACAAAGTGGCGGTACCACCACGGCACAACCTGCTGCTAAGCCAAGTCCGCAACCTGTTGCAAGCGTTGCGCCCCAACCGGTAGCTACAGCACCTGCCCGGTCGTCTGCTAAACCTGCTGCAACTCCTGAAGTACAACGTACTGCACCTGCTTCCGGCACATTCTCAGCAGAAGGTGTTGAAGTGAAAGAGATGGATCGTGTACGTAAGGTGATAGCCGACCACATGGTGATGTCTAAACATACTTCTCCACACGTGACCAATGTTGTGGAAGTGGATGTAACGAAACTTGTGAAGTGGCGTGATAAGAATAAAGATGCTTTCTTACGTCGTGAGGGAGTGAAACTTACGTATATGCCTGCCATCACAGAAGCTGTGGCGAAGGCGCTGGCTGCTTACCCGCAAGTGAATGTATCGGTAGAGGGATATAATATCCTGTTCAAGAAACATATCAATGTCGGTATTGCCGTCTCTCTGAATGATGGCAATCTGATTGTTCCGGTGGTTCGTGATGCCGATCGTCTGAACCTGAACGGACTTGCCGTAGCCATTGATTCACTGGCACTCAAGGCTCGTGATAACAAGCTGATGCCCGATGATATTTCCGGCGGTACTTTTACGATTACGAACTTCGGTACATTCAAGTCTTTGTTCGGTACACCTATCATCAATCAGCCTCAGGTGGCCATTCTGGGAGTAGGATTTATTGAGAAGAAGCCTGCCGTAATAGAGACCCCGGAAGGGGATGTGATTGCCATCCGCCATAAGATGTATCTGTCCCTTTCTTATGACCATAGAGTCGTAGATGGTTCATTGGGTGGCAACTTCCTCTATTTTATTAAAGATTATTTGGAAAACTGGAAAGAATAACTTAATACCTTGATAAGTATGAAAAAGTACAATATAAAAACCACAGATGTGGAACTGCTGAAGAAATGGTATTACCTGATGACGCTGGGGCGTGCGCTCGATGAAAAGGCGCCCGCTTACCTGTTGCAGTCCCTTGGCTGGTCCTTTCACGCTCCGTATGCCGGACATGACGGCATACAGTTGGCCATCGGACAGGTATTTACCAAAGGAGAAGACTTCCTTTTCCCTTACTACCGTGATATGCTGACTGCCCTTTCTGCCGGAATGACGGCAGAAGAACTTATACTGAATGGCATCTCCAAAGCTACTGATCCGGGAAGTGGCGGACGCCATATGTCCAATCACTTTGCCAAACCCGAATGGCATATCGAGAATATATCCTCGGCTACAGGTACGCATGATCTTCATGCAGCCGGTGTGGCACGTGCAATGGTATATTATGACCATAAAGGAGTCGTCATTACTTCACACGGTGAATCTGCCTCATCCGAAGGCTTTGTCTACGAAGCTGTCAATGGTGCCAGCCTTGAGCGCCTGCCCGTTATTTTTGTATGGCAGGATAATGGATATGGTATATCTGTTCCGAAGAAAGACCAGACGGCAGCCCGTAAAGTGGCGGATAACTTCTCCGGATTCAAGAATCTGAAGATTATCCATTGTAATGGAAAAGATGTGTTCGACTCCATGAATGCCATGACTGAGGCCCGTGAGTATGCATTGCTGAACCGGAATCCGGTAATCGTACATGCCAATTGTGTCCGTATCGGTTCCCATTCCAACTCTGACAAAGATACTTTGTACAGGGATGAAAATGAACTGGCTTATGTGAAAGAGGCTGATCCGTTGCTGAAGTTCCGCCGGATGCTGTTGCGTTACAAGCGTCTCACCGAAGAAGAGCTGAAAGAAATAGAAGAGAAAGCAAAGAAAGACCTGGCTGCTGCCAATCGTAAGGCGCTGACAGCTCCCGATCCCGATCCTAAAACCATTTTCAACTATGTATTGCCGGAACCTTACGAACCGGAAAAATATAAAGATGGAACACATCGTGAGACAGAAGGAGAGAAGAAATTCTTTGTAACTGCCATCAATGAGACGCTGAAGGCAGAGTTCCGCCATAATCCTAATACCTTCATCTGGGGGCAGGATGTTGCCAACCGGGATAAAGGGGGCGTGTTCAATGTAACCAAAGGAATGCAACAGGAATTTGGTGAAGCTCGTGTATTCAGTGCACCTATTGCCGAAGATTATATTGTCGGCACAGCAAATGGTATGAGCCGTTTTGATCCTAAAATCCGGGTAGTGATAGAGGGTGCGGAATTTGCCGACTATTTCTGGCCTGCCGTAGAACAATATGTGGAATGTACCCATGAGTATTGGCGCAGCAACGGACAGTTTGTTCCTAATGTAACTTTACGTCTGGCTTCGGGTGGTTATATCGGTGGTGGACTCTATCACTCGCAAAATCTGGAGGGCGCTTTGGCTACTTTGCCCGGAGCGCGGATTGTTTGTCCATCCTTTGCCGATGATGCTGCCGGATTACTCCGTACAAGTATACGTTCCCGTGGGTTTACGCTGTTTATTGAACCGAAAGCATTATATAACTCCGTAGAAGCAGCCACCATCGTCCCTGATGATTTTGAAGTTCCTTTTGGGAAAGCTCGTATTCGTCGTGAGGGCAGTGATCTGAGTATTATCACCTATGGCAATACAACGCATTTCTGCCTGAACGTTGCCGAACGTTTGGAAAAAGAAGGCGGTTGGAGTGTGGAAGTAATTGATATCCGTTCTTTGATACCGTTGGATAAAGAAACCATTTATGAGTCTGTAAAGAAGACCAGTAAAGCCTTGGTGGTTCATGAAGACAAAGTCTTTGGTGGTTTCGGTGGTGAGATAGCAGCCAGTATTGGTACAGACTTGTTTCGTTACCTGGATGCACCGGTGCAGCGTGTAGGCTCTACCTTTACTCCTGTAGGCTTTAATCCGATACTGGAACGTGCCATTCTGCCGGGTGCAGATAGAATTTATGAAGCAGCCAAGAAGCTGTTGGAATATTAATTTAATAATAAGTCATTATGAAAGAGATAGGATTATTTTATGCAATGAATGCTGCCAAAACTTCTCATATCGCAGAGAAAATACGTGAGAAGCTCGGACACAAAGAAGTAGAAATGATTATGATAGAAAAAGCCTGGCAGAATGATTTTCAGGCCTATGACAAACTGATTGTGGGTGCCTCCACCTGGTTTGATGGTGAATTGCCTACCTATTGGGATGAAATGATACCGGAGATAGAAAGTCTCGACCTGAAAGATAAGAAAGTCGCCCTCTTCGGGCTGGGTGACCAGATCGGTTATCCTGATAACTTCGTCGACGGACTGGGAATACTGGCTGATGCCTTTGAAAAGGCAGGAGCTACCCTTGTAGGATTCACTTCTACTGAAAACTATTCATTTAATCAATCAAGGGCCTTGCGGGATGGTAAATGGTGTGGGCTGGTGATTGATATAGAGAACCAGTCGAAACTCACGGATAAACGTATAGCGGACTGGTGTGAGCAGTTGAAAAAAGAATTCCTGTAATATGGTGAATGAGGTTGTGTCAAATAAAGGCACAACCTCAATTCTTATCAGACAATTCTTAATTAGTGTCGCTTAGTTAACTTGAAGCAATCGATATCCGGTGCCCAGCCGAAGCTGTTTCCCATACGGATTACGTTATTGCCGGTTGCCAAAGTCACAGGAATGGTAATCGATGCAACTTTTTCTTTGTCACCGCTATTCAGGTCTTTTATTTCCGTCTTAGTTCCATTAACAGATACTTCCAGCTTTCTGCTCTTATTACAGCTATAATATACGGTCATGTCATATTCACCTCCTTCTTCACTGTACACTTCTTTCCACTCGGCTATGTTCTCTTCACTGCCTCCGATATTCGATACTTTCATTTTGCCGGAACAGGCCGGAGATGCAGCGTAGAATATCTGTTTGGGATTTTTGCCTAAATCATCGTAGCAAGGTAAATAAGCCCACTCTGCTTCATAAAAAGCAGGTTCAAGGCGCTTTTCTGCTTCCAGTCTCCATATTGCAACGCTATGTGGCGGTAGTGATAACCGGATATAGTCTGTCATCTCTTCCAAATCCTCACCTTTTATCACATCGCGGACTTTAATCTTTCCGCCCAATTCAAGCTTTTCAAAGGGGACATTGAAGTCATATATTGTATCTGATGGGTTGTACAAAGCCACGGCACGCACAAGTCCGCGTTTTTGCTCAATATCCTTCACTAATACATATTCTTTATCTTCGTGCTGCACCACATAAGCCTGCAATCCCAGCGGATCTTGGTTCAGAGCTATCAACTCCTTGTTTTTCAGCAAAGCCAGAGATGGTTCGGGGATGGTTGTCATATCGCAACCGATAAGTAGCGGCGAACTCATGATACACCACATCCCAAAATGTACTTCTTCCTCTTCCTGTTTCAATCCACGACCGATTTCCAGCATATCCATATCATTGTAATGTCCTTCACCGGCATAAGCTGATAGGTAGAGATTTTTCCGGATAATGGTCTTTATGGCTTCCCAACGAGGGCGTACATCCGGGCTGATACGCCAGGAACGCGCCATGCTTTTGGCCCAGGTACCTGGGAAAGCCCATCGACAAATATTAATGGAAACATCGGTGCGTCCGGTATTCTTGATAGCCTCGCAAATGGTTGCGTAACGTTTTTCTTCATCGAGTCCTAACTCTCTGCCACCGCAATAATCTATCTTGATGAAGTCATAGTTCCATTCTTTCAGATAAAGGTCCATGTCCTGCTGCTCGTGTCCGTAAAGTCCTGATCCTACGCCATTGGCATCATTATCATAGATAGAACCACAAGTATTGTCGCCTGCATCCGAATAAATACCTGCTTTCAGACCTAATGAATGGATATAGTCGGATATAGGTCTCATCCCGTTAGGAAAACGTTCAGGATGTGCATGCATCTTTCCGGTTTCATCTCGCCAACCGAAGAAACCATCATCTACATTGATATATAGATAACCGGCATCTTTCAAGCCATGAGCAACCAAAGCATCTGCTTGTTTCTTTATCAACTCTTCATTGATATTCACATGATAAGTGTTCCAGGAACTCCAACCCATCAAAGGTGATGGGAAGGATTCCGACGTGATCTTTTCATTTGTTGATGTGCAGGAGCTTACAGCAAGTATAAGAGCCAGAAGTCCCCCTGTCATTAAATGTCTTTTCATAAGTATTTGTTTTTTTATGTCCGAAAGTTAATCAATTATTTTGAATTTGTATATACCTGCCTTTCTTAATGTTAATAATTTGCCTTTTCCTTTGGTGATGACTCTGGCTATACAACCACTGGGAATTTCGATTGTACTGTCTCCGGTTGCGTTAAGTCTTACACTGATAAAGCCTTCTTTGACGGGAATCCTTGAGGTTATCCATTTGAGGTGCAAAAGTTCAGGCTTAATGGTATATTCATTGGGCTTTTCTGCCGATTGGCTGAAGCCAGTAAGCCCATTTAAGACACCTACTACCGCAGGCACTCCATTGGCACCGTGGCAAAGGCTTAAACCATAAGGACGTCTGTAAAACTTCAGTTGTTTGGCTCTTGAAGCCTCTGTCTGGAAGTTTTCGGGAAAGCGGGTATGTCCTTGATCCATCCAATCGCCGAATACACGGTACATGAAATCCCATAACTCCTTTACCCGTCCTGCCTTGGTGATAGAAGGCGGCTAATTGTCCCGGATACCACATATAATTACTGTTCCATTCTTCCTGGGAAGGTGCTGGGATTACTGTGGCTTTAGAATCTAATAAAGGGTCGAATTCTTTGATTTGCGCATAACAGTTAATGGTGGTTACCCAAAAAATGCCTGCTATTAATTTTAGTCTTTTATTCATGTCTTTAATAGATATAGTTTATTAATTTTTCAATGTGTTTCTATTGTTACTTCTTCTAATTGATGATTGTTTTCAGGCGAAGAGTTCCTTTTAAACCCGGTGAAGTAACTTTTAGTTTCACTTCACCTGCTTCCCGGTTGCTTCGGAGGATAATTTGCATACGTCCTTGATGCATTCGTTTGGTAGTAATGCCATTAAAAAGGTCAGGTGTATAATGGTCGCCGTTATCCAATGCTATTAATCGGGCAGAACCTTCTATTTGCAAGGTAAGCGGTTCGTTGTATGTCCACACGGGGCGTCCTTTTTTATCAACTGCTGTGACATTGATATATTGCAAGTCCATACCATCGGCTTTCCAGTCGGTTGGTGTTTCCGCTTCTATCTTGAGTGCTACAGCTTTTCCTGCACTTTCAATGCGATGACGAGCAACTTCATTTCCATTTTTATCGCGAGCAATAGCCTCCAGTGAGCCACCATTGCCATATGGGACATCTTTCCAATAGATCATATTACGCAGATTGATCTTTGTCGTATCGTTTTGCTGAGTGCCTATACTTTTGCCATTTACCAACAGCTCTACTGAGTGGGCATTGGTGTAGGTGAAGAGCGACTGTTTACTGCCCGGTTCATAATTCCAACGTTCATTAAGTGCCATGCGCCCCACTATCACGTCATTCCAACTAACGCTCTCGGCACCGGCTGCATCTACTACGCCAATATGCACTTCCGGAACTTCCGGCATGAAGGCAGATTTGATAAGATAAGCCTGTGGATAAGGGTGTATGGTGTGATCGAAGAACGAATAATTCCATCCTTTTTTGGGCCATTTATTGGATTCTCCCCAGTATTCGACCGATCCCCAATAAGCTATACCTACCGTACGTTTTCTATCCATATTATAGAAAGGCTCCAGTAGTTTGTTAGTCTCGGCTTCACTTTGAAACAGTATGAGGTCTGGTTTATGCTGAAGATAAGCAGCGTACTTGTCAGACTGATAGTTGAATGAAGCAACTTCTGTGGCACAAGCCAGTTCGGGTGGAACAAGGTAACTGTCGAAGTCTTTGTCGTGGCGAGTGATGGCACCGGCACGTGCAGGGAACATTGCAACTGTTGTCAGACGGCTGTCATCAAAACGCTTCACTAATTGGTTGAAAATGCGATAGGTAGTGATCCCCCAATCATTAATCCCTCCAAAACCGGCCCATCCTTCACGAATTTGCAACTCGTTACCCAAACTCCAGAGGATGATTGATGGACGGTTACGGTCACGTTTTATCCATTCTATAATCAGGTCAGACCAAATCTGAGTGAATGGGCGGCGACCACCCCAATAATCATTATCACTCCATTTATCTGTTAATTCATCTACAATGAGCATACCTACGCGGTCTGCAATGCGGGCAAAACTGTCACTGTAGGGGTTGTGTGAGCAGCGAATTGTATTATAACCGAAAGCTTTCAATTGTAGCATCATGCGTTCAATGGCCCTATCGTAAGAAGCAGCCCCTAATGCACCGAGATCATGGTGGTTGGCATTGCCTTGCAGGAATATCTTTTCTCCATTAAGCTTGAAACCAAATTCAGGTGAAAACTCCAACTTGCGGACACCGAACTGTTCCGTAATACTGTCTACTACCATGCCATCTGCCACCACGACCACATCTGCACTATACAGTTGTGGTGTATTGCACGACCAGAGTTGCGGATCCTTCAAAGTTATTGCAGGTAATTTCAACTCAGTACAAACTTGGTGAGTATGTGCGGGCATGGTATTCTGGGTAGAACCTACTACTTTTCCTTCCGGGTTACGAACTGTGGTGCGAACCAATACTTCATGTTTTTGCCAACCATCTACTTCCACTTGTATGGCAACTATTGCTTCATCAGATGTGACTTCGGGAGTAGTAATATAAAGCCCGTGTCGTGCTATATGGATAGGATTTTGTACTTGCAGATAAACATCACGGAACAATCCGCCGCCTGTATACCAGCGGGAGCCTTTTTTAGGACCGGTAGAAGCATATACAGCCACCACATTTTCTTTGTCAAAATGCAGATAAGGAGTAAGGTCTGCTTCAATGCCTACATATCCGTAATCTGTTGAGGCTATCTTGTGCCCATTCAGGTAGACATCACCCAAGTAGATGATTCCCCCGAAATCCATCACTACGCGTTTTTCTTTCCATAATTGATCTGCCTGGAAAGTTTTACGGTACCATCCCTCACACATAGGCTTAAAGCCACGGGCACCACCACCAGCTTCCGTCCATGGTTGTTCAAATTGGAAATCGTGTGGCAGGTCAAGAACACTCCAGGAGGAGTCATCTAATGAAGGGGAGGCGAAATCAGCATTCTTATTTTCTTCTGTAACTAACTGAAATTTCCAATTGAAATTGAAAAGTGTTTTTTGCTGCGATACAAATTTTTCTAAAGGTGCATTCACCAAAGGGGCTTTTTCCTGCACATTCTGATATTGTGCCATAATTACACTGCTTGGAATAAGCATTGATAGTAAAGTAATAAGAATGTTTTTCATCGAGTACATTATTATATAAAAAGATTCAAGTCGAATAAATTCAACTGGTTGTTATTTTATTGTTTTGCTTGATATTTATCATTATACAAATGTCGGAACTTCAAGAAGGTTAGAGAATGTATTTCAGTTCAAAAAACTGTATTTTTGTACGAAAAGTACTAGTAGACTATAAATTAGTATATACCTGTATTATTTTAGCTCATAATGGTGATTGTACACCTTAAACAAAAAATGAGGGCTTAGAGTGCCCTCATTTCTTGTGGTATTTAAATAAGTGTCAGAATACTTCTCCCGGCTGAGGCCAGTTGGGGGTAGGTATGTGCATTTTTTGCATTTCTTGATCGAACTTTTTTACTATTTCCGGGTGTTTTTCTGCAAGGTTGTTTGTTTCTTCCGGATCTTCTTTCAAATTATACAATTCTAAGGGTTGGTTAGGTCTGATGGTTACACATTTCCAATCTCCTTTTCTGGCGGCACGCTGTTTGCCTGGGAATTCCCAATAGAGTAAACGGTTGTTTGTATCAACCTGTTTTCCATAAAAGAGAGGTAAGATATTTATGCCGTTGATATGCTCTGGCAAATATTCCGTCGCCTCAGCCAGTGCAGCTAATGTAGGCATTACATCAGGGAAATAGATGATATTATCAAGTGTTTGTACAGGAACTTTTTTCGGTTGGTTTACGATGAAAGGTACTCTGATTCCCCCTTCGTAGAGCATTCCTTTTCGACCTTTGAAGCCTGCATTGCAATTTAATACCTTAATAGGAGCCTGAATAGCTGCTCCATTGTCCGAGGCAAAAATAATCAATGTGTTCTTTCGTAGGTTGAGTTCTTCCAATTTGTCCAATAACCGGCCGATGGCAACGTCCATATGAGTAATTAGTGAGGCGTAGCGTTTAGTGTCCGGTTCCCAAGTTTCCTGTCCTTCGTACCATCCTGTTTGATCTATGTTATAAGGTTCATGAGGAGCGTCAAAAGCTAAGTAGAGGAAAAATGGGTTGTCTTTATTCCTCTGCACAAAGGCAATGGCATCATTGGTGCTCAAGTCATTGTTGTGGATGCCATGTTTTCCATCTGCATTTTCAGGGATATGGATGAGCGAATCGCCATGAAAACGGTAATAGGGATAATAATAAGGAGAATTGCTGTGCACTGTAGAGATAGTCCACCCATAGAACTCATCAAATCCGCGATGGTTGGGTGAGGCCTCTTTTTCATAGCCGTCCAAATGCCATTTGTTTACTAGACAAGTCCGATAGCCTGCTGCGCTTAGTACAGTGGCAATGGTCGTATCTTGTTGTAATAGGTTAGCCCTTCTGACGATTGTGGAATCACCGTTTGGATTTATTTTGATTCCGGCAATGCCTTCAGCTGTACACATATTATCTCGTATACGGGTATTTCCCGTATTTTTTCCTGTCATTAGTGCACATCTTGATGGTGAACTGATACCACTTCCTGCGTAGCATTGGTTAAACCGTGTTCCTGTTTCGGCTAATCGGTCAATATTTGGAGTTTTCACATATTGATTTCCATAGCAGGACAAGTCACCATATCCCATATCATCAGCTAAGATGAAAATGATATTCGGTTTATCAGGGGTTACTTCCCTGTTCTTGTCACCGGCAAAGATTATTTGCGGTATAATGATGCCAGCAGCACATAGGCTACCGGCAAGAAGATTACTTTTCATGTTTTATAAATAATAGTTATTAATATAATTCGTTCTGTTTCCAGTCGCCTGATAGTTGAATCTGGTCGTAAGGAATGCCGAACAAGATAGCGGCAGATGAACCCGTCCACTTCCATGTGCCCGGGGTACCGGTGGCATCGGATGCGTTGTTTACAGTCATACCATTATTGCCGGACTGAAGAGTGGGATTGAGCCCTTGTATACGGTGGGCAAAGTGATTTTCCATCACTTTCGTAATTCTTTCTCTACGAACCAAGTCATACCATCTGTGCCCCTCGAAACATAATTCCAGCATTCTTTCATTTTCGATGGCTATATCCATCTCTTCTTGTGTAGCGGCAGTTGTATTAGCCAGTCCAGCGCGTGTCCTCACTTGATTCAAGTAGTTGGCGGCAGATTCGGGGGCTCCTATTTCGTTTAGGCACTCAGCGTACATCAATAAAACATCTGCAAATCGGTATATGATGTTGTCGTTACCAGATGCGCAAGTTGTCATACCTTCATTTCCGAAATCGAAATATTTCAATGTGACGGGGAGGTAAGTATATCCTTCCTTGGTTACGTCCACCTCTTCGCTGGCTACAGATACATATTCGTTCGTATAAATTCCGTTATAGACTAATTTCCGGAAACGTTGGTCATTGCTGTTGGCTTTGAATGTGTTGTAGAGCTCCCACGTCATCAGCATGCAACTGGTACCTTGTGAAGTGGTAATGGTTGATTTTGTCCCGTCCGGATAGATGTAGGCGGGTTGGGTAGAAGGTGTAGCTGCCGGTATGGAGCGTCCCATAAGCGGATTAGCTACTACCGTTGCACCGTTGTTGTATTGAGCCGCAAAAATGATCTCTTTTCCCATGGGATTATCCGAAGCATGGATTCGTAGAACATCACTTTCCAAACCGAGTTTCTCACCATTTTGATTGGCATAGGTTAGTATGTTTTCTATAGACTTTTGGGCTGAGGTGAAATCTTGTAACGTCATGAAGACATCAGCTTGCATGGTATAGGCTGCTATTCTTGTTGCTCGTCCTTTCATGTTGTCGGCAGAATAGTTGTCGGGAAGATTATTTATGGCAGTTTTCAAATCTTCTTTTATTAGGTTATAGACTTCGTCCACGCTACTCCGTCCATAGCTGTAGAGGGTGGAGTAGTCCTCAATTGGAGTTTTAGTAACAGGTACCGGTCCAAAAAGCCTTACGAGCGTGAAATAAGCATATGCTCTGAGGAAGCAGGCTTCACCTTCGTATTGTGTCCTGTTTGCTTCAGTAGCATTGTCCAGCTTTAATAGGATGTTGTTGCAGCGGTTTATCATATTGAAACAATGTTCCCATATCTCACTGGTGATTCCTAACGTTGCATCCCATGTACTTTCATTCAGGTTAATGTGATCCACAGAATTGTTTTTCTTGTAGTCGTATCCTTCGTCTGTAGCCAGGCTGTTGACGTAGTTAACGTTTAATGTAATGTCTTGTAAATGGTAATAACCATTGAAGAGTATGTTTTGCAATTCGGTATCATTTTTCAGATAAGTTTCCATCTGCATGGAATCGGTAGGATAGCGATCAAAAAAGCTGTCACTACAAGCAGTATAGACAAGACTTGTCATGGAAATGATTGCAAGCGATATAAGTTTATTGAGAGTTTTCATACTACTGCGTTGTTTTTAAAAGTTAAAATTAAGGCCGAAAGTAAAAGTGCGTGAGATGGGATATCCACCGAAGTCCACACCATTGTTTGTTGCGGAGTTTCCTTCATAGTTTGCTTCGACAGAATATCCCGGATATTTATCAAAAGTCCACAGATTCTGTACGTTGGCACTGATACGTAACCCCTCTATACCTATTGTTTTACAGAACTTCTTCGGTAATGTATATCCGAGGGATATATTGCGGATACGCAGGAAGTCTGCGTCATAAAGGTATCTTGTGGAAGGTCCGATGTTGCTGCCCAAGTTGTTTGTACCGGCCTTGTGTGATGTACCGTTTCCGGTATTAGTTGGTGATATCCAACGTCCCAGCCCGGACTCTGCCAGTACATTATCATCGTAACGGTTCAGTGAGAAAGCACGTGCAGCCGCATAAATTACATTGCCGCCACATTGCCCATCGATAGTAACAGCCAGGTCAAGGTCTTTATACTTAAAAGTATTGGTCCAGCCAAAGGTGAAATCCGGTTGGTAGTTTCCTACCAATTGATAGTCATTGACGTCGATGGTGCCATCTTTTTTGTAGTCTTCAAATATTAAGTCGCCAATGCCTTGCGTACCGTTTGTGGCATATTGGGTCAAGTCCTCTTCCGTGTTAAACGTTCCTATTACTTTGAGCATATACATGTCACCCATCGGTCGTCCTACATAGTTCCTTATCACGTTGCCCCATTTGGTACCTGCTTTTGCGTTGGCAAGTTGGTTTTGGTTATTGGCAAGCGACAGAATTTTATTGTTATTCTTTGACCAACTGAGTGTTGTTTCCCAAGAAAACTCTCCTTTAAATGGGGTGGCGGAAATTTGAATTTCTATACCTTTATTTTCTATTTGTCCGGCATTCATGTAAACGCTGCCTGATATGCCGTTGAAGTTGGGGATATTAGCTGGCATCACGATGTCACTGGTTCTCTTATAGAAATCTACAACAACATTAAGGGCATTGAATATGCCGATGTCGAATCCTAAGTCTATCTGTTTATTCTTCTCCCATCCTAACTGCCTGTTTGAATAGCCGCTGGGGTAGTAGGTCGATATGGCTGTATTGCCGAATACCACATTTTGGTCGGAACTAATGCTGGATATCCATGCGTAGTTGTTGCCTATCTGGTCATTGCCTGTCACCCCATAACTGGCACGGAGTTTGGCAATGTTGAGCCAGCTTATGTTTTTCATAAACTCTTCTTCCGTTAGGTTCCATGCCAACGAACCGGAATAGAACCAGCCGGCACGTTTGTCCGGTCCGAACTTACTGGAGCGGTCACGACGGACAGAACCAGAAAAAACATATTTATAATTATAGTCATAAACTAAACGTGCAAACATAGCATCGAACACATAGTTTGAGCAATTGGAAGACCCCGTCCACAGTGCCGCGCCGTTTACATTGGTGATGGATGTATTATTATAGGCGATAGGGTTATCGGAGTCTGTTCGATCATCCTGCTGTACATCAAAGTCACTATTGTATTCGAAGTCATATCCAATCATGGCATTCAGGTGATGCTTTTCATTGAACATAACATCGTAAGTTGCTGTTGTGGACCAGTAGGTGTTATAGCCGAAACCGGACATACGATAGCCATCAATGCTGGTTAAATCAGGTGTAGATTTGTTACCTGTGTACTTTTTGCCCAGCAGATAAGCAGATTGGTAGTAGTCTTTTTTGGCAGAGTTGGTTGTGAAGTTTATTGATGAGCGCAATGTCAATCCCTTAATAGGTTTCACTTCAAGATAAGCGTTGGACATCGTGCGGATGGACCATGTGTCATTCCGGTTTTCCATCAAATTCGCAACGGGATTGCGGAGTTGGTTGTTGAGACCTAAGCCGGCATAATGCTGGGCGATTTGAGTATAATCCCCATTAGGTTGATAAACGGGGAGTATAGGTGGCATTGACAATGCTTGAGCGATTACGCCTGTTACGTCTTCGGTATTTCCACCTGTTGGCTGCTGAATGCGCTTTTTGCTATAAGTTGTGTTCAAGTTTACGCCAAGTTTTACCTTTTTGGATAGACTAGCTTCAAATCCTCCTTTTATTCCCGTTCTGCGATAGTAAGAGTTCAGTAAAATGCCATCTTCGTTTTGGTAGTTTGCAGAGAAGTTGTATTTTAAGGTTTCCGTTCCTCCTGTTATGGTGGTGTTACCTCTGTAATTCAGTGCATTGCGGAAGATGGCATCCTGCCAGTTCGTATTCACATAGTTTCCGCTCTCTCTCATCTGAACCAGTTGGGGGAAGTCTTGAATGGTTCCGTTGTTTGTACGAGCTTCAATAATCATATCCATATAGTCATTTGCTTCGAGTACATCTACATAGTTTTGAGCCTCGCTCCATCCCACCTGTGTGGAGAAGCTGACTTTAGCTTTTCCTGTTTGCCCTTGTTTGGTAGTAACAATAATAACGCCGTTACCTGCCTTGGAACCATAGATTGCAGATGAAGCCGCGTCTTTCAATATTTGTATGTCGGAAATATCGGCAGGGTTGATATTGTTGAAAAGTTCTGCGTCTGTTGTCGGGTAGCCGTCAATGACAAATAGAGGGTCGTTTCCGCTATTGATAGAGCCGGAACCACGAACGCGGATTGCCGGTGCGGCACCCGGTTCACCACTAATTTGTTGTAAAGTGATGCCTGATGACATGCCTACAAGACTTTGTGATATATTCGATGTCGGCATGTCAGATATTTTTCCACCTTTTACTGTTGAAATTGCAGTGGATACTGAACGTTTTTGTATGGCACCATAGCCTACTACTACTACCTCATCCAGTGTTTCCGTATCTTCTTCTAGTACTATGACAAGTTCATTGCTTCTGTCTACTTTGATTTCTTGTGTGATATAGCCTATATAAGAAATGATTATCGTTCCTTGACTGTTCAATTGCAGGCTAAAGTTTCCATTAAGGTCAGAAACTGTACCGTTTGCGGTTCCTTTTTCAATGATTGTTGCACCAATAATAGGAATGCCGTCTTTGTCTTTCACAATTCCCGTTACTTTATTGGTCTGTTGAGCAACGTCACCTGCCTTCTCCTTACTCATCAGCACGATATTCTTACCTTCCATGGCGTAATAAATATCAGTACCTTCAAATACTTTATTCAGAACTTCAGCTACCGACTTGTTTTCTGCATCTACTTGAACAGTGCGTTTCAGATTGACTTCGTTCACCTTGTATACGAACAAATAATCTGTTTGCTTTTCTATTTCATGGATAACTTTAGCTGTCGATATCTTATCTGCCACAACAGTCACTTTCATTGTTTGGGAATAAGATTCCGTGGCAAAGGTTGTTCCAACAAATATAAACAGGATTAAGGCTGTGATTTTCATAATATGGAATAAATGTTTAATTTCTACAATAGATTCCTGATACAAAATATTTTTCATATATTTGCATTACTAATTTTAGGTTTTTACTTAAGATTATTAGAAAAAACTGTCAATGCGTAATTGACTACCCATGGGATGGTGTTGCAGCACTGTCCCATTCTTTTTTATTCGAGTGTGTTACTTCATAGGCAAAACGATTTTAAAAGGTTAATTAATAGTGATTACATTCTTCTCGTCATCTTTTTTGTAGGTAAATTTATTATTCAGTCTGAGAACTTTTAAAACATGCTCTACTCCGTCTCTGGTTCTAAATTTACCTGAATAATGATTGTTTAATATTTTAGTATTGTTTACAATAATGTCTACTCCGTAATATAGCTTTAGCTTTTCCAGCATGTCTTTGACGGATACATTATTGAAACAAATCAAGCCTTCACGCCACAAAAAGTGTTCGGGGTCTTTGATTCGTTCTTTTATCAGTTTGTTTCCTTTTAGACTTACCATTGTATTGGGTTCTAGTTTCATCCTGTTCATTGTAGTACCGGGGCTTAAGATTTCTACCGCTCCTTCCAGTAAGGCCGTTTCCCAGATGCTATCCGTTGCGTAGGCCATGACATTGAATTCCGTACCCAATACTTTGACGTTACATTTATTTGTTTCTACAATAAAAGGCTGTTTTGCATTTTTAGTTACTGCAAAGTAGCCCTCACCATCCAACTTTACATTCCGGACATCACCGGTAAAATGTCCCGGAAAGGTTAACGTACTTAGCGAATTCAGCCATACTTTAGTGCCGTCTGCCAACATTAGTTCGGCTCGTTGTCCGGCAGGTACATGTATGGATTGTAGTGATTCACTTTGTTCTGTCTGATGTTTTTCGGACCAATAGTGTGTACCTAGCAGAATCACTGCAAATATTGCCGCAATTTTTGCAGTCTCTATCCAAAGTGTACGCAATGTAAAGTTCTTTTTTAATTGCTTATTTTCTGTTTTTACTGGTTCTGTGCGCCATAGGGCAATATCATGTAGCTTGCGCTGTGCCATATATTCGCGCATGTTTTCCGGACTTTCTTGCATCCACTCGGTAACACGTTGTTTTTCGGTTTCAGTGGCATTGCCGGATATATATTTTTGAAGTAATTCGGAATTCATTCTTTATTGTGTTTTATATAGTAACGACTAAAGTGAAAACAACCCTAAAAGAAAATTGGAAAAAATGAAAAAAAAGATTTCTGCTCTCAAAAAGGTAGAGATACATGGCTGAATTTAATAATAGAAGAAGAAATAAAATAGAGGAAGATAATCTTTTAAGGTTATCCGTAATGCCTTTAATGCTTTTGATATATGATATTCTACTCCTTTTATGGAAATTCCCATCTGTTCGGCAATTTCTTTATTGGACTTGTTTTCGAATCGGCTTAGTAGAAATATCCGTCGGGTTTGTTCAGGGAGTAATTTTAATGTTTCCCGGATGATACTTTCTACTTCATCCGAGAATATTTCATTGGGATCGCATGACTCTAAAGTTGAAATACGAATAGAAAGTTCCTGTTGATGCCAATCGACCATAGATTCAAAAGCCGTGCGTTTGACTTCTTCGTGCTTCAGATAGTCCAAAGCTTTATTCTTTAATATGGTAAGTAGGAGCGGCTCTATATAATCTATTTTCTCTGTTTTTAATTTTTCCCATAATTTAATCAACGACTCGGAAGCAATATCTTCTGCTGCCAAATCATCATGAACATATGATTTGGCAAAGAAGAATGACTTCTTGTAGTAAGAAGTGTATATCTCATTAAAAGAATTTACGATAGCATTGCTCATTGGTATGTCAGTTGTGCTTCTCATTATGTACATTAAAAAGGTATAGCAAAGTTAGCAATAAACATCCATATAACTTTATGCACTGTTAGAAAATCATTTGCTTTGATAATGATATTTTGTTAATGTGCTAGCTATCAGTGAACTGTATTTACCGACAAGTTACCTCTTTATGTAAAAGCATTTACCGCAGGATGTAACGACCTTTACCCCTTATTGTAACGCTCTTTACCTCGGCATGTAACGGCTTTTACTCCGGCATGTAAATGAAGTTACCATTTGAGATAAACGGTGTTACCGTGAAAGGAAAACAATTGTTATAGCTTGAAGTAGTTAGCTACTGCTTCTGCACATCGTTCCCCATCAATGCCGGCAGAAACAATGCCACCTGCATATCCTGCTCCTTCTCCACATGGAAACAATCCTTTAATTCTTACATGCTGCAAAGTTTCCCTGTCTCTTATGATCCGTACTGGTGCAGAGGTTCGTGTTTCCACACCAATCATTACCGCTTCATTAGTCAGGAAACCGTGGCTGTATCGTCCGAACTGCTGGAAACCTTTGCTGAGTCGGTCAGTGATGAACGGTGGCATCCAGAAGTGTAGGGGTGAAGAAATTAGCCCCGGAGCATAGGAACTTTCCGGTAAATCATAGCTCAATTTCTTACGTGTAAAATCCTGCATACGTTGTGCAGGAGCTGTCTGACGCATATTGCCTTGTTGCCAGCAATTATATTCTAATGCCTCTTGGAAATACATCATGCTGAGTTGGGGATAGGCAACACTATCATCCTGTGTAGCTGTTTTTCCATTTTCTATCTTCAATCCTTCGTTCTCCAAATCTTCCGGCCTCAATTCAACTACCATCCCTGAGTTGCTCCAACGAGATCCACGGTTGCTGGGACTCATTCCGTTGACTACAATCTGTTGCGGTCCACTGGCGGCGGGTACAACAAAACCACCCGGGCACATACAGAAACTGTATACTCCTCGTTCATCTACCTGATTTACAAAGCTGTATTCGGCGGCAGGCAGATATTTTCCCCGTCCGTTTCTGTTATGATATTGTATCTGGTCGATCAATTCCGAAGGATGTTCCAAACGTACACCGACTGCAATACCTTTAGCTTCAACCTCCACTTGATTGGCAGCCAACCAACGGTACACATCCCGTGCCGAATGCCCTGTTGCCAGGATCACCGGACCCAGAATTGTTTGTCCTGTATGGGTTTCGATACCTTTTATTTCATCTTCCTCAATAATTAAAGCTTCCATACGCGTCTCAAAGTGCACTTCTCCGCCACATTCGAGAATTGTATTCCGCATATTCTCTATTACACGTGGTAGTTTATCCGTTCCAATATGCGGATGTGCGTCTACTAATATAGCTGTAGAAGCACCATGCTGACAGAATACGTTTAATATCTTATCTACATTTCCACGTTTCTTGCTGCGAGTATAGAGTTTCCCGTCCGAATAAGCACCTGCGCCTCCCTCACCGAAACTATAATTAGATTCCGGATTCACTGTGTGCTCCCGGCTAATCTGAGCCAGGTCTTTCTTCCGGTCACGTACATTTTTTCCGCGCTCTACGATGATGGGGCGAAGTCCCAGTTCTATCAGTCTCAGTGCAGCGAACAGTCCACCGGGACCGGCACCCACGACGATGACCTGTGGCTTTCCTTCTACATCCTTATATATAGTAGGTTGATATTCACTATCTTTGGGCATTTCGTTCAGATATACCCGTACATTCAAATTGACGAAAATAGTCCGTTGCCGGGCGTCAATACTACGTTTCAGGATTCGTGTTGCGTTGATGTCCTGTACATTCAATCCTTTTTCATGTACGAGGTACTCCTTCAATCGTTGCTCATTGGCGGCTACTTCGGGCAGCACGCGTAGTTGGTATTCTTGTATCATTTCATTTTAAAATAAGTGACAATGCCTGCGCTGACACGTAGTCCGCTCCAGTTTGCATCATAAGAACTCTTCATATCTTTATTCCCTTTCAGGTGCAAGTTTCCGGTGGGATCCCATTCGTAGCCTACACTTGCGATAATGGCTGCAAAGGTAGTGATTTTATAGCGCACTCCTATGGCAGGTTGCAAGAAGACATTGATACCTACCAAAGTCTGTTTATCTTCCTGTACCTGTGAGTCTACACGCACGTATTCCTCCATCTTGGAGGTATTGAAAACGATTCCTGTAGACAACTCAAAGAATGGACTGACTCTCCCTTGCAGGAGGTGAAACCGGTAGAATGTTCCCAATAGGTTTCCGCTATTCTTCACTTTTAGTTTGTATTCCCCTGTAGGGTCGGCCAGGTGATTCTGTCCGCTTGTATTCTGGTGGCTGAAGGTGATACCCATCTGATGTTGTTGTACCTGTATGCCGGCCCGGAAGTTATGCGTAAAGTTCCCTGGAAATTCATCGGTGGTTTTTACTCCTTTCAGGCTACTGCTGGCTGCATTTTTCAGAAGATCTTTCATGTCGGACATGCTATACAGCCCATACCCGATATTATACTCCAGCGTAAATTCTTGTGCTTGCATACTGGTGATTGCCAGTATCATGCAGGCTAATGCCATTATAATCTTTTTCATGGTTTCTCTAGATAAGGTTCTATATTCAGGGCAAATCCTTCCCAGCACGTCAAGGTGCTGTTGAAAAGGCGTGGATAGATAGCTTCGCTTTCCAGCCGGAATAATTCTTCTCCATTCTCATCTGTAATGATAATATAATGAGGTATTTGGAACAAGTAGTTTCCGGTTGCCGGATCAATGTTGCAGAAAACGTATTCATCTCCTTTGGAAATGGTACGAACAATCTTTCCGCTTTGGCAATTCAGAATAGAAATTTTGTTGTTCTGATCCATGATAATAAGTTCGTGGGGATGGGTTGGATGAAAGAAATAACTGCTGTAGTACTGCGAATAAAAAACAGTTTTTCCTCTCTCAAAGTTCTGTAAAGGCGTGAGATAGAAACCATAGGTAACCACAGGCTCACACAGGTAATTTTCGTTTATCAGGTAATTCCAAGGCTCAGGATAGTCTTCCGGGGTAAAATTGGTTCCCGATAAGGATATGGTCTTTTCAAGTTGTCCATTATCTGCATCATAGAGGTATACCTTGGAGAGGTAATTATAATACAGTGCCAGTTTGTTGTCCGATGTCAATAATATATCTTTGGGTACATAACCCCTTTCGGGATAGTCTATCTTGGCAATGGGGTTTAAATCTTTGCCGGAGAAGATATAAACCTGGTCGGAATAGTCTACAGCTATCTTGTCGGAGTTGGGTGATGCGGCAATAGGCACTGCACTACTTTTGGTTTCTTTAAATTCCGCTATTTTGGTCAGCGAAGGAATGTTGTAAGAGTTCACCTCTGCGTATTGACTGGTATATAAGATATTAGAGTAGAGGCTATACAGGCGATTCAGTTGGCCTCCATTCAAGAACGTATCTACTCCTGCATAGCTGTATCCTTTCATTAAGGAAGGAAAAAGTTCGTTGCCGGCTTCATCCACTATTTGTACCTCTATATATCTGTAGGGACTGCCAAACAAAGGTGCGGGCAAAGTGATGCTGGTTTCCTTGGTCTTTTCAACTATAACTTCTCCATTGTTTATCACCTTGAAGTAATACTTTTCCAGATTGAATGTCCAGTGAATCGTGACATCGTTCAGTGAAGTCTCTTCGGGCTCCTGATAGAAAGTCAATTGAGGAGTAACGAAGCGGGCAGGCCAGCTCATTTCACCTTCGTATGTTTGTCCATTGTAAACTTGGTCTCGTATACTTTCGCCTTGCTTTAGCGACTTGGTGGTAATCTTACATCTCACCTGAACGTTTCCCGTCAGGTTGTTATTGTAAACCTGAAAGCTGCCTTGTGGAGTATTTCTCTCGGAAACCAGATTATCGCCAATGTAGAAAGAGGCGGAGACAAGCTGAGACTCCGGGGTATTAATGCTATAGTTCACATCTATACCTTCTACTAATAATAATTCTCCGGAGCTGCTTTGCTCTGCATCTAACTGTATCTCTATCGGTGTTTCCAGTGGTAGCAGTTCGGCGTCCACGTAGTTGTTGTCGTGCAATTCTACTTCGCAACCGCAGAGCGAGAGTAGGATCAAAAGTGACAGATAATGTAATTGCTTCTTCATAGTCGTATTATTGATTATTTCTGTTTTTCTTTATCCGAATAGCGTCCTGAAGGCTTCTTCCACCTTTCTCACCGGTATCAGTTCTATCTTGAGTTTCTTCGTATCTATTCCTTGCAGATTGTATTTCGGCAACACGAACCGTTTGAATCCCAGTTTCTCTGCCTCACCGATCCGTTGCTCAATCCGGTTCACCGGACGTATCTCACCGGACAAACCGATTTCGCCTGCCATACAAACTTCCGGTTCGATGGCCGTATCCATATTGCTGGACAGTATGGCACTGATGACAGCCAGGTCTATCGCCGGATCATTCACCTTCAATCCTCCGGCAATATTGAGGAATACATCCTTCTGCGCCAGTTTGAAGCCCACCCGTTTTTCCAATACAGCCAATAGCATATTCATTCTCCGGATATCGAATCCGGTGGCCGAACGTTGCGGATTGCCATATACCGCACTGCTCACCAATGCCTGAGTCTCAATCAGGAACGGGCGTACTCCTTCTATGGCTGAGGCTATGGCTATGCCACTCATTCCTTCATGGTCCTGACTCAACAACAATTCCGAAGGATTGCTGACTTGGCGTAAGCCATCCTGCCGCATTTCATAAATCCCCAGTTCGGCAGTACTGCCGAAGCGGTTCTTGATACTGCGCAGGATGCGGTACATATAATGCTGGTCACCCTCAAACTGCAACACTGTATCTACAATATGTTCCAGTACTTTAGGTCCGGCAATGCTGCCTTCCTTATTAATATGCCCGATAAGTAATACCGGTGTGTGCGTTTCTTTGGCAAAGCGCAAGATACTTGCCGAGCATTCGCGTACTTGTGCAATACTGCCCGGGGAGGATTCAATGCTTTCCGTGGAAATAGTCTGTATAGAGTCGATGATTACCAAGTCTGGATGGGTATTCTTGATGTGAACGAAAATCTGTTCCAATGACGTTTCGCAAACGATGAGGCAATCGCTGGAGCTATGCGATAATCGGTCGGCACGTAGCTTTAACTGGCGGGCACTCTCTTCACCCGATACATAAAGAACGCGTTTTTCAGGGATATGAAGCACAGTTTGTAGTACCAAAGTTGATTTACCAATTCCCGGTTCACCGCCAATCAGTACCAGAGATCCCGGAACCAATCCGCCTCCCAGTACCCGGTTCAACTCTTCATCATGCAAGTTGATACGTGGTTCATCATCCGCTTCTATCTCACTGAGAACGATGGGCTTTGGCTTTTCTGTCTCTATTCCGGATACCGGACGTTTGTTTACAACTTCTTTTCGTATCAGTTCTTCCACATACGTGTTCCACTCTCCGCACGACGGACATTTGCCAACCCATTTCGGAGACTCTTGTCCGCAGTTGCTGCACACATAAACCGTTTTTTCTTTTGCCATAAGGGAATTTACTTGCTGAATGATTGGCCAAATATACAAATTTAGCTGTTTACTTATCTGATTCAGGGATTATTTATTCTGATAGTATATGTGGGTTTGTAAGAATTTTCACTATCTTTGAGTCGTATCTGGGTATTACTAAATCCATGTCAAGCCCGTGTCAAGTCCGTACCAACTCCGTATCTGCTCCGTATAGAGGTACCTTTTTACGGAGCAGATACGGAGTTGGTACGGACTTGACACGGAGCAGATAAGACCTTAAACTTTGGTGTATTCCCTTTTAGATAGTAGTGATTTCTCCCGCCATTGGAGTACGCATCCGTTCCCGTACCTCATCAGGCGTATAACCGTGTCCCAGCAGGAACATCAGTTTTGTGACCGCAGATTCCGTCGTACTGTCATATCCGCAAACCACTCCTGCCTGCATCAACTGATAGCCCGTTTCGTAACGTTCCATCTCTACGGTTCCGGCACTGCATTGGGTGACGTTGACAATTACTATTCCCTGTTCGCAAGCATTCCGCAGGCGGCGGATGAACCATTCCTTACGGGGAGCGTTTCCCGAACCGTATGTTTCGAGCACGACCGCTTTCAACCCTTCAATGCCTAATATGCTCGACACCACAGTCTCCTGAATACCCGGGAAGAGTTTCAGCACAGCAACGTTCGTATCCAATAGATAATGTGGCTTCAATTCACGTTCCATTTCCTTGAAGCGGATCTGCACATTATTATATTTAATATGAATACCTGCTTCTGCCAATACGGGATAGTTGAATGAACGGAATGCATTGAAGTTCTCTGCGTTCATCTTGATGGTACGATTGCCGCGCATCAGGTGATTCTCAAAAAAGATGCAGACCTCGGGTACAAGCGGATTGCCTTTTGCATCATGTGCACTGGCTATTTCAAGACTGGTAAGAAGATTCTCTTTTCCGTCCGTGCGGAGTACTCCGATAGGGAGCTGTGAGCCGGTGAGGATGACAGGCTTGCTCAATCCTTCCAACATAAAGCTAAGGGCAGATGCGGTATATGCCATCGTATCCGTGCCGTGCAGAATTACAAAACCTGTGTATCTGTCGTAATGGTCACTAATGATATGTACCAGTTTGCGCCAGGCTTCCGGGTCCATATCCGAAGAGTCCATCGGAGGATCGAACTGGTAAGTATCGATATGGAATGTGAAATTTTGCAGCTCCGGTACGTGCTTTTTCAGTTGCTCGAGATTGAAATTCTCTAAAGCACCCGTTTCGGGGTTTTCTATCATCCCGATGGTTCCACCGGTATAGATTAGCAAAATGGAAGTTATATTTGGACTCATACGCATTCTCTTACGATAATTTAGTGCAAATATAATGATATATCTTGAATTTAATATCAAAATGTTATAAAACTATGCCAATGGTAGTGGAATGTTGTATGGTTATGTGTGAAAATGACACTTCGCTCTTTTGCATATTTCTGTCTCTTTTGAGGCCTTTCTATATTTTTATTACAAAAAAACCACAAAATGTGATAGATTGAATGTTTTTATTATTACTTTTGCGACACTTATCAATAATGAACGAAACAGAGAGTATGAACAAGTACTATCAACATACAGTCACATCCATGTGCATGACCATGACCCTTAGGGGTTAATGGATAGTATTTGTGTTTCTACGTGTTACACTATTTTTCAGCAGTTTTTCTTATTTAATTCAAGTCAATACAGGTATATACGTCCTGTTCCCGACACATTGTATCAACCTTATCAATAGTAATAAAGGATATGAAAGTAATAAAATTCGGCGGAACGTCCGTAGGTTCCGCGAACAGTATTTTGAGCGTAAAGAGAATTGTAGAAGCAGTAGAAGAACCGGTAATTGTGGTGGTTTCCGCACTGGGGGGCATCACAGACAAGCTGATAAACACGTCGAAAATGGCGGCTGCCGGTGATGCTGCTTACGAAAATGAGTTCCGCGAAATTGTTTACCGCCATGTGGAAATGATTAAAGAAGTGATTCCCGCAGGTGAAGGGCAAGTGGAACTGCAACGCCAAATTGGTGAACTGCTTAATGAACTGAAAGATATCTTCCAGGGTATTTATCTGATAAAGGACCTTTCGCAAAAAACTTCCGATACGATTGTCAGCTATGGCGAGCGTTTATCGTCCATTATCGTTGCGGAGTTGACGGGAGCCAAATGGTTTGATTCACGCAAGTTTATCAAAACTGAAAAGAAGCACTCTAAGTATGTATTGGATACCGAGTTGACGAATGAATTGATTCGTGAAACATTCAGCACTTTGCCGAAGCGTGCACTGGTACCGGGGTTCATCTCTACTGATAAGGTGACGGGAGATGTTACGAACTTGGGGCGTGGTGGTTCCGATTATACAGCTTCGGTTATTGCGGCGGCATTGGATGCCGACCAATTGGAAATCTGGACGGATGTGGATGGTTTCATGACTGCAGATCCGCGTGTGATTTCTACTGCTTATACTATTAACGAACTGAGTTATGTAGAGGCAACGGAACTTTGTAACTTCGGTGCCAAGGTAGTATATCCGCCGACTATTTATCCGGTTTGCCACAAGAATATTCCTATTTTAATAAAGAATACATTCAATCCCGAAGGAACGGGAACGATTATCAAGCAGGAAGTATCTGATCCGCGTACGAAAGCGATTAAGGGTATTTCTTCTATCAATGATACCAGTCTGATTACTGTGCAGGGGCTGGGTATGGTAGGTGTGATTGGTGTGAACTACCGCATCTTTAAGGCACTGGCAAAAAATGGTATCAGTGTGTTCCTTGTATCCCAGGCATCTTCGGAGAACTCTACGTCTATCGGTGTGCGTAATGCGGATGCCGATCTGGCATGTGAAGTGCTGAACGAGGAATTTGCCAAAGAGATTGAAATGGGAGAGATTTCTCCGATACAGGCAGAGAAGAACTTGGCTACGGTAGCTATTGTAGGTGAAAATATGAAGCATACGCCGGGTATTGCCGGAAAGCTGTTCGGTACGTTGGGACGTAACGGTATCAATGTGATAGCTTGTGCTCAGGGTGCCTCGGAAACAAATATCTCATTTGTAGTGGATGCCAAATCATTGCGTAAATCACTGAATGTTATCCACGACTCATTCTTCCTGTCGGAATACCAGGTACTGAATCTATTTATTTGCGGTATCGGTACGGTGGGTGGCAGCCTGGTGGAACAAATCCGTTGCCAACAGCAGAAACTGATGATGGAGAATGGATTGAAGCTACATATTGTGGGGATCGCTGATGCTGACCGGGCCATGTTTAGCCGTGAAGGCTTTGATCTGACAGATTTCCGTGCAGAACTGGCAGAGAAGGGCAAACCGAGTACGCTGGAAACTTTGCGTGACGAGATTATTAATATGAATATCTTCAACTCAGTATTTGTAGACTGTACGGCAAGTGCGGCAGTTGCTTCCTTGTACAAAGACTTATTGTTGCACAACGTTTCTGTAGTGGCTGCCAATAAAATTGCCGCTTCTTCGGAATATGAGAACTACCGTGAACTGAAACAGATTGCCCGCCAGCGTGGTGTGAAATACCTCTTTGAAACGAATGTAGGCGCGGGACTTCCGATTATCAATACGATCAATGACCTCATTCATAGTGGTGACAAGATATTGAAGATTGAAGCTGTACTGAGTGGCACGCTGAACTATATCTTTAATAAGATCAGTGCGGATATTCCTTTCAGTAAGACCATCAAGATGGCGCAGGAAGAGCGTTACTCCGAACCGGACCCGCGTATCGACCTGAGTGGCAAGGACGTTATCCGTAAACTGGTGATCCTGGCACGTGAAGCCGGTTACAGACTGGAACAGTCGGATGTAGAAAAGAACCTGTTCGTACCCGATGATTTCTTTGAAGGTTCACTGGATGATTTCTGGAAGAAAGTGCCGAGCTTGGATGCGGATTTCGAAGCCCGTCGCAAGGTACTGGAAGCTGAGAACAAGCATTGGCGTTTTGTTGCTAAACTGGAGAATGGCAAAGCATCAGTCGGCCTGCAGGAAGTGGGTGTAAATCATCCGTTCTATGGTTTGGAAGGTAGCAACAATATCATTCTGCTGACTACGGAACGTTATAAAGAATATCCGATGATGATACAAGGATACGGTGCCGGTGCCGGAGTAACGGCGGCAGGTGTATTTGCGGATATCATGAGTATTGCAAATGTTTAATAAAATGAAACATATAATCATATTAGGCGATGGAATGGCGGATTGGCCTGTGGAGTCATTGGGCGGTAAGACGCTGATGCAATATGCCAAGACGCCGTATATGGATAAACTGGCGAGCATGGGACGTACGGGACGGTTGAAGACTGTTGCCGACGGTTTCCATCCCGGTAGTGAGGTAGCGAATATGTCCGTTCTGGGCTATGATCTGCCGAAAGTTTATGAAGGACGAGGACCTCTGGAAGCTGCCAGCATCGGTGTAGATCTGAAACCGGGCGAGATGGCAATGCGTTGTAACATCATTTGCATTGAAGGCGATCATATTAAAAACCATTCTGCCGGACACATCACAACGGAAGAAGCCGATGTATTGGTGAAGTACTTACAGGAACATCTGGGCAATGAGCGGGTGTGTTTCTATACAGGCGTGCAATATCGTCATTTATTGGTGATCAAAGGTGGAGATAAACGTATTGATTGTACGCCACCGCACGATGTGCCGTTGAAATCTTTCCGCCCGTTACTGGTGAAACCGATGTCGGGTACGGAGAATATAACAGTTCTCGAAGGCGGTGCAGAACTGACTCCGCAACAAACTGCTGATTTGATTAATGATCTTATCCTGCGTTCACAGGAGCTTTTGAAAAATCATCCGTTGAATCAGAAGCGGATGGCGGAAGGGAAAGACCCGGCTAACAGTATTTGGCCCTGGAGTCCCGGATATCGTCCTAAGATGGAACGTTTGTCTGATAAGTTTCCACAAGTGAAACGGGGGGCAGTGATTTCTGCTGTAGACCTGATCAATGGTATCGGATATTATGCGGACTTGCGTCGCCTGACAGTGGAAGGTGCAACGGGCTTGTATGATACCAATTATGAAAATAAAGTGGCTGCCGCACTGGAAGCCCTGAAAACGGATGATTTCGTCTATCTACATATCGAGGCCAGCGATGAGGCCGGACATGAAGGGAATGTGAATTTAAAACTACTGACGATTGAGAATCTGGATAGTCGTGCTGTAGGTCCTATATATGAAGCCGTGAAAGATTGGGAAGAACCGGTAGCTATTGCCGTATTGCCCGATCATCCTACTCCATGTGAGCTCCGTACACATACCAATGAACCGATCCCTTTCTTCATCTGGTATCCGGGTATCGAACCGGATAGTGTACAGACCTTTGATGAAGCGTCTGTTTGCGAAGGTAGTTACGGTTTGATGAAAGAAGATGAGTTTATTAATGAATTTATGAAAAGCTGATTATGAAATATTACAGTACCAACAAACAAGCTCCCGACGCCAGCCTGGAAGAGGCCGTAGTGAAGGGACTTGCTGCCGACAAAGGACTTTTCATGCCATATAGCATTAAGCCTTTGCCACAAGAATTTTATGATAGTATTGATACTCTTTCTTTTCAGGAGATTGCCTATCGCGTAGCCGATGCTTTCTTTGGGGAAGATGTACCTGCCGAAACATTGAAACAAATCGTTTACGATACATTGAATTTTGATGTTCCTTTGGTGAAGGTGACGGAAGATATTTATTCACTCGAACTTTTCCATGGCCCGACGCTTGCTTTCAAAGATGTGGGTGGACGTTTCATGGCCCGTCTTTTAGGATATTTCATCAGAAAAGAAGGTAAGAAACAAGTCAATGTGTTAGTTGCTACCTCTGGTGATACGGGAAGTGCGGTTGCTAATGGTTTCCTCGGTGTGGAGGGGATTCATGTATATGTGCTTTATCCCAAAGGGAAAGTCAGCGAAATACAGGAGAAACAATTTACGACTCTCGGACAGAATATCACAGCCCTTGAGATAGACGGTACATTCGATGATTGCCAGGCATTGGTGAAATCTGCTTTTATGGATAAAGAACTGAATGAGCATCTGCAACTTACCAGTGCCAATTCCATTAATGTAGCACGATTCTTACCGCAGGCTTTCTATTACTTCTATGCTTATGCTCAACTGAAGAAGATAGGCAAGGCGAACGATGCCGTTATCTGTGTTCCGAGCGGTAACTTTGGAAATATCACTGCCGGATTGTTTGGCAAACGTATGGGATTGCCTGTGAAGCGTTTCATTGCTGCCAATAACCGTAACGATATCTTCTATCAATATTTGCAAACCGGAGTTTATACTCCACGTCCTTCTATCGCTACCATTGCCAATGCTATGGATGTGGGCGATCCGAGTAACTTTGCGCGTGTGCTCGATCTTTATGGTGGCAGTCATGCAGCTATTTCTACTGAAATCAGTGGTACCACTTATACTAATGAACAGATTGCTGAAACGATGCGTGAAACGTGGAAGGAATGTCACTACCTGCTTGACCCACATGGAGCCTGTGGTTTCCGTGCTCTGAAAGAAGGATTGAAACCAGGTGAAACTGGCGTTTTCCTGGAGACGGCGCATCCGGCAAAATTCCTCGAAACCGTGGAAGGTATTATCGGCGAAACCGTAGAGATTCCTGCGAAACTGAAAGCTTTTATGCAAGGTGAAAAGCAAAGTCTGTCGATGACAAAGGAATTTGCTGATTTCAAAAGCTATCTGTTGTCGCTATAAGAAGCGGAATTTCTTTAAGCAGGAAGAAATAAAGGCCCGGAAACTTGACTTTGGCGTTTCAATATAGTATATTTGTAACCGTAATTTTAACTCAGATTCAAGTTTAAATTAGCATAAGAGGAGGAGCATTGCTTCTCCTCTCTTTTTTTATCCCATCTGAAATGCCACATTTGATCTTCCCGAATGCCACATCTTAATGACTGAAATGCCACACTCTAACGGGCAATTAGTGTGGCATTTACCCGATTGAAGTGTGGCATTTGCTTCATTCAACTGTGGAAAATACACCATCTACTTGTGGCAAATGCATCATCTGTTTGCATGAAACACATGATGCGTTCGGGGGATGCAGACCATCTGTTTCAGAGGTATGCTACTAGCAAGGGCAGCAGTGATAAACCACTTGCCGGAGTTAAGAATGCATAAATCTGCTCTTGACAAAAAGTCGGCAACTACTCAAGGATAATATTATTATAACATGAAAAAAGGCCTCTGCTAACTATGTTGGATTGTTTTTTGTACCTTTGTACCCATATTCATTAATATTGCGAACAAGGAGTTGAAATAGACTTATAATGGAAAAGAAAAGAAGTGATTAGTGTTTAGTGATAAGTGATAAGCGCCATTCGGTATATTATTTTTTAGACGCGGATGACGCGGATAACGCGGATTTAAAAGGCTGCGCTATAAAAAAAATAAAAAAAGATCCGCGTCATCCGTGTCATCCGCGTCTAAAAGATTATTTATCATTTAGTTCATAACCCGTAAGAAAGGCATTTATTCAATTTCTGGTTCGCATTAACCATAAACAAGATAAAAACATGTTTGTATCGTCAATGTCGTCCGAAGAGTTATATGCTGAAGCAATGAAAGATTTTTCAATATTGCAGACCAAAATCGATTTATTTATGGATCGTTGTGGAAAGCGCTACAGGCAAGAACACTTTATCGGAAGATTTACTAAAAGAATGGTAGTTACGACAAAGCGGAATAATTCTTGGACCATTGCCTTTCTTACTCTCAATGAAGGTATTGCACTTCTTATTTACGCTCCGATAACAGGTCAGGAAACTTGCGGATATATTGCATTATCGAGCAATAGAAATCCTCTTGTTCTGGAGTATACTCCACATTTTATGCAGAGATACAGAGAACGTTACCTCAGGTATTATAATCTGGAAACTGGTAATTATAATGCATTTGAGTATTTTAGCTTGAAAAATAATAATACTCTTTATGTCAGGCAACCTGATAATTCATATTATTTTATATCAGAGCAAGGTGTCATGATTGGCAGACTGGTGTCAGAACGCATGATAAGTCACAGGACTTATATCGGAGATGATAACCTGTCTCTCCGTAAAAGGGTTATTCTTGATGAAGAATACAAAACCCTTTGTGCTGCAAACGCACTTCTCCGTTTACCTGATAATTTGAATTTGGAGACAGTACGTAATGTTGCCAGTCAATACAACTTGGGTGATGAGTTCACACAAAAATGGTATGCATGGCATGCGATGGAATTTGTTCAATCATAATCCGTTACTTTTTTTACATCTCATTCCTTTTTAGGGATCACCTTCAGTTCCCCCATTTTTAGTCGGTTGTCCCATAGTACAACAACTTCTATCTTCTTGAGGCTATGTCGATAGAAAAGTGTATATCCCGGGTGAGGAATGATGTAGCGTATATTTTCTACTTCTGTTGTTTGTCCGATGAACGGATTCATACTGATACGGTGTAATATGTTCTGTAATTGTACATAGAGCACTTCACCAACCTCATTATTCCCATTCTTTAGTTTTAGTATCTGGAATGCTTCCTTCAACTGTTTCTTGGCGACGAGCGACCATATTACTTGCTTAGCCATTCTGCTACCTCCTTGTTTATTGTTAAGTTATTCTGTCCTTCGCGGTTATCCAATTGGCAGCAGGCAGTTTCAACTTCCCGGCGCAGTTGATGAGAGAATATGAGCACTTGTTCTTTGCTCTTAGGTTCATCTTGCGTTTCGGTACGCAGTGTGTCTTTTTCTTCTTTACTTTTCATAGGGCTATTCTTTTTTGTTTTTCATAGAACATCCTAAAGATACGAATAGTTTTGGAATATCCATGCACGTTGAACAATTTTCTTTTCTCTGTGTTGTCTGCCTTGAAACCAAAATTGCGATATCCGAATGAAAGATAAGAAGCTGGAAGCCAATTTAAGTTTGGTAGTCTCGCGAATATTTGCGGGATTGAATATGAATGCCCTGAAATTCCTGCTGCCCGTGTGGATGGGGGCATTGACGGGTGTTACGGTACGTTGTATTTTTGCTGCTGTGGCGTTCTGGCTGACAGGATGGTTTGTGAAAGAAGCACCTATCACACGGCGGCAGCGTATCGGGTTAATTTGCTTGGGGGCATTCGGCATGTATGGTTTTATGTTCTGCTATTTGCTGGGTATCAGTAAGACGACACCTGTCAGTAGTGCCATATTCAATTCCCTGCAACCCATCTGGGTGTTTCTTATCTCCGTTCTCTTTCTGCACGAACGGGCTACACTGATGAAAATTATCGGTATTTCCCTCGGTTTCGGTGGTGCATTGCTGTGTATCTTGACCCAAGGCAGCGATGACTTGGCACATGATGCCTTTACAGGTAACATGTTGTGCCTGCTCAGTTCGGTATTTTTTGCCATTTATCTGATTCTGAGTAAGAAATTGCTGGAAGAGATCGGCTTGGTGACCGTAATGAAATATGTGTTTGGGGGCGCGGCGCTGTCCGGTCTGGTGGTATCTACTATCCTGGGCTGGGACGCGCCGTTGTTCGCCGACGCAGCACATGGAACTTGGCACTGGATGCCGTGGGTGGTTCTGGCATTCATTCTTATTTTCCCTACTTACCTTAGTTATTGGCTGATGCCCATCGGATTGAAATATCTGAAGACAACCGTAGTGGCCATGTATGGCTATCTGATACTGATTGTGACGACTGTCGTTTCTTATATCGTGGGGCAGGACCGCTTTACTTGGGAACAGGGGGTGGCTATCGGGATGATATGTTTGAGCGTGTACTTTGTGGAGGTAGCGGAGAGGAGAAAATAGTGATTAGGGGTTAGTGATTAGTGATTAGTGCCATGCGGAATAATAGCGCAGCCCACTAATCACTAATCACTAATAGTTTATCACTACCAAGTATTCCCCTTCTGCGTGAATGGTGAATTCTGTTTCCGTGCTTTCGTTCAGTGTACCTTGCCACCAGTTGGTGAAGTCGCTGAGAGGGTATACCAAGCCTTCACCTCGCAGGTGATGGGCGCCAAAGTTTATGATTGAAATCTGTTGGCCCGGCTGGCTGGGAAAAGAACAGGTATCATGGCAGGGAATGAAAATGCCATAATCGGTCAGCATGCGGACATGAGCTCCGGTACGCATATAATCAATGAGCAGGCTGATATTTCCTAAAGTATGGTCTTCCCGTTTGCCTGTGGCTCCTACGATAGCGATGTTTTTTTTACCTTGTGATAAAAGGAAGTTTACGGCTTTAGTCTGGTCGTTGGTTTCTTGGTCGGAGATGTAATGAAGAATATGACTATATTTCCGGCGGCTCTCTTCACTCAGGGAATCTCCGTCACCGATAATAACATCAGGTACGTTGCCGCAATCTATATAAGCATCTGCACCGCCATCACAGCAAACGATATAAGGAGCGTTTGCCAGTACCTGCAAAGGTATGGGATGGGCCGGATAATCACCATTGGCTAAGATTACTGCTTCCGGTTCACCACAGAGAATGCAGAGTTCCACTGAATTTTTATTATTATTTTCTTTCATCATTGTTTCTTTTATCACCTTACTACCTTATCACTCTACCACTCTTTCCATCATCCTCTTCCATTTGAAGTAGCCAAAGATAGCGATTATTGTATAAAGGGCATACAGTCCTGCTGTGAAATTGAGGTTTTTGTAAACATAGAGCCCTGCACTGACAATGTCCACCACAATCCATGCCCACCATTGTTCTACATATTTACGTGCCAGCATCCACATGCCTACGATACTGAGGGCAGTGGTGAAAGAATCAAGCCAGGGTACATTACTGTTGGTGAAACGAATGAGTATCCAGGCAATGCCGACAAAAGTGACGGCGAATACAATGCCGAGGGGCAGGTAATATTTTATCGGCATACGGGTAATGGGAAGTTCCTGCTGTCCTTCTTTGATACGTAGATGGAGTTTTCGTTTTACAAAACTGCCGTATTTCCACATCATCCAACCGTAGATGGCTGCCCCCAGATAATAGATATTTATTCCGAAATCAGCATACAGTCCGGCATCGTAATAGACGAAAATGTAGATAGCAGGCATGATGATGCCCGCTATCCAAAGATAGATATTCGCCCGGTATTCTAACCAGAGGTAGACAAGACCGACGATGGTTCCTATAATTTCAAGAGTTTGTTCCATATCTTAAAAACTCAGCGTAATATGTGCCAGCGCATTGATACCTGCATTAGGATAGTAGGCTGCGTAATTGGAAGTATAGAGCAGTTTACTGTCTTTGTCCTTTATCTGATTCTTTCCATGGCCTTCGTATACAGCACTTCCCGATGCATAACCATTGCTTTCGTATGTTTCGTCAAACAGATTATAAACTGTCACACCTACATTAACAGATTTCAATCCTTTCAGTTTGAAAGTATATCCGAGATTCAGGTTGCTCACACAATAAGCATCCAGTGTACAGTCCTCTTGATGAGCATTGTTTAAATATTGCTTGCTGACATATTGCGTTTGCAAAGATGCATTAAAACCTTTATAATCCAAAGAGATGAGACTATTTGCCATAAAGTCCGGTGAAAAGGAGATGGGAGTAGTGCCGATATATCGGGTTGTCTGAGAGATGCCCCAGCTTTCGCTGTACATATCTTTCCAGTCCTCATTCACATCACTTAGATATTCCGTATAATTCTTGATGCGGTTACGGCTCCATGTTGCGTTTACATCCCAGCGCAGCCAGTTTGTGATGCGTGCACCTGCCATCAGTTCAATCCCCATACGATAACTGTCCTTCACGTTCTCTGCTACGGCTTCACCAATTTCATTCAATTGCCCGTTCAGTACCAATTGATTTTTATAATCCATGTAGTACAGGTTGACGCCTGCATTGAACCAACCTTTACGGAACGTATATCCCACTTCGTAATCGAACATCCGCTCAGATTTGGGCTGTGCGGCAAATAAGTTATCAGTATAGTTATTGCGTGTCGGTTCCTTATTTGCCACACTGAAAGAGGCATAAAGATTATTATTATTGTTTATCTTCCAGAATATGCCGGCTTTAGGGTTGAAGAAGCTGAAATCTTCGTCAATATTCAGCGGTTGCAGATGTGCCGGATCAGCTGTCCAGTCCCATTTGTCATTATTGCCGTTTATCTTATAGCGCAGATAACGATATTGCATATCGGCATAGAAGTTAACTCCATCCAGTATTTCATAATTTATCTTAGCGTAGATGTTGCCATCCGTTTTCCGTCCGATGTTACGATAATATTCATGGTCAGGATTCAGTTCACCCAAATAATTCTTCACCCATACCACCTTGCCGTTATGGGTGTTTTTGTAATAATTCAGGCCACCGCCGATGGATGCATCCAATTTGTCTCCTTTATAATCGAAAGAGAATACTCCACCACCGAAACGGCTGTCTACCAGTTTACGGCGTACAAGGTCTGATTTCTCTATGGTAGTACCGTTTGTTTCAAAGGTTACCAAGCCATATTCTATCAGTGTACGCTTATTCTTATATTCCTCATAATAACCGTAGCCGTCTGTATAGTGTAGCGCTATGTTCAATTTCCACGAAGTAGACAATATCTGATTCAATAACAATTGATAATGCGTCTGGCGATAATAATCTATCTGGTTATCATAAAATCCGATTACGTTTCCATTATCATCTTCTATGGCGCCATTGGGATTATATTTGCGGTCGTTTTCCAGTGTTTCCTTATCCAGACCATCCCAGGCATGATAGGTTTCTTCTTTTCCCCCAAAGGTGATGAATTTTATAGTAGTCTTGTCTCCATAATATCCTCCTTGTACAAAGTAAGACTTCAGGTCGGCACTGGCGCGGTCACGGTAGCCGTCACTGTGGATATTAGATAAACGTGCATCGAATCCCCAGCGTCCATTAATGAGCCCCGTACCTACTTTTACGGTTTCTTTATGTGTATTGAATGAGCCGTAAGAGCCGGAGAACTCCGCATACGGTGTGGGCAAAATGCCTTGTGTTTTCATATTGATACTGGCACCGAACGCTCCGGCACCATTAGTGGAAGTTCCCGCTCCCCGTTGAATCTGCAAGTCCTGAAGTGAAGAGGCGAGATCGGGAGTATTTACCCAAAAGATAGAATGACTTTCCGCATCGTTCATGGGTATACCATTAGTGGTTACGTTGATGCGTGTAGCATCTGTTCCGCGTACTCGGATGCTTGTGTAACCGATACCTGCACCTGCATCGCTTGTTGTCAGTACTGACGGAGTAAATGACAACAGATAGGGGATATCTTGCCCGAAATTCTGCTTTTTAAGTTGTTCTTTACTGACATTGGTAAACGCCACAGGTGTGGTTCCCGTGGCACGGGTAGAGATAATTTCTACTTCCTGCAGGCTTATCACCCGCAAGCTGTCTTTTTCATGCGTCTGCGCACAGACACCCAGCGTTGCCATCAACAGGCAGGCCGCCATTGCATGTTTTCTCATTACAATTTTAACTATTAAAGATTAATACAGAAAAGGGGAACTTTTCTTCTTTTCCCTCCGCCGGCACTACCCGGATCAGGTCAATGGGTATGATCTCAGCCCGTCATATTAGGGCACCCCTTAGTTGAAATCGGGGGTAAAATTAAGCGTTTTCGCTGAAACACGCAAATCGAGTGAACGATAATCGGAAATATTTGTTACTTTTGTAAACCGGTGGGTGTTTCTCAATCCCGTTGGGAAAGTATAATTATTAACTTCAAACGAACAAATATTATGTTATTATTTTTACAAGCAGCGGCTCCTGCAACTGAAACTGTTGTGGAAGACGGTTTTAGTAAATTGCAGGTATTTCTCCAACAGTTGATAGACTGGGGAGTAAATGCGGGTGGCCATATCATTGGTGCTGTATTGATCTTTATTATAGGACGTTTCCTGATTTCTTTCCTTAATAAAATGTTGGCCCGCTTATTGGCTAAGCGACATGTGGATGCCAGTATCCAGAGTTTTGTAAAGAGTCTGGTGAACATTTTGCTGACTATCTTATTGATTATTGCCGTTATCGGTAAGTTGGGAGTGGAAACGACTTCATTTGCTGCCTTGCTGGCATCCGCCGGTGTGGCTATCGGTATGGCATTGTCCGGTAACTTGCAGAACTTTGCAGGTGGTCTGATTGTATTGCTGCTCCGCCCTTATAAAGTAGGTGACTTGATTGAAAGCCAAGGCATCACGGGTACGGTTCGTGAGATTCAGATTTTCCATACGATCCTGACTACCGGTGATAATAAGATTATTTATATCCCGAATGGTGCGTTGAGTAGTGGTACTGTGACTAACTACAGTCGTGAAGCTACCCGTCGTGTAGAATGGATAATCGGTGTGGAGTATGGCGAAAACTTTGATAAGGTGGAAGAAACGACCCGTCGTATCATTGCCGAAGATAAGCGGATTCTCAGTGATCCGGCTCCTTTTGTTGCCCTTCATGCACTGGATGCCAGTAGCGTGAATGTGATTATCCGTGCCTGGGTAAAAAGCGAGGATTATTGGGGAGTTTATTTCGATATGAACAAGACCATCTACTCTGTATTCAATAAGGAGGGTATTGGTTTCCCTTTCCCACAGCTGACGGTACATCAGGCAAAGGATTGATAGTAGTCTGGAATTGATTACCGTAAATGAATAAAGGGCATAACAAATTGTTGTTATGCCCTTTATTCATTATAGTTAATACTCGTGATATTTTTTATTGTAAATCACATTTCATATACTCCGAGTTCTTCCTCTATGGCTTCGCATTCATCTTTCTCTATATGTAGTAAGCGATTGATTTCCCTTCGCTTTTCGATATCAGTGAAATAACTTTCTACTACGGTATACAGGTCGAACCCTTTGGTGGAACCTGCTGCCATGTCTAATGACTCTACCATTTTCTCTACTTCCCTGTGAATGCGTTCCTTGTTGATGAAATGCAACTCATTACTATGAATCAGATACTTTTCCATGATCGTTGGTATTTAAAGTTCTATTGATATAACGTCTGTCGTGAACGGTTAGTTCATACAAAGGATGATAATTCATTCCGGTACCGGGGAATTTCCTGATACATCTTCTTTGCTTTTATCAGGATTTCAATAGAATATTTTCGCTATAAAACGATGTAAGCAATAAGTGTTCTCTTTCATAAACTAAAAGTAAATTTTATAACTGATATTCGGAATCATACCCGATCCGTCTTCTTTCTCTATCTTATGGGTCTTTTCGTTGTACTGGTAAAAGTGCATACCTGTGCGCATACCTACATTTAGCATTTTAATGGAAAACTCATGAGATATTTTCCTTTTGTTGATTCTATAACTGAAAGAAATATCACCATTGAGAGAAGGATCAAATTTCTTGCTGTAAGCTCTGGTTTCATCAAATTTGATATCATGTTCTATCAGGCTTTTCTCTTCGTCTACAGGAGTGTAGCGGTCGCCACCTTGGAAGAAGATACGTCCGTTAAGGCTTAGTACATTTTGTTTATTACGTCCCACCATCCATTCTTTTCCGGCAAGTACGTTTAGGAGGTAGTTTTTGTCTAAACGTGTGTTGCGCCAGATATGGTCCCCGGCTTTGTATCTCGATTTAAAAAGAGAAGCCGTTATCATATAGTAGAAACCATTTTTCATGTATTGTTCTAATGTGATGTCTATACCGTAGTTCACTCCGGAACCTCTATTCTTTAATATTCTTTCCAGGTAGAAGCTCTGATGGTTGATGATAGAAAAGGAAGAATTCTCTTCAACGGGAATACGGAATAAATATTGATAATAGGGTTCCACTTTTAAGTGCATATATGAGTTGATATTCCAGTCGTATGTAAGCCCAAAGTGATGAGCCTTTGAAAAATTCAGGTATCTGTTGGATTCAGTTTTTCCATTGACCTCTTGTTCCACAAAGTAGTAGTCAAGTCTTTCTCTTCGACTATGCAGACCGTATGCCAATGCCAGGGCATGTTTCGGATTGAAAGTCCATTTAAGAGCTGCTCTGGGTTCTACGGTCCAATTCTTATTTAGGGTGAAATACTGCGCAGTGATGCCCAGACTGGTGGTAAGATGATTATTTAGGTTGATGACAGAACTGCTGTATGTTGAGAACACACAACTTTCCCCATTTCCTTTTGAGATCTGTTCCATAGGTATATCTAAACCGAAATTGGGACTGATCTTGTAATCCAGATCGTATTTAAGTCCTGTGATTGTGATACCTGTCCGGTTGATGTGGCTGGAGTTGAACTTCTTGTTCAGATAAGAATTGAAAACTATATCCCATTTGGAATTCCGGATATCTCCTACATGGACCAGTTTATCGTCTTCTGTCACCTGATCAGCTTCTGTATGGTCTTTTGCATAAGTAGCGGCTAATGAAGAGCGGATATAAGTATCCGCATTGATAAGATACTTGTGAGTAATTCCTCCTGCTGCTTTATCAAAAGTAGTATTTCCGGATTGCCGGTCACCTTGTGTTTCCCATTCATTACGGTCGAGAATCTCCGGTTTATAGCGGTCAATCAGTCCGATCCCCCAAATAGAGAAAGTTCCTGCCTTCCGGGTAGGAAAATTCAGCTTGAATGACAAGTCCTGATATTTGAGATTTATGTCATTTCCTGTGGCTAAGGAAGTGGTAGAGAAACGGTAATTAAAGATATAGGAACTTCCATGTTTCCTGCTTATCGGACCTTCCGATGCCATGTCAATACCCAGAATACCCAACTGAAATGTATGTTCGTACTTCTGATTGTTACCATTTCGTATTTGCATGTCGAAGATACCTGATAACGCATTGCTGTATTCGGCAGGGAACGCACCGTTGTAGAAATCGGAGTTACCGATCACCTGTGTACTCAGGGCCGAAAGAAAACCTCCACCCAGTCCGGTAAGGTCAGCGAAGTGAGTAGGATTAGGAATTTCTACACCTTCCAGTCTCCATTGGGTAAACTGGGGTGAATTTCCTCTGATAGCTACAGCGTTGGTTCCTACATCTCCTGCCACACCTGCAAATGCAGAACTCAGACGTGCTGGATCATCAAAGCCATTGGCGAATCTGCCTGCCTCTTCCATACTGATCATACGTCCGCCGGTAATGGCCATTGCATTCAGGGGTTTATCTTTCTTTATCTCCGGTTGTATGACGACTTCCGCCAACGAATGAACATTCTCATCCAATGGGATTTCCATATATACTTCCTTGGAAGAGGTTACAGGTATTTCATTGAAAATATTGGCATTATATCCTACATAGGAGGTTTGTATATTGCATCGTCCCACAGGAACATGGTCTATCCGAAATCTTCCCAGACTATCTGTTGTACTGCCCAAAGAACCGCTATTCATAATTCTTACAGTAGCAAACTCTATGGGTGCATTGGTTTTGGAATCCAGTACGATTCCTCTGACTGTTTGGGTCGGTCTCTCTGTTTTTTCCTTGGTGGATTTCTGTAGTTCGTTGTCGGATGGAGTGATAATGATATGGTAGCCTGTTATTTTGTACGAATACCGGGTGTCTTTCAGGATTTGCGATAACGCCTCGTCAATACTCTGTTTTTCTAATGACAGGGATATTTTCTTCTTTACATCTACGGTCGACAACTCATAGGCTATGCTGTATCCGGTTTGTAGTTCTACCTCGGAAAAAGCTTCTTTCAGTGATATGTTTTTATTCTGTATGGTGATTTGCTTTCTGTCATTCTGTGCTGTGGCATTAAATGAGAGAAAGGCAAAAAATAGAAAAAGGAGTATCTTATTTATTTGTTTATTAATGGTTATTCGGTTCATTATTGTACATTTTTATAAGATAAGCTGCATTTCGGCAGAACTTTTTCATGCAAGCATGAAAGTTCTGCACTCAAATTGCATTATCTTTGTATGGTTGATACTTTATTTTAGTTCACTTTCAAATAGAGCATTAGCATTTCAGAACCGGGTTGAGGGTCTCAAGCTGCAATCCGGTTCTTTTTCTTCATAGGCAGTTTCTTTTTATTGTTTTTTGATTAGTTCTACTTTGTTTCCTTGCTTCTGATAACTGAAGCCAATCATCTCACTTAATACAGACAGTATTTCTTCCAGATTTTCATTTTTAAGGAATCGGACGGTATATTGTTTGGAGGCAGGAATGTTCATTGTGTGATTGATAGTCACATTATAACGTCTTTCTAATGTTTGCAGGATCTCGGTGAAAGGTGCATCGGAAAATATCAGTTTGCCCGTGATCCAGCCATCTGTATCGGTTGGGGAGACTTCGGTAATGTTGACGGCGGATGTTTTTTTATCGTATGTCAACTGTTCATTAGGCTTTAGTATCTGTGGGTCTTGAGTGGGAGGGATAACTTCAACTTTTCCACTTGTCAGGGTAGTGGTCACCAGTTCATCATCAGCGTAAGCCTTTACGTTGAATTTAGTTCCTAATACTTTAACTGAGAGTTGGGAGGTTTCTACAATAAACGGTTTACTTGTGTCCTTCCGAATAGAAAAATAAGCTTCGCCATCAAGGTGTACAAGGCGTTGTACTTTCGAGAACTCTTTCGGATATTTGACTACAGTTCCCGCATTCAGCCATATTTCAGAACTGTCCGGTAATAAGAAGTGTTTCTTGTCACCGTATGCAACTGATATTTCAATCCATTTATTTTGTGTGGAGGTATAATATAGATAGCCTCCTGTCATCATAAATAGTGGAATCAGAACGGCTGCAATACGTGCCAATTTCTGATAGAAAGGTCGGTGAACGATTTCTTTATATCCAATTCTTTGATTTACTCTGTCCAGTACAAGTTCAGTGTCCGGATCGGTTTTTGCTTCCAGTTCATTCCAATATTCCAGTGAGGCTTTTTCTTTTTCCTCAATATTTTTATCTTTAATAATCCATTTCTGAACCCTTTCTTCTGTATCGGAAGAGAAACGTCCGGATAAGTATTTCCTAATAATTCGAGTGATAATATTCTTGTCCATCTGGCTGCCTTTTATAATATATACAGCTAACAGATGAAAAGCTCAGTAAGAAAACAGAACTTTTTTTCTTTTTTTCTTTTTGGGAGTAGACTTTCTTTATTAACCGAGAAAAGGAACAAAATTATCTGCACCTTACTAACTCCATATCTTCTCCACACCAGCTCCATATCAACTCCACTGTTTTGTTCCCCGTATAGGAGTGGAGCAAGTGCGGACTTGATATGGATATGGAGAGCTTTTGACCAAGATGAGTTATCGGATTGATTCGTTTCCTAACTCTATTGTGCAGGATGCTTATACCAATCTTTGTTAGTTTTTCCCTCAGACTTTACCCAATCGTTGAATTGGGGATAAGCTAAGTCTATTCTTACACTTTCATCGGGTGTGGGGAAATCCTTAATACTTGCCAAATTCAGAGCAAAGGGAAATTTAAGCCTGTTCATTACGTAGTAGAGGCCTTCATCAGGGCGTGAAGCATCGCTGCCTGAACCGAATAGACTGAAATCAGCCTTGTCTGTCGGAGGATATTTTACCAAATGTACTTCTCTTCCTCTACCTTTGTCCGATTCTACAAAGATAAATGGATTATATGGAGGTACGACATTTGCTTCCTCAAGATCGTTCAATTCAAAACTTATTGTGATTGTCTTTTCAAGTACCCCTTTGATGTCATCGAATAATAAGAAAGTAGGATGACTTTGTCCAGGCTCCTGATTAGCTCCCTGCATATATTGGGATTGTTCGGTTCCGTCTATTGTTATATTACTTACATCACTGGATGAGACACTACTCAATTGGAAGCCAAATCCTGATTGGAGTGTACCACCATTATGACGTGGAATGAATTGATTCTCAATTTTATATACTCTATTGTTAACCGTGTTCTTGTATACTTTGCATGAGTAGTCTACCATCACATCATTCATGTCATAGTCTCCCATCCATGGCCAAAGATCTTCAAAGGTCAGTGTACCATAGTATGTAGTGAAGTTCTCCGTGTTACTCGGTGGATTTCCGACATCCGGTATTGTAGGTGTGTTGCTTTCGTCTATTGCTCCCTTCTCTTCTATTTGCAGATAGAAAGTGGCGTCATTGTAACGATAGTCATTATTATCCTCAAATCCGATAGCTACAAGTTGGTCAGAGTCTGGCTCTCTTAATGAAATACTTCGTTGTATCCCATCCGAATTTAGGTGGGGAAGTGAGAAGCTATTATATCTTCCCTCTACTTTATGTATAATATTTCCTGCATTGAATCCCATTCCTTGCAACCACCATCCGATGGTTACTCCTGCCGGAAATTCATCCTGGAATTTTTCTCCGTCCCAATATTTCAACTGCACCCTGTCTCCACTAACTAATGCTCCTGTCGCACCTTTTTGGGCAATAGACGTGGCACTGGGGAATGCAATGATTCTCTGCACTTCCGATACACTTTGGGGTTCCTGTCCGGTAGGGTAACTAAAGTAGCCGACACTGTTGTTCCAGGCGGCGGAACTGCTGATGAAACATAAGAAGACTTTTGTAGATTTTATGACTTTTATCTCAGAGCTAACACCAGGAGCGAAAAATGCTTTTCCATAATCTCTTTGCTCCATAGCAGTTCCATTGTATTTGACGAAGATCTCATTTATGTTATACAACGTTTTTGCATCAGGCAGTACTCTGCCGGGTGTTAGATAAGTCGGAGTTCCGAAAGCGCTCCAGTCACCCAAGGTCAGCCAGCCGTCAGGATATTGATGATTGTTAGGTGTTAAGGCTCGGGTTGTTGCTTTTGCAATGTATTTCTCCTGATTGTACATGATAGAGTTATCAGTAACTTCTAACTGAATGGGAGAAAGTGTGCCGGCATACTCTGAGTATAACCAGACCTCCGACAGAGCAGATTGAATTTGTATCTCTCCGGAAAATTTACCATCTTTATCTGTGGCGGCACGATAAATAGGAGAGATGTCTTTTTTGATAAGTTCCCCGTTTTCATTTTCTATTATCGGATTTTCGTCGTAGAGGTCGAATAAGACAACATAGTCTTTTCCTTTGAAGCCATAGTCCACAGACAGGTTTATCTTCTGGTTTAAGTCAAAATCGAAGAACTGGTCTGCTGGAATTTTAACATACACATCATTTTTTTCTAAACAACTTGTCGCCAGTAATAGTGTCGAAGTTATGCAAGTAGCAATAAATAAAAATCTTTTCCCCATAAAATTATAAATATAATAATCTGCAATGATACGAAGAAAAATGATTCTTTGTTGTTTTAGGTGAATATATTTTTTCTTAACCTCTTTTTAAGGTGTTAAAAGAACGAATGGGAACTGCTTATAGCAGTGAGCAAAAGAAGCATGAGATTGTTTTTCGAATTTCCTTCAAAGCGAGACTTAACTGGCTTTCTACATTTCTTTTGGTAGTATTCAGTTGTGTTGCAATCTCTTCGTTGCTTAAACCTTCGTTGCGGCTTAAGATGTATATCTTCTTCCTTTGTTCCGGCATTTTTTCTACTGTATCGTCTATCAGTAGTCCGAGTTCTTTGGCTATCAGGTCTTCTTCCGAGGTGGAACTACATTCTTGCTTTTGGATATTATTTAGATAGGCATCTTCTACATATTTATGTTTCAGGAAGTTGATGGCAGAGTTTCTTGCTATTGCATGTAAGAAAGAATCAAATGATTTTGAAATATCAATAGAATGACGGTTTATCCAAAGGTTCACAAATAAGTCTTCCGTAAGTTCCTCAGCATCTGGACCCGACTTGATGTAGCCATATATAAAGGCTTTCGTCTTACCATAATAAGTGATAAAAACTTCTTCGAAAGCCTTGTGGCTACCTTGCTGCAAGGCTTTCAGAGTTTTGATATCAATCTTATTGCTCATTTATAGTCCAGTTTTGTTTTTTGACAGGAGCAAAAGAAGTGATTATTTGTTTTATGCAGTTATTCTTTTGGATTAATTAACCATGTCTATTTTATTTTCTATATTCTTTCTTGGGTACGATCATTCCTGCAATGTTTTCATATAACTCCTATTTCAAAAACTTCTTCAGTGGACAATCTGTAGTTTTTAATCCTTCTGCAATACTTCGGGCATTCATTTGTGCTCCTTTCAAAGAAGTGTGTGTATGATCCGTATTGTAGAAAGCTGCGGCTTTCTCAGGGCCTACTTTTTGGAGTTTATCGGCAGATAGTTTATTCAGGTCTATAAAGTAAGCCCCGGTTGCCTCTGCCGCTTCACGTGTCCACTTTCCATAACTCTCGGTATTGCGCTCTATTTGTCCGTCTTTCCATTTATTGCGGGGTGTATGGCTTAAAACAATGGGAATCGCCCCCTTTTCTTGAGCATCCATAATAAATTTGCGGAGATACCAGCCAAAGGTATAGACTACTTGGTATTTTCCAGTCTTCTCCATTAAGAAGACTTTACTTTCGTTTCCTGAACCATGTAGCTCACCGCGGGCTTTTCCTGTGTTGATATCTCCTCCGTCATTGTGTCCGAACTGGATTAATACAAAATCTCCCGGTTTGAGTGCATTATAAACTTTGTCCCAACGTCCTTCGTCCAAGAAAGTACGGGCACTACGTCCTGCCATAGCACAATTCTCTACCGATATTTTTCTCGGATTAAAGATCTCGGCTATTACGCTTCCCCAGCCCCACATACCATTTTTATCATCATCTTTGTTTTTGACTGTACTGTCGCCAATGGTGAATACTACCGGACATCCTTCTTTTCGGCTGGAACCAGTGATTGTATCTTGTTCAATTGGTTTCAGATAGTTAGCCAGTTCCAGACCTGCATATTCCCGAATACCTTCGGCGGCAGATTCAGCATTTACTTTTGCTCCGAAAGCACTGGTGTGAATGCGGTCTAAATAGAACATATACTTGACTTTTTCCTTGCCGAATTTCTCGAATTTACGGGCAGTGATATCATTCAGATCAATGAATGGAATCTTTTGTTCTTCGGCTATTTGCTTGGCCCATAGACCAAAAGTGTGATTGACGCGTGTGATAATCGTACTATCCTTGTCTTCCCAAGCATTGCGGGGAGTCAGAGAGAATAGGATAGGATGGGCACCTTTTGCTTTTACATCCTGTACGAAACGGCGCATATATTCTCCGTAAGAGTATACGGTTTCCTGTACTCCGGTTTCCTGAATAGTGACATTCAGGCTGTCTTTACCGATACCTGGTATGGAGGCACGTGCACGACCGCTATCATAAGGCCCGTTGTCGTTATGTCCCAGTTCAATAATAACCCAATCTCCTGCCCGGACACCTTTAATAACATCCGGCCAGAGACGATTATAAAAGGTACGACTGCTTGTTCCACCCAGTGCATGATTCTCTACAGTGATTTTATTTGAATCGAAATGATCGCCGGCATAATATCCCCATCCCCATTGTCCATTATTACCATTTCCTAAGGTTCCGGTACGCATAGTAGAGTTACCCACTAAAAATAAAACGGGATTATTCCCTTTTCTACTTGACCCTGCTACAGGTCTTGCTGTGTGGGCTTTATTTAAACTATCCAGTGTGTTGTCAATAACTTGGTTGACGTCTTTCATGGGTGCAGTAACCTTGTTCTGAGCTTGTGCAGACAAGCCAAAGGTAAATGTCATACCTACTATCAAATAGCTGTAAAATGTGTGTTTATCCATTTTTCTATAACCTTAAATTCTTTGTTTGTGCAAAAGTAGGCGAAATATAGGTTTCTGTAAATGGAATATTATTCATAATTACTGTCTTTTTGTACACTCAAGTGGGATTCTTTTAAAATAGAATCCCCAGTTTTATTGAAATTGAGTTGTGATGGAGCTTTTCCTGGAATCGATTGTCGGGTTGAAGAAATATCCACCATTTACATCTTTTTCAGGAGCAAATGAATAACTTACATTGCAGGTAATGAACTGGCTATTTTAGGTGGTATAGTTGTTCTGAGAACTATCTTATCTGTCTTCCTGAATAGAGAAATCAAGGATATGGAGGCTGAAAGCGAAAAAGATCGTAGAAAGTGAAATTCTTTATGTTAATTGTTAACATAAAGAATTTGAATAGTTAACAACTTCCTTCATTCTATTAAACCATGTTATAAATGTCCCCGTTTAGTCTTGGAAATTTGGAGATATCCTGAAAGTCCGTATCTTTGCAATGTGTTTTTCATAGTATTAGATTTAAGGTTAACAAAAGATTGGCTGTCTGGGATAGATAGCCTTTTTTTATGTTGGTATGTTTACTTTATACTATCTCTGTATAGTCTCCCATCATAGCTTTTATATTTAGTGTCACTGTACATGCAAACTAACATATCGCTATAATCCCAAATTGCTTTATTGGCTTCCTGAGATAAGTTGGTAGCTAAAATGCCGCTCCCCAATATACCCGGGTTACAAGGAATCGTATCTTTTCTGATTGAATTCATGATTAACTCAATACAGGTATATTCTTTGATGTTTTCTTCCTCCAGTCTATTCACTATATATTGGTTAATGTGTATTTTGTCATTTTCAGTCATAAAACCGTACCACAATAGGCATTTCATACCTGCTTGGGTTGCTTGTATTAATACATCCAGATAGGTTGTTCCCGATATTCCCTTTTTATCAATTTCATAAGGATCGATATGGAGGAAGGAAGATTGGGAAAGTGAGGGTAGTAGTTTTATAACCCCTTCGAGCGAATCCGTATGACAGGTCTGGATATGTGATTCTAATTTCACTTGTTTGGCATAGGATTCTATATTTTCTAAAGCATCTTTTTCTATATCAAAGAGTAGATATTGGGATGTTCGTTCTGCCAATATATTCATAGCTAAAGCGGGAGAGCCTAAATAGTTTCCTTTTGCCATTTCTGTGCTTTCCAGCTTGTAATAAGAAGATTCCCTCAAAGTTTTTTCTTCACGGGCTTTCTTCAGGAAATGGTAAATGCCGTATTGCTGTTCCGGGGTATGCGCCATTTGATAAATGGCGGATGCTGAATTCGTTTCTATGTATATCTGCGGTTTTTCGATTTGAAGGACCTCACAAAGCACCAGGTGCTTGAATACATCAGCTTGTTTCCCATAATGAGTGTAAGTTGCCATACTTTTATGATTTATGTTTATGACGACAAAATTAAGCAATATAAAGTGAAAAAGCCTTGACCAAAGTCAAGACCTTTCGTTATACAGTTGCTTTTTTCGTATTCTGCTGAGGGTTTCGGGAGTTATGCCAAGAAACTGGGTTGTTTCTTTGAATGAAAGCTTTTCTTGTAAACCGGGGCATCGTTTCATTAATGCATGATAACGTTGTTCCGGAGTATCGCAATAAAATCCTAATAGTCGTTGGTATATTTCTGCAAACATGGTTTCGGCTATTTGCCTTCCTAATCGTTGGGTGTCCATGTCTGTTTCCCGGAATTGATTAAGTTTGCTCAAAGGGAGGAGACAAACCTCACATTCGGTAGAAGCTTGTATCGTGACTGTGGAAACTGTCTGTTTTATGAAAGAAGGATAGTCACAAACAAAATCATTTAGCTCATAACCCGAAAGGAACTAATTTATCATTCCAAGCAGTTGATTTGTTGCAATTTCTTGGTATTAAAAGGATTTTTTTTAAATACCTGATTATCAGATGTGTTATAATGATGGTATCTCAGTATGGGACTGAGGTACCCTAAGTATCATACTGAGATACCCTAAGTATACGACTGATTTCACAAATATCTCATTTTATAAGTATTTCTTATTCAAGTATGGAGGTGTCATACAGGATCATCATTTTTGCCTATAACGCGTCAGCAAGACATTAATTCAACTACTGATTTGCATTATTAATAGAAAAGTTCTGGATTCCGGAGGATTAATGTGTTTTTAATTCAATATTAATTCTGTTTCGGCTTACTTTTTAATGCTGCCCCGTTTACTTTGCAGACAGGAAAAAACAAATATGTCTAATACCTAATTAATAGTATTCTTAAATGAAACGAAATGCAATTTTATTAAGCTTGTTGACGACTTTGTTCTTGCTGCCGGGAAAGGCAGTGGGGCAAACCACATCGAGCGATGGTAAATTGGTGTATAATTTCCCGTTTGCACCAAGTGAGGGTCTTGTAAATAGGACAGAAAAGGAGTATAGGAAAGAAGTTTGCCTGAATGGTTACTGGGATTTCCAACCTGTGGCTTTGCCGGGTAGTTACGTGCAAGGTAAAGGAGTGGCACCGGAATTATCGCTGCCCAAAGAAGGTGCATGGAGTAAAACCCGTATAAAGATTCCTTCTCCATGGAATATAAACTCTTTTGCTAACAGAAATGTAGAGGGACCTGATCATCGCAACTACCCGTCTTATCCGAAAGAATGGGAACAAGTGAAAATGGCATGGATGAAGAAAACAGTAACTATTCCTAATGACTGGAATGGTCAGCAGATAAAATTATATTTTGAAGCTGTAGCCGGCTATACTGAGGTCTATATCAATAAAGAAAAGGTTGGAGAAAATTTTGATCTTTTTCTTCCATTCAGCATAGATATTACGAATAAGGTAGCTGCAGGTGAAACCGCTGAAGTATGGGTGGGAGTTCGTAGTCAATCTTTGTTTGAAAACAACTCTACAATTGGTCGTCGCATTGTTCCTGCCGGTTCTATGTGGGGATATCACATTGCCGGTATCTGGCAGGATGTATACTTGTTGGCATTGCCTAAAGTACATGTGGAAGATGTATATGTGAAACCGTTGGTTTCAAAGAATATGCTTGAACTGGAAGTGACTGTACAGAATAATACGGAAAAAAAGACTGATCTGCAACTTCAAGGTAAGATTAATGAATGGGTAAACCTGGCTGGGACAGATATTAATTCAGCTCCTGTACCTGCATGGGAACTTGGACAGGAAGCTTTGAGAGTGGTCCCTGTTAAAGTTAGTATCCCTGCCAATGCTTCAACAAAAGTTGTGTTGCAGGTTCCGGTATCCGGTGAGTTGAATTACTGGACTCCTGAACAACCGAATCTTTATGCCGTATTGCTTTCATTGCAGGCTAAGAAAGAAACCCTTGATATGAAATATGAACGTTTCGGATGGCGTGAATGGACATTGCAAGGCACCACACAATACCTGAATGGTAAACCTTATCAGTTGAGAGGTGATTCCTGGCACTTTATGGGGATTCCGCAAATGACACGCAGATATGCGTGGGCATGGTTTACTGCCATTAAGGGTATGAATGCTAATGCTGTTCGCCCTCATGCACAGATTTATCCTCGTTTCTACATGGATGTAGCTGACGAAATGGGTATCTGCGTATTGAATGAAACTGCTAACTGGGCGAGTGATGGTGGTCCGAAACTGGATTCTGAGCTCTTCTGGGAAGCATCAAAAGAACATTTGAAACGTTTTGTACTCAGAGACCGTAATCATGCCTCTGTCTTTGGTTGGAGTATCAGTAATGAAAATAAACCGGTGATTTTGCATGTTTACAACAGACCGGAATTGATGCCTCAGCAGAAGAAAGCTTGGGAAGATTGGAGAGACATCGTTCGTGCAAACGACCCGACCCGCCCATGGATTTCTGCTGATGGAGAAGATGATGGAGATGGCATCTTACCGGTTACAGTAGGTCATTATGGTGACATGAACTCAATGAAACATTGGGTTGGAATAGGTAAACCTTGGGGAATCGGTGAACATAGTATGGCGTACTATGGTACACCCGAGCAGGTTGCTAAGTATAATGGTGAAAGAGCTTACGAATCGCAGTTGGGACGTATGGAAGGATTAGCTAATGAATGTTATCATCTCCTTGGTAACCAGCGTGATATGGGGGCTTCTTACAGTACCGTTTTCAATATGGCATGGTACTCTTTGAAACCGCTGCCGTTGGGAAAGAAAGATATGACTACAGAACCGGATATCAATAAAGATGGTATCTTTTTCACTGAATATAAAGAAGGTGTACCGGGTGTGCAACCGGAACGTGTAGGTCCTTATTGTACAACATTCAATCCGGGATATGATCCGAATCTACCTTTGTATGATCCATGGCCTATGTATGATGCTATGCGTGCAGCCAATGCACCGGGACACCCTGCTTGGTCTGCTTATGCTGATATTGACAAAAAACAATATGAAGCACCGACAGCTACTCCGGCAGAGAAATATAAAGAAGTGATTTTCATAGGCGGAGATGACAGTAAATTGAAAGGTATTCTGGATGCGCAAGGCGTGAAATTTGCTGCAAAGATTACTGCACCTGCACGTATGATCTATATTGTAGATGGTACTTACACTTTGTCTGCTGCTGAAAAGAAGAGTATGTTAGCTAATATTGCTAAGGGTGCTGATGTATGGATTTGGGGATTAACACCTCAGACATTGAATGTATACAATGAGATATTGCCTCTTCCGGTAGCGCTGGACAACCTTAAACGTTCTTCTTTCCTGCCGGTTCAGAAGTCATGGATACGCGGCTTGAATAACTCTGATTTCTATTTCTGCGAACTTCAGAGAGCTGACGCTTCAGAATATTCATTAACAGGTGCGTTGGTAGAAGAAGGAGATGTCTTGCTGAATGCTTGTAAAACAGATTGGAGAGCTTGGAATAAACGTCCGGAGGAAATCAAAACTGCCAGTACGGTGCGGAGTGAGTACGAATGTACAGCTGCTACTCCTGTGTTTGTGAAGTATCGGAAAGATGCCTCTTGTTTCTATATCAGTACCCTGAAAGAATTCACTAACTCTGAAAAGGGATACAATACACTGGGAGTGATTTTAAAGAATGCCGGTATTGATTGTAATGAGATTGAAGTAAAATCAAATGAAGTCTTCTTCTTGCGTGATAATCAATTGGTATTTCCGGTTGCAGCGAAAGAAAAGTTAGTGAAAAAAGCGGATGGATGGGCCTTGGATATCTATGTATTTAGTCCGCGTCCTTTGGATGACTTGCTGATTGAACCGAATATGCCGAAGCTGACTTTGGTTGTGAAAGCAAAAGAATGCCAGCTTGCTATTAATGATAAAGCATATGCAGCCGCTTCGCAAAATAGGCATGAGGCTACTTATAAAGAACTGCCCTTGCTGCAAGGTTGGAATAAGGTGAGCATAAAAATAGGAGAAAGAGATAAAAATGAATTCAGTGGTAACTTTAAATGTGATAACAGAAATGAATTCCTTTCTTCGTTGAAGATTATGTATATTAATCCTGAAGCTAAATGATTATAGATAATGATTAGAAAGATGTAGTTTTTAATAGGTTCTTTTTCGATAAGTTCAGTGTTGCAATCCAGTGTAGTGCGAGATAATTCGCATAGCACTGGATTGCTTATTTTATTTTTTATTCTTTATAGTTATGGCAGCTTATGTTATCTTTAATACTTGGTTGGATGGCCGTTCTTGCATCAATACCATAACATCTGTTGTTTTGTACAGTGTTATGATGGATTGTTATATCTTTGCAGTTATTCATTTGCTTTTCGATAAATATTCCATTTTCTCCATTTCCTTCAGCGAGGCTGTTGATTATAGCTATTTGGCTACTTTCCGCGCATCGTATGCCTGAGAGTCCATTACGAGCCATCTCCGAATGAGTTGCTTTTACATTCATACAGAAGGTAACGTTTATGCCATTTCCATAGGGAGAGGTATCAAAACGACTACTTGTTATTTCGCAATTGGTAATGTATGATAAATGAAGATTGTGGTGAAATCCGGCACCCGGCACTACACTGGCTCCATTATCACTGAAATCACATTGGTGAATGCGAATGTTTTTTCCACTGACTATTGCTACACCATTTTTTGTGAAATTCTGTACTGTAATATTTTCCAAAACAACATTCTGTATACCATCTTTCTCTTTGGATTTGAGAATGATACCTTCCCGGCTGGGAGCATTCATATATGAACGGCTTCGACGGTCATGATTAGGGTCGGCATTTTCGATAACTTTAGTGGCGCCTTCTATTAAAAGATCGCGAATGGTGACATCAGAAAGGATATCTTCTCCGTTAATGATCGCAGTTTCAGTACGTGGAGAGGGAAAGATTATTGTTTCACGTCCCTTGCCGGCAAGGAGAGTTCCACTGTATATTTTAAGAGGAGCATCCAACGTATGTACTCCTGCTTCCAGAATAATCCATTTACCAGTATTTCTGTTAGAGTTTATAGCCTCTTGTATAGATTCTCCTGGTTTTAGATGGATACTATTGGCAGGGAACTGTTTCGATTTACCTTTTAAAGCCCCGATTACAGTTGGTTTCAGAAAGTTATCAGGTTCTCTATAGATAGAAGGTTGTGTAGAGACATTAGAAATTGGAGCTTTTACAGCTGTCAGAAAGCCTACTGACGATTTGGAGCGAGTGTGTTCTTTTATCGCTTTCTCAGTATATGGCAATATTACACCTTTTACTTTTTTATAATGATGATATATAGATTCATAAATATCCCTGAATTTATCGTTATCTCTCTCTGTAAAAACTCCAAATAAATCGATATGCTCTCCTAACATGAAGCGTGCGGTATATTCGAATCCTTGTGCTAGCCTATCATCGGCTACACTGTAAAAGTCTAACCCCTGCGTGTTGGCTGTTTGTGCAGCTTTGGCAAATTCACCTATGCCCAATTGTACATGTCCCCAGTCTCGTGTAGTTTCTTGACATTGCCCTCCGGGATAGAGATACCGGGTGATACCAGAATTTCCTTCGCCCCAGTAAAATCTTTCTATTGCACGGTTGAATATATTATGGTTATCAGTAAAAATACCAATACACATGATGGTACTAATCATGGATGCATCCCAGTTGCCATTGGCTTCAGTGAAAAAGTCTTTGATGGTGGGATAAAAGACTGTAAGAACCATTTGTGTAAATTGTTGCAAGTCTTTGGAGGTCCAACCGGAATCGGTATATTTTAGGATCTCAGCAGCATTAAGATAGTAATATCCGAAAAGTCCGACATTCAATTTAGCATTGTTTGCATCGAATCCGCGGAGCAGGTAGCTCCATGCATTCAAAATGTCGATGGCTTTTTGCGCATAAGCTTTGTCCTTAGTAATATACCACATCAATGCATGATTATATGCCATCTCGGCACTTTCGGAGAATTCACGCCCGCCGATGCTATTTGCACCGTAAGGGCCAACAGATATTTCTGTACATGGGCTGGGAATGAAATCTAAAGAGGCTCTTTTCTTTAAGTTTTCGTAGGCTGTTTTCCAAGGCTGTACGCCTTTTAGTGCCATTTCGCGCATATAATCAAGATCTTGTTTACTTTGCGCCATTCCGGGATGTACAAAAGCTTGAGTCAGGAATTCCGCTTTGGATTCCTTCTCACTTGAGGCTGATATGCTATATATTGAACTGCATAGCAAACATACCAATAGGAATATTTTCTTTTTCATGCTGTTTATGTTTCTGTATTTTTACCAGTTGTCGGTTCTGAATGGAGCCACGGGGATACCATGGATATTGAATACACTTGCCTTTGTGTAGTTTTTATAGGCGTATCGAACAGCAACTGGATTTGGAACTTTATCACATGATACAGCGAGTCGAGTGGTTTTAGTTTCTATTTCAGCATAGGCAGGGTAGAAGATTTTATCTTCACCGGCAATTTCGAATCCTTCAAGTGGAGTCCACATCGGACAGAGTCCACGTTGTGCATTATCTACATTGATATATATCTTATTGCCAGATATTTCCATTGATTTATAAATGGGAGTGGCGTAACCAAATCCTTCCCGTCCATATGTTTGGGAAAGGGCCCAAAGAGCCAAACGATTTCCCACAGTTTCTTTATCCATAGGATGAATGAATACCGGATGTCCGATATCCAGGGTAGTGACCATTCCACTGTTGGGAATATCTTTCATATTTTGCTGTTGAACTTCACGCATACGGGCTGCTGAGGTACCATCAGCACTTTCGTAATTGAAAGGTGCTATTTCCACGAAATAAAAAGGAAATTCTCCAATACTCCATTTATTGCGTAGGTCTTTGACAAAAGCTGGCATTAAACTTTTGTATAGGTCTGCATTATCGCGGTTGCTTTCACCTTGATACCAGAGAAAACCTTTTATAGTGAAATTTGTAAAAGGTGCTATTTTCCCATTATATAATACGCAAGGGGTAGCTGTGATATTTTTTATAGGTTCATCATTGTCGAGTATAGATAAGTCAATGCTTTTGAAGGGTGTTATCGCTTCCCGGCTCATCCATGCTTCTACTTTAGAACCTCCAAGTGAAGACACGATGATACCGACCGGTACTTCCAGTACTTCCTGGATATATTTGGCAAAAAAGTAAGCAGCTGCGCTTGTGTGAGATACGTTACTTGGACTATTTTCTAACCATTCGCCTTTGCAGTCTTCCTGTGGAGTTTTGCTGAATTGTCGTACCCATCTTCCATCTTTAGAGTCGGTGTTATAAATACGAATAGGAGTAGATGCTTTAGCTTTTGCAATAATGTCATTTGTACCCTGTGTTGGTTGGCGATCGAAGCCACTCATGGGCATTTCCATATTTGACTGGCCAGAGCAGAACCAGACTTCACCTATTAATATATTTTTTAGTGTTAGGGTTTCTCCATCGCTGAATGATATCTCGTAGGGACCACCGGCTACTGGTGTAGAAACAATTAATAGCCATTTCCCTTGTTGGTCAGTAGCTGTTTTATATGACTTATTATTCCATGATGTTTTTATAGTAACGAAAGAGTTTTCTTTGGCTTCACCCCAAAGTTTAACATTGGATTGTTGTTGTAATACCATGTTGCTGCTAAGTACAGAGGGCAGTTTGACTTTGGCTTCTACAGATGTAGAGATAGAAAGAAAATGTACTAATAGTAAAAAAGTAAATAACGATCTTACTTTCATGTGATTAAAAAAAAGTTTTTTCATAATACAGTTTTAATTTGATAAATAGAACGATCTTTTTTATTCTTTGTAGCAAAAGTAAATTGAAGATATTACTTCCTTGATTAATTTGTTATTAATTTACGCATAATATCAGTTTAATTGAGCTCTAATTCCAAATTCTCGTATCCTTTATTTGTAATGGACGATTTTTTGTTACCTTTGCAGTATGTTCTTTAACGACATACTATGAAAAGTAAATTGCTAATTTGGATATTATTATTCTCTTTTGGGTATTTGGAAGTGTTGGCTTCTATAGATTATGGCCTTCATTTCAAATCTCATTCTGTGCCTGGTAATGAACGTACTTCTTTGTCTCTTGATGAGAATGTTCCTTTCCATATAAAAAATGAATTTATTATTGATTTTCAAATGTGGGTCCGTAATGAACCTGATTTTGGTGCTATTCTTCATTTGTGTACCAATGAAAATCAATTTCTTCATTTTGTATTTGCAGCAGGTGACAATAATCGAAATTTTCCAGCTCTTGTATTCAATGAAGGGATGTTTGCTATTAATACCAATATAGAAAAAGGTAAATGGACCCCTGTCTCTTTGCATCTTAATATAGAAGCAAATCAGATTGATTTGAAGTATGATAGTAAGGATACTACAATGGTAGTGCCTTTGCGTGGAACTAAGGATATAACGGTCTCGTTTGGAAAATCTCCATATTTTTCAGCCGATGTAGCTCCAATGAATATTAGAGATGTAAAGATTACCCGTGATGGAGAGTTGATTAGATATTGGAAGTTATGGAAACATAATGGTGATGTTTGTCTTGACGAAGAAAAAGGAGCTGTGGCATTGGCATCTTATCCTTCATGGTTAATTGATAATCATATTGAGTGGAAAAAAATATATGCGGAGAAAACATCAGACCGTTTGGATGTTGCTTTTAATGCCCGTGATGCCTTGTTCTATCTTGTGCGACAAAATAAAATAGACATATTAAATGGTATTTCCGGTAACCGGAACGAGGTCTCTATTATGGAGGGGTATCCGGCTATGGAATATACAGATCATATGATTTATGATACACTGACTAATCAGTTATTGTCTTATTCTTTACACGAAAAGTTGGTTTCAGCTTTATCTGTCGACGAAGGGAAATGGAGTCTGAATGAAAGACATTTGGATGAGCCTCGTTACTACAACCATGCACGTACGTTTAATCCATCTGATTCTTCATTTTATTTTTTTGGAGGATATGGATTCTATCAATATAGGAATAACCTGTATCGGTTGAAAGTGGGTATGAAACAGGTTGAAGAAGTTGCATATACCCCTGTTATTTCTCCTCGTTATTCATCTGCAGCAGCTATAGTAGGCGATGAACTGTATATTTTTGGTGGTCGTGGAAATAAACAGGGAAAGCAAGAATTTAATGCTCATTTTTCTTATGAGTTGTGTGCCATTAATCTGAAAACGGGAAAGTCTCGTAGTGTATGGAAGAAAAAGCAATCTACGGATATGTTGTTGATGGCATCTTCCATGTACTTTGAACCTTCGGACAGTTCTTTTTATGCTGTTAGTCTGAAAGACGGAGGCAGCCTTTGGAAGGTTTTCATGAATGATTCTGCTTGGGTAGAGATATCGAAACCTATTCGTAATGATTTGGTTCATCAGGATTGTGATTTTAGTTTTTATTCGTCGCCTGCCTATCATAAACTGTATCTGGTGATGGATAAGATTTTGAGTGACCGTACACATGATGTGGCTATTTATTCTATCAATACTCCTTTACTGAATGATAATGAAATTGTGCAGAGGGTGAATAAGGACTCTGCTTCGGTATGGTTATGGTGGTCATGTGGTATCCTGTTGTTGGCAGGAGCAGTATTCCTTTTATACCGGATAAAATGCAGCAGAAAGAAAGTCAAATTTGAAGATACCCAAGAAGATAATACTCAGGTGGAGGTTCTTCCTGTTAATGAAACGGTAGAGGAGGTTGCTGTGGTAGAAAAATATTTTGATCGCAGTCGTTCGGCAATCTCTTTGTTGGGCACATTTAATGTTCGTGATAAAGATGGTAATGACATAACAGGAGCTTTTACACCACGATTGAAAAGCTTGCTTATATTGTTGGTGCTTTATACGGAAAAAAGTAAGCAAGGCATCTTGACTAAAAAAGCTACAGATATTCTGTGGTCAGACAAAGAGGAAGAGTCTGCTCGCAATAACCGTAATGTGACTTTGCGTAAGTTGCGTATATTGTTAGAAAAAGTAGGTGATGTGGAAGTTGTCAGTGATGCGGGATTTCTGTGTATCAGATGGCATGAGGGAGTATTTTGTGATTATCGGATGGCGTTGGATTGTATTCGTCAATTTAAGGAAAATGGTGATCATGGAGATGACAAGCTCCTGAATCAGATATTGGAAATCTTATTGTATGGTCCGTTGCTGTCAAATACCATTGTTGATTGGTTGGATGAATTTAAAGATTCTTATTCCAGTCTTTCTATTGATTTGTTGAGGAATTTGTTGGATGTACAGCGCAATAATTATGATACAGTACTGCGTATTACTGATATCCTGTTCTTGCATGATCCTTTGAATGAAGAAGCTTTGGCGGCTAAATGCTCTATTCTTTTTATACAAGGTAAAAAGGGTATTGCAAAGAGTGTATATGACCGCTTCTGCAAAGAGTATAAAGATTCATTAGGAGAGGAATATAAGATCCCCTTATGCAATTTATATAAATGATAATTTATAAAAATAAGAAAAAGCGCTTAATCATAACAATTAAGCGCTTTTTTAATGTCCAATTAATAAAGGATGGCTCTGTTTTTTAAGACTAAGGCTTTTATTTTGCATTCGTGGAAGTATTCTTAAAATCCTCCAATGAAAAGTTAAACTGATGTCTAATTTAGTCTTTAAACTATGAAAAAGTACTTGTTGATCGGATTATTTTTATTAGGTCTGTTTATCTATCCTATTAAGGCCATTTCAGGTAACACTCCTGAAGAATTATATGAGAGTTTGCAAAAACGGTTGGCTTCCGGTTGGAATACCTGGGATACCCGTAGTGTGCTGACTCATGTATTTCTTCCTTATGGTTTTGCTGTCGACCTGAATATGATGGATACAGATGGAAGTCGTGTAAGGAAATTCAGAATCGGAGATAGGGCTAAAGGAGCACCATTATTACAGCCGGGACCTCATTCTTTTGATGGAGCGTATACCAAAATGACCATAGATTGGAGAGGATATAAGTTGCAGGTAGAAAGTGCTGCTATAGGACTTAAAAACGTAATTCTAATCAGACCACTGGCTGAGACGAAGAAAGGAGGACGATTGGTGGTTATCCCTGAAAGTCTTTGGAAACGGGGCAATACACTTAGCGTGGATAGTTTAGGATTTACATTGGCATCACGTGATAAAGTTGTTGAAATCAAAACTTATATAGAGGGTGAACTTCTGGAAAAAAAAGGAAGGGAGTTTATTCTGTCTTTAGATACTCCGGTTGCTATCTGTTGCGGAGAAAATATGGAATTGGATGAGGCAATTGCTTTCATTAATGACCGCGCCCGGGATTTTATTAATTCTAATCAGAAAAAATTTGGTGAAAATTATGATTGCTATAATGCCATGCAGAGTGTTTTGGCTTGGGATAATATATATGATCCTGGCATTAGGAGGGTGATTACTCCTGTAAGTCGGATTTGGAGTTCCGAATGGTTTGCCAGTGAAGATTTTGGTGGTTTTACACTGTTCTGTTGGGATACCTATTTTGCGTCGATGATGCTTGCTGTTAGCAATAAAGAATTGGCTTATGCAAATGCTGTAGAGATAACTAAGGCGATAACAGAAAGTGGATTTGTGCCTAACTGCTTTTATAGCAATAATTTTAGATCAAGAGATCGTTCTCAGCCACCTGTTGGTTCTTTGGCTGTCTGGACATTATATAAGCAATATCAAGAAAAGTGGTTCTTGGAGTTATTATATAAAGAATTGCTAACCTGGAATCGCTGGTGGAGCCGGAATAGAGAGGATGGAGGATTATTATGCTTAGGTAGTAATCCTTATGAAAAGGTTACTTATTTCAGGTCTGAGTTTGATACGGATTGTCACTATGGCGCTGTTTTGGAATCAGGATTGGATAATTCTCCAATGTATGATGGAGTACCTTTTAATAAGCAAAAACATTTGCTGGAGCAGCATGATGTAGGCATGTCTTCTTTATACATCATGGATTGTGATTATCTGGCTTTAATAGCGGAAGAACTTGGCTATAAAAAAGATGTAATCGAACTTAGAAAACGCGCGGAATATTATCGCAATAATTTAGCAGGGTTGTGGGATGATAAGACTGGATTTTACTATAATCGTTCTACCAGAGATCTGAAATTTAATTACCGTACTTCACCCACTTGCTTTTATCCATTGCTGGCAAAAGTACCTACAAAGAATCAGGCTGAGAGGATGATAAAAGAGCATTTGCTGAACACTGATGAATTCTGGGGGGAGTACGTAATTCCTTCTGTACCTAAAAATGATTCTGCATTTAAAGATAATGAATATTGGCGGGGACGCATTTGGGCACCATTGAATTTTCTGGTATACTTAGGATTGAATAACTATGAATTTCCGGAAGTGAGACATGCCTTTGCCGAAAAATCCCAAAAATTATTATTGAAATCCTGGTTGTCACATGGATATGTCTTTGAGAATTACAATGTTCTCACTGGTGAAGGTGATGATGTTGTGCGAAGCGATAAGTTCTATCATTGGGGGGCATTGCTGGGATATATCGCTCTTATAGAGAATGGAGTTGTAAGTAAGTGTAATTAATAATAATCGATCATGAAAAATATAATTTTGATTATCAGTTTTTTGTTTTGTACAGTTTCTATTGTATATGCCCAGAAACTGCCTTTTTTAAAGGATTCCTGGAAAGGGGATATGACCTTCGTAAAACAAGAGAAAGGAAGGTTGAAGATAGCATCTGTTGCTGTACCCGAAATATGTTGGCATTTAGATGCTTTTCCCAAAAAGGTGAGTATGTATAGAAATGTGCAATTGAACGACGTGAATAGAACTGTTTGGTGTAGTTTTCTGGCGTTGAAAGAAAAAGGAAATTCGCGTTTAGGCCTTTCATTTGAGAAAGGCAATAGTGAAAAACTATTTGTTGCAGTCAAACAGACACAGGAGCCGCAGTTGGTTGTGGTGCGTATCGATTTTTCTGAAAAGGCTGATAAGGCATATGTTTTTTATAGCCCTACCGCAGCTTCTGTTCCTGATTTGGAAAATGCCGAGTATACTTTATCGGGTAAATTTGATTTTGACCGCATTAGAATCATAGCAGAAAAAGGGAGCAAAGGGATTTTTAGCGATGTCTCTTTGGGTGAGAATTATCAGGATGTAGTACATCCTAATGTCTTACAAGTTGTAGCCAAGGAAGGACAACCACAAACAGTTCTTTCCTGGGAAAAGAAACAGCAGGCTTTATGGATTCAGACTTCGGGCGGAACTTTGTATTTGCAACCCTATAATATAAGAAGTGTACATGTGATGTTCGGCTCTGAGAATGAAATAAAAGAATATAAGAGTTTTGCCGTAACGCAACAGGCAAAAGTGGCAGAGTTTAAAGTGGAGGATACTCAGGAAGATATTGTATTACGTTCTTCCCGTTTAGTTGTTACTGTGAATAAGAATAAAGGGTATATCAGTCTACTTGATGAGTCTGGAAAAATTTTATTGAAAGAGTTTCCGGAAAAAGCGAGAATGAATATGTGTGGAGATTCTGTCAATGCATATTGTAAGTTCCAGTTACGAGATGAAGAGGCTTTATATGGTTTGGGGCAGTTCAGAGATAACTTAATGAACTTGCGGAATGCCAAGCGGGAACTGGTTCAGTTTAATACGCAAGCTGCAGTACCGGTTATTTATTCTACTGGTGGTTGGGGATTGTTTTGGGATAATCCTTCCCGGACTATTTATACAGACAATAGTACCGGTATGAGTTTGGCTTCTGATTACGGTAAGATCGTTAACTATTATCTTTTTGTAGGTGATAAAATGGATAATTTGGTAGCTGCATATCGTTCTTTGACGGGAGGGGCTCCGATGTTGCCCGATTGGGCTTTAGGTTATCACCAAAGCCGTAACCGTTATGCTACGCAAAAAGAGGTGATGGAGATAGCTAAAAAGATGAAGGAAGAGGATATTCCTGCAAGTACTATCTTTATAGATTATCATTATTGGGGTAAGTATGGAACAGGTTCACATAGGTTTGATGAAACTTTATTCCCTGATGTTCCTTCAATGTTGGACAGTCTTCATAACGTTTATGATATGAAGGTAGTTTTGACAATGTGGCCCTGCTTCAAACCGGGTATCCCAAATTATAATGAAATGTCACAAAAAGGGTATATATTGGAAGGAGCCAAAGCTATTGACGGCTATATATATGATACTTTTAATCCGAATGCAGCCAAAATGTATTGGGATAAGGTTTCTTCTTTAGTGGACTTGAATATCGATGGCTGGTTTTTAGATGGACCGGAACCTGACCATGTAGCCTCATACTTGCCACTTAATACTTATGCCGGACCAGCTCAGAAGGTACGAAATGTATACCCTTTGGTTCATGCATCACATTTTTATGAAGGAATAACCAAAGCTCGTCCCGGTATCCGTCCTTATATGTTGACCCGTTGCGCGTGGGCTTCCCAACAAAAGTGGGGAACGGCTGTGTGGTCTGGTGATATTCCAACGACATTTGCCGAATTACAAACACAGGTAGCAGCAGGATTAAACTTTACAGCAACAGGAATCCCCTATTGGACTACAGACATTGGTGGTTATTCAGGAGGAGACCCTTCTAAAAAAGATTATCAGGAATTGTTTGTACGTTGGTTTCAGTATGGAACATTTTGTCCCGTTTTTCGTTGCCATGGACGTCGTTATCCGGGAGATACGAAAGCACCGAATGAGTTATGGGCATACGGACCAGAAGTACAACGTATCTGTACTGACTTTATAAAGTTGCGATACCGGCTTTTGCCTTATATTTATACCCTATCAGGTAAAGTTACTCACGAGCATTATACACCAATGCGCTTACTGGCTTTTGATTTTGCTTATGATCAAAATGTATTAGACTGTAAAGATCAGTTTATGTATGGACCTGCTCTCCTGGTTTGCCCCGTTTTGGAGGCAGGAGCAACTTCCCGCTCTGTATATCTGCCACAAGGATGTACTTGGGTAGATTTCTGGACCGGTGCAATCTACCAAGGAGGAACTACAATTACTGCAGAAGCACCTCTGGATAAAATGCCTTTGTTTGTGAAGTCTGGTTCTATCATCCCCTATTATACTTCTGTTGAGAAAAATATTAATGTTGATGTTCCGCTTGAGATTCATGTCTTTGGTGGGGAAAACGCAAGTTTCAATTTATACGAAGATGATGGTGAGACGTTGAAATATAAAAATGGCAATTATAGTACTATTCCGTTTAAGTGGAATGATCGTACAAAGGAATTTATAGTTGGAGAACGCATCGGCGACTATGCAGTAAAAGACATGGACCTTATCATTAAACTCGAAGGTAAAGATATGATAAAGAGGATAAAATATAGTGGTAAAGAAATAAAAGTCATATTGAAATGAGTCTCAGGAGATTTATAATAGTTATTTTCTTTTTCTTATCTTTCTTTGCAAATCTTTTTGCGGGTGGAAGTGTTAGGGGGTGGATCATTCTGTCTGACAATATGGATCGTGCTATCCGGACAATAAAAACAGCAAAAGAGTATAATATAAATCAGCTTCAGTTGTCCCATGAGATCATTCATGATTTAAAGGCCATTAAAGAAGAAAAGGTATGTGAACAGGTTAATAAACTCATTCGTCTTGCACATTTAGAAGGTATTGATGAAGTGTTGCTTTGGGATCATAGCTTATACTCTCTGGATTATTATCCGTCATGTTTTAGAACGGGACCTAATGGTACAATAAACCTGGATAATCCTAAATTTTGGGAATGGTTTAAAGATGACTATCGCCGGATGCTCAACAGGGCTCCTGAAGCAGATGGACTTGTGCTAACGTTTATTGAAACTGGCGCTTATGCGGAAAAGCAGTACTCGGTGAATATGAAAAAACCTGAGGAAAAACTGGCAGCTGTTGTAAACGCTATTTCCGATGTAGTTATTGGTGAAAGAGGAAAGAAACTCTATATTCGTACTTTTGCTTATTCGGAAGAAGAGTATAAGAGTACTGTTGGATGTATAAAGCATATAAAGAGTGATAAGGTCATTTTAATGATGAAAGAAACCCCTCATGATTTCTTTCTGACACATCCGGATAACTCTTACATCAGAAAGATGAATAGATCTACGATTGTAGAGTTTGATTCTGGTAATGAATACAGTGGGCAAGGCGTTGTAGCTAACACATGGCCTGAATATACTATGAAAAGATGGGGTAGCTATATTAACTGTCCTAATGTTACCGGATATGTTGCAAGGACGGATCGTTATGGGGATACCAGCATAGTAGGAACAGCTAATGAAATTCAGTTGTATGCACTGAAGCGGATGACGGAAGAACAAACTGTATCTCCAATGCAAATCTATAATGAATTTATTACGTCGAGGTATGGTGAGGATGCTTTGTTGCCCATTAGAAAAGCGTTTCAAAATGCATATGATATAGTCACATCTGTTTTTTATACCTTAGGAACAAACCTAACAGATCATTCTTCTCTAAATTATGAAAATAATAAATGGGGATATAGCAGGCATGTGTCTGGAAGATGGATTGATCCGCCTATGGTTCTTGTTAAGCATGATATAAATAAAACATTTCATTATTGGAAAGATATTATAAATCATATTGCTCCTGTACACTTTAAGTCATTATCATCTCTGTTAGCTGTTGAAGTGAAGACCGTTTTTGATAATCAATGGATAGAACCTGATGAAAAAATGGATAGTGTATATTATAATTATATTCTAACGGAAAAACAGTATGGAGTTAAACTTGCTTCCGAAGCAGTCGCTGAAGTAGAAAGGGTAAAGCCTTTATTAGAATCTGCGGCATATAATGATTTATACCAACTGTTTTATCGTACTTATTTGACTGCATGTTTGCATGAAGCTGTATGTACGGCGTATTATGGTTCTAGGATCTATGGCAGAGCTAAGCAATTTCATCCTGTAGGTTTGAAGGAACGTATTTTTTTATCTCTGAAAAAGATAGAACAAGTTTCGGAGGATATGAATTTGTTGGTGAATGCATACCCTATCGGTCAATATAACTGGTTGAATGATGCAAAAACCGCATTAAAATACAGAGATAAGGTTTTGAAAATATTGAAGGAACATGCTTCTGAATCTGATATTACTGAAAGAAGCTTATCGAAGGCTGAATATTTCTCTTGAATAAACAATACTAATGAAGGAACTACAGAATCACAGACATTGGGCAATTTATTTTTTTTGAATGGCTTCGTCAGGAATATGGGATGCAGTTGGATATATATGCTTTTGATGCAGGGCTGATTGATGGTAAGAATATTTATGAAAGTATAAATTCCCAACGATTTAAGAATAAATTCCCTAAAGGGTTGGAATCTACTTATCTAAAAGCTAAACAGAATGGAGTACGTTTAGGGCTTTGGGGAGGACCAGATGGTTTTGGGGATACTTTGGAGAGTGCAGGAAATATTCTCCAGACTTAATTCTTTTGAATCGCCGTTTAGGGTTGAAAAAAGCGGAACAATGGCAACAACTTTTTTGTGGGAGGGCAAAGAGAGCTATATTGATGTAAATTCATTCAATACATGTGCAGCTCCTCACAATAGGGTAGGAGCATTGGGAAGAGGTCTTGTACCCGATTTGAAAAGATTAACGGAGAACCATGAGGTGCCTTTCTTCCTGTTTGGATTATTGGGAAGATGAACTTGTCTTACAGGCATTTAATAGGTCTTTGTTACTTTCTCCTCAAATATATGGCAATCCTTGGTTATTGTCAGATAGAGAGTTTCCTAAATTGGAGAGAATTTTTAATCTGCATCGGAAGTTTTCAGGTTTATTGGTAGATGGTATAGAACTACCTCCAACCTATGGAAAGTATGCTGTTTCGATTATTTGTTTCAGATCATTCTATATGTTGGTAAAGAAGCAATTAATCTTTTAATTTAATTTAAAATTAAGCGTCAGATAAGCGCGATATCACTCAATTTTTAATCTCAGGCATATAATTTTGCCATATCAAAATGATAATAATAGGTTCTTTTGAAGGTGAAAAATACAAGATTGAATTTGGGATAACAATTTAAAAAAAGATAAGTAAACTAAAAGAATACATAACTTTAAAAGAAATGCATATGAAAGATACAAGTTAACCGGAAACATATCCTTCCTACTTATTTAATCTAAGGGATACGTTATTTGATGAAAAACAATTTTAAAAGTGAGATTATGAAACACATGAAAAACAAATCTAATTTTGTGAAAGTTAGCAAATACACTTGTTGGTGTATGCTAATGATGTTCTTGATGGTGCTTACTCCGATGCGTGCACAAACTTCTCGAAGTATATCCGGGCAGGTTGTTGATGAATTAGGTGAAGCTATTATTGGTGCTAATGTGACTGTAGTTGGAAATAAGTCATTAGGTACAATAACTGATATTGATGGAAATTTTACTCTAACAGTTCCCCAAGGAACAACGTTGGAAGTTTCTTACATTGGTTATGTGAATAAAAAAGTGGTAGTGGATAACAAAACCAGCTATAAAATTACTTTGAAGGAAGATGCAGAACAGCTGGATGAGGTCGTGGTAGTAGGATACGGTACGCAGAAAAGAGTGAATCTAACAGGAGCAGTGTCTGCTATTACTAATGAAGAACTGGTTGCTACTAAAAGCCAGAATGCTCAGAACATGTTGACTGGTAAAGTTCCTGGTGTTCGTGTAATTCAAAAAACATCTGAGCCGGGTGAGTTTACCAACCAGTTTGATATCCGTGGTTTTGGTTCTCCATTGATAGTAGTAGATGGTGTTCCTCGTGGCAATTTGCAACGTATGGACCCGAATGAAATTGAGTCGATTTCTGTTTTGAAAGATGCTTCGGCTGCTATATATGGTGTACGTGCGGCTAATGGTGTTGTCTTGATTACTACAAAGAAAGGTGAAAAGAATAAGCCGAAGATTGAATACAACATGTATTATGGTATTCAAACTCCGGCAGAAATGTTGGAACCAGTAGGTGCTGTAGATCGTATGAGACTATTTAATGAAAAGTCAATGCGTAATCTGACAAACCCTCAGCTTACTTATTCAGACGAGCAGATTGAAGAGTATTTGAATGGAACATTAAAATCTACTGATTGGTATGATGCAGTAATTCGTAATTCAGCTCCCCAGCAGCAACATAATGTTTCATTAAGTGGTGGAAGTGAAAAAACTGATTATTATGTAAACTTCGGTTATACGGATCAGGAAGGCTTTTTCAAGTCAAAAGCAATGGATTATGACCGTTATAATCTTCGTGCAAATTTAAATGCCGAAGTCGCTAAAAATTTGAAGGCTTCGATTAAGATAAATGGTATAATTGATAGCAAACAACGTCAATACTTATCAACATGGGAGGTTTATAAAGCTTTGTGGCGTGCAAGTCCTAATGAGAAATTGTATGCTAATGATAATCCGGAATACTTTCAAAAGATGTCATCTGACCAGCTGAATCTTTTGGCAGCAACAGACCCTGATGTTTCCGGTTATAATAAGACAACAAATAAAATCTTCCAGTCTACGATGGAACTTGAATATGCTGTTCCATTTGTAAAAGGTCTGAAGGTGAAAGGCATGTTCAGTTATGATACTTCTATAGCTGATAATACCATATATAAGAAAGAGTATAATGAGTATACTTATAGTGAAGCAACTGATACTTATACTGCTTATGCTATGCAGTCGCCAACTAATCTGGAACGTTATTATGGTAACTCATGGACTACTTTATGGCAAGCTTCTGTAAGTTATGAAAATACTTTTGCATCAAGTCATAACGTATCTGGATTGCTGTTATTTGAAGAAGCACATAGTGTAGGTGATAATATCCGTGCAGCTCGTGATTTTTCTATACCTTTACCTTATTTATTTGCGGGTAATTCTGCCAATCAGCTTGGTACAGCTAATGCAAATGGATTGACAGAAAGTGCTTCTCAGGCACTGGTTGGTAGATTTAACTATGATTATAAAGGACGCTATCTGTTAGAGTTTGCCTTTCGTTATGATGGTTCTTCCAAATTCCCATCACATAGTCGTTGGGGCTTTTTCCCAAGTGCTTCTGTAGGATGGCGCATGAGTGAAGAGAGTTTTATAAAAGACAAATTACCTTTTATAAACAACCTGAAACTTCGCGGTTCTTATGGTAAGATGGGTGATGATTCCGTTGCTGATTACCAATTTATTTCTGGATATGATTATCCGAATACTGATGGTGATAGATATAATAAAACTCCGAAAGGATATTTTTTCAATGGATCATTCATGAATTCATTAGGTTTTCGTGCTGTAGCCAATCCTAATATTACGTGGTACACCGTTAAGACTCTGAATGTGGGTATCGATGCTGATTTGTGGAATGGATTATTAGGAATTTCTTTTGATTTGTTTCAGCGTGACCGTGATAATTTGATGGCTAATCGTATTGCCACTATTCCAGGGACATTCGGTGCTGCAATGCCTAAAGAGAATTTGGAGAGTGACCGTACAAAAGGTTTTGAAGTTGAGTTGAGACATCGTAATCGTGTGGGGCAGGTAAATTATAGTGTTTCTGGAAACATTGCTATTACTCGTTCCATGTGGCGTTACAAAGAACGCACCCCGTCAGGTAACTCCTATGATAACTGGAGAAATAACTTAACTAACCGTTATAATGACATTTGGTTTGGTTATGGTGCAGACGGCCGTTATACTTCGTGGGAACAAATTGCTAACTCTCATATATTTGCAGGTAATGCAACTCTTCCTGGAGATTATGTTTATGAAGACTGGAATGGTGATGGTACAATTGATGATATGGATAGATATCCTATCGCTACAACTACTAATTCTACTGCTGCTAATTTTCAGGATAAGAAAAATTATCCGTTGATGAACTTTGGTTTAACTCTTTCTGCTCAATGGAAAGGTTTTGATGTTAATATGACTTTCCAAGGTGCTGCAATGTCTTATGTATCTTATGGCGAACAGTTGTCGGCTCCGCTACAATTTAATGGTAACGCTTTGGATATGTTCTTGGATAGATGGCGTCCAGTTGATCCCAAACAAGATCCTTATGATCCTTCTTGTCAATGGATTTCAGGATATTATTCTTATGGTGGTACAACTCCGGATCTTAATTCTGAATTCTCTATTCAGAAAGGTACTTATCTGCGTTTGAAGACTGCTGAAATAGGTTACACTTTGCCGAAGAATTGTTTGTCATTCATAGGTATAAAGAATCTGAGAATTTATATGAATGGATATAACTTGTTCACTATAACAGGTGTGAAAGGTGTCGATCCAGAAAGACCAGCTGAACTCTATGGATATATGTATCCGTTGAATAGAACATATAACTTTGGTGCAAGTGTTACATTTTAAGTAAAAGGAGATTATAGAATGAAAAAGCTAAGAAATATATTGATGTGTGTTGCTATAGGAGGTATGTTTGTAGGATGCCAAGATTTGGATATTCCTCCTAAGAATATTCTGTCGGGAGAAGACATATATAATGAAGGTGGTATTACTGCCTATATGGCTGGTTTGTATAGCCAGTTGCCGATGGAAGATTTTAATATGTCAAATGATGGTAGTTACAATGGTTTTTATAATTGGAATTGTATTATTTGGGATATGCTCAGCACTGGTGAAACTGTAAATCGTAATAACACAGGTATTTATATTCCTCAAAAAGAGTACTGGAGTATGGGTTATAAAACGATTCGTCAAGCCAATGATTTAATTGCCAATCTGCCTGCGTATGTCGGAAAACTGAAAGGTGCTGAATCATGGATTGCTGAAGCAAAGTTTATTCGGGCTTATGTATATTTTGCGATGGTAAAACGCTATGGCGGTGTACCTATTTTGGAAACCCCGCAGGAAATGACTAATGACGAGAAAGCATTGTGGGTAGCGCGTAGCAGCCATGAAGAGTGCATAGACTTTATTCTTTCGGATTTAGATTATGCCATTGAAAATTTAGGTAAAACAAAAGTTGCAGGCCGTGCTAATAATACTTATGTGGCAGCAGCTTTCAAGTCACGTGTTGCTTTGTATGCTGGCTCTGTTGCCCGTTATGGACAGACATTTAATTATTCTGGAAGTGAAAGTGGCAAAATGCTTACCGGTATTCCTGAAGGAAGAGCAAACGATTACTTTATGCAAGCCTATAAAGCATCCAAAATTGTAGAAGAAGGTGGTTATAAGTTATATGAGGGAAACTCTGATAAAGAAGCCAACTTCCGTGAGATATTTGCCAATGCTGATAAGAGTGATGAATCTATTCTTATTCGGCAGTATAGTAAAAATGACTTTGTTCATAGTTTTGATGCTGTATATTGTCCGCCTCGTATGACCGCAACTTATGGTGACCGTTATAATGTAACATTGGATTGGGTAGAACTGTTTGACGGCCTGCCTATTGATCCTGCAACGGGATACCTCAAAACAACGGATGACGATGGTAATTATATTGTCTACAATGATGTTAAAGACCTATTGGACAATGCAGAACCTCGTTTAAGGGGCTCTATCTTATTACCTGGACATACTTACAAAGGGGTTGAACTGGATATTCGTTTTGGTATAATAAAGGAGGAAATAGATCCATCTACATCCATTGCCAAGTTTATAAAGGATGATGGACAGACTACAGTCAATTATACAAGTAATGCTTGGTTCAAGAATAACGTTTTGACAACAACCGAGAATGTAAAAGAACAAAAGCCTTATGAAACTTCTACGGGTATGAAACTTAATAAAAGTGGAATGGATGGTCCAGCTAATGGTGGAACGAGTAATACACTGACAGGCTTTCATGGAGCTAAATGGTTGAATTTGAACTGGACAATTGCCGAAACACAGTTACATAGTTCTACACAGTCTTGGATTGATATTCGTTATGCTGAAATATTATTGAATCGTGCCGAAGCTGCATTGGAACTTTACCAGAATGGCGTTGCTACTATCGATGGAAAAGATATGCAACAGGATGCTTACGAATGTATCAATAAGATACGTTCAAGAGCTGGTGCTGAGTTGCTGACCAGTCCTGCAGAACTATCCAATGTATCACGTGATGGCATTGAACGTGGTCAAGGTATCCGTTCGTTTGTATTTGCTCCTAATGAAGGTATGCATATTATCCGTGTAGAACGTTATAAGGAATTGGCTTTCGAGCATAAGATTTATTGGGATTTGCGTCGTTGGTTTACTTTCGATTCACAAATTTATCAATATCGCCGTAGAATGCTGTCTCCATTCTTGTTTGCCAAAGGAGCAACAGTAAATGAAGCAGGTAATCCGGTGGGTAAGTATATTTTTGATACCCGTGTTTGTGAAAGAGCTAATAACTCATTGACATTTGCTACTAAAAATTACTATGATAAGATTCCTGATGGTGAACGTAAGGTAAATCCGTTACTTGAGCAAAATAATCAGTATTAATTAGAAAAAGGAAAATAGTATGAAAAAGATATTTAATTTGCTGTTAGTTACTGCATTAGTTTTAGGCTTTTCATCGTGTGAAAAGGATAATTATGATGCACCGGAAGCTGGTGTCTTCGGGCAGGTTGTAGACCATAACGGTAAACCTTTGCAAACAGCTATGGGACAAGGAAGTATGAAGATACAGATTACAGAATTGAGTTATGCGGGTGGCGATGAATCGATCGTTGTGACGAATCAGAACCTCAATATGAGGCAGGATGGTTCATATTCCAATTCTAAACTGTTTGCAGGTACTTACCGTATGATTCCGTTGGAAGGCGCATTTTATCCTTATGATGTAGAAGGAGAAACGGTGGAATTGAAGAACGGGAAAATGACAGAACGTAACTTTACTGTTACCCCCTATCTGGAAGTAGAATGGGTTACGGAACCTTACTTGGCTTCTGATAATTTCTTGAAATGTGCAGTGAAATTTAAGAGAATAGCAAAAGAAGGAATTGCTATGCCTGATGTAAACAACATACAATTGTATATTTCGCATACGCAATATTGTGGAACAGAATCTGACGGAAATTATACTCCCGGTTCTGTGAAAATAACTAATGATCAGGAGGGCACAACTATTGAGTTAACTTCTAAAGCTGCTATTAAATATTCCAATACCTATTGGGTAAGAGTAGGTGCGTGCTGTAACGACACTTACAAGAAGTATAACTTTACTGATATCAAGAAAATCGATCTGAAATTGAATTGATTAAATAAGTAGGTAGGTAAGTAAGGAGGGTATTTGTTTCCGTAATAAGTGCCCTCCTTCTTTTTTGAACAAAATTTTAGTACTGCTTTTTGGTCATAAACTCTTTTAGGGCGTATCAGGGTCGTACTTTCTTCGCTCTTATACATAACTAAAAATAGTGAAGCTGGTACGAGGAGGGGGTATACATGATACAAAGCAACTCGTTTTGTTCTATTTGTCGGTTGTAAATCTGGTTAGGGGATTGCACCTTATATCGAAGCTGATTATTATGGCAACATAACATAGTTTAAAAGTTTATTGGATGTTTTGTAATGGTATCAGCTACGATTAATTACTTTTTAATGTCTAATTAATTATTTATTTCACTTTCTGTTAATGAGTCGAAGCTATATTTGCAGGAAATAATATTATATTTTAATATCATGAAGAATTTCTATATAGCCTTTTGGACTGCCGCATGCCTTTTGATTTCATCATCCGGATATGCGCAATCTGAATGGAAAAATAATTTCTCTGATCAAGGAGAAATACTGAAAACAGTGGGACGGGGTGAATGTAGCATTGCAGACGGGGTGTTCCGTTCAAAAGGTTCTTATGCTTGTTTCGGTAATCCTGAGTGGAAGAACTATACTATGTCCTTTAAAGCGCGCGCTCCCCAAGAAGCAGAACAAGTTCAAATTTGGGCCGGTTTTCGTGCCAACAACCGTTTTGACCGCTATGTAGTTGGTCTAAAAGGTGGATTACAAGATGATTTATACCTGATGAGAATGGGATATATGGGTACTGATGAATTTATGGGAGTTCGCCCGTTAGGATTCCATCCTGTGCCAGGTCAGTGGTATAAATTAAAGGTAGAAGTATGTGGTAGTCGTATTCGCATTTTCTTGAATGATGAAAAAGAACCACGTATGGATATTACAGATAAAAATAGCAATTTAGCACCCTCCGGTCCTGTGACTTTGGGAGGAGGTTGGATTGAAACTGAGTTTGATGACCTTGTAGTTACTCCTCTGGAAGAGGATGCATTGAAGGATGTGAAGGTTACAGAATATCGTAAGGTAGTAACACCACAAGAGAAGGAAAATAAGCGTCAGTTTGAGAGAGCAAACTATACCTCTGTTAAAGTGAGTGAACTGGAAGAAGGACGCACGGATATTTCGTTGAATGGAAATTGGCTTTTTATGCCCGGATATCAGTTGGATAACAAAGAAAAAGCAATATCTACTACAACGGATGATAAAGATTGGCATGTAATGTCTGTTCCTAATTTCTGGAATCCTATTCGTATTTGGTTACATGGCGAGACTATGCCTTCACCTACAGGAGCTCAGCCTAAAGGAGTTTCTGATACATACTATCAGCAAGAAACAGATCGTTGCGAAGGTTATACTTTTGATTATAGGAAAACAAATGTAGCCTGGTATCGTCAGTGGGTGGAATTGCCTGCTAATATTGAAGGTAAGAACATGACTTTGACTTTCGATGCGGTTTCAAAGGTAGCGGAGATTTATATTAATGGGGAATTGGCTGGCTCACACATCGGTATGTATGGTGAAATACAGGTAGATGGAAGCAAGTTACTGAAACCTGGAAGAAACTTGGTGGCAGTGAAAGTAACACGCAGAGCAGAAGGCAGTTCTTCAGAAAGTGGTAGTGCTGCTATTGATTTTTTCTATTCTTCTGTTCGTGAAAGTGAACAAGAAGGCGGAAAAGTGTCTGTAAAGAGTAATATTCTGAAAGATATTGCCCATGGCTTTTATGGTGATGATCCTGCAGGTATCTGGCAACCGGTGAGGTTAACTATTACCAGTCCGGTAAAAGTAGAAGACATATTTATAAAACCAACTTTAGAGGGGGCTACTTTTGATTTGACAGCGAAGAATCATGGCAGTAAGAAAAGCCAGTTCGATCTCTATACTGATGTCATAGATAAAGAAACCGGTTCACTACTTTACAGTGGCCTTTCTTTGCCTAAACTGGTACTAAATGCTGGCGAAGAGAAGGTGTTTACTTACAGTGTGAATAATTTGAAACCTCGACTTTGGACGCCTCATCATCCTAATTTATATGACTTCCGCTTCCGCTTAGTTGCTGCCAAGGGTGCTGAACTGGATTGTATGACAGAGACTTCCGGTTTCCGTACTTTCGAAGTAAAGGAAGGATTGTTTTTCCTGAATGGTAATCGCTATTGGTTACGTGGTGGAAATCATATTCCGTTTGCTTTAGCTCCAAACGACCTGAATCTGGCCAATACTTTCATGCAATTGATGAAGGCTGGTAATATGGATGTCACTCGTACACATACTACTCCATGGAATAAACTCTGGATGGGAGCTGCTGACAAAAATGGTATTGGTGTTAGCTTTGAGGGTACATGGCCCTGGTTGATGATTCATTCTACGCCGTTGCCCGATGCAAAACTTATTGAGATGTGGAAAGAAGAATTTCTCCGTCTGTTGAAAAAGTATCGTAATCATCCTTCACTACTCTTTTGGACAGTGAATAACGAGATGAAGTTTTATGATAATGACAATGACTTGGAACGTGCTAAAGAGAAATACCGTGTAATTTCGGATGTAGTGAAAGAAATGCGCCGTATAGATCCTACACGTCCTATCTGCTTTGACTCTAATTATCAAGCTAAAGGTAAGGATAAGAAATTTGGAACAGACTTTATGAATAGTATAGACGATGGAGACATTGACGATATGCATGGTTATTATAATTGGTATGATTTCTCTGTATTCCGCTTCTTCAATGGTGAATTTCAGGAACGATATAAAATGCCGGATCGTCCGCTCATCAGTCAAGAAATGTCAACTGGATATCCTAATAATGAAACAGGGCATCCAACACGCTCTTATCAGTTGATTCATCAGAATCCACAATCATTGATCGGTTATGAGTGCTATGATTTTTCTGATCCGAAGTACTTTCTTACGGCGCAGTCGTTTATTACAGGTGAATTAGCCGAGACGCTTCGTCGCTCCAATGACCAAGGATCGGGTATTTTACACTTTGCATTACTCACCTGGTTCCGTCAGGTATACGATTATCAGAAAATAGAGCCGTATCCCACATACTATGCTCTGAAACGTGCTTTGCAACCAGTACTGGTAAGTGCCGAATTGTGGGGGCGCAATCTGTATGGTGGCGATAAACTCTCTACGCGTGTTTATGTAGTAAATGATCGCGAGGATGGTACAGAACTGAAACCAACTTTGCTGCGTTGGGAAATTCAGGATGAAACAGGAAAGAAACTAGTTTGGGGTAGTGAAGAAGTTCCGGTGGTAAAACATTACGGACGTCATTATATTGAACCAAGTATTCAGCTGCCTACCAATTTACCAGCTGACAAGATCAACGCTAAATTAGTATTAAAGCTGACAGAGAATGGATTACCTGTATCTGAAAATGAATATCATTTAGTGTTAGCTCGTAAATCCTGGAATATGAATCAAATCTCAGAAGGTAAGAAAGTGGTTCTTTTGGATAAGGATGGCATGAAAGATAAACTTGATTTCTTACATGTAAAATATCAAACGGTATCTTCCATAAAGGAATTGGTTAATTCTAAACTGAAAGCTGACCTTTGCATTATCTCAGGATTGACTGAATGTACGGATGAAGAAAAGGAACTGATTCGTTCTTATCAGTCAAAGGGGGGTAAGCTTCTTTTGTTGAATAGCAAAGAGGTTGCAAAAAACATTTATCCTGAGCATATCACAGGTTGGATTATTCCGACAGAAGGTGATATTGTGAATATGGAACGTAATGATGCTCCTGTGTTCGATGGTATTGATGTATTGGAACTACGTTATTTCAACAATAATAAGAGAGAAATCCCTTTGGCTTGTAATGCTACTCTGAAAACGAATCGGAATGAAAATTTGGTAGAGTTGGCAGGGCAGATGAAGATACATGCTTATATTGATGGAGGAAAACCGGAAGACCGTATTCGCAAGATAGATTCGATGAGAGGCTTTACTTTAATCCAGATAAAGGATGGAAAGGGATTGGCTACTGTTTCTACAATGTGTACGGAAAAAGCTGATACAGATCCGATAGCAGGAAAGTTATTGGTGAATATGATATCAGATTTGTTGAAATAGCGGATACTAACCCTTAAGTCTGTTTAAACTATTATAGTCAAAATACTATGATGAAGAAATATCTTGTGATTTTTTGTTTGAGTGCTGTAGCCATTTGGGCTACAGCACAAAATGAGCCTTATAAGAATCCGAATTTGTCGCCTTCGGAACGTGCTTGGGACCTATTGAAACGAATGACTTTGGAAGAGAAAATCAGTCAGATGAAAAATGGGTCTCCGGCTATTGAACGTTTGGGAATTCCAGAATATAATTGGTGGAATGAAGCACTACATGGAGTAGCACGTGCTGGAAAGGCAACTGTTTTTCCGCAGGCAATAGGGCTTGCTGCTACTTTCGATGATCAGGCTGTTTATGAAACTTTTGATATTGTTTCCGATGAGGCCCGTGCCAAATATCACGATTTCCAGAGTAAAGGCGAAAGAGATGGTTACAAAGGATTGACGTTCTGGACTCCGAATATTAATATATATCGTGATCCACGTTGGGGACGGGGTATGGAAACTTATGGTGAAGACCCCTATCTTACCTCCCAAATGGGATTGGCTGTGGTAAAAGGTTTACAAGGTGATGGTACCGGGAAGTATGATAAAACGCATGCTTGTGCAAAGCATTATGCGGTACATAGTGGTCCGGAGTGGAACAGACATAGTTTTGACTCCAAAAATATTTCCCAACGTGATTTGTGGGAGACGTATCTGCCTGCTTTTAAAGCTTTGGTGAAGGAGGGAAAAGTGAAAGAGGTGATGTGTGCCTATAATCGTTTTGAAGGAGAACCATGTTGCTCGAACAAGCAGCTACTGATTCGTATCTTGCGTGAAGACTGGGGATATGACGATATCGTTGTTTCAGATTGTGGAGCTATTGGAGACTTCTATTACCCTAATCATCATGAAACCCACCCTACAGCAGCTGCAGCTTCTGCTGATGCGGTTGTATCCGGAACGGATTTGGAATGTGGTGGTAGTTATTCTTCTTTGAATGAGGCTGTACAGAAAGGACTGATTTCAGAAGAAAAGATCAACGAATCTGTGTTTCGTTTATTGCGTGCTCGTTTTCAGTTAGGTATGTTTGATGATGATATGTTCGTAACTTGGTCCGAAATTCCTTATTCAGTAGTAGAGTCAGATGAGCATGTGATCAAGGCTTTAGAAATGGCGCGTAAAAGTATGGTATTGTTGACTAATAAAAACAATGTCTTGCCATTGAGTAAGTCTATTCGTAAAGTAGCGGTATTGGGGCCTAATGCTAACGATTCGGTTATGCTTTGGGCAAACTATAATGGTTTCCCAACCAAATCTATTACGATTCTTGAAGGCATTAAGAATAAACTTCCGGAAGGAGTAGTGTGCTATGAAAAAGGATGTGATTACGTGAATCCCCAAACTGTATTCAGTTATTTTGACTGTTGTTCTTATAATGGTAAGAAAGGATTTAAGGCAACTTTCTGGAATAATAAAGAATTGGAGGGGGAAGCTGCAGCAGTTGGTCACTTTAGCGAGCCGCTTAATTTTGGTAATGGTGGTAATACAGTATTTATGCCAAGGGTAAAGCTGAATAATTTCTCAGCACGTTTTGAATCGGTATATATTCCGAAAGAATCAGAAGAAGTTTCTTTTATTATTTCTGCCGATGACGGTTCACGTTTGTATATTGATGGCAAAGAAGTATATTCAGATTGGCATGATGGGCCTGCAAAAGAGCAGATATATACTCTGAATGCAGTGAAAGGTCAAAAATATAAGGTTGTATTAGAATATTTTCAGGCTGGTGGAGAAGCCTCATTGAAGTTTGATATAGGTATCAAAAGAGAAATAAATTATAAAGAAGTGGCGGATAAAGCGGCTGAAGCAGATGCTATAATCTTTGTTGGTGGTTTGTCTTCCTCATTGGAAGGTGAAGAAATGCCTGTAGATCTTCCCGGTTTCAGAAAAGGTGACCGCACCAATATTGATCTGCCGCGTGTACAGGCCGAAATGCTGAAAGCTCTGAAGAAGACAGGTAAACCGGTAATTTTCGTAGTATGTTCTGGTAGTACACTGGCGCTACCTTGGGAAACTGAGAATCTGGATGCGATTCTTGAAGCATGGTATCCAGGTCAACAAGGTGGAACGGCTGTGGCCGATGTTCTGTTTGGCGACTATAATCCTGCCGGACGTTTACCACTTACTTTCTATGCTTCAAGTAATGATTTACCCGACTTTGAAGATTATGATATGAGTAACCGTACCTATCGTTATTTTAAAGGTAAAGCTCTATTTACTTTTGGACATGGTTTGAGCTATACTACTTTTGATTATGGTAAGGCGAAGGCAGATAAAACGGTCCTTCGGATAGGTGAGGGGATAACTTTAACGATACCATTGAAAAATACAGGTAAAATGGCTGGTGACGAGGTTATACAAGTCTACTTGCGCAATACAGGTGATAAAGAAGGTCCCATTAAAACTTTAAGGGCTTTTCGCAGAGTCAACTTAAAAGCAGGTCAGGCAGAAAATGTACGTTTTGAATTACCGGTCTCAACATTTGAATGCTTTAATCCTGCAACAAACCGAATGGACATTCTTCCTGGTAAGTATGAACTACTTTATGGAGGGACTTCGGATGAGAAAGCCCTACAAAAGTTGACAGTGACATTGAAAAAGTAAAATAAGTTCTCCTATTAATCTTTAATACTGATATGAATAAATATTTATCACTATTTTTTGTCTTTTATCTGCTTTGTAGCTTTTCTGCCAATGCAGGAGAGGGAAGATGTACTATCCCATTAACGGGAGGTGGCTGGTCGTTATGGTTCGATAAAGAAGCAGAGTGGCAGAATGATCGCCTTTATCTGCCTAATGAAATCACAGACTTGTCTATACTACCTGTGAATGAACCCACGGGTGGTTGGCAGGTCTTAAATCATAATCCTAATGCTGTTCCTGTTGAGGTGCCGGGTACGGTAGAGGAATATCTTACCAGTACTGATAATCCTCGTCCGGAACACTTCCGGGGAGTTAGCTGGTGGTACCGTAAAATCAAGATTCCGGCAGATCAGCAGGAGAAGCGCTTTATCATCTATTTTGAATCAGTCCGTATGCGTGCGGAAGTTTATCTTGACGGTAAGTTGGTAGCTTATGACTTGATTGGTGAGACTCCCTTTCATGTAGATATTACTGATGAGGCAAAACCTGGGACAGAGCAGTTATTAGCGATACGTGTAACTAATCCCGGAGGAAATTTCCATTGGCAGGATTTTGATATATTGAAGTGGGGAGAGTACAACATTCCTCCTGCAAGAAGTTTCAGTGGAATAATCGGCAGAGTTAAGTTGGAAAGCGTGAATCCGGTTTTCATTTCTGATATCTATATGCAGAATACTCCAGAACTGACTAAGGTGAATGCAATCATATCTTTTACCAATGAAACACTTTCCAGCGTGAAACAGAATGTAGAACTGGTAGTGAATGAAAAGGCTAATCCCGATAAAGTAGTATTCCGACAAACTTTGAAGAATCTCTCTTTTCCTGTAGGAAACCGTGAAGTAACAATTCCTGTTAATGTTCCAGACGCCAAACTATGGGATCTTTCTACTCCTGAATTATATACCTGTAATGTACAAATAAAGAAGGGTAAGAAGACGCTTGACCAAGATAAGAAAGATTTTGGATTCCGTTGGTTTACTGTTGATGGAATTGGTAAGGATGCAGTATTGCGTTTAAATGGACGGCGTATCATGTTGAAAAGTGCAATCAGTTGGGGATATTTCCCTGTGACAGGATTAATTGCAACAACCGAAATGGCCGAGAAACAAGTACTTACAGCTAAAAAACTGGGGTTGAATATGCTGAACTTTCATCGTTGCATAGGTAGTCCTGTTGTTCTTGAAAAGGCTGACGAGTTAGGGCTGTTGTACTATGAAGAACCGGGTTCTTTCCATTCGGCTAATCATGAGCCGTTTATCCGCACTATAGTAAATGAGAAGTTGAAGCGAATGGTTTATCGTGATCGTAGCCATCCGAGTTTAGTTATTTTTAATCTGATTAATGAGTTTGGTGGTCCATTGACGAAGGATAAGGCACTTGTAGCTAAACGTATGAATGATATGCGTGAGGCTCATGCCGTAGATCCCAGTAGAATTATGACATTTACATCGGGTTGGGCAGGAAGCGAAGATAAAGAAGAGGACTCAAAAGCGCATATGCTACCATTTGACACCACTTTATATAGAAAAGGCTGGTTCGACAACCACCGTGCAGGAGGACCGGAAACCTATGTAGAAAGCTATTATAAAGGTCCTAAAGATAATCTCATGTATACCACTAATTGTACGGAAGTATTTATGAGAGGTGAGGAAGGGGCTATTTCTACTCCTCCACGTATTCAGTTGATTCATGATAAAGTTGAGAGTACAGGTAAAACTGGTTGGGATGGACTTTTCTGGAAGAGTCAGTATAAGGCGTTTACTGATTATTTTCAGGCTAAAGGGCTTGCCACCTACTTTGGTACTCTTGATTCTTTAACTCGTGCAATGGGGAATGTCTCTTTTGAGCATCAGGGAAGACGTATAGAAGGTATGAGAATGCAGAATCTTGGTGATGCTTATATGGTAAACGGTTGGGAAGCAATGCCTTATGATAACCATTCTGGTATTGTAGATATATATCGTAATCCTAAAGGCGATGCTTCTATATTAGCATACTATAACCAGCCGCTATATGTAGCCGTGGCCTCACGTAATCAAGTGGTTAAACTTCCTGGTACTGCAACGGTAGACTTTTATATTGTAAATGAGAAAAACTTGAAGGGTGATCATACTCTTGAGATTAAGGTGATTGCTCCCGATGGAAAAGTTGTTTATACCCAAAATGAAAAGGTGAATATCGAAGGGGGAGAGACTTTTGGACAGCTTCTATTGGAGAACGTAGAAATACCTATTGATAAGACAGAAGGTACTTATCATATAAAGGCTAATATAAAAGCCGGTAATCAGCAGATATGTGCCCAAGGGCACGATGAAGTAGTTGCCGTAAGTTGGAAAGCTACTGATTTGGCAGGTAACGGCGCGTATTACGGCGGTGAAAATGATAAAGTTGCTGCTTTCTATAAAGAAACTACCGGTAAAGAACTTCCGGTTTTCACACCACAACAGGCTGCATTGGATTGGCTCATTGTCAACCGTTCATCATTGGATGCTCCGGTAGCTGTTGCTCCTAATTACTTTCAGGATAAGACGGGAAATTCTACTTTGAAAGTTACTTGGTATTATGATAATGATATGAAGTCTGTTGCCTCTGTAAAATCTGATACAGAGATTAACCGGACTTTTGTGGGAGGTGCCCAACCGGATGAATCCGTTCCGGCTAACCAACCTTTTTCCGTTGTGTGGGAAGGTGACATATATCCACTTGAGTCAGGACAATATTTACTGGGAGTGGAGACGGACGGTGGTGTGCGTTTGTATGTTGACGGATTACAATTGATAGATGACTATAATAATAATTCTCTGATAAAGCAAAACCGGCCGGTTGTTATGGAAGCAGGTAAGCCGGCTAAAATCCGCTTAGAGTATCGACTAGGTGGTCAGGGTGGTCAGATACAATTGAAGTGGTCTCAGCCAAGTGCAACTACTATTGCTCCACAAAAATTGTTTGATCGTGTGAAGAATGATGGAACTACATTGATTTTGCTCGGTGCAACTGAAACTTGGATGCAAGCTGTAGCAGAGTATACAAATACTGTATATAGTGGTTATTACAATGTTGGAAAGAATTGGGTTGGTGGTATTCATTTTGTAAAGGAACATCCTTTGTTCGATGGGCTTCCTGTGAATGATGCTCTCAACTGGCCTTATCAATCGGTAGTGAAAAATGGTGACCGTAGATTTGGTTTCCGTATGCAAGGAGAAGAATTGGTGGTTGGTTCTTATCGAAGTACGCCATTTGAGTTGGGAACAGCAGTGGGAGTTATTCCATGTGGAAAGGGAAAAATAATATTCTCTTCATTGGATATTGTAGATAATTTGGATGATCCTTCCGGACCGGCAGAAGTGGCTCGGAAGATATTGTGTAACTATATTAAATACTCTTTATATCGGTAGTCTTTCCACTTTATAACAATCAATAATTATGAATCGAAATTGCAGAATGACAAAAGTGTTTCCTAAGTTGTGGATAACGGTTTCAATAATCCTGATGACGATGTTTCCCGTGAATATCTCTTGTGCGCAAACAAAACAGCAAGCCCCACAGCAAAGTATTAAAACCATTTATCCGACAAAGGATTGGGTTATATCTGACTTTGTTGTGACCGAGTTTGGAGCTAAGGCCGAACCTGGATTTGATAACAGGGTTGCTTTTCAGGCGGCTATTGATGCCGCATATAAAAGTGGTGGAGGTGTGGTATATATACCTGCCGGAAATTACGAATTCCGTAGCACACAAGTTGGTACTAAAAATGTCAGAGTTCGCCAAGGTCGTTCGGAAACAAAGACAGATTTCCATTTCGAGTATGTTTTACGTCTCCATCCTGGTGTACAGCTACGGGGTGATTGGGCTGATCCGGAGGCTAATAATGGGAAAGTTCTTGGAACGATTCTTGAAGTTCGTGTCGGCAAGGATTCACCGAATTATGATGGGAGCGTTGAAAGTTGGTGGAACGATGGTCAAGCAGGAAATGCACTTCGCACAACCTATACAAGCATAGCTGATAGATTCATAGAAATGAATGCGGGAACCGGGGTAACCAATCTTTCCATCTGGTATCCCGAACAAGATATTAATAATGTAAAGCCATATCCATGGACGCTGTTTCAGACTCAGGGAGATTGTGCCACGATAGAGCATGTTACTCTTGTGAACTCTTATAATGGTTTCAATTCTGCACCGAGTGAGTTGCATTATGTTTTGAACAGCTACATGACTGCTCTGAATAAAGGTATTGAGGTGCATGTATGTACTGATATCGGTCGTATTGAAAATGTCAGTATAAGTCCTAAGTATTGGGCTAATTCAGGCCTTCCGGGATCTCCCTCTCTTGCTGCTGTAACAGCCTATACAAAAGCGAACGGAACAGGGTATCAAATGCATCGTTCGGACTGGGAATATGTTTCTTACCTGCATGTCTCAGGTTACAAGACTGGTGTGTGGATAGGACGTGAACCCGGTTTTGCCGATGCACCGAATGCTCAGTTGTACGAGGTTCATGTAGAAGATTGCGGAAACGGATTGTATGTTGAGGATGTCAACCCTTATGGTATACTTATTTCCAACTCTTCATTCAGAGCTGGTAAAGAGGATAATGCTGTGTACTTTTACAAAGACTTCAGTACTTCCGTACAATTCAATGGAGTGGATTTCAGTGGAGCTATCGTAGGTGATGGTGAAGATGGGGTCGTATCGTTTGAAAGTTGTACATTTGGCGAATACAGTGATTATGCCCTTAAGATGAATAGCGGTAATGTATTGCTGTCTCAATGTGATTTTAAAAAGAATATCGGGCATATATATCTTGGCGCAAATATGCATACTTTGAAATCTGTTAATTCAGGTTATAAAGGCAGGCTGAAGATTGATAATCACAGTACTTCTGCTAAAGTAGAAGTTGTCACAGGGCAAAAATATGCTTTCGCCCCCATTCCTAAAAACATAAAGACAAATATAGACGTACATCCAAGGCCGGCATCAGATAAAGTTTTGAAAGCAGATTTAGCGAAAGCAACTGGTTTTAATAATAATCGTCCGGTAAAAGATATATCAGCAGAACTGCAATCTGCATTGGATGCTGTGAAAGCTGCTGGTGGAGGTACGCTCTATTTGCCAGCCGGAAGATATTTGGTGGATAATCCTATCAAAGTTCCTTCGGGAGTGGAATTGAGAGGATCATGGGATGTACAGCATCATACACAAAGTGGCGGAACTGCCATATTCACCAATTATGATGGTGGAGCTGCAGGAGAAAACGGTTCTTCACTCATACAACTTGAAGCTAATGCAGGTATCAGAGGTATTACGCTGGCACAGCTCAATATCGCTTCTGACGGTTTCAGTGTTGATAATCCGAGAAAGACTCCATTCTTGATACAGGGACAAGGTCCCAAAGTGTATATTGTTAATGTAACCATAGCTGTAGGTGATAAAGGTATAGATTTGGCTTCATACGATACGAGTGGACACTATGTCGATTATTTGGGTGGTGTACCTTTAAGGGCAGGCATTTGGGTTGGCGGTGGAGCCGAAGGGGGATTCATTCGCAATATGCAGCTAAATCCTCACTATGGATCAAGGCTTCCAGAAGGAGGGCAGGGATATCCGGCAGTATTTATGATGCGTTTTGTACAATCCAATTGTAGTGCACTTAAATTTGCAGACGTTAAGAATCAGACTATTTTCAATAACTTCGTTTATGGTTCGGTATACGGAATACATTTTCTGAAAGATGCAATAACAGGCAAGTATCCGGGGGAAATGACTGTTATAGGGCATGGATCTGACGGATGCACTTATTCTTTGTTTGTGGAAGATGCGGATAAGAATACTAAGATAGTTGCTGTTAACTCTGAGTTAGTTAATACAAAGATTCCGAATGAACCGGTCAGGTCATACGTTCTTATGGGAGATAAAGTCAATACTGATAAAGTACATCCGGATGCCAAACTTATCTTGTACAATAGTGCATTTTGGGGTAGTCCTGTTTTTGGAGCAATCATAAACAATGGTATTGTGTCCTTTCAACAAGCTAATTTCTCGCGTTCTGGTACACAGGGTGTAGATGTCAGAGGTGGAAAAGCACATGTGTTCACTTCTTATTTCGCTCAAAAAATAACAGAAGGAACTAACGGAAGTGAAGGCTATGCAAGGCTGGGTATGCAGGGTAAATCGATAGAGTTCACCAATAATTATTATGTTTCCGGATTCCTGTTTAATAAGTCCGGAGAAGGACTGATTTATGGTTCCGATAAGAAATAAGTGTTGCAGGACAGTAACTTCATTTACATACCGCGTTAAATGCTTTTACATTGTAGGTGAATTGTAAATGCTATCTGGTGGTAATCGATGAGTTAACGAAATGTTGTAGGCAAGGTTAATTCGTTTCTACTCAAGAACGAATTAATTTTGCCAACGCTATTTTAAATGTTTGATACTTATTGTGTTGTCATTATTTTTTTTAGGTATGCCAGTTCTGAATAATAATATTTCATTTAAGTGTTGCTTGTTGGGAGTTATTTTCTTGTTTGGGGAAGTCGTTGATCTTAGATCTCAAACGGTAGTGTTCTCTGAACTATCGGCACTTTGTTCAAAGTGATGGGAATTGATATAGATAAGAAAGACGTTCAAATAAAAACGCTATTAATGTTTCATTTTAATTGAAAATTAATTGTCAGATAAGCGCAATGTACCTGAAGGTTTAATTCCCCACCTTTACTTTTGCAGAAGGATGAAAAAATAAAAATAGGTAGAAAGTATTATAAATAATAGATATAAAAGATAATTCATTATGAGGAATAAGTTATTCGTTACATTGGGTATACTGGGCATGAGTTTGTTGGTTTATGCCGGTCCCAAACATTCTCAGGAAACTTCTTATCCAAGTTACAAAGGATTAATTATGGCGGGGTATCAAGGATGGTTCCGTGGACCGCAGGATGGGACCAATCAGGGATATGGGCATTATGGAACCGGAAAATTATTTGATGAAAAACATTGTACCATTGATGTATGGCCTGATGTAAGTGAATATCCGAAAACGTACGAAACTTCCTTTAAACATGCTGATGGAAGAAAAGCGCGTGTGTTCAGTTCAGCGGACCAATCTACTGTGGATTTACATTTTAAGTGGATGAAAGATTATGGAGTAGATGGGGTGTTTATGCAACGTTTTGTTGGATATACCCGTGGTAATCAGGAAAACTCTGTACCTAACCGCATCTTGGCAAATGCTTTGGAAGCTGCTTCGAAATATGACCGTGCTATAGCCGTTATGTACGATCTATCTGGTTTGAAGAAATCCGGTGAAGACTGCTCGATGATTATTGAAGATTGGAAGCGTCTGGTGGATAAACTGAAAGTAACGAATCAAGCGGGTAAAAAGACCTATTTGCATCATAATGGTAAGCCTGTTGTAGCGATTTGGGGTGTTGGCTTTCCCGACCGTCCCTACAATATCAGGAATATTGGTATGGAACGTTTAATAGACTTCCTACAAAATGATCCGGTATATGGCGGTTGTACGGTTATGTTGGGTGTTCCCACTTTCTGGCGGAATTTAGAATCAGATTGCATTAATGATCCCTATTTGCATACGATAATTAAGAAAGTAGATATCGTCTTGCCATGGACAGTTCAGCGCTTTTCTCCTCTGTTACATAACGATATGGATCGTTATCGTGATTTGGTTATTGGAGACATTCGTTGGTGTAAAGAGAATGGGGTAGACTATGTTCCTGCCGTGACTCCGGGATTTAGCTGGCATAATCTCAGTAAGTTGGAGTTCCCGGATGACGTGAAGCCTGTCGGCAGTATTCCACGTCAAGGAGGGCGTTTCTATTGGCAACAGCTTTCAACAGCAATGGTGGCAGGAGCTGAAATGATATATGTTGCTATGTTTGATGAGGTCGATGAAGGTACTGCCATATTTAAATGTACGGGAGATCATCCGGTTAGTGATACAGCCAAGTTTATAGATATGGACGGACAACCTTCTGATCATTACTTGTGGCTGACGGGAGAAGCTGCCCGTATGCTTAGGAAAGAAATGCCATTGACATTTAAGATGCCTGTAAGAAATTAAACAATGAAGCGATATCAGTTAATGATGACTTTACTTGCATCCTTTTTGTTTCTAACGGAAGGGGTGCAGGCTAAAATAACATTACCCGCTTTTTTCTCGGATGGAATGGTGTTGCAACAACAAAGTTCCGTTGCTATTTGGGGGAATAGTGACAAGAAAAAACAAAAAGTTACGGTAAAGACGTCATGGGATAACAGGAAATACACGGTAGCTGCTGATGAATCGGGGCAATGGAAAGTAAAGGTGGAAACCCCTGTATATGGTGGTCCTTATAGTATAGAGGTCAGCGATGGTGAAACGGTGTCTATTAATGATGTATTGATTGGTGAAGTATGGCTTTGTTCAGGTCAGTCTAATATGGATATGCGTGTAGGTGGGCGTTATAGCGATCCGGTGATTGGTTCATTGGATGCTATAGTTACTTCTGAAAATCCCGAAATCCATATGTTTACAGTGGGGAGTAAAATGACGTCCGAGCCCCTGACTGACTGTGAAGGTATTTGGCAAAAAGCCTCTTCAGAAACGGTCCCCGATTTCTCGGCTGCCGGATATTTTTTTGCACGTAAGCTGAATGAGGTACTCAGGGTACCTGTGGGCATTATCCATGCCAGTTATGGTGGTTCGCGGGTAGAGGCTTGGATGAGCAAGGAAGCGATAGAACCTTACAAAGATTTAGAGGATGTACACAATGCTTCCATTCTCTATAATGGAATGTTGAGTCCGGTTGTAGGATATGGCATACGGGGTTGCCTGTGGTATCAGGGAGAAGCCAATGTAGATGCTCCCGATTTGTATACCCAATTGTTTCCGTCATTGGTAAATGATTGGCGGAAGAAGTGGGGAATGGGAGAATTCCCTTTCTATTATGCCCAGATCGCTCCATTCAATTATAATAAAGGTGAAGGAAAAGGAAAGAATTCAGCTTACCTGCGAGAAGCTCAAACAGCATGTTTGAAATTGATTCCTTCATCCGGTATGATCATTCTGACTGATATCGGCGATGCGCGTACTATACATCCGATGGAGAAAGAAGCGGTAGGCAATCGCTTTGCATATATGGCGTTGGGGCGGACTTATGGTAAGAAAGGTTTTCCTACTACCGGTCCGTTATATAAGTCTATGCAGACGGAAGGAAATAAGATAACTCTGTCGTTTGATGAAATGGGCAAGGGGTTGACTACGTATCGCCAACAATTGACAGGGTTTGAGGTAGCCGGTGAGGATAAAGTATTTCATCCTGCCAATGCACGTTTTGGCAAGGATGCACAAACGGTTATTGTTTCAAGTCCGGTAGTGGAACAGCCGGTGGCTGTACGGTATGCTTTTAAAGATTATATAAAAGGTACTCTTTATAATATGTCCGGTCTTCCGGCATCTTCATTCAGGACAGATAATTGGTAATATATAGGATATCATGAAAAACAGAAAGAATTTATTTAGAATAGCTTGTGCCGCATTGTTCCTTTTTACTGGATTACCCCAAAATAGTCGGGCTCAAGAACCTTCCAAAGATTATTGGAACATACGTACCCAATTAACCCCATTGCGTCTCCCTCCTCCATCGGTTGGTTATAAACCGGAGTACCTGGATCTGAACGGAGACGGCAAACCGGATGCCATAAAGTCTGTTACCCACAATGACATCCCTATCTTGTGGCTGGACGATGACGGCAATATGAAGGAAGGTGACCTGGAAGGTGATATGGTGAACGACTGCTTGTTGATTGACCGTAATCGGGATGGAATTTACGGAGGTCAGGGAGACTTGATCATCGACTGGGTAGATACAGACGGAGATGGCAAAGCAGATATGCAGATTGTCATTGAATACCCGAAAGAACGTACAGGGGAAGTATGGCCTAACGGACATTATATGATAATGCTCGATCTGGACCATGATAATGTTTTCAATTATATCAATTGGAATAACTTTACTCTTCAATGTTGGGATCGTAGCGGTTTGTCCGATTTCTATGAGGACTATAGTGGTCATTCTGCTTTCATGAAGATACATACTTCTACGTATGATATGAAGGATTTGCGCTTGAACTGGGAGAATCCCTTCTTGTTCTATGATCCGGATAAAGACAATAGGACAGAAATGGCTATTCGTTTATTGGATTCTCCTAAGATTCACGATCCGAATGCTCCCTCTAACAGTTATGTGAATCGTCAGGTAGAAGGACGGGTAGATTGGGTGTCGCTTTCTGTGGATATTGATAACGACAATGCCACCGGTAATGAGTTTGACTTTGATTTCACTATCGGTTTCCAGGGCGAAGGTTTTGATTATATGGATCAGGTTCACCCTATCAGAAACCTGCGTGGAATGCCCGAGGCTGATAAATTCTTTATGGACCCCCGTTATCGTCAACTGACGGAATTAATATATCCGGATCATGACAGTGCCCGGGAACTGATCTTCCAGCGTGGTAAGTGGAACCGTATCAACTTTATCTATGATGAAGATGATGATTGCAGCCGTTGGGAACGTGTAGAGTTCTATGATCCCAAAGATCCGTTTAAGGTAGGATGGAATAAGGGTGGTATCGACAACAACAAACAGAGTGATGCTGCCGGTGACCGTGGTGAGTGGGACATGGATAATTCGGGTAATGCGCAGCTTTATATCAGCCGCTTTGACGGTCGCCTGCACTTGTATGGAGCAGAAACCGGAGTTTGGCGTATTGATCAGAATGCGGAATACTTCCAGGGATGGGACCGTATGTGGATGGGCTTTCGCGATCCGAAACAGTTTGCTACGGTACTTTATAGCGACCGTGACAATAATGGTTTCTTCGATCATATTGAATATGACCTCGATGGTGATACAAAGATGGAGACCGTGATTGACTTTAAAGAACTGGGTATTGACGATGCCTGTGAGGTGATTGATATTTCCAAGTTTACTTATAATGATTATGTTGCTTTAGGCAAACGGATGTCTGAAGATATCTGGAAGAATGCCGGGCAAGCCGTTCAGGTGGCACGCCAATATGGAGTAGAACCTTTGTGGTATGCTAAATGGATGCAAGCTTCAACCACACGCGAGAAATATAACCGTGGTTACTGGTTGCAATTCTACTTATACAAAGATCTGGAGAATCTGTTTATCCGTCAGGGCGATGCTGCCAAGCTCCGTTTGTTGAATCAAGCTTATTATTCCGGCGATTGGTCAATTGTAGCCAAGAAAGGCAACGAAGGTTTTTATTTCTTTTCTGATGAAGATGTTGCTGCTATTCGCTTATCGGTAAAATCACAGTGGGGAAAGAAAATCATAGCCGATTTGGAACAGAAAGTGAAAGAAAGACGTAAGCATCCGTTGGAAGTGCCTAAAGAAGAAGGAGGACATTTTCATGATTACTTCTGTCCGGTACATAATCTGCAATTTACTTTCCGTTGGGATAAGCCTTTGGCACAATATTGCTCGGCTTGCGATAAAGAGTGGATTGGAAACAACCGTTATGACTGGGCGTGGATTTATGAAGTACACATGCTGAACAGAGATTATATGTATCAGTGTATGTATCTTTATCTGGCCACCGGAAAACAACAATATGCTGATTATATCCGTACCATGTTATTGGATTATGCAGGTAAGTATGCCGGTTGGTTCGAGCATAACTCAGGTAGGAAAGCCACTGCTCAACATAGTGGGAAAGCATTTGCTCAGAGTCTGGATGAGGCCAACTGGGCTACTAAAGTGGCAATGGCCTATATGGCTGTTAAACCAGTTTTATCAAAAGAGGAAGTTCAAGCGATAGAAGAAGGATATCTGCAACCTGCCGCTACTTTATTGTTGCATCGTCCGGCCGGGGCTAACTGGCAGATGTGGCATAATAGTGGATTGGCTGCTTTAGGCATTGCTTTGGAAAATGACTCTATTGTTGATGTAGCAATCAATAAGGATAAGTATGGCTACCACTACCTGATTGAAAAACATAAAAATAACGATGGCTGGATAAATGAGGGATCTCCCCATTATCATTATTATCCGCTGGAAGCCTTGCTGTTCACTGCTAATGCAGTAAAATGCCGGGGGATAAAACTGTTTGATAAGGATTTGCACGATATGTTTGTGGAACCGGTAAAGGGGACATATCCAGATTTATCTTTCCCTGCACATAGCGATGGATGGTATGGGGCTAATCTTCTGTCTCAATCAGCCTTGTATGAGGTAGCAAATGCTCGGTATAACGATCCTTTCCTGAAACGTGTATTGGAACTGACTTATGCTCAGAAAAAGAGACTGGATCCCGAAGCTTTGCTAAGTAACCAGTTGATAAAAGCATCCGGAGAGAGTCTGTTACAACAGAGTTATTCGTTTAATACTTCCGGTTTCTGCTTGTTACGTAGTGATGCACGTACTGTTGTATTGAAATTTGGTGGAGAAGGTATCGGACACGGTCATCCGGATAAACTTTCCATTACGATTCATGATGGTAAGAATGAGCTGGTATCAGACTTCGGAACTTCCGGTTATGGAGTTCCGGATTATTTGAAATGGTATAAGCGTACTCTTTCGCACAATACGGTGACTGTGGATGCTAAGGATCAGAAAAGGAGTGTGGGTAAACTTTTGAAGTTCAATCCCCGTTCTGACGGAGGATATGCTGAGGCAGAAACCACTACAGCTTATCCCGGAGTCAGGATGAAACGAAGCCTGGACTTAAAAGGTACACATTTGCAAGATGTATATACTTGTACATCCGATTCTTCTCATTTATACGAATATGTCATCCTGTTCAATGAAAAACCGATTATGGATGGACAACCTACAGCAACTACATTGACAGGCAGCGAAGTACACGAACGGATTCATAATACTTTCTCCTATCCTTATAAATCTGGTTTTACTTGCCGTACTTCTTCTGCTTCCGTACAATTCGGCATTCCTGAGGGAGAAGTGGTGGAAGTGGTATTGGGCGAGGCTTCGGGAATACCGGCCAATCCAACCGTTAAAGATGGACCGGGTGCGGGAGATGTAGCAGTAAAGCCTTGTTATCCACTGATTATCCGTATGAAAGGGAAGGCTATGAAGGTTGAAGCTAATTGGAATCTTACACGTATCAAGTAACGACTGATTGTTAACATATAAATATTTGCTTTTATAACAAAAACATAAACATATAATTTTATGAAGAATAAACTCTGCATGCTGTTGTTGGTCTCAGGAATCGGATTGTTTTCCTGTGCAGAAAAGAACCTCCCAAAGGAGTATACCGATAGCGTGAATGTATTTATAGGGACTGGTGGACATGGGCACACTTTCCCTGGTGCAACTTTACCTCATGGAATGGTACAGTTGAGTCCGGATACCCGTCTCTTGGGCTGGGATGCTTGTTCCGGCTATTATTACGACGATACTTCCATCATGGGCTTCTCTCATACTCATCTTAGTGGAACGGGTATTGGAGATTATGGCGATATACTCTTTATGCCCGTAGTCGGCGAGAAACCTTTGATTGCCGGAACGGCAGAAAACCCGGATGAAGGTTATCGTTCTCGTTTCTCTCATGAACAAGAGAGTGCCCGGCCGGGCTATTATCAAGTACTGTTGCAGGATGATTCTATCAATGTGGAACTGACCGCTACTTTGCGTGCAGGCCTGCATCGGTATACTTACCCTAAGGCAAGTGATGCCCGTCTGATTGTGGATATGGAACCTACCATTCATGGTCATCAGCATCCTGTTACTCAGATTCGTGTGGTGAATGATTCTACCATAGCAGGAATGAAATATACTGTTGGTTGGGCTAAGCGTCACTATGTATATTTCTATGCAGTGTTTTCCAGTCCGTTTGATTATAAATTGTATTCGGGAACTGAGTATCAATCGGATAGTACATCTGTAACAGTCAATACCGCTAAGGCAGTGATTAGTTTTAGAAATCTCCCTGCTGACGGACGTGTATTGGCAAAGGTCGGTATCTCAAGTGTGGACGAAGAGGGTGCCCGATTGAATGTAGAGGCTGAAATCCCCAATTGGGACTTTGAAGGTGTCATGAAACAGGCGAATACTGCCTGGAATGAAGCCCTTGGAAAGATTGATATCGAAACTTCGGACAATGATAGCCGTACTGTATTTTATACTTCACTGTATCACGCATTTATCCAGCCGAGCCTGGCATCCGATGTAGATGGGCGTTACCGTACAATGGGACATGAGATTAAACAGGATGCTTCTTATACAAATTATACGGTGTTCTCTCTTTGGGATACTTTCCGTGCAGCTCATCCTCTCTATACCATCGTTACACCGGAGCAGAATCAGGCTTTCATTCGTTCACTGCTTCGTAAGTATGATGAGGGTGGCATCTTGCCTAAATGGGAACTGGCTTCTAATGAAACCGGTACTATGATCGGTTACCATGCCGTTTCTGTCATAGCCGATGCCATGATGAAAAAACAATGCGATTTTGATGTAAAGAAGGCATTGGAAGCGTGCATACGTTCATCAGTATATGATACTACGGGTGTCACGCCGATGATGGATCGCCAGATTCTGAATGGGAAACTGATGCCTGTATCCATTAAATATAAGAATGAACTGGGATATATTCCTTGCGATAAGGTAGGTGGTTCTGTTTCACAAGGATTGGAATTTGCCTATAATGACTGGCTGATAGCCCAGATGACGAAGGAGCATAACCGTAAAGACCTTTATGATAAATATATGGAGCTTTCCAGGAACTATCGGAATTATTTTGATCCGGAAACTAAACTGATGCGGGGACGTCTGAGTGATGGCAGTTGGATTACTCCTTTTGATCCGGCATCCGTGCAACGTCCCAGTAATTACGTAGAGGGAAATGCATGGCAATGGGCATGGTTTGTTCCGCAGGACGTAGAAGGACTGATGGAACTGGTTGGGGGACAGAAATCTTTCGAAGCCCATCTGGACACGCTGTTTACTACAAGTTCCGAACTGACGGGTGATCCGAATGCCGCTGCCGATGTTACCGGGATGATTGGGCAGTATGCACATGGCAATGAACCAAGCCATCATATTCCATACCTTTATAATTATGCCGGTGCACCTCGCAAGACACAGGCTTTAGTAGACCATATTCTTCGTACACTCTATCATAACGATCCTAACGGGCTTTCCGGAAACGAGGATGTTGGACAAATGTCTGCTTGGTATGCATTGAGTGCTATGGGATTCTATTCGTTCTGTCCGGGCCGTCCGGTCTATGAGATTGGCCGTCCGATGTTTGATAAAGTAACTATTCATTTGAGTGATGGAAAAGATTTTGTAATCCAAGCGAAGAATAATAGCGAAGAAAATAAGTATATTCGCTCCATGAAGTTGAATCGTGAGGAATTGGCGGAACCAAGATTCTCTCATTTCGACTTGATGAAGGGTGGAGAATTAATATTGGAAATGGAAAACTAAAAAGATGCTATGAAAAGAAGAATTGCTTTATGTATTGCTGTATCGCTTTGTGCGGGTGTGTATGCGGGTAATAATCCCGGTATATATAAGAAAGGCTGGATTGATTTTAACAAGAACGGCGTGAAGGATATTTACGAAGATCCTTCGGCACCGATAGAGGCAAGGGTAAAAGACCTGCTGTCGCAGATGACTCTGGAGGAGAAGACTTGCCAGATGGCTACTTTGTACGGGTCCGGCCGTGTACTGAAAGATTCGCTTCCTACCGAGAAGTGGAAAGATGAAATCTGGAAGGACGGTATAGCCAATATCGATGAACAGGCCAATGGTTTGGGACGTTTCGGTTCTTCTTTATCATACCCTTATGTGAATAGTGTAGAAAACCGGCAGACCATTCAGCGATGGTTTGTGGAACAGACCCGCTTGGGAATACCTGTCGATTTCACCAATGAAGGAATTCGCGGACTTTGCCATGACCGGGCCACCATGTTCCCTGCCCAATGCGGACAGGGGGCTACCTGGAATAAGGAATTGATCAGTGAAATAGCTCAGGTCACCGCTGAAGAGGCTAAAGCGTTAGGTTATACTAATATTTATTCTCCTATTCTGGATATTGCACAAGATCCGCGTTGGGGACGTGTAGTAGAGTGCTACGGAGAAGATCCTTTTCTGGTGGGAGAGCTTGGAAAACGGATGATTAAAGGACTCCAGCAAGAAGGACTGGTTGCCACTCCCAAACACTTTGCAGTATATAGTATACCTGTCGGTGGGCGTGATGCCGGTACCCGTACCGATCCGCACGTAGCACCGCGTGAGATGCGGACTCTTTATATCGAACCTTTCCGCAAGGCTTTTTGCGAAGCCGGAGCATTGGGAGTCATGAGTTCGTATAATGACTATGATGGTGAACCGATTACCGGAAGCTATCATTTCCTTACTGAAATACTTCGCCATGAATGGGGATTCAAAGGATATGTAGTGTCTGACAGTGAAGCGGTAGAATTTCTTTATTCCAAGCATCAGGTGGCTGCCGATGCTGTAGATGGAGCTGCCCAGGTAGTAAATGCGGGACTGAATGTGCGTACTAACTTTACTTTGCCCGAGAACTTCATTCGTCCGCTTCGGCAGGCTATTAGTGAAGGAAAGGTTTCCATGCAGACGATTGATAGCCGTGTAGCAGATGTGTTGCGGGTGAAGTTTGGAATGGGGTTGTTTGATAATCCTTATAAGGGAGATGCAAAACATCCTGAAAAGGTGGTGCATAGCAAGGAACATCAGGCAGTATCTATGAGAGCTGCTTTGGAATCTATCGTTTTATTGAAGAATGAGAATAATATCTTGCCACTCTCCAAAGATTTGAAGAAAGTAGCAGTGATTGGTCCTAATGCGAATGAAGTGCAGAACCTGATTTGTCGTTATGGTCCGGCTAATGCTCCGATAAAGACGGTATATCAAGGAATAAAAGAGTATTTGCCTGATGCAGAGGTTCGCTATGCAAAGGGAACGGACATTATTGATAAATATTTTCCGGAGAGTGAACTTTATGAGGTACCATTGGATCAGGAAGAACAGGCTATGATGGATGAGGCTGTAGCCTTGGCTAAGGAATCGGACGTAGCCATCATGGTGCTGGGAGGAAATGAGAAAACGGTACGTGAGGAATATTCCCGTACCAATCTGGATTTGTGCGGACGACAGGAAAAACTGTTGCAAGCTGTATACGCAACGGGCAAACCTGTGATCTTGCTGCTGGTAGATGGACGTGCCGCCACCATCAACTGGGCTGAGCGTTATATTCCGGGTATTGTACATGCTTGGTTCCCGGGAGAATTTATGGGGGATGCCGTGGCACAGGTACTTTTCGGTGATTACAATCCGGGTGGTAAACTGGCGGTAACCTTTCCCCGTTCGGTAGGGCAGATACCTTTTGCTTTTCCTTTTAAACCGGGTTCCGATTCAAAAGGTTTTGTACGTGTTACCGGTACGCTTTATCCCTTCGGATATGGTTTGAGTTATACTACTTTTGCTTATAGTGATTTAAAGATAGAGAATCCGGTCATTGGTGTACAAGGCAGTGTGAAGCTGAGTTGTAAAGTGAAGAATACAGGAAAAGTTGCGGGAGATGAAGTCGTTCAGCTTTATCTGCATGATGAGAAGAGTTCTGTGACTACATATGTAAAAGTATTGCGTGGCTTCGAACGTATCCATCTGGAACCGGGCGAAGAAAAAGCGATTGACTTCGTACTTACCCCGCAAGAGATGGGATTATGGAATAAGGATAATCATTTCGTAGTAGAACCGGGTACATTTGCTGTAATGGTAGGAAGTTCTTCACAAGATATCAGGTTGCAAGGGAAGTTTGAAGTGAAATAATCGCTATCTTTGCTATGCGATATGAACCATAGTATTTAATCACAATGAAATGGCAACTTTGTAAATAGCTTCGTTTGGTATGGTAGGGCAATAGTTAAGTCTGTTGCCCTATTGGGTTGTGACCGTCTCCGTCACAAGATATTGAAATACTAAACATACAAAAAGAAGTAATTACAATGAATACGAAAACATATCCGCGTACCAACGATTACCAGACTATCTATCTGAATACCATTATCAACAATCCGAATATCATAGTTGGTAACTATACCATATACAATGACTTTGTAAATGATCCGACTCAATTTGAGAAGAATAATGTACTCTATCATTATCCTATCAACCAAGACCGCCTGATAATCGGCAAATTCTGTTCTATTGCCTGTGGGGCAAAGTTTCTTTTTAACAGTGCCAACCATACATTGAAATCCTTGTCCAACTACACATTCCCCTTGTTCTTTGAAGAATGGGGATTGGATAAGAAAAATGTAGCCTCAGCATGGGATAATAAAGGTGATATCATTATAGGCAATGACGTCTGGATAGGTTATGAAGCCGTTATTATGGCAGGAGTGCATATAGGAGATGGAGCTGTCATCGCAGCCCGGGCAGTGGTAACTAAAGATGTTCCTCCCTACACCATAGTAGGAGGAACACCTGCCAGGAAAATACGGATGCGATTTGAAGAAGAGACAATCGCCAAGCTGCAACAGACACAATGGTGGAACTGGCCTGTTGAGAAGATACGTCAGTCCTTACCCTATATCATGGATGGAACGGTTGACCGACTTCCTTAATTCCTCTCTCTGTATCAGAATCATATCTCCATCTTTCACTTTATGTTTCTGGGGCGGTTTGTTGCCTGAAATCGTAATTATACCGTCTTCGAACATACGTTTCACCTGATTGGCAGAGAGTGAGAAGCATCTTCTGATTAATGATGATAATTTGAGATCAAACTCAAACTCGCACTTGATGTGGATTTTGATAACCTCATTGGATAGATTCAGCAGATCTTCCAATGAGGTATCAGGACCGACTTCATATTCTACGCTACCATAATCCAGTCTCAGGTTATTCTTTCTCTCCATTTCAGTAGAAAAAGCATACTTCCAGGCCGCATCTTTATCATTCATTGAAAAACTATGGAATAATGTCTTATCAATCAAATCCGGTTTACTGCGTGATAACAAAGTGAGGTTACAGGTGTTGTCGCACTTCACACATCTGTAAATCAACCATACATCTATGTTCTTCTTTTGAGCATTCATCCTGAACTTATCGCTACAATAAAATCGGTCACTATCGCAGTGACTGCATTTCTTAATTAATAAAGGGGTATTCTTCACCTTTACTTCCCATGTAATTGTTGTCTCCATAAATAAGCTATTGTCTTTCTTTGCGGGTTAAGTAATTTTCCGGCAAAGTTGGATATTAGCCATTTGCATAATTCACAAGATGTCACAAGACGCTATGAAATATTCTTTGTTTATCTGTCAAGTTCATCCATCATTTGGGTTATTTTCTCTTTCAGTTTATCCAGAAATTGTGTCCTGCTTTTCTTCCTGTTCCTGATTTCAAGAAATATCCGGTAGAAATCACCAATCTCAATATCAAAAAGAGTTTCGCAACAGAAAGCGATGTCTTTCAGGTTCGTGTTACCATTATTAAAGCATTTTCCGGCATATAGCGCATAAATGAATTCTACCAATGACACCTTACTTTCCGTCCATTGCAATAGTTTGCTTTCTATGATGGAAGTGAATTTAAGGTGTAGTTTTTCCGATAACGCATCAATCTCTGTGGAGAGATAATGAGTGAGTAGCTTATTTGCTAAGATCTCTGCTACGCTGGAATCATGCAAAGTGGAAAAAGAAGTATCTCTATCCAACGAGTGGCAGTGAACATTTGAAAGGATATCATAATGCTTTCTCATGAAATACAAATGATCTGAGTCGGTTTTACCGGCTTGATAATAGTTATAGAAATTCTTGTCCGAAGAGATGTTCTTCAGACTTTCATATTCCTCCTTCAGGTATTTATATTGAGCTGACGGTGATTTCCCGATCCGATTCTTTTCAATCTGATACAGACGGATATAAAATATCAGTAGACCGGATATTTGTGGTTTCCGGACTTTAAAGAAAAGAATCTCTTCCTCGGGATTGACAAACTGATAGTCCGCAATGGTTGCTTTTAGCCGGACGAGTGAAATCTGTATGAAGCCGACTATTTGCTTTATCTTATCAAGGATATCAATATCTTGTTGCTCAATTCTTTTGATTTCTACTTCTATGTCTTGCTTAATGTTCTTTACGAAATTCTTCATTCGCATTCAGCGCATCCATAACTTTCAGGCGGTTGCAGCGAAACCTGCTAAAAGTCTGAATAGCAAATTACAATTGCCTTGCAGAGACAATGTAGTTAATACTAAAAATGATAAAATGAAAAACCTGTCTGAATAAGAATTATTCAAACGAAAGAAATTAGCCTGTGGTTTGTGAGGCTAATATTAAGCAATAACAAATTTAAGAATTGTGCCCAAAATATTTGCTTTTAGAATTCGGGGCAAATATAGTTCTTTTTTTGTAAATCCCCTAAATCTACAGTCAAAATGTAGATTCAGAGGATATTGAGTATAAAGAGTATTGAATTGAACTATCAGAATATATATTGTATACCGAACTGGTAACCGATATACAATTGTTGCAGTTTTGTAGACTCAGCCTTTTTCCATAAGGAATGGTTCGGGAATATTTTGCTGTTGCTTACATCTTTGGTCATCATATAGTTTATGCCTACCCCTCCGAATAACTCAATATGCTTCCCGATTCTGAAGGACGGTATGAGCGAATATCCAGTATTCAAGACAGGTTCATCCGAATCGTTTCCGATGGTTGAGGCTTTAAGTTCATTGTTAATCCTGAACCAGGAAGTAACAGGAATATGAGCACCGAATCCGCCTTCAGCCACCAATGAGCTATTCTCTGTTTTATGGTTATATCCAACACCTATAATGCCATAAGTGTATCTGCCGCCCGAACGGAATGTGGCTATCGTACTTCCCAATGCATCATAAGTGACAGCAACCCCCATCTCACCATTTTTAATGATGTTGATTAATCCGATGGGACAGTCACTCTTATCCGCTATATTAACCAGTCCGGCAAATTGTATGCCATTGACCTCTTTTGCAATGTTGACTAATCCGGCAATCTGCAAACCGTTTACTTCTTTTGCAATATTTACTAATCCGGCAAATTGGAACCCGGTCATTTCAGAAGCTGTATTTGCCAGTCCTGCCATCTGGAAACCACTGAACTTATTCTTATTTATATTAGCCAATCCCGCAGACTGTACTCCCTGTCCGTCATTTCCTACATAGTTTGAAAGCCCTGCCATCTGAAAACCTTTGGCATCATTCAGAATAATGTTTGAGATTCCTCCCCAGGTGAATGCCTCCTCATTTCTGGAAACACCTACAAGTAAGTTGAGTGAAACAGTATTCGTATACTGATACGAATAGGCTCCATTGGTACTCAGGGGTGGGACAAAACTCAATTGAAATACGGTTTTCTTGTCTTCATTGGATTGAGCAAACAATGCGCTATAAACTAATACACATAGTATTAAAACTAAAATCTTCTTCATCATTTGTTTTTTCTTTGTTACTAATCTTTATATTTCTATCATCTTGATTTCGGTGACAAAGGTAAGTCTAAATCATTCTTCCCTAAAGAGTTTGTAGACGAACCATGCTGTTTCTTATGACGAAATGATGAATATGAGTGATTATTTCCATAATTTCTTTGGTGTGATAAACCAATCCTCAACATGCGATAAACTAACTCTCAGAATGCAAGAATCTATTTTCGGAAATGCATAAAACTATTCATACTATAGCTGTTGTTGAATCTTACAACAACTGTGTTATTATATTACAATAGATATTGTTTTATCTTACAACAGTTGTTGTAAGAATAAAAATGTGTATTTTGAGAATTAGTTTCTTGCATTGTGATGATTAGTTCTTTGCATTGCGGTATATTAGTTACTTAACTTAAGTTCCACAAGCGCAATGAGCCTAATCATTCTTTCTTGAAAAGCTGGTAGACGAACCGCGCTGTTTCTGTTTATTCCAACTCTGTTGCACAGATATCAATTGTCCGCAGTGCGTCCGAGACTGTAGCCGGGGTTATCCCCTGACATTCTATTCTCAGTATCTTTTCCCAATCTTCAAAGTCTACATTCCATATATGAATCTGCGGGAAATGGATGAACAATTTCTCTATTCTCTTTATCTCCTGCTCCTTTTTTATAGAAGTCCGGAAAATTAAAATATTGTCTGTCATTGCGATAATTTATTTTATACCACTTTATATTATTTAGTCTGTTTTAGTCTTTCTGGAAGCACTTCGTTTGATGCAAAGATAAGCTGAATAATCTTCTCGTAAAAAGTTTGTAGACCAACCTGCAGATTCCTTATGACGAAATTAAGAATATGAGTGACCAACTTAAAAAGAGAGAAATTTAAAGAAGCTTTATCGGTATACAAATATCAACGATATGCTTATTTTCAGGGTGAGTCCGGTAGCTATTGTGATACAGTTCGTACGTACATCCTCAGAAATAGGGTGTAGAGGCTCTTGTTGTTGGCACCGAAACTTGCTATTCGCGTTCTGTTTTTGCAACCTGAAAGCCGATTGGAGATAAAATTGTATCTTTGTTATTCATTTTAACCACGACATTTCAGATGGATGGTAATTATCATATATATACCGATCTCTCTGCCCTTCCAGCAGATGAGCATGAAGCGTATTTGGCGGAAGGGTTTAGTGGGGTTTGTACGGGTGGGACGGCTGTAATAAAGGTTTTTTCAGTCAGTCGGCAGGTATCTAAAAACGACCTGGTGACAATTTTGCCACTGCAGTCGGTATCGGTCCGTGAGGTAAGTCCCGATTTCTCCATGACTTTTTTCAAAATCGACAAAACAATGTTTTTGGACACCATGAGCAGTTTGGGGAAGATCACACCTGATTTTTTCTTTTATATGCGTAAGAATTTCCAAATCCGGTTGAATCGGAGTGAAGTTCTGAGGTTTCTTGGTTTCTGCCGTGTGATTGATTTTCGGAACAGTTCTGATGATCCTGCTTTCCGAAGGGAGACTATTTTGCATTTGTTACGTATCTATTATTGGGATTTCTATGTTCATTTCCAGAAAACGGTAAACCGAGGGGCAGATCTCGTTCCATTGAATTCTAATAAGGAAAGTATTGCTTTCCGGTTTGCAATGTTGGTCTATGAACACTATAAGAATCACAAAGAAATGGCGTTTTATGCAGATAAACTGTGCATTACGCCTCAATATCTGACCCGGACCATTCAGGAGGTAAATGGTCAGTCGGCCCGCGAGCTGCTTGCAGATCATGTTGTGCTTGAGGTAAAGGCACTGCTTCGAGATGCAAATCTTGAGATAAAAGACATTGTACGGCAGACGGGGTTTTCAAACCAATCGTCGTTGAGTCGCTTTTTTCGCCGATATACGGGGATGTCTCCGACAGAATATCGGCGTACAATTCACATTATTCGATAACAACAAAACCAGAGAAATGGAACGGCCGGAAACACTAACTTGCAATGAAGGCGGTGCAGCATTTGCAAAAGAGATGCTGGAATTGCTACATGAACAGATATTTTTGACAGAGAGCGTGTTCGCCCGTCTGCCGATGGGGGTGGAAATTTATGATACGACAGGTGTCCTGCGTTGTTTAAACGAGAGGGCACGGCTTATGTACGGTGTCGAATTCGATGCGGTGATAAACAAAGTCAATCTGTTTGACAGCCCTTATGTGGATGAGAAACTTTTAGCGAGAATTCAGTCCGGGGAGGATATAGTGCTTGAATTTGAGTATGATTTTGACCGGGTAAATCAGGAGTATTTCCGTACTTGCAACAAAAATACCATTATCTACGAGGTCAAGATTGTATCGATAACCAATAAGAAAGGGATTATTGTAGGCCATATGCTGCTTACCAACGATGTGACTTCTACCAAAGAGGCGGAGTATCGTACGGAGGAAAGTAAGAAAAATCTGGAGATGGCGATGGAGGCTGCGAATATGTTTTCGTGGGTATACGACGTGCGCAAAATGGAGTTCGGGGTATTACATGGAAATCCTGTTTTCGAGAGTGGTATGTCCTTGGAGCAATTATTACCGATGCTTCATCCGCAGGACTGCACTCCCTTAAAGGAACTCTTCTCCAAATTGATAAATGGAGAAATCGGGCAAGGACAGCTTACAGTACGTATTTTCAATGAACAGGAAGGAGAATATCGGTATTACGAGAGCCGTATGCGGCTTTCAACCGAACATCTGGGTAAATTGCAAATCGTTGGAACCCAGTTGGATGTGACCGAAAAGATACGAATGTCGAAAAAAACGCAGGATCTTTTGGCTAAACGTGAACTGGCCATGAAAGTCAATGATATAGTTCACTGGGATTTCAATGTGCAAATGCAAAAATTCGAATCTTACAACGACCCGGTTAATGATTATGCTTCTGACAAGTTGGTATCTTTGGAGGAGTACTTGAATGTGATTCATCCTGAAGACAGATCTTTGGCCAATGATGCCTTGCAGTCTATGCTGTTGGGGCAGAATATGAACATCAATTTTACCTGCCGCATTCAGACCAAGTATGATGATACATGGCAGTACTGCAATATTACGGGAGTTCCTTTTGAATTTGGAGAGGCCGGAGAAGTCATCCGCTTTACCGGATTTAGACAGAATATTTCTAAGCTTCATCAATTGAATGAGGAGCTTAAGGAACGGAATTACAAAATGGAACTGACGTTCAAGACCGTCGGTATGTCTTATTGGGATTACGATGTGGAGACCCGCCAATACCGGTCGTTCAATGATCCGGTAAACGATTTCAATCCCGAAAAAGCAATTATGCCCGAGGATTATCTGAATGCTGCTCATCCTGAGGATACGGAACGTGTTCGTGAAAATATGGTCGGCATGTCTATTGGGCAGTATAAGGAGTTCTCGCTTCAGTATCGCTCCCGTACCAAATGGGATCAGGATTGGCAAACACTTATTGTTACCGGTCTCCCGTCCGAACGTGATAAGAAGGGAAACGTCATTCGCTATACCGGCATTGCTTTCAACAATACGAAGTGGGAAAGAATGGCTCAGGAGTTGAAGGAAATGAAGAACAAGGCTGAACTTTCCGATCGGCTGAAATCGGCATTTCTGGCTAATATGAGTCATGAGATACGTACGCCGCTGAATGCTATCGTCGGATTTTCCGAATTGCTGGTTGATTGTGACGACCCGGATGAAAAGGCGGAGTACTGGCATATCATCGAGTCCAACAATGACTTGTTGCTGCGACTAATCAATGACATTCTGGATCTTTCGAAGATTGAGTCGGGAATTATTGATCGGAAACGGGAACGGTTTAACTTGACGCAACTGTGCAATGAACTCTATGTGATGATGCGGTCGAAGATTCTGAACGCTGACGTGGAATTGCTTCAAGATAGTCCTTGTCCGGAATGCTGGATTTTTCTCGACAGTAACCGGCTTAAGCAGGTATGGATGAACTTCCTGACCAATGCGATAAAATATACCAGGTCGGGATATATCAGAATGGGATACTCCGTTGAAAAAGGAGGTATTCGGATTTATGTGGAGGATACAGGGGCAGGTATCCCAAAAGAATTGCAGGATCGGGTTTTCGGTCGTTTCCAGAAGCTGAATGAATTTGTTCAAGGTACAGGACTTGGATTGGCAATCTCCCGGGCAATTGTTGAAGCTGCGGATGGAGAGATCGGATTCACTTCTGAGCAGGGGATTGGATCGACTTTTTGGGCATGGGTTCCGTGTGAAATCTTCCAATATGGAGATGTCTGTTGTTCGGAAACATCTCTTCCGAACTGTCGTCCCGTATCTGGCGAAAGTGGTGACAGGAAGTTCAAAATACTGGTGGCCGAAGATAGCGATAGCAATTTTTTGTTAGTGCGGAATATCCTTAAAGATTATGACTTGTTACGGGTGACTAATGGTGTGGAAGCTGTTGAGGAGATTCGTAATGGGAGGTTTGATTTCGTGCTTATGGATTTGAAAATGCCTGTCATGGACGGTCTGGAAGCGACTCGGAAAATTCGGGAGTTCAATAGTGACATCCCGATTATAGCACTTACAGCTAATACTTTCGATACCGACCGTGTCAGCGCTATAGATGCCGGATGTAATGCTTTCTTGCCCAAACCGGTAAAGCGGAAGCAGTTGCTTGAACTTTTCTTGGAGAAATAGAACTTTCTATAAGATTAAAGATAGATTGATGTAAACGGTTCATAACTATACACGATTGGCTTTCCTTTAATAAAACCTTTATGGTAATCATATATGAAATTTAACTTGATATTGGGGATGTCTGCCTGGATGTGGCAGGGGTATTTATTGTTTTTCGTTTTATTCTCCACCCTGACACTTCAGGCACAGAATAATTCTGCAGTGGGTGTCGGTGGTAATTGTCTGCTCATTATTAATACTTATACTTCGGATGCTCCTTGGAGCAATGGTTTCATTGAGCCCGTGCAGAAATGGATGAACGAAGCGGATCTTCCGGTTTTGATTGAGCATCTCAATATGCTGATGGTTGGAAATGCCGATGATTTCACTATGGTTGAAGAATCAATTTTCCGGAAACATGCCAATCATACCCCTAAGGCCGTACTTCTGCTGGGGAATCCGTCACTGCTCTTGAAAGAGGCTATCCGTGCCCATTGGGGGGATATTCCGTTGATTTTGTGTGCGGAGGACGATTTTTACGGACCTCCCCAAGCTTATATCGAAAAAAAATCAATCGCCTGTGAACAGCGTGTTCCACTCTCGACTCTCTCCGACGAATATAACCTGACCGTGTTGCATGCAAAGATGTTTCTGAAGGATAATGTAGATTTACTGCGGCACCTGCTGCCTCGGTTGAAGGAAGTGATATTAATAGGGGATGACCGTTATGTCAACCAGCAGCTTGATTGTGACATGAAACATCTTATGGCAGACGAATATCCAAACCTTGAATATTGTTTTTACTCAGCGGAGAGTATGACATTGGACAGTCTGTTATTTCGATTGAATGATATTGATATCCGTACCACTGGAGTGCTTTTTTCCTCTTGGTTCAGTAAATTCGAAATTGCAGGTCAGCCTGTACTTAATGCTAACTCTTATCGGGTAATTGCTAATATGAATGTTCCGATTTTCGCCCTTAAAGGTTCGGTGATGAACAATAGTGGAATGCTTGGAGGATGTATTTATGATGAAGAAGAGTTTCTGGCGCATCTTAAAGAGACCCTTTTATCAGTCGTTTCCGGAACTCCTGCGCGGGAGATTCCTTTTTTCATTCCTTCCGGGTCAATTCCTACATTTAACTATCTTGCATTGCTTCAAAAAAACTTTTCCTCAAAGCAATGTCCAGCCAACAGTGTGTTTTTCGGACGCCCTGAGAATTTTTTTCAAAAATATAAATATGTATTCGGAGGAATATTCTTTGTTATTTTGTCTTTTGTTCTTTTTCTGTCTCACCGTATCCGCATATTAGCAAAATTGAATGAAGTGCAACAAAGGCAGGTGGAAACAAGCCGGGAACTGAGTACCTTGTTTGAAAACATGCCGGTGGCATATATGAAGGCGAAACTTCTTTATAACGAAACAGGTGGAATAGCGGATATGGAAATCCAGCGTATGAACGGGCGTTTTATGATGAATTTTGCTGCGGATGAAGTAGTTGGAGGCTATAAGGGAAGTGAACTTTTAGGTTCTGATTTTGTCATGACACTGCATTTTGCAGAGTTAGCGCATATAGAAAACAAAACCATTACGTATACTCAATATTTTGCAAAGCCGAATATCTATCTTAATATTGTAGTGGCTCCTGCCGCCCAAAAGGATTACATTGATATCTTCTGTGTTGACGATACGGAACTTTATCGTACGCAGCAAAAGTTCTATGATACCAATTGTAAGTTGGCGATGGCACTTGATGTAGCCAATATCATACCATGGAACTGGGATTTGCAGAAACATAGGATACTTTGCGATGTAAACAGCTCTATTGAGTTAGGCTATACGGGAGTGAATGTCGATGCGGAGAAGTTCTCGGTTCCAGATACAGAGTATTTTTCTAAAATTTTTAAAGAAGATAAAGAGCGGGTAGAACACGCCTATCGTGATTTGATCGAAGGTCGAATAGGTAAAGTGCGTGAAGAATATAGAGTCATATCCCGTGACAGGAATGGGTACAAAATGGATTGGGTGGAAGCGCAAGCTACTGTGGAAAAACGTGGAGCTGATGGCATCCCTCTCACTCTGGTAGGGTCATTGCTTGTTATAACTCAGCGTAAGAAGATGGAAGAGGAACTAATCAAAGCACGTGACGAAGCGCAGGAATCGAACCGTCTGAAATCTGCATTCCTTGCAAATATGAGCCACGAGATACGTACTCCTCTGAATGCTATTGTCGGATTTTCCAGTTTGCTCAATTCAACAGCGGAGAGTTGCGAACGAGAGGAATATATTAAGATTATCGAAAACAATAACGAACTGCTCCTGCAACTTATCGGTGATATCCTTGATTTGTCTAAAATAGAGGCTGGTACACTTGAATTTGTAAAGGTACCGGTTGATGTGAATGCATTGGTGAAAGAGATTGTCAAAGCCATGCAAGTAAAGGTTGATATAAAAGGACTTATACTCCGCTTTACTCAATGCTTGCCCGAGTGCATTATTCTGACTGATCGCAACCGTTTGCATCAGCTACTGGTTAATTTATTGACTAATGCCATTAAGTTTACGGACTCAGGGAGTATTGTAGTAGGATATTCTTTGCAAGAGAACGGAATGCTGCGTTTTTTCGTTACCGATACCGGATGCGGCATTCCTTCGGAGAAAAAGGGTGATATTTTTACACGCTTTGTAAAGTTGAACAGTTTTGTCCAAGGGACAGGATTGGGCTTGTCGATTTGTAAAACTATCATAGATAAGTTGGGTGGAGAGATTGGTGTGGATTCAGAATTGGGTAAGGGTTCGACATTCTGGTTTATGATACCTGCCATTCCTGCTGAAAGGACCGAAAAAACAATTCAGGAGTATACACTTAAGGCTATTGCAAAAGATGATGTCACCATCTTGATTGTTGAAGATAATGTGAGTAATTTCAAACTTTTCGAAACCATCCTTCAGACAGATTACCGTATTCTTCATGCTTGGAACGGTGTAGAGGCGGTCGGGCTGTTCAGACAGCATAATCCACATATTGTGCTGATGGATATTAGTATGCCCGAAATGGATGGATATCAAGCTACCACTGAAATACGTAAACTCTCTTCTGAGGTACCTATTCTCGCTGTAACGGCTTACGCTTATGCCACAGACGAAGAGCAGATTCTCAGCCGGGGATTTAATGGCTATGCTTCTAAACCGGTTAACCCGAGTGTATTACGGTCAAAAATTGTCGACTTACTCAGTACGAGACTGATGCTGCTGTAAGTATGGTTCTTCTTCAGGAGGATGCCGGTAAGTTTGAGATGACTGAAACCTAACCTTTTTTAGTGTGCTTTAATGGTAATCGTGGGAACAGCTTCCTGAACCGTACCAATTGTGTCGTAATATTGCTTCCGGCTACAATAAACGTCACAGCCAGGATAATCAGTACAATTCCGCAGCACAATCTGGGTGTCAGGCTTTCCCCGAAGATCATGACTCCGAAGAATACAGCCGTTACAGGTTCCAAGGCTCCGAGGATGGCTGTAGGGGTTGAACCTATATATTGCACGGCTTGCGTAGTACAGAGGAAGGATATGGCTGTAGGGAAGATAGCCAATGCAATCAGATTCCCCCATAAATACCATTTATCGACAACATGCAGGCTTTGCCCGAAATCTACACGGACCAAAAAGAGCGACAGGCCGAAAAGCAATACATAAAAAGTAACTTTCAGTGTTGCCACATCTTTTAATATCGGTCGGTTTACCCCTACGATATAGATAGCGTAAGAGAGGGCCGATGCCATGACTAATCCGACGCCAACCAGACTAAGCGTTGTACCGTCTCCTCCTTTATATAGTAATCCAATACCACTTAAAGCCAGAAAGATACATAAGACTGTTTGTAATGTGACTTTCTCCTTGAAGGCGACAGCCATAATCAGTGCCACCAAAATCGGATAGACAAACAGTATCGTTGAGGCAATACCGGCTTCCATATAGTTATAGCTTTGAAACAGGGTAAGAGAAGAAATGGCAACCAACCATCCCAGTATGACTAACGGTACTATTTCTTTCCGTTTCAGACTGAAACTTCTGCCTCTCGCTTTGAGCATAATCCCCAGGATGGGAATGGCAAACAGATATCTGAAGAAAAGAACAGAGTCCGGATTCATACCTTCCTTATATAGCGGAAGGGTAAAGAGGGGATTCATGCCATAAGTGGCGGCAGCAACAGCTCCCAATATATATCCTTTGACCTTTGTATTCATAAACACTAAATAATTTCTTAGTTCTGGTTTTCTTTGGGGCTGCAAAGGTAAATTTTTCCTTTATATATTATCATTGCAAACTCCTGAATTTTTTGCTTTTTCTTGCCTTGTCTGACTTCAATTTTTGTATTCTCAAAATATTATTTACCTTTGCGCCATGACAAAGACATTCAAATCGGATTTGGTTTAATAAACAATCTGTGTTTCTGATACAGATTGTCCTTTCGTTTACTCTCGGATAACTCCTTTCGAGAGTAGTTTTCTATTATTATAATTCAAATTTAATCTGCGTACAATGATGAAGGCATTGTTATGCTTTCCGTGTATGCAAAATACATTAAGAAAATGAGTAACGAAAATAAAACAATTCACGATTTCGAACTTAAATTAATCTGTGACTTCTTCTCCAATATGGAACGCCAAGGACCCGGAAGTCCTGACGTAACACTGAAAGCGCTGAGCTTTATAGATGGTCTCACCGACAAATCCCTTATCGCCGACATCGGTTGTGGAACAGGAGGACAGACAATGGTATTGGCCGGACATATTTCCGGGCAGATCACCGGACTTGACCTTTTTCCCGACTTTATTGATATCTTCAATCGCGATGCAAAGCAATCAGGTTTGCAGGACAGAGTGAAAGGCATTGTCGGTTCTATGGACAACCTTCCTTTTCAGCATGAGGAATTAGACCTGATCTGGTCGGAAGGAGCCATTTATAATATTGGTTTTGAACGGGGGCTGAATGAGTGGCGTAGATATTTGAAACCGGGAGGATATATTGCTGTTTCTGAAAGTTCGTGGTTTACTGACGAACGTCCTGCGGAAATCAATGACTTCTGGGTGAATGCGTATCCTGAAATAGATACGATTCCCAATCAGGTAGCCAAGATACACAAAGCAGGTTATCTTCCCGTCGCCACATTTATTCTGCCGGAAAATAGCTGGACAGAACATTACTTTGCTGCAAAGATTGAAGCTCAGAAAATCTTCCTTCATAAATATGCGGGAAATAAGATCGCCGAAGAATTCAGTTCGCTTCAGTTTGATGAAGAAGAACTATACAGTAAGTATAAAGCATTCTACGGTTATACATTTTTCATTGCAAAAAAGATAGAACAATGATTCATTTGAATAATTACGGTTGGAATGACAAGTTAAGCCAACTAAAGCAAGAGTCAACATACAATGCTCTTACACATGGCCGTATATCCATCGTACACCGCACATGCTACGAGGTCGTTTCAGAAAACGGGCTGTTTCAGTGCGAACTGACGGGGAATATGATGTATGGAAAATCAGACTTTGAACTCCCTTGTACCGGTGATTGGGTGCTTTTTCAACCATTCGACGAACATAAAGGGATTATAGTGGATATGCTGCCTCGTGAACGGACTTTATATCGCAAGAAAAACGGAACGGTTGCCGATAAACAGGCCATTGCCTCGTATGTTGACAAGGCATTTATCGTGCAAAGTCTTGATGATAATTTCAATGTTCGCAGAGCCGAGCGTTTCATGGTTCAGATGCAGGAAGAGAATATTAATCCTGTATTGGTGTTCAATAAGGCTGATTTAGGGTTTGACAAGCAGAAAGTTGAAGAACAGATCAGACACATTGCCCGTCAGATACCGATGTTTTTTACAAGTATTCATCAACCTCAGATGATTCTCCAATTACGGGAGTCTATATCGGCAGGCGAAACGGTTGTGTTTGTCGGCTCTTCAGGTGTAGGGAAAAGTTCTCTGGTGAATGCGCTTTGCGAGAAATCGGTATTACTAACGTCTGATATCAGCCTGTCCACGGGAAAAGGAAGACATACTTCTACTCGTCGGGAGATGGTATTGATGGACGGTTCAGGTGTATTAATCGATACTCCGGGCGTCCGGGAATTTGGCTTGGCCATTGATGATCCCGATTCTCTTGCAGAGGTATTGGAGATTTCAGATTATGCTGCATCATGTCGTTTCAAGGATTGCAAGCACATCAACGAACCAGGATGTGCCGTTTTAGAAGCGGTAAGCAGTGGCGTATTGGACCGTAAGGTTTATGAAAGTTATCTGAAACTTCGACGGGAAGCGTGGCATTTCTCTACTTCCGAACATGAAAAGCGTAAAAGGGATAAATCTTTTTCAAAACTCGTGGATGAGGTGAAGAAGCGTAAAGCAAATCGATAATTTCTATATGGGCAGTGCAGTATTCCTTTAGTGGAATAGCTGCACTGTTTTATATGTATACTCAATCAAATCCGGTTAATCTTTCACTCCCATAAATCGGAAAGCTTGTGCCGGTTTAAAGTCTTTCGTTGCATTACCGTGGTAAGTTTCCCCATTGGCTATGGACAATTTAAGTACCGGTGCTCCTTCTGACAGATCCAATTCCTGTAAGTTTACCCAAAAAGTATTCGGTGTCAGGCTTGACTCGAAGAAATAGCGCAAGTTCTTACTATCCGAAACCGTTCTCCATTGTGTCGTGGATATTTCAGGAGATTCGGGAGTCGAGATACCATAAGGAACTGAAGCATTACGGACAACGCTGAATACGCTTGCAATCGCGATTCTCTGATCATCAGTTTTAGGGAGTGCATCTATGTAAAAGCTGGCTCTCGCGAAACGGTCTGAGGGGCGATTGGTTCCGGGCAGGAAACTTAACCCGCCAATTGATTTCCAATATTCGTTCAGTGCTAATTGTTTATTGTAGGTAGGGGAATTTGTCATCACTTTATAGTCCTTACTATGGTAGACGGTCAGTTGTCCACCTATATACTCGAATATTGCACAATCACTTGTTGCATCAGAGATTGATAGGTGCAAAGTAGCCAGGCGAGAGCCGTCGGGCATCTTATCGGATACCACTTGGAAGGTGTTTTCATCAATGAAACTAACAGCCTCATCTACGCTGGCAAAGTTGTCCAGCATATATTGTACCCATGCTGTAATGGCAAGTCCAGGTTTACTTTTATCCCTTACCGGATATTCGGTTTCGGGTAACCACAGTAGATTGGCCACTAACCCCTTTTCATTTATTCCGTCCGTGCTGGCTATTTCAAAAGCAGAAGCCACCACACTACCATACTTGGATGTCCATTGTAATGAGTTTACTCCGGTTTCTCCATTTCTTTCCATTCCTTTCGGAAATACCCAAAGATTGCTATGCATCTCTGTTTTCCAGTCCATTGAACGACCGGTTACTACCATTTTATTGGTTCCTGAATATACTACTCTTGTACACATAATGAAGTATTTATATATTTATGATTTGAATTATCTGTAAGTATCAATCACCGGTTACTATGTCTACCCTTCCGCTCAGATCAAGAAGAGAATCCATATTCGTTGTTATACTTTTATATCCAGACAAGAACATAAGTATATGAAAACGGTTCGGCGGGGATATTTGATTTATGAATAATAAACACAGAAATAATTTTCAATACATGCTCGTTCGTTAATCGGAAACGCATCAGTGCGATAAGCATTTGCAGAAGTGAAGAAAATCTTTAGCCGCTATTTAAATAAGCTATACGAAACTCCCAGATTGAAGAAAGGAACCATGTTCCGTTTCATTTTCACCAATGGTTCCACTTCTGTCTGGCCTTCTTCGTTTCGTACTTTTATGCCTTTTCTTGTATCGCTGTAAAGTCCGGCCATCATCACCATGGAAGCTCCTGCGCGTGCAACCAGATAAAAGTGTTTGTTAATGATGTATTCGTAAACGATTTCCGGATTTAAAGTAGCTTCGCTGAAATAGCAGATGTCCGGCACATTCTTCAGGTTGGGTTTCATGTAGAAATTATCACTTGTCATGGAAGCTCCGGCGGAAAAACGATGACTGTTCAGTTGGTATCTCATGTAAAATTGGCTTGGCATGGTGATGTCTACGCTTAGATTCGGATTATTGAATCGATGCCAGTAAGAAATGATAGGCATAATCGGGATACTACTGAATAAGGTCATCCCCATGATGCCGGCTGTGAAAGTGGTAGTCTTTGTATGCTTGAAAATCATTACGGCAGACAATAACCCTTGTACTTTGCCAAAACCTTTGTCCCAACCGTCTGCAATTACGGAGGCGGATAGAGCCAGCGGTTTGTTGAATACATTAATATAGTAGGTACCATTCAGTCCTCCGGCAAAGTAGTCATACCCGTCTTGTGAAAATATAGCTGACGTAGCGGAGTGGGTTTTCTCAATCGCATCGAACTGATAGCTTCTGTATTGCACATTGGCATACAACGATACTTTCTTCAATTTCAGTACAGGGATCATGGTAGAAAAACTGATCTTGTGCAGGTCGCGTCTTTTTCCTTTTTCCAGTTCATTTCCATCTTGTGTAAATGTATAATTGTGTGCCCACTTGGTTTCCCAGTTCAGGTTTACAGTACGATACATAGAGAAGTTCTTGGCAAGAAAGTTTCTGAAATCTTGAGCCAGTGAATCGGGGATTTTCTGTGCCTTGACTGTGCAGATGCTGAGACACAACGCTACTGTAATAAATATTTTCTTTTGCATTTCGTTTTTAAATAGATTTGTTGAATTTTTTATATTTTTCTCTACTCATTTGTTGATTTATAAACTGGCGCAAAAGTACAGGGGATGCTGGCCGGGAGAAAGGTCTTTTGGATGGAATGTTGGACGAAAACACTTACTAGTTTGGCTTATCTGTTTTTATAGCCTACTTTTGTTGTCAAAAACACATATATGAAGAATCTTATATCACTGAACTGGCGTTCCAAGTTGGAAGGGATGGAGAATGTGAATTTCCTGAATGACGACTACTATATTTACAGAAATGAGAAAGTAGAACCACATACGGGGCCTTTCAAAATGGATATGACTATTTGTGGCATTTGCCTGAAAGGAGAGTCTAAAGGGAGGGTGGATATGATACCTTTTGAGATTAAAGCGCCAGCCATATCCATCGTTTTGCCGGGTCAGATAATAGAGCATGAATATTGTTCTGATGATTTTGAAGGGATTTATATACTTATGTCTGAACGATTCAATGAGAGCCTGAACTTACCTGATCGGTTCTCGAATTTCCTTTCGGTGCGTAATAAACCGGTCATACCACTAACAGATAAACAACTGGATGCCATGCTGACTTATTGTAAGATGGTACAAAGTGTAATCAAAGTGACAGATAATCCTAACCGTATGGAAATTATCCGCCATCTCACCATTGCTTTCTTTTATGGATTGGGTTATTACTTTCATAAACTGCCCGATGGTACTAAGGAAACGAGAAGTGAAGTCTTGATGCGGAATTTCCTGAAGCAAGTACAGGCATTCCATAAACAAGAGAGAAAAGTGGAATTCTATGCAGACAGGCTTTGTCTGAGTCCTAAATATCTCTCGCAGACCATTAAAAGTTATAGTGGAAAAACCGCAGGAGAATGGATCGATGAATATGTAGTGCTCGAAGCCAAGGTACTGTTAAGATCGACCAATATGACCATACAGCAAATAGGTGACGAACTTAATTTTCCGTCCCAATCCTTCTTTGGTAAGTATTTCAAAAGACTTACAGGAATGTCACCGAAAGCGTATAGGGAATAAGATTTCCGTTTCCTGTAAAAGCCGCCCCATTACTTTGGGGGCGAGTGGAAATTCTTGTACCTTTGCACTCGTTTTTAGAAAAGAAGAATCACGATGATCAATAAATATGAAGAACGTCTGGGAACCGAGCGTATGTTGCCACTGGTTTTCAAGATGGCGCTTCCGGCAGTAGCTGCACAATTCGTCAATTTGCTTTATAGCATTGTCGACCGTATCTATATCGGACACATACCAGGCATCGGGACGGATGCATTGGCAGGCGTAGGGGTGACAATTTCTCTCGTGGTATTGATATCTTCTTTTTCAGCAATAGTGGGCGGTGGTGGTGCACCGTTGGCTGCCATAGCCCTCGGGCAAGGTGACCGCCAGCGTGCCGGAAAGATATTGGGGAATGGTTTTACCCTGCTGATTCTATTTACTTTAATTACTTCCTTCATTGCCTATACTTTCATGGAGCCTATCCTGCTCTTTACAGGTGCTTCGGAACATACATTGGGTTATGCGGTTGATTACCTTTCCATTTATTTGCTGGGAACTGTTTTTGTAGAGATTTCCACCGGACTGAATTCCTTTATCAATGCGCAGGGGCGTCCTGCCATTGCCATGTACTCTGTCTTAATCGGAGCTTTATTAAATATCATTCTTGATCCTATTTTTATCTTCTGGTTTGATATGGGGGTGAAAGGTGCTGCTTTGGCTACGGTGATTTCTCAGGCTTGCAGTGCCGCATGGGTACTGTCTTTCCTGTTTTCCCGGAAGGCTTCTCTGCCTTTGGAGAGGCGCTATATGAAGTTGAATCGGGGAATTGTTGTTGCGATGTTGGGACTGGGAGTATCTCCGTTCATTATGGCCAGTACAGAGAGTTTGGTGGGCTTTGTGCTGAATAGCAGCTTGAAAGATTTTGGAGATATTTACGTCAGTGCGTTGACGATATTACAGACTTCGATGCAGTTTGCCAGTGTGCCGCTGACGGGGTTTGCGCAAGGCTTTATTCCGATTGTAAGTTACAATTATGGGCATGGTGATAAGCAGCGTGTGAAGGATTGTTTCCGTATTGCACTGATCACGATGTTCTCTTTTAATCTGATTCTGATGCTACTTATGATCCTGTTCCCGTCAACGGTTGCATCAGCTTTTACAAGTGATGAAAAGTTGATAGAAACGGTCCGTTGGACCATGCCTGTCTTTCTGGGTGGTATGACCATTTTCGGCTTGCAACGTGCCTGTCAGAATATGTTTGTTGCATTGGGGCAGGCTAAGATATCCATTTTTATCGCTTTGCTTCGCAAGGCTATTCTGTTGATTCCGTTAGCACTGATACTGCCGCATTATATGGGAGTGACCGGAGTATATGCGGCTGAGGCTATATCCGATGCTACGGCTGCAATTTGCTGTACGCTGTTGTTCTTTTGGCAGTTTCCTAAGATTTTGGGGAAGATGAAGACGAGATAAGTATATTTGTGTGGAAGATAAAATAGTCTTTATATTTTGATGCTATAATTCATTATCTTATAGAGTTAGATTAACTTTATCAACAAGTGTTTTATATTTTCTTTTAATTTTGTGTATAAACAAAAGTTGGAAGAATCCTTATTCTTTTTTTATCGAAATGACTATCTTTATGCGAGATATTTATATGTCAAAACAAAAGGTTTTAGTCGTATGGTAAAGAAAAAAACTCATATAGACTTCTGTCATGAATTGAAAGCACAGAATTTAAAAGTTACTGTCTTGGGAACATACAAGGATTACAACTCTAAAATTGATGTAAGATGCGATAAATGTGGTTGTGAATGGTCGCCGCGTGCAGGAAGTCTATTGCACGGACATGGCTGTCCCAGGTGTGCCGGAGTCAAACTGAAATCTCATGCGGAGTTTGTGAAAGACTTAAAATCCCTGAGAGATGACGTTATCATAACTGGCCGGTATGTGAAGGCACTCGAAAAAACTAAATTCAGATTCTTGAAATGTGGACATGAGTGTGATATCACTCCTGCACATGTTCTTAGTGGCAGGGGATGTCCGGAATGTGGACGATCCCAGAAAGGAGCGTCTCAGCGCTTGACGATGGAGATATTTTTGGAGCGTCTCCATAAAATCGACCCGAATTTTGTTGTCAGCGAAGGTGCAATGTATATAAACAATCATACACTTATGCCGCTTGTAATGCCTGCGGATATGAGTATCAAATAAGACCTCATGATGTTCTGAACCAACGTGGCTGTCCTAACTGTCACAGGTCCTGCACCTCCTTTTTAGAACAGTTCATATATCACTCATTTGCTCATATTCTGGGCGAATCTAAAGTCATGTCAAGAGAAAAAACGGTGATAGGAGTTGAATTAGACATATATGTGCCTGATTTAAAAGTAGCCGTAGAGCCCGGTTCGTGGCACTGGCATAAAAATATGGTAGCGAAAGACTGGGAAAAGCATCTATTGTGCAAATATAAAGGCATCAAACTCATAACTATATACGACCACTATGATGATGCAACAGCTCCTTTCGATAATTGCCTGGTGACACATTGCGATCTTGTTTCTCGCCGGAATACAGATAAACTGATTGAAATAACAAAAAAGATTCTCTCCGAATTCGGATTAAATTCGAACCTTGGTACAAGTGAGTGGGAAAAAATTAAGAAGAATGCTCAAATTGATTCAAGACGAATGAGCACTGAGGAATTTAGAGAAGAACTGTCTAAAATAAATGATAAGATTGAAATTATTGGTGATTTTGCAGGAGCTAATAATAGAATTAAAGCACAATGTAAAGTCTGTAATCATGAATGGCATGTGAGACCGTCTTCTTTACGTTTAGGTTCGGGATGTCCTAAATGCGCCGGTACTTTAAAAATGACACATAATGACTTTGTTGAAAGATTAAATTCATTACAGCCCAATGTTATCCCTCTGGCAGAATATATCAATATTGATACTTCTATAAGAATAAAATGTAAAATATGTGGCTATATATGGTTTACCCAACCCTATCATCTTGTAGCGAAATATAATAGAACCGGCTGTCCGAAATGTGCCAATAAAGCACGGAGAACCCATGATGATTTTGTTGAGGAAATCGCAAAGCTGTTGCCTACAATTAAAGTTATAGGAACCTATGTAAGCAGGAATAAACCCATATTAGTACAATGTAGTGAATGTGGTAAGACCTGGCAGGCATATCCGGGAAATTTATTGCGGGGAAGCAGCTGTAAAAGCTGTAAATTCAAGAATACAGTGCGACAAAGAAGTAAGAAGATAAGGTGTATCACCACCGGAGAAATATTCAATACATTTAAAGAAGCTGCCGAAAAATACAATATAAGCTGCTCGACAATCTGTCTGTGTTGTAATGATAGCTCTAAGTATAAGCATGCCGGAGGATTGGAGTGGGAGTATACTATACTGTGAATCACGCTTTTTCTATGTTTTGGGCTTTACTAATTTATAGCCTTTGATATTTCCAGACGAAATCTATTCAAACCAAAGTAGGAAGAAAACCCCATCGTTTCCTTCCTACCCGATTCTTTATTTTCAGAAGTTTTTTTATTATGTCACAAAGACCTTTTTCATCATTTCTTCTTCATTTCCTATTTATGGTGCTTCCGTCACATTAACTGTTACCGTCACCTTCTTTGCCGCATCCGACAGATTCTGTATCTCAAAGGTTGCCTCCGCATTTGCCGGGAATGGTCCTGTGGGGAAATCCTTTGCATTTTGGTCCAGCGTCAAGGTATAGTCTATAGCTTCAGTACTATGTCCTTCCGTCTTATCCGCTTTCAGCCAGGCAGGCAAACCTACAATCCGGCTACCGCCTTTGGCAGTCACAGTAAGTTTCATGGACGAGGTGGTTCCGGCATTGGCCTGTTTCTGCATGCTGAGTGTCCCTGTGATCACATCCGGTGATTCACTTCCGGCAGTGTAGGTATTTGCCGCATCCGGTTCCGACGGTGTCCCCGTTGCCGCAGCAATTTCCGGTACTCCTACGGCTGCTTTCACTGCAATCTGGCTTTCTTCGCGTCCCGCCTTGCTGCGCAATAAGATGATGGCTTTCGGGAAAAGATTCCCTGAATAGCTATCGGCTTTTGACACTTTACAAGTATAAGATGCCGATCCGGCACGGGTTACCGGTGTGATTTCCGTCTTTAGCCACTCGGCACCGCCACCCGCGGAACTTGTATAGACAATGCTGCATTCCGCTTCCGAATTGCTGGTGAAAGGAATACTGAAATACTCAGTCTCATCCGGGGAGACGGTGGCTGTATTGTTACCCGCAATAGTGGTTGCTCCCACTCCTGTCAGTGTCCCGATAGCCAGCTCATTTTCCGGCTGATACTCAAAGTCCCCGCCATCCGTCCAGTCCGAAACGGTGATGTTCACATCCAGCTTGAACGGGTCGGCGTCGGTGACGCGCACCGTGTAGCGGTGGTTAGGCTTCACCTCGATGTAACCACCCGTACCCGCTACCGACTGCTCAAACTCTACCATGTAACTCACCTCCTGCGGTATATCCGTCTGGTTCAGCGCATACTTTCCCTTGATAATCAGATACCCCTTGTCGGCAATCGGACTGGGATAACTGTAGAAAGCCCCTGTCTGTGTACCCTTATTGGCATTGGCGCCGTCAAAGTCACGGTCGGGGTAGGTGATAAGCGTCTTGTCCGGATCGGCATCTTCCACGGGAACCACCGGGAAGAAGGTAACGCCTTTGCGGCCGTGCCCCATCGATACACCGGTGATGGTGAGATGTGACAATTTCTCGTCATTGATGATATCGAAACGGGAGACGATACGCGACAGCGTCATATTGATGCGGGTACGGGACCCCATACTGATATCCCGCAGGTCGAGCGCAGGACTGTAGGAACCTACCATCGGCAGGGGTGTCAACAAGATGTCCGTATCCGTGGCAGGATCCAGCAACGGAGTGGTAAAGGTGAGGAAATCCGTTTCAGTGGGAATACCCGCTTTGGTCACAATGTTATAGTCCGCACCCGGTGAACTCTGTTCCAGCGCTACGAAATTGGTGTATTCTGCTCCGGCTTTCAGCAATTTCGGCTGATTGGCAATGCAGTAGAATTTGGTGAACAGGCCTTTCTTGGGGCGCAGGGTGGCGAGTGCTATATTGTAACCCTCCACGGTCAATATAATTTTCGTAGCGTTAGGTATCGTAGAACCGTCCGAACGGTAACAGAACCGTTCCTGATAAGTATATGGCCCTTCCTCCTTGTCCGAAGAGAACACATAAATATCCAGCGAAGTGATTTCATTCTCTTCGGTCGTGGCGATGGGGGCATCGGCGCGGGTAGTGCCTGCCGTCTTTATGTTCAGCTTGTTCTGAAAGCCGAGGATGATTTCGCGGCGCGTCGGGTCATTGACCAGCGGGTCATCACCGGGAGTAGTGGCCGACGGCACTTCCGCTTCGCTGCACCCCGCAAGGGACAGGGCAAGCAGGCCTATCACCCATGCGGAAAACTGTTTTCTATTTTTAATCATAATCTTATTGTTATTAATGGGTTACTGAATTAAGGAGCTACAGCAGCCGCACTCACCAGCACTGTCACGTCTTCCATGCCCGAGATATTATTTTTCAGCACAATCGGCGCGGCTGTGAAGTCGGTTACGGCATCCTTCACGGTCAGGGTGAATGTCTGGCTGCCGGTAGCATCCGTCGGAGCGGTTCTTGCAAAGGCGGTGGTCTCGGCAATGGTGAACCAGGACGACAGCGTGCTTGCCGTCACGCCTTGCGGAGAAGTAATTTTCACCTCAACGGTGCTTCCGTCAGTGCGGGGCACATCGGTAATCTTATAGTTATTGTAAGCGGCTCCGCCTGTTGTCCCCGTCAGTTCAATCGTTGTAATGGCAGGATCGAGCAATTCCACCGTCAATTCCAGTGTCTTGCTTGCATCTCCCAGATTGATAATCTCGAACTTGCTGTTTACATCGCTGGTTGCTGTCACGTCTTTCAGCATAAGCGTGTAGTACTCTTCCACCGGAGTAGAAACAGGAACATCCGTGGCGGGAGTACCCGTCGTGCTTGGCGCAGGGCCTGATTTGCTCTTCGAAACTTCCAGCCAGGGAAGCTGATTATTCAATACTAATTTCGTTCCGAACGGACAGCTTGCCCCGAGTGTGATGCTGCTCTTGCTTGTTTTATACATCGTGAGTTTACCATTCGCCTGATCGTATAAGTTGAAGTTCCCCGTAGCCGCATCCGGTGTGGCAAAATCCAGTACCGGTGCCGTGGCGGGCGGTACAATGGCCAGCGTAGTGTAAACTGATTCATCCTGTGAAGCCGATTCATTGGCCAAGGTCAGTGTAACGGGAACATAAGGAGTGGCGGCAGTCAGCGTATATTTGAAGGTCATGGTAGTGGTGGTCACTCCGTCTACGACTTCCGACTTGTAACTGGTATCGTCATGCTCCAGCCAGTCGATGTCCCATCCCGTTGTGGTGCTGAACTTCGGCTGTACCTTGCCGCTGGCCGTAGCGGTCAGTGTGATGGTTTTCTCCGTACCGTCGGCCGTCACGCTGATTTCTTTGGTGGCGACGTCCGTATCGGTTCCTTCCACATTCAGGGCGGTTACTACGGGCGCGGCATTGTCGGGTTTTACGATGACCCCGCCGCCACTGGTCCAGTCCACAATTTCAAAGAAGGCGGTGATGGTGGCTTCCATCACTTCCTTGATGTGCAGGGTGTAGCGGGTGTTGGCCACTACGTCTATGAATGCAGTCGCTCCGCCGGTATCGGGAGCGCGCTGTATGTCGAGATGGTATTCCACGGGCACAGGGTCTTTCTGCATCGGGTTCTGGTATTTGCCTTTGATGATGAGGAACGCCTCGTCCGTGTCTTTCAAAGGATAGGTATAGAGGGCGCTCTCCGTCACTCCCTGATTGGCTTTGGGCAGCATCAGATAGCTGCCTTCGGCTACGGGGTACTTAATGAGGCTGGCAGTACGACCGGCATCATCCAGTGTGGTCAGCGTCCCCGGCATCACGGTAGCCTGGTTGCGTCCGTTTCCCAGCGCGACGCTTTCAATGATCAGTCCCGTCTTGGCGGATTCATTGTCGATGTCGAAGCGGCTCACGCGGCGTTTCAGTTCGATGTTCACCGTGGCGATATTGCCCAGTATCTTCGTTGTGCCGCTTCCGGTCATTACTAATGGAGTGCCCAGGGCGGTGCCTGCCGGTTCCAGTTTGGCGGTACAGTACTTTTCAAAGTCCGTGGCTTTCGTGCCGGCGGTTTCTATGGCTCCGGTGGCGGCGTTGGTTTTCACCGCTACCAGAGGGTCTATCGGGTCTCCGTCGGCTTTGTAGAGTGTGGTGCTGTTGGCTACGCAATACAGTTTCAGGTTGGGGATGCCCTTCAGTTCCGTCGGGAAGATGGAGGCCTTGCGGGCGGTTCCGGCACCGCTCAGTTTGAAGGTTTTCGCTGCGGTGTCGTCCTGTGCGGCGGCTTTCCACGTTTCCAGATACTGGTAGTCTCCGCCGTCGGCGGTGGCTGCAAATACATAGATGTCCAGGTTGTCTATCTGGTTCTCACTTTCGGAAGCGATGGCGCGGGTGTATTCCTGCGACTCTCCTCCGCCACTAAATACGAGACGGATCTCTTTGCCTACTCCTTTTCCCGGAGCATCGTCGGTGCCAAGCTCCCCCTGGCTGCATCCTGCAAGCAGGGCCAGCAGAGCCGACATCCAAAGAATGTTTTTCGTTTTCATCATTTGTCTATACTGTTTTTGAAAGTTAATAATCTTATTGTGAGGCATTTCCCGGGCCGTACTGCTACGGGTGGCGTAGACGGTCAGCTACGCCGGTAGTAGACGGCCGTCTATGCCATCCGTAGGTGGCCACCTACGCCTGCCGTAGCAGTACGGTTGCCGCCGGACTATCCTAACGGGTCCTCTTCCAGACCTCCATCAGGACCGAGACCGCCTCCATCGGGTGCTTTGCCTATATAGATGGTTTTCATCACGCTGCGCGGCACTTTCAGCATGGTCTTGCTGTTGCTGCCGAATTGTGTGGTTACTTTGAGTTCATACGTCCCGTCCGCCAGATCGGCAGGGATGATGAACGTCAGTTTCGAGGGATCGTTTGTCACCCAAAGGTCTTCGGCTACTTTGGTTTCCTTTCCTGAACTGCTTTTCAGGGTGATACCCACTGACGGGTCGGTTCCCACCACTTTCAGCTTGCCGCCTGTGAGGGTGAAAGCACGTCCTGCCGTGGCTGAAGCATCCTGTGCACGGGTGGAGGCATCCTGCACGCCGCCGATGTACATGGCGCTGCCTTTCTCACCGATGATGCCCACTGTGGTTGCCTTGATGGCTTCCCGCAGGTCGGCGCCTACGTTGAAGTTCACCACGATGGAGTTCTTTGCCGGATTCCAGGTGGAGTTTTCTATGACGCCGCGGAAAGCGACTGAGGCGTAATACAATCCCGTGTTCACACTCATACCGGTCATCAGCATGCGTTTGATGATCCGCTTTTGCAGGTCGAAGACGTGGCGGATGGTTTCTTCACGCAGGCCGGAGTCCTCCGCTTTCAGTTCGGCGATGATGCGGTTTTCGTCCGCACTGCCGATGGATACGGGGACGAGGATCATGTCCTCTTTGTTGTCCACGGTTACGGTATTGTCCGCCAGTTGGCCGTTGATTTGATACTTGATTTCGTTTGCCATAATTTATAAATATTTATAATGAATACTATCGGTAAAACCGGAGTCTTGCCGTTGTTAATAATTCGAATAATTATGGCATGAGGAATGAGTCTCTTGGAGAAAAGCCGGGAGGGAGTTTCACAAAAAAATCATTCCAACATGCCAAAGAACGAAAGCTCGTTTGACATGTTGGAATGATTTTATAAATATAGGGTAACGCTTAAAAGTCAGGCGTTAGTGTGCGATGTAATCAATTGATCAACAACTGCTATTAATTTTTTTGCAGGTTCAATCATTGGAGATATATCCTCTTCAGTAACATTATAAATACAATTATAATCACCTTTTTCGCGCATAGACTGTAATTGGGATAGTAAACGTCCCAGTTCTATGTCTACTAAGTTGGTTCTAACAAAATGCATCCCAAATAGATTGACTAATCCTTCATGGCTTTTGAATGCATATCCATACTCTATAAGGAGTGCAGAAACGGCATGAAAACAAGCATAATAAAGACGATTAGCTACCACTTCCCAAAAACAGAGAGTGACATTACCTTCCGCTTGTTTCAAAGTGGTACGGGCTTTTTCCATCTGGAAAATGACTAGACTTTTTCTTTCTTCATCCGATAGTTTCATAATAGTGCTACTCCTTCCTCATTTACGTTTTTATAGAATGGTGTAAAGCTACTGGCTGCCCACTCCTTAAGAGTATATAGTACAGGATTGATGCGTTCGTTCAGGTCCCATCCTAAAGCGGTGAAAGGGAATGAAACGTTGTCATAGTCTGATTTCTCCAGTTTATCCTTATCTAATATGATAAGCACATCCCAGTCAGATGTTTCATCAGCATCTCCGCGAGCTCTCGAACCATACAACAGAACTTGTGCTCCGGCAGGTAAATTAGTTTTTGCTATCTTCTTTAAAGAAGAGAATACTTTGTTAAAATTGCGTTTCATAATTCAACCTCCTTTATTTTATCAATAATCTTATTGTTTTGATGAAGGCTTTACAAAGATAATCATAATTTCTATTCTCAGCATCCCGAAGAACAGGTTTTTACGTTTTTATCAAAATGTATATTCTATTTATAGAGACACTTTTGTGCATTATAAAAATCATTCCAACATGTCAAAGAACGAAGGATTCTAAATCCTAATATTAGAGGCAAGCGGATTACAAATTCGCTTGAATGTTTTTTTAAAAAGGTCTGCAATAGAAATAATAATGATTCTCTGTTCTATGGGGATAGCCATAAGCTGACGATGTAAAGCCACTATAAATGTCAAGGGTCCGTGCTGATAAATCACCACCGTATCCATCCTTTGACCAATGTCGTCCAATGTTAAAAACTTGTTTTTGAAGAGAATTAAAATTAATGCTGTAAGAAGCAATGTCATCATAATTAGTTTGAGATCTACCGGAAAAAAGTCTGTATTGATCCATTGTTACGAAGCTCCATCCTGAAGGTACGGAACTATTGATGCTACTCCACGTTGCCTCTGTATGCGGTGAATAAATCCAGTAATTATTCAGTGCATAAGTTGTCATTCCGTACACAACAGGTGAACCTGTCCATTCATCAATTTGGTAGTCGGGAAATCTGACATCATCTGCTTTAAACTTAAAATAGTATAGATTTTTTGCAGTTTCATTGATAGTGACATTCTTAAATGTAAATTTGAAAGTGGTAGTAGTTCCCGACGTTTTACTTTCCTGGTTTACGGTCTGATAGTCTTTTGCACGTGAATCTGTTGAGCTTTCATCATAACTATAAGTTGTACCTCCTTTAAATGTCACCGTAAAATTAGTTATTCCCCAAAGGTTTGTATCTGTTGTAGATAATTTCATGTCTACGTCTGTTGCTGCCCGTGTGAAGGTTATTCCGGATTTGTTTGCTGTAAACGTGGGCAATGATGATTTAAAAGTAACCGCAATTGCTTCTTTTTTTGTATCATCCGATAAGTTTTTTACATAGAGTGTTCCACCGTTCGCATCACTAAGTGAGAAACTGCTTGTTTGGTACTTTATTACATAATTATGCTCTTTCGTATTAGATTCCGCAAGGTCAGCTTCTACTCCTCCGGGTAATTGTAATACACTTCCTCCCAAAGAGTATATTTTCAACGTTGCTGTAGAATAATAAGACGATTTCAACTGATACAAGTTCAGTGATTTACTACTTGATATATATGAATTAGCGGAAGGGTCTGTACTGACTACCTCAATTGTGGGTGCTTGGAATTCTCTCGCAATATTCACTGTTATTCCTGTTCCTCCGGAAGCGTTTGTGAATACGATTTGCGTATCATCGAAACTTGCTGCGTCCTCTATCAGTTTGAAAGTGAAACTTGCTGTTTTACTTTCCGGTGTGCTACGTGTAGACACCGGTGTAATGTTTTCCAGCCATGACGGGCACTTGCTTATGGTAGGTTTACTATAATTATCCATTGTTAGGGTGAATTGCTTGTCCTTGATGACAGGCATAGTAAGCGTGGCGGTGGTGGCTGTTATAGATGAAAGGCTGATTCCTGCGCTTTGATTTGTTATTTGTAAGTTATCGAGTCGATTAGGTAGTAATTTCACTTTGATGTTCTCGGCTTTTGTCTCGTCCGAACGATTTTTCAAGGCTACGGTGATTTCTTTTTCAGTCAAGTCGGTAGCATCCGTACCTGCCCATTGGAAAGTATATTCCTGCGTGGTGTGCGGGCTCGAAGCCGGACTGACTGTGATGCCCGCATCAGCAGGAATCTCTATCTTGCTGCCGCCCACGGAAGTGACTACTATCGTACCTGTGGAAATTTTGGAACTGACTGTCTGTACCAGATAGAGTGTATTGTCTACTGCATTCCAGTTATTTACCCCGTCGGGGCTCATTGCAGCACCTGTGGGTTTTACGATGGGGGCACTCAAAGTAGCGTCTATATCTATAAGTATCACTTCCTCACCGCCTCCTGCCTTGTCCATCAGGCAGAGAATGCCGCGGGGATAGTTGTCGCCTGTATAATTCTCATTAAGAGTTACTTTGTATTTCACTTTCTGCGTGGCTCCTGTTCGTGCTGTGGTAACAGGGATTTCTTCCAGTTTCAACCAGTTGTCAGCAGTGTTATTACCATAGTAGTTTAATTGCGCTTCGACTCCTGCATTGGAGCCGGTGGTAGCGGTAAAACTACTTCCTGTTTTAAGTGCCAACGTGATGATACCGGTGTTGATGTCATAAGTCGTTTCTGTTGCGGGTAGCAGGTCTGCTACGATGACAGTCTCCAGCCCATTTTCGGGTTCGTAATCATCTATATAGTCACCCGTTTCCCAATCCACCAAACGGATATTGGCTGTCAGTTCAAAAGGGTCGGTTTCGGTTATCTGCACCGTATAGCGGTGATTGTGGTTTATCTCGATTAGGCTTCCGTCACCATCGGTCACACGTTCGAAAGGGATGCGATAAGATACTTCTTTCTTTTCATCCGTCAGGTTCATGGCATACAGTCCTTTCAAAATCAAAAATCCTGCATCTATGGCTTTACATGGGTAGCAATAGAAAGCTTTGGTGGTAGTTCCTGCGTTAGCATTCAGTCCGTCGAAAAGGCGGTAAGGGTATGTAATCAGTTGGCCGTTTGTGGCAGGAACATCTCCTGTCGGACGAATGGGGAACAGTGTTACACCTTGTCTTCCGTTTCCCATGCTGATATCCGTGATAGTAAAATGAGACTTCGTAGCATCGTTTACTATATCGAAGCGTGCCACGGCGCGAGTGAGTGAAACATTCAGTCGCACATAAGTTCCCATACTGTATTCGCGCAAGTCGGTAGGCTGACTGTTGGCACCGGACATGGGCAGCGGGGCAAGCAGGATATTGGCATTAAAACCGGTGGGATTTAAGAGCGGGGTATTCAATTTAATGAAATCGCTTTCGGTAGGCGTTCCGGGGCTTGTTACTATATCTCCCGGTACACCGGATTGTGTCTGAGAACTTTGCTGTAACGGGGTATAATTCGTGTATATATTTCCTGTGGCATCATTCATTTCGGTTTGATTGGCTACGCAATAAAACTTGGTGAATAAACCCTTGCGGGGGTAGAATACCACATTTATTTTCCCGGCGGCCTCGTCCGCTTTCAGTTCGAGAGGGGAAGTACCCGCGGGCAGGGTTCCGGCATCCGAACGGTAGGCGAAACGTTCCTGAAAGGTGTAAGGCCCTTCCTCTTTATCACTGCCGAAAGCATAAATATCGAAACTTTCAATGCGGTTTTCATCCTCCTCGGCTATACCGTCGCGGGTGACAACCCGGCTTTCGGGCGTACTGTTTACAAGGATCAGCTTGTTTTGTAGAGAGATTACCACCGAACGGCGGTTAGGGTCATTGGCCTGCGGGTTCTCCGGTGTTTCGGGAGTGCCGCCTATTGTTTCCACTTCGGAGGTGCAACCAGCCATCAGGCAGGACAGTATCACCAATGAAAAGTGCAGAAAGAATTTAGCGAATGTTTTCATGCTTGTTACTTTTATGCGGTTATTACTTATTTCCATTCCTCGTTCTTTTTATTCTCTATTCTGTTTTCTGTTTTTCGTTCTTTATTTTTCATTCTTCATTTTCTTCAGGTTCTTCCTCGCCTTTTCCGGTTCTACGCCCAGTGCCTTGCGAAACCATTCTTCCGCTTTCTTCCGGTCACCTTCCAGATAGGCCAGCACACCGAAATCATTCCATGCACGCGGATCATCGGCCACCTTGTTCAGATATTGCCGTGCGCTTACCGGATCACCAGCCATGATTACCGCCGAAGCAGCATTGATATTGGCCAGCACATCGTCCGGGAAGTGGTAGGCGGCTATCTCATAAATTTCACGGTATTGCTCCGTGCCGGGGCGATAGAATGCGGCTACCCGGTACATCTCCTGCAATGATAGCAGGCGGGGATGGGTATATATCAGACTTGCCGCCTCTTCGATATTGAAAGCGCGGGCCTCATAGCCCACCGTGATACGGATACGTCTCAACTGCGGAAAATAGCTTTTCAGTAGTTCCCGATATACGGTTCCTCCGTGCATATCCATCAATTGCTTTTCGCGTCCTTCAAAAATGCCGGTTCGGGCAATGAGGGACAATACTTCGTCACCGTGATTCATGGGGTGACGTTGCAGAAGTTCCACCAATCCGTCCCAGTCTTCGGGCACGGAAGAAACTTTATAAAGATCGTGCCCCGGTGCATACGTGGCACGCATATACTCCTTGAAACAGTGTGCGCGGTTGGAAGCCAGCATTTCATTATCCTTATATATCCCGTCGGGCGAAGCGTAACCGCAGATGGAGATACTCGAAATATTTGCCAGATTCCCCTCGGTAAGTGGACGCATCAAGCTGTCCAGTTTCTCCAGTTCGGGGTGGTTGTTGTGGAATTCGCGGCGAACGTCATAAACTCCGGTAGGGTAGTCTATATATAAGGTGGCACTTTCCGAACGGTGTTTCTGAGTTTCCATATCGGGGGTGAGGTAAGTCACCATGGCTGTACATTCGGCACAGGGCATACAGTCCGGTCTGCTTGGAGTTTCCTGTCGGTTGGTGGCATTTTCATGTCTTTCTGTAACTGCCTGCGGGATTGCCGTCTGCTCCGGCAGATTTACAGCCTGTCCTTGTGAAACGGCCATTTGCCCCTGTGAAATTGATACCTGTCCCTGCGGAACATGGAAAGGGCTTGTCAGGGCAAGATCGGTTATCACCGGCTCTACTCCGAGCATCTTCATCCGGCAGCAATCCCGCCGTTCGCGCATCAATACCAATGAAGCGTGTTCCATCCATGGGCTATAGGCAACGGATACCTTATAAATAATGCTGTCTTTCCGGTTTCTGTCATAAAGCGTACGGTAAGGAGGCAAATAGCCGGGAGACGGTTGAAGCGCCTGCCGCCTGTGGTCGGCACGGGCACGGCGACGTCCGCTCACTACCACAGCGGGCAGCTCTTGCAGACGCCCTGCGCCACGAAGCACGGGGGTGAACAGATAAGCCTCCGCATTCCCCGCTTTTGCATCACTCAGATTAAGCAGCAGTTCTATGTGAAGACTGTCTCCCTGCGTAAAGACATGCGAACCGAGTGTTAAAGTTCCGCCCGCCCATGCTTCCGCAGTCAGCAGTACCCCAACCAGACATCCTATTATTTTCTTCATCCTTTTCATCCAGCCTCTTTAATTTTTAATTGCCTTTTTATCCCAGTCCTCCGCCTTCCGCCCAGTCCGACGAACTGAGCTGTGTTACCACAATCTTCTGCCCGATGGTTACCAGCAGGTCAAACTCCTGTTCCGTGTTTTCATCCAGATTGACAGGCAGTTTACGAAAGAATAGCTGCAAGTCAATCTCCTTCATAATCCGCTCATTACCCCGGTAGATGCTCAGCAACGGATGTGATCCTGATGTCAGGCGATACGTTACCAATTCTCCCGTCAGTTCATCGTTATAGTTCATCGCCGCCTTGGCCTGATGCCATATTACCGGGCTGCCTATGGAGGGAAATGTGAAAGCTCCGTCACCACCGGCCAGCGGTATGTCGTAACCTGCCGGAAAGCCGTATTCGCAAGGCACGCCCCGCAGGCGGAATGTATAGCCTCCCGTTCCTTCCGCCGGATAGTATCCGTCTTCCCAATGTACGGTAATCCGGAGGACGGCGTGGCAGTGGGTCAGGTAGACGGTCCGGTTCACAGAATTTCCCGTAGTGGGAATTTCAAACGTGCTATATCCATAGTATAGTCTTTCGGTATTCGGTCGATATTCGCTTGTGGATGTTCCTGGGGGTGTTCCCGTAGCCGAAGTCATTGCCAGTTCACGGATTTGTGTCACGCCGGGTTGGGGTGCGGGTACTACATCGCTTTCATATCCCCAGTTTCCCCATGCCACGAGGGTATATCGTCCGGGAGTTAACTCTCCCTGCCAATACTCCAGGCTGTCACCTTTCAGTAGCCGGATGTCCTTCAACACTCCGTCCGCATCGAAAAGGAACTGGTGGATGTTGTCCACATACATGGAGAGTTGTCCGGCGTCGGGCCTGCCGGCATAGCGGTAATTCAGCCGTACATTGTAGGGACACACTCCCGGTTCGTCAAAATCGAACGTGCAGGAGGTGCAGAACCATAGTATGCAACAGAGGATTACCATAACTTTCATCGTATGAAATAAATGAGTGACACACCGGCCCGTGTAGGCCCGAAATAATTCCTTTTATAATGTCCCATGCGCTCGCCGCAGCCTGCGCACCGGTATTTATCATATTCCATGCGGGCATATCCGCCACCAATTACGGCTTCTATCGAGAAGCGGTCGCCCAGCACCCAGTGGTAACCGTAAGTGATGCCTCCGCCATACAGGTCGCCCCGGTAAATAATGTCTTCCATGCCCGAAAAGAAAGGGATCTGGCCTACGTTGTAGTAAGCGTAATGTCCGTGGACTCCCAGGAAGTGTCCTTCGAACTTGCGGCAAGGCCAGTAGCGTAATTCCGGTTGTATCAGGTAGAGATTCAGCTTCATATCATTGCCGAACTTCCAGGCATTGTAAGCCCCGTTCAGTGCCATTGTGAAATGACGGCTGATGCTGGTTTCCACTCCTGCATTGGGTGTGGTAGTTCCCCACAATAGCAGGTCGGTACGCAATGCCACGCGTTGGGCAAAGGCAGCGGTACTCATCAGACTGAGCAGCAGGAACAGCAAATAAAGTCGTTTCATGGCAATTCGGATTTATTGCACAGTTTAGATATGGGGTATGGAGTTCTCGATAAGGCATTCGCTCACGGGAAGTTCCGCTATGGAAATTTCCATCAGATAAAGGCGTGTCATCTGATTGACAATGCCCAGTTTGCGGGCTGTTGTCCCATAACAGGAATAGAATTTTTCGTCACTGGGGCGATTGAAGTAAACGCCTTCTCCCAATGCTTCAAGAATGGAAAGGAGGTTGATTTGATGATATGCACAGGCAAGGCGGTAGGATTCGGGGTGATTATCCGGCTGATTATCCGGTCGATTTTCTATCAGTGCTATCAGGCGTCCTTTTGATAGCTTTTGCAGCAGGTACGTAATTTCGGAAGGCGAAGGATTAAGGGAAGTACTCAACTGGTAATCCTTATACTGTATGTCGTGCAGTACCGCCAGGGCGAGTTTTGTTCTGAGTGTTAACATATAGCGCTTGCTTTTTATGTAGATTATTGTCTGTTTTGTTTGGAATGTTCCGATTCCCGGTAGGAAACGGAACGGGCGCTACCGTAACCATAAATTAGGCGGATAATAATCGTCCTTCCTAACTAAAAAGGAAGACAATTACCAATTTTATCTTCCTGTATTCCTCAATTTTATAATGAGATGCTCCGTATTAAGGTATGGGTAAGGGGAACTTTGTATTCAAACAAAAAAAGTGAAAGCTTTTTAATCAATACAAAGAGCTTTTCCACTGATATACTATATTATTACAGGAATATAATATTTATTGACATGACTTTTTGAGACAAAATCTAACTTTCAGGATGAGAGAGATGTTTTTGTCGTGTCTGGTGTTGTAATTTAACTGATTTTTTACAGAAAACTGGGAAACTTCGATAAGTATTTCCTGCTTTCCTTGTTTATCTCAATTGTAAGTCGTTCCTTTACCGCCGGAATCGTTCCGTTTCCTACCGGGAATCGGAACAGAAGTATGAAGCTCATTCTTAGTGCTTTTCCTCACTTTATAGTTTCCTTTTTCTTTCCTCTTCCATTCCTTTGCTGCCATCGGATTAACCAATGCTGCCATTTGCAAATTCACCACCGCCAGTTGTTCATCAGAGAACGACCTCAAATAAGTATGTGTTATCTCTTCCGAAGCATGGCTCAATCCTGCGCTAATTTTGGCTACCGGTATATCCTCATTATATGCCAGAGTCGCCCACGTATGCCGTACCACGTATGAAGTCAGTCTCACCCCCGATCCTAATCGTTCAGATAACCGATACAAATGTTTATTATAAAGTCGCAAGGCACTCTCATATTGTTTCCTCTCCTCAGGTATACTTCCCGGTTGGCGTATAATCCTTAATAAATAGGGTGAACCCGAATCATCACATAAATACCTCTCGATAATTTCCCACATCCACGGTTCAAGCGTAATCGTCAACATCCTCCCCGTCTTACTACGGCGATAGCAAAGCACATTATCCTGAATATCCGTCTTCCTCAAATAAGCCAAATCAATAAAAGGAATCCCTCGTAGATAATAAGAAAGAATAAACAGATCCCGTGCCACCCCCAAACTTGGTGTATCCTCCAAATCAGCATCCGCCACCATACGAAGCTGTTCAATACTCAGCGCCCTTTTCCTCGTCTCCTCGTATCCCATAAACACCTCACAAAAGAGCCGCTTAGCGTCTTTCAGCTCTTTCTCCTTTTCTGCTTCCCGACAAATGGTCCGCAATGCTCGGAAATAGCACGCCGAAGTATTACGCGAACATCCCGAAGCCCACAAATAGTGTTCAAAGCCCAAGAAAAATCCTGCCGTCAATTCTTTAAAAGTAACTAACTCCATATTAGCAAACTCTTCCAAGCTATGCAGCATACTCCTGCAAGTATGCTCCGCCGAGAACTTAAACAATTCCCCAAAACTATCCGCATGAGCCACAATACCCTCTTTTAATGTCTTCATTTTCATCATACTGTTCTTTTTATTAATGATTATTCCCTCCCAAACCCCACTCTCCATTATTTGTTTTGGGTAAGAAAAGAGAGAAACTTCAAAAGTAAGAACAGAGAAGATAATCGCTTGTCATGAAATGCGCTAGTTTGTTTATGAGGAATACTAATAGAAGTATATTTTTCTCTAGAATAAACTTAATGGCAAAACTTGATTATAATTAGGTTTTAGGAAGGCTCAAATTTTATTTTAAAGATATTGTATTGATACTAAGCTTTTATTTTATATTTGTTAAAAATGGAATTCAAAGGAGGACTAAGACTATAATATTGTAGAAATTAGCATTGTAAAAATGCTCTGATCTGGTACTCATGAGATGATATAGAGAAGTAGGGAGAAGAGAATGTTATTTATAAATAATCCTGTTTCTTTAAATTAAAAAACGGTTTATTGTATTTTTTCGTTAGTTGGGATAAAATTACTCATTGTTGCATGCGGTTCAAAGATGTAGTTTGCATGCTAATATTGCATAATAGTTTAAATAAAAATCAATATGCTAAGATTTAAAATTATAGTATCGAAAAATTATGGGATAAAACTCATATTAGTTGGGCTTATTTCTTATTTTTGCAAAACAGATTGTAGTCTTTATAATCGTCATCTTAAAAGATTCCTTTAATAACTTTATAAAAAGAGCAAAATGAAAGAACAGGATATTCAACACATTATAAACAAGCTGAATAGAGCTAAAATAATTTTTCTCAAACTTATTAAAGCCAATGATGTAGGTGCAACCGGTGCTCATCAGGCTGGTTTTCACCTCCCTAAAAGCTCTTGGAGACTGTTTTTTGATTCCCCGGGAGTAAAAGGATATAATAAGGACAAATATGTAACAATCCAATGGGGGAGTGGCCTATACACGGATAGCCGTGCTATTTATTATGGTAAAGGAACCAGAAATGAATATAGATTAACACGTTTTGGACAGAATTTTCCTTATTTGAAGGAAAATAATATTAACGACATACTGATAATTATAAGAAATCCAGATGATTCTTATGAAGGTTTCGTCATATATAAAGAAAATATCCCTTTCTTCAAACTAAAATCTGGATATAGTGAAGATAGTTTCAATACTATTATAATAAATGATAATAATAATAAAGAAGTTATCCCTCATGAGTACGAGATTGAGTTCCCTCCCGAGGAATATAGTTCGAATGAATTATTACAAAGTGTTGAGAATGAAGAGATAAGGCAAAAACCTTTCAGGCCCAAAGCACATATACTTAGTTTATTGGGAGACGAGCTAATAAAAAGTCCCGTTATGGCTATTTATGAACTTATCAAAAATGCGTATGATGCAGATGCGAAAAAAATAGATGTAAACTTTAATAATATAGATTTATCAGGGAAAGCTTTTATATCTATTGAAGATGATGGTATAGGTATGACATCTGAAATAATTGAGAATGTGTGGTTAGAACCGGGAAGTGATTTTCGCAAACCTGTAGATACTTCCACATCGTTAAGAAAAATAATAAAATCTCCACTGTTTCATCGCGTTCCAATGGGCGAAAAAGGTATTGGACGTTTTGCTGTTCACAAACTGGGAACAGAGATAACACTTATTACTAGACCATTACTTATTACAAAAGATGAGAATGATAAAATTCTGGCGACCTCACTTGCTAATTATGAAGTACATTTATCAATAAATTGGGACTCATTTGGTTTATCCAAACATTTATCTGATATTCCTGTTACATGGAAAATTAAAAAAGATCCTACGGCTTTTAGATTTAGAAATAAGAGTGGGACCTATATAGAATTACGAGGTTTAAAAGAGAACTGGACTAAAGGTATGGCTAAAGAATTAAAAAGTCAGACTATTTCTATGTTATCTCCACGTCTCGAAAAAGATCAATTTAAGATTAACTTGGCTTTTGATAATCAATGGTTGCAAGATTCTCCTTCGACTAAAGAACTTTTGGAAGAAGCACCATATAAAATTACAGTATTTGTAGATCAAGAGTTCAATGTAACGTTTGAATATGAATTTTCTTTGAAAAATAATGATAGAATTGGTAAAAGAATAATCAAAGAAGATAAGCATTACGATAGAAATATAAAAAGCTCTTTAAGACCTTATTTGCGCTCTTTATATGTGCAGCAAGGATATGATAATATTGAAATAGAAGTTCTTTTACAGGAATTTGATGAGGATTTAAAATCACTGCCATTTGGTAGTGTGTTATTCGAATTTTTCTCGTATGATTTAGACTCGACTTCCATGAGAGATTATTCCAGTGATAGTAGACTTACTAAAGCTATTTTAAAAGAACACGCTGGAATTAAAGTCTTTAAAGGTGATATGCGTGTATTTGATTATGGTGAAAAAGGGAATGATTGGTTGGGAATTGACTTAGAACGTATTCAAAACAAAGAGTGGTTTTCAAATAACCAAAATATAGGATATGTTTATCTAGATCCGGAACGGTCTGTCTCACTTATTGAAAAAACGAACCGTGAAGGTTTTATTCATAACAAGTCATTTGATTTCTTTTATATTATACTAAGATATCTGCTTACAGAATTTAAGAATATTCGTTCTACTGATCGAAATAGATGGCTGAATTACAATCGGAAAACAGCTGAAAAGAATTTTGAATCAAGAATTAATAGTTTTAAAGAATTAGTTTGGAACTCTGAAATTGATACAGATGATAAGAAAGAAAAGATAATCAAAGAAGCTGAAAAATTAGAAGAAAAATACGAAGAAGATACGAAAGTTTTGTTAATACCAGCAGGGGTTGGTATGACGGCTTCAGTTGCATTACATGAAATTGAAAAGCTTGTTCCAAGAATGGAAGAAACTGTTCGCCAAAATTTACTTGATAAGGATATTATTAAGGAGCAAGTAGCTGAATTAAAATTATACACTGAAGGTATTATTTCTGTATTAAGAAAAGGAGGAAATGGAAATATAAACATTAGTGCTACGATTAAACGCGCTGTTAATAATTATAAATTTAAATTGAGCGATCGAAATATCAAGGTTCACTTTGACCTAGATGAAACCATGGATAGTTTGAAAGTTGAGAAGAGATTTTTTACCACAATGCTAATGAATCTTGTAGATAATAGCATATATTGGCTCGACACCGTTTATCGAGAAGAAAAAGCTATATATATCAAATGTTTCAAAAACAATGATATAGCAACTGTTATTATTGCGGATAATGGTCCTGGATTTAAAGATGACATATCCGAAATCATTCAACCTTTCTTTTCTAGGAAAGATGATGGAATTGGTATAGGGTTGTATTTAGTAGACACAATTATGATGAAATATGGAAAATTCGACATAGTAGATGAATCCGAAGTAAACAGTTACGGAATCCCTAAATTTTACAATGGAGCTATCGTGAAACTTGTATTTAATAAAAACTAATATATGAATTATTTTGAACCAAATGTCGTTATTGTAGACGATAAACTTGATGAAATCCAAGGCATAATTACATATTATCAAAAAAATGGTATTGGATGTAAATATTATAATGCAGATTTATCAGACGGGGATGATTATCCGGAAAACGAAATGTCAGATGTTACATTTCTGTTTTTAGATTTATTCTATTCAGACCACTTTGATGTGGAATTAAGTACTAGTTGGGTAAGGTCAATTATTCAGCCGGGAGCATTCTATGTGTTGATACTATGGACTAAAGATATTTCCAAGAAAAGTGTTATAGAAGAGCGATTAAAGGAAATGAATTTGATGCCGTATTCCCTTATTATAAAGAATAAAGGAGACTATGCGATCAATAGTTCTATGAAATATGACTATACAAATTTATTAGTATCCATCGATCAAGAATTGAAGAAGATTTCTGCCATTGAAGAAATTCTCATTTGGAAGAACGCATTGAAACAAGCTGCAAACATCGTACTTGGAGGCTTAATTTCTGAGAGGACACAAGAGTTTACAGATAAGCTTAAAAAAGTCATAGAGAGCCATGGGGGAAAAAGCATTTCAAATGCTTCTGAACCTATGTTAAAAAGATCGACTTTGTTTGAGGCCTTAAATAATGTTTTATTATCAAATATTCCACAATTTGATGCAAACTTTGAAATTTCAGATGAGAATAAAAAAGGCTTATATGATCTATCTTCAATAACAAGCAATACAATTGATAGAAAATTAAATAGTTGGTTTCATTTTAGTTTAAGAAGTGATTTAGAAGGAAAAACGCTTCCTGGCATCATTGCCAAAAATAAATCGTCATTGTTAAAGCAACTTTATTCAATAACGGATGATGAAATTGTAAGAGAGCTTATATCTCCTCAAGTCAGCTCCGCAGGAACAATCATAGAGGATATAGTTTTAAATATTACGCGTCCGTGTGACTATTCCCAGAATAAATACGGCAAGAATCTTAAGCTATTAAGTGGTATAATCATAAGACACCCATTAAGAAAAAATAACGAAAAGAGAGATATAAAGCTTAATGATAAAAAGTATAAATGCATATTAAAGTTTGACCACTTATATCATAATGATATAGATGATGATTTGACTTTAATATTTGACCTGCGATACTGTTTTTCAATACCTGTATCAATTTACAAGAAAAGTTTTGATAATAAGAAGATGCTTAACAGAGAACTCCTGTCTGATATTCAAGTTACATATGGTAATTATGTTTCTCAATTAGGGTATACTAAAATTATTTAAGAAAATAAGGTTACACATAATAATTATGATAGAAAATGGCTGATGTTCATTCAAAACTAATACGTAGTTACAACATGTCTAAGATAAAAGGGAAAGATACAAAACCTGAGCTAATGGTACGTAAATATCTTTTTAGTCATGGATTTCGCTACAGAGTGAATGTAAATGTTCTTCCAGGAAAACCTGATATCGTACTTCCTAAATACAAAACAGCCATTTTTATTAATGGTTGTTTTTGGCATGGGCATGAGAACTGCAAGTTTTATGTATTACCTAAAACCCGTACTGAGTGGTGGAAACAAAAAATAGATAGAAATAAACAGCGAGATATAGAAGTTCGTGAAAAACTACGCTATATCGGATGGAGGACAATGGTTATTTGGGAGTGTCAGTTGAAACCACGGAATAAAGACAAAACCTTAGACGCGATTGTTTCCGCTTTAAATCAGGTCTTTATTGATAAATATAAGATAATTCCTAAAAGATATTCCACATCTAAAGATAATCTCAGTATAGTAGCTGAGGAAATCTCTCCTTATCAAATTTTAAAGAAGGATATTGATGGCAATGAGGGATGAATAACTTTTAATATATTTATTGCTAAATCGTTCATCCATTTTCCATTAACATGGTTCTTACTAATTGTTCTGAAACTACAGTAATCAAAGGGACTACTACAGAGTTGCCACATTGACGATATGCTTGTAAATCAGATACACTATTAATAATATAATTGTCAGGATACCCCATCAACCTAGCACACTCACGTGGTGTAAGCCTTCTTGGATTCATTCCCTCGCCTTGTGGAATTAAGATCTCAGATCCATCTTTATAATAACGGGCACTTAAAGTGCGACTTATGCCATTTAAATCAACCAAGCCATAACCAAAACCATTTCCTTTTGCTTTATGTTTATCTGCATAAGTTTGCAAATATTCCCATAAATTATTTGTAAGCGTGTATTTTGAATCTGTTTCAGCTTCTAAAATATCTCTGATTTTTCGGATTGGTTCTCCTAGTTCAGGAAAAGAAAAATTTTCACGACCATGATACAATCTTTTATCAAATCCTACAATCATAATGCGCTCTCTATGTTGAGGAACAAAAGCTTTCCCATCCATTACTTGATAATGAACAGAATATTCAAGTTCTTCTAGGGTGTCTTTGATTATTTTAAAGGTGTTCCCTTTATTGTGCGAAACGAGATTTTTGACATTTTCCAAATAAAAAGCTTTAGGCCTATGGCGGTTAATAATATCGGCTACTTCAAAAAATAGTGTACCCTGCGTTTTATCTTTAAATCCAGTTTCTCTACCTAAACTTTTTTTCTTGGAAACTCCGGCTATGGAAAAGGGTTGACAAGGAAACCCAGCGCAAAGCACATCGAATTGGGCTGGAATATACTGTTTTGTCTCCTCTTTCGTTATATCCCCAAAAGGCATCTCACCAAAATTCGCCATATAAGTTTTCTGTGCAAAGCTATTCCATTCTGATGAAAAGACACATTTGCCTCCTTGCTCTCTCATTGCCAAGCGAAATCCGCCCATCCCTGCAAATAGGTCTATAAAAGTAAATCTATAGTTGACAGGGTCGGGGAAAGGTATATGAAAGAAATCCCCAAATAAACCTGCCTGTAAAGGATTATAAAGAATGCTATCTGCTATTTCTATTTTGGGAAATTTATACCCAATATATTCTCGGAGAAACTTAATCGCTTGCTGGCGAGAAGACTCTTTAACCAGTTCTCCGTTATGCAAATAATGTGTAATCAATGCCAATTGATTATTATAAGATTTTGGACCATAAAAATGAATTTGTAACTTTTCTCCGGGAGCTTTTATTACTGATATTTTTTCAGGGAAATTCTTCAATTTTATTTCTTGCAGCATATTATGATATCATTATCTATTAATCTATCTGCAAAGATAGAAAATTTATAATTGGCAAACAGCTCGTTTGCTAATAAAAGACTAAAGAAAACAACTTTTATGCAAATCTAAAATTAATGATTGTATTTTTTTCTTTTTTATTGGCAACATTATTTGTACTTGTGGCTGCAATAAGAATTATAACCGTAAAGTACCTGTTATCCTTTTATCTAAAGTGGTCTTCTGTATATCATTATATTCTCTTATTGATTAGGATGATTATTCTTTCCCGATTGGGACATTTAGCTTTTGGTGTGTTATTTTTGAAATCTCATAGTTTCTCTTTTAATAGATATGCCCAAACTTTGATGCTTTCGCTTACCATCTTGGCAAATACAAACCATTAGCGGATGTTTACCATTACTAAGAACTTTAGATTTGTAACACAAAATATTAACTGTTTCACTCATACGAATTTTCGGTTTATATCAAAGAGCGAAAAATGTAGTATTTGAATGAAAAAAGCAGCTATCTAATTTAGATAGCTGCTTTTTTCTCAGTGATCCGCTTGGGGCTCGAACCCAAGACCCCAACATTAAAAGTGTTGTGCTCTACCTGCTGAGCTAGCGAATCAAACCTTTATTGCTGTTAAGCGGGTGCAAAGATAGGTACTTTTATTTAATTTGCAAGGAATATGAGGAAAAAAGTTTGCATTATTTTTCTTCTATACCCTCTATTGGTTGATCTTCAGTGGTTTCTGCCTTATAAATATTTTCTTGATTAATGATGTATCGTTGATAATAGGAGAGCATCAGAGTGGTAAGCGGCAAAGCTATAATCATACCCAGCATTCCCATTAACGATCCCCAAATGGATAGGGAGAGCAGAATAATAGCCGGATTCAGACCGGTAATCTTTCCCATGATACGGGGAACGAGATAGCCATCTTGTATGATTTGTACTACTATAAATACAGCAGCGGCCGAAGCTATGATGATCCAGAAATTATCACCGGTATCCGCAGCTTTCAGAATGGCAAGCATGATGGTGGGGACAAAGCCGATGATTTGTAGATAAGGCACCATATTCAGCGCACCGATAAATAATCCCAAACCAATGGCCAGCGGGAAATCAATAATCAGAAAGCCGATACTGAATAGAATGCCTACGCACAAAGCTACTAATGCCTGTCCGCGGAAATATCTGTTCATGCCGTCTTTTACATCATTCAATATGCCGGTTACTGTTTTCCGGTATTTCTTTGGCATCAGGTGTGCCCAGCCTTCGGAAATACTTTCGTAATCAAGCAGAATAAACACTATATATAATAGGATAAGGAAGACGGTGAAGAACCCGAATAAGAGGTTGATAGACTCCGATATAAGCGACCATAGTTTAGGAACGGTTACTTTAAGGGCATCCAATATATTCTCCTGGCTGAACATTTGCTCTAGGATGTGAAGGTCGATATTCTGCCGGATAAATTCGGAGAGGGTAGTGGGGACATTGCTTGCTGTATGAGTGGTGCTGAAGTACTCTATCAATAAATCCTTTACCCGCAGGAATTCCTGAATCATGGGCGGCACAAGCAGATAGAATGCAACGCTTCCTATAACGCTGAGAGTAAACAAGGCACAAAAGATAGATATTATTCTGTTTTTTAGCCGTAGCTTATGCTGGAAGAAGCTTACCAATGGATATATCAGATAAGCAATAAGCCATGCAAGGAAGAACGGAAGCAATACGCCGCTCAATCGCTTCAGGAGCATTAATACCCCAATGATGATAGCACCGAGAATGACAGCACGGATAAAACTGTCGAATGTAATTTTCTTACGTTCCATAAGACTTTTGCTTTTTATTTATAGTTTATCCACCGGCGGCAGTCCGGTCTCCCTTTATTGCCCGCAGATAACATTCCCGGCAGAGGGGTTCGTATTCGGCTGTTTCTCCCAGAAGGACTTGTTTGTCGTTCTTGACAGTGCGGTGTGAGAAGGAGGCCAATTGCCCGCACTTCACACAAATAGCGTGTACCTTGGATACTTCATCGGCAATGGCGCAAAGTCCCGGCATAGGACCGAAGGGAAGGCCGCGGAAGTCCATATCCAGACCTGCTACAATAACACGTATGCCATTATTGGCAAGCTCATTACACACATCAATCAGACCATTATCAAAGAATTGCGCTTCGTCGATACCTACTACATCGATTTCTGAAGTGAACAGCAGGATACTTGCCGATGAATCAATCGGGGTAGAAGCAATGGAATGGCTATCGTGAGATACGACCTCTTCTTCCGAATAACGTGTATCAATGGCAGGTTTGAATATTTCTACGCGTTGTTTGGCGAATTTTGCGCGTTTCAGACGGCGGATCAGCTCTTCCGTCTTACCAGAGAACATTGAGCCGCATATAACTTCGATTCTTCCTCTACGATTGGTTTCCTGTATATGGTCTTCCGAGAATAATACCATTGTTCTAAAATGTTTATTTTAGCCGCAAAAATAACACTTTTAATGGCTTTCCGATATTTTTTCATTATTTATTTCTACATTTGCGGCATTAACATTTGTGATGCGAAAGGAAATGCAGACATTATTGGACGACATAGAACTGGATATTCAGGAACTGAAATATTTAATGCAAGTTCTTGCAACAGACGCCAACCCTACATTGAAGGTAGTAGCTAAACGGAATATACAGCAGATGCGTGCACGACTGGATGCTTTGCAGAAACTGCTGGACGAAACTCCCGTAGAGGTAGTTGCCATTCCTGAAGCTCCTGTCGCTCCAGTGGTTATTCTCGAATCGGTCGCTGCTCCTGAACCGGTTAAACCGATTCCTGTAGAACCGGTCGTTGTTGAAATCACCAAGCCGGTAGAGGTCGTATCTCCCAAGCCTGAGTCCACGCCCAAACCCGAGCCTGAACCGTCCGCAATAATATCTTCTGCATCGCCTATTTTAGCAGAACGGATAAAACCGGCCACTGATCTGCGGCATGCTATCAGTCTGAATGACTCATTCCGCTTTGCCCGTGAGATTTTTGGCGGTGATACTGCCCGTATGAATGAAGTGATACGCCAATTGGGGGCTGCTCCTTCATTGGAAAAGGCATTGGAACTCTTTTCTTCTACCGTTAATCCTGATGAAGAAAATGAAACGGTGGTTGATTTTATAGAACTTCTTAAGAAATACTTCAGCTAAAGCAATTACGGATATGGGAAAACTTTATGTAGTGCCTACTCCGGTAGGAAATTTGGAAGATATGACATTCCGGGCTATTCGTATTCTGAAAGAGGCGGATTTGATTCTTGCCGAAGATACGCGCACTTCCGGAATCTTACTGAAGCATTTTGAAATAAAGAACGCAATGCAATCCCATCATAAGTTTAATGAACATAAAATGGTGGAAAGTGTTGTTAATAGAATAAAGGCGGGTGAAACTGTTGCGTTAATATCGGATGCAGGTACACCGGGAATCTCTGATCCGGGCTTTCTGGTAGTGCGTGAGTGTGTTCGCAACGGTATTGAGGTACAATGTTTGCCGGGGGCTACAGCTCTTGTGCCGGCTTTGGTTGCTTCGGGCTTGCCAAATGAAAAATTCTGTTTCGAAGGTTTTCTTCCGCAGAAAAAAGGACGTATGACACGTCTGAAGATATTGGCAGAAGAACGTCGTACCATGGTGTTTTATGAGTCTCCCCACCGTCTGGTGAAAGCGCTGACTCAGTTTGCAGGGCATTTCGGTGCGGAACGTCAGGCATCTGTATCCCGGGAGATCTCGAAGATACACGAAGAAACGGTGCGTGGCACTCTGACTGAATTGATTGAGCATTTCACAGCCAATGACCCGCGTGGAGAAATAGTAATAGTAGTAGCAGGAATAGACGATTAAATAACTTCATTAACCAACGTAAAACAAAAGCGTATGAAAAAGTTAGCAGTTTTAATTGTATGTGCGGCCGTTATGGCATCGTGCGACGGCTTGTCAGGTGGAAGTAAAGACCAACTGAAAGCTGAAAATGATTCTCTTTTGATGGAACTTACTCAGCGTAATGCTGAACTGGATGAAATGATGGGTACTTTCAATGATATCTCTGAAGGCTTCCGCCAAATCAATGCCGCCGAAAGCCGCGTAGACTTGCAGCGTGGTGCGGTTTCAGAAGGTTCTTTATCAGCTAAGCAGCAAATAGCCACTGATATTGAATTTATCCAGAAACAAATGCAGGAAAACAAAGAGCAGATCGCTAAACTGGAAGCTATGCTGAAAAGTAGTAAGAATAACTCTACCCAGTTGAAGAAAGCTGTAGAATCTCTGACCCAGGAGTTGGTAGCCAAAACCCAGCGTATTGAGGAATTGCAGGCTGAACTTGCCTCCAAGAATATTCGTATTCAGGAACTGGATGCAGCTGTGACTGGCCTGTCAACTGACAAAGAAGTGCTTACTGCCGAAAATGAAGCAAAGGCCAAAACGGTAGCTGAGCAAGATAAGGCACTGAACACTGCTTGGTTTGTTTTTGGAACAAAAAAAGAACTGAAGGATCAGAATATTCTGACAAATACCGGTCTCTTCCAGAAAAAGCAAGTGCTTAAGGATGGTGACATCAATAAGGACTATTTCACTCAGGTTGATATTCGTACAACGAAAGAAATTAAGTTGTACTCCAAGAGTGCAGATGTCTTGACCACTCATCCGGCAGGTTCTTATGCTTTGGAGAAAGATGATAAAGATCAGCTCGTTCTGAAGATTACGAATCCGAAAGATTTCTGGAGCGTATCCAGATACCTGGTTATCCAAGTAAAATAACTTAATTAAATTATAAGAATGGCAGGGAAGGGTTATCCCTGCCATTCTCTTTTTATATGCAATACAAAAATATCTTTTTCGACCTGGACGATACTCTCTGGGCCTTTTCTTTTAATGCCCGTGATACATTTGAGGAAATGTATCGCAAATATGAATATGATCGCTATTTTCGGTCTTTTGAACATTTCTATGAACTCTATGAGAAGCGTAATATCGAATTGTGGGCAGAATATGCAGATGGAAAAGTGACAAAGGAAGAATTGAATCGTCAACGTTTTCTCTTTCCGCTGGAGGCAGTAGGAGAGGGGGATGCAGCTTTAGCGAAAGCTTTTTCTGATGACTTCTTTGCGGTTATTCCTACAAAAAGCAGATTGATGCCCCATGCGCAGGAAGTGCTGGAATATTTGGCACCTAAATATAATCTTTATATTCTCTCCAATGGGTTCCAGGAACTGCAATGCCACAAAATGCGTTCTGCCGGAATTGACCATTATTTCAAGAAAGTAGTTCTATCAGATGATATTGGTATCTTAAAGCCATGGCCCGAGATTTTCCATTTTGCCATGTCGGCTACCCAGTCTGAACTGCGTGAATCGTTGATGGTAGGTGACAGCTGGGAAAATGATATAACGGGTGCTCAGGGAGTAGGCATGCATCAGGTGTTCTATAATGTAACGGGACGTACCGAGTTTCCATTTAAGCCTACTTATCAGATTACAGATTTGAAAGAGTTGCTCCAATTGTTGTGACATTGAGGGATTAGTTGTAATTTTGTCAGCGTAAACACATAATTTGCAGCTATGGATACTATTTTACCTTTCGCTTTGCTTTGTTTCACTTCTTTCTTTACGTTGACAAATCCTCTCGGGACTATGCCTGTCTTTCTGACCATGACCCATGGAATGACGGATAAGGAGCGGCAGTCTGTAGTGTCTCGTGCTACATTAGTGGCTTTCATCACGATTATGATCTTCACCTTTGCTGGTCAGTTCCTGTTCAAGTTCTTTGGGATCTCTACAAACGGATTTCGTATAGCCGGTGGTGTCATCATCTTTAAAATCGGCTTTGATATGTTGCAAGCACGTTATACACAAATGAAATTGAAAGATGAAGAGATTAAAACTTATGCTGATGACATCTCTGTCACCCCTTTAGGAATTCCGATGCTTTGCGGTCCCGGTGCCATAGCAAATGCCATTGTGTTGATGCAGGATGCCCATACTATCCAAATGAAAGGTGTACTGATTGGTATGATCGCCTTTATCTACTTGATTACATTTTTCATCTTGCGCGCCTCTACACGGCTGGTAAAAGTCTTAGGGGAAACGGGAAATAATGTGATGATGCGCCTGATGGGACTTATTCTGATGGTAATTGCTGTGGAGTGTTTTGTGAGTGGAGCAAAGCCGATATTGGTGGATATTTTGAAAGAAGGAAGTCTAACTATATAATAGAAAGGATGAATTCTTGATTTCTCAAATGAATTCATCCTTTTATTTGTACGGATATTTAATGTTTTGGATTGTACAATACTTTTAGAGTATTCTTACCTTGTCTTATGATATATAGTCCACTTTGTGACAATGGAACGGTTGTTTGTGTTCCTTTTACGCTCGTTATCTTAACTCCCTGACTGGAGAATATATCAATAACTTCGCTGGAATTTTCACTTGTAATCTCCAAGCCGGTATTTGTAGGAATGACTTTTAACCCTCCAAAAGATTCAGTTTGCTCAATACCTGTTTCTACATCTTTAATTGTGAAAACCAATCTTAATTCACTGTTAGTAAACTGTTTCCAGGTATCATCTTTACGGTAACTTCCTATAGCATAGTATTCTCCAGCAGGTAATTCGGGGTTTCCTGTGATAGTGATAGTGCTGGAAGTATTACTTGGTATTACAGTATAGTCGCTGATGCGCGTGTAAGGGAGTAATGCTCCGTTCTTACGTATATATATAGCAAAATCATCTTCATATTTTAAACCTTTATTTTCGATTTGTATTTTGAAAGATATATCTTTTCCTTCTACAGCTTCACCAATAAGTTCTGCAGGAGCGAGTTGATACAAATCGGAACTGTTTTCTATACTGTTTAGCAGGATACTATTAGCAGTAATCTCTACACTATAACAGATGCTTCTACCTTCCAGACCGCGTAACATGCTTGGTACTTTTTCACCTTCCTTTTGTGAGGCAAAATGAAGTTGATATTTGCCGTTAGGTACAGTAGGTGGAATTGTGCCGCTGAATGTGATGCTATTCCAACCACTTCCTACATCAATGTTGGAAATAGAAGAGGGTGTTGTAAGAAATGTGATGAACTCATCTCCTTGATATAGAGCTAATCCGATAACACCACTCATAGGAGTAGAAGTGTTCCATATTTTAGTAAACTTTGCACTGATACTTTCATTTCTTTCATATTGATTTTTTGTAATATCCATGCTTCCCTCTAATGTAAAGCCACTAATAACTTCTCCTGTTGTCTTCGGTTGTACAAGGAGCATAATATATTGCATATTATTATAGGCGCCACTTCCACTTCCTGTGCCGCCTGATCCTGGATTCAGGGAGCTTAAGGAATAATATCCATTTGCATATCCGCTCCATCCCCAGTTAAAATGATACATGTCATTCTCGTCACAGCCATCCAATACGAATGCATGACCTCCTTCGGTGCTTTGTCCACTGTATAGAATAGGGCGCCCGGCAATCAATTCTTTTTGAATCATATTTTTCCAGCGTCCTTCAGTATTATAATCACGTCCTTCAAAGTATATATTAGGATTATACCCGAAGAATTTCGTCAGGGCACTATATTGCTTGAAGATGCCTGCCCCACTACCGCCGGCTGCACTTAAGTTATAATCCATATCCATAGCTACACCACAGTGGAGCATCAATTCGGCTACAGCTTTCTTTTGTTCCTCAGTTGCTGCATTTGTGTATTGAGGCAGCATCAGATCCCATTTATAGTTGGCTTCTTCAAAGTTTACGGAAAGTGATTTTTTTAAAGTTGCAGTAGTGTAACTGTAACTACCAATTCCTTTTTGAGGATATTCATAATATTTCATAACCATGGCCAATGCCGTAGCAGCACAGCCGGTAACGGTGAGTTCTCCTTTTTCTTCTGGACAATCCAGATTATAAGGATTTCCTTGGTCCCATTCAATTTTGCCTAAAAGTGGGGCTATTGCCGGTGGAACAGCCCTTGTCTTCAGGTCTTGACTTTCAGATTGGTTCTCGCCAGAAATACTCTCCTGATTTATCTGCTGCATTTCGGTTGCGTAAAACTCCAGCCAATATTTAGCATTAGGAGGTAATTGCTTCATATCTATATTGCCTCTGTCAGAGTATGCTAAGATCTCACGTGCACAGTCGTTGCCTGAAACGATGATAAATCCATTGTCTTTTTCTATGTTAATGATATAATAAGCTGGATAGATTTCAGGACCACGAGTGATTGTTATCTCACTGTTCATTAGTTGAAGTTGGGGTGCATCGTCAGATTTTATTAGACCATGAGAGGCTACGAAAGCTTGCGCGATTTCTAATGCTTGCTTCGGCGTACGCGGTGTGGCATAAAGCCAGCAAGAGTACAAAAGCATAATGATGAGTGAGAGCTTTGTTTTCATAAAATGAGGTTTTAATAAGATTATATGAGCAAGAAAGGCTATCCCATAAAAGATGAATGGAATAGCCTTTTTCTATTATGTACCTTTTAATTAACGTACCATTTTGCAATCATAGTATTGGAACCAGACATATTTAGAGTAATTACCTGCATCATCCATAATGGCACCTGCGACTCCACTGTCGAAAGTGATGGTTTCAAAGTCATCACTCCACATTCCAGAAACGTTAGCCCAGCTAAGTCCTGCTGAACTCAATGAAGCGAAGCGCACACTTGCTGTGAAACCTAATCCGAAATCCATATTGTCAGCGATAGTTTCATTACATATTATTTGCAGACCGTTTGAAGAATATGACATCCTCCATGTAACATAATCTTTTCCATTAAATTTCGTACAATTATATCCATCTCCCTTTTCGTTCATCTCTACTACTACAGGGAATGAGGCGGCTACTCCTTTACTATCCACGGCTTGGAAAGTCCAGTCTCCGATCAACTTATCGTACGGGTCAACTACTTCCTGAATGTTTACCTTGCAGGCACCTGTTCCGATACTAGCTCCTTGAGCGTTTGTTATTTCTAATGTAAATGAACGGTCAAAGTTATCTTCTTTAGTCGAAACATTTAGGTAGATTTCAGCATTTACTGTTTCCACATCTGCTGGTACTCTTATTTTTTCAGAAGTAAGAAGAACGGTCTTATCATTTTCCACAGAAATGCCACTGGCATTTTTAACTGTTACAGTCACTTCTATAAGTCCACTATGCTCTCCTGTTACTGTAATAGGAACTTGAATACTGCTGACATTCTCTTTCACATCTATTTCACTTTGAGAGAATCCCACAGTAGCATTGCCCGAATTCATATTTTCGTCATCATCGCTACAAGCCGCAAATGTTAGTGGCAAGAGCATCATTGCTAATAATTTAATATATTTCATAAATACCTTTCTTTAATGATTAATAACCTGGATTCTGCTGCCCAGCTAATTGTGGATTCGTTTCCATTTCTGCTGATGGGATAGGCCATACCAAACGGTAGTCTCCTGCCGGATATGAAAGATTTCTTCCATTAGGAACGATAATGTTATTGATAGCTGGATTTTCCGGGTGATCAGGATTACGTTGGAAGCCAATGCCCCAACGGCGTAAATCGCTCATACGGAAACCTTCTCCGATCAATTCCTTCAAACGCTCGTTGCGTATTTCTTGAATCAATGCCTGACCACTATAATTAATCTCTTCATAGCCAGTAATACGCTTACTGCGTAATTCATTGAGATATTTATTAGCCAATGTCGGGTTAGTAGTAGCAGCAGCTTCTGCAGCAATCAAGTAAATTTCTCCCATACGGAATACCTTAGGCATATTTATATAATTGGGAGTCGCAGAAGTTTTTAAACTTTCATTACCCGGAAATTTTTTGAATACATAAGCTTGCACATTGTTACCATCTACTGCCAACTTCCATACAGTAAAGAAAGCATCGAAACGAACATCACCTTCATCTTCATACATACTCAGCATATCGAAAGTAGGAATGTAATCAGCTCCATCCAGTTTAGTACTTAAATAAGCACCACCGGTAGAAGAACCTAATTCTGTAGTACTCATGAATGGGCGGAAGATAGCTTCAGTACCTTCATCTTTTGTCCACATAGCTTCATAAGCTTTAATTTCTGCCAATTTATAGATCTGAGATTTGATGATTGTTTCAGCTTTTGACAGCGCTGTTGTATTGTCACCTTTCAACAAAGCAATACGTGCTTGCAGTGCCACTACTGCATAAGAAGAAAAGTAGGCAGCATTTGGAGCTATAAATTCATTGTCGGTTTTCTCGTACTCAAGTAATGCGTTATAGGCATCGGTTAAGTCGTCATTAATTAATTTATATGTTTCATCCTGAGTGCTACGTCCCGGGTATTTACTGCTATCGCCGGTTGGATTATAAACCGTCACCAAAGGCAAACCTTTACCTATTGTTTGTGCAATACTTGCTGAGTAAGTTTCGCAATAATGATCAATCAACCAGTAATAGCAATAAGCTCTTACAAATTTAGCTTCACCATCATAACGAGTCAATTCTGTACGTTCTTCTGCAGTATATTCATTATTTGTCAGCATCTCATCCATCTTATTAATGATAAAGTTAGCTGAGTTGATAATTGAATATAAATTTCCCCATATAGTGGCGATATCTCTTGTTGCCGAGTTTATATTTCCGTTAGAGAACTCACCGATACGGTTTCCGTTATTACTAACTCCATGGAACATATCCATCTGGATTTCCGGATAGTTAACATATCCGCCGGTGGTGAGACTTCTCATACTTGAGTAGAGGCCGTTGCGGAAACGGCGACAGTCATTCAGATTCTGGATGGCAGTATCATTATCAAGGCTTCCATAAGGTTTCTTGTCCATATCGCAGGAAGTCACCAATGCGCCCACCATTAATAGTGCTAAAAATATTTTTTTCATAATCATCTTTTTCTTAATTAAAATGTTAATTCAACACCAAATACGAATTGTCTTGTATTAGGATATCCGAACTTAATCAAGTTGATATCAGGTTCAGGGTCATAACCGGTGAAGTTAGTAAGTGTCCATAAGTTACGGCCGGTGAAGAAGATGTTGAAGCGTTCGATTACACCGCTGTGTTTCAATATAGACTTCGGCAGTTCATACTGAACGGTTACATTCTTTAAACGAAGGAACGAAGCGTTCTCTACCAAGTGATCATCCATCTGAATAGCTTCTGTTGATGCCGGAATATCTGTAATTTGTCCTGGCTTAGTCCAGATATTCAACATGTTGGTAGATTGGTTTATAGAAAGTCCCTGTGCTGCGTTTTCAATGAAGAATCTATCGTTACTAATCAGGTACTTTTTGCCGGCCCAAGTAAAGTCAGCACTGACAGAAATTCCTTTCCAGCTAAATTCTGTACCAAAACCTCCATTCAACGGAGCATATCTGTCTTTGCCAATTAGAACCGCATCTCTTTCCTTATTATATACTTTGGTCAAATTGCCGTCTTTATCATACCATATTTGTTTACCATCACGTGGGTCAACACCAGCTCTGCGCACAAAGTATAATTCACCAACTGAATGACCTACTTTGTATTGCAAACCATAGTCGGGCAAACTATATTCATCACGTCCATTGAATAACTCGGTGATCTCATTCTTATTATAGTTGAAGTTAGCTCTGAATCCCCAGTAGAAATTACTATTCTGAATGATATCTACTTTGAAATCCAAATCAACTCCTTTATTAACCATAGCACCAATATTTCCGGCACCAGAGCTAAAACCAGTAGTATAAGAATAAGGTATATCCATTAATAAGTCAGTTGTCTTTTTACGATAGAAATCTACATTAGCAGTTAAGCGATCGAATATGCGGAAAGACAGACCAGCATTGACACCTGCAACTTTTTCCCAAGTAAGGTCTGTGTTACTAGCTTGCGAGATTCCCAAACTACCTTCACTGTTGTAAGGACTACCGGAGCCAATTAAACCATAGTAAGCATAATCACTAATACCGGAGTTACCAGTAGTACCATAACTAACCTTCACTGAAAGTTCATTCAGCCAATCTATGTTGTCCATGAAACTTTCTTTTTTCATATCCCACATAGCACCAACTGACCAGAAATTAGCCCAACGACCATCTTTAGGGAACTTAGAACTTCCGTCACGACGGAATGTCAGATCCAGATAATATTTGGAAGCGTAATTATAGCTGCCAGTAAAGAACATAGAATTGAATACAGTTTCTACTTGTGTATGTGTCAAGTCATCTTTAGGTGAAACAGGAGTCGGAGCTTGCGTTAATTTCATCTGACGGGCATCTGTATGGCCTTCAGTAAATACTCCAAAACTTCTGGATTTAGCGATGATAGATTCCTGTCCGGCCAGAACGCTTACATTGTGGTCGTCGATATTGAATTTATATTCAGCCGTATTCGTATATGTAAATGCATAATATCTGCTAAAGCTTTCCTGGCGGTAACCGTCTCGTGCGGGAACGCTAGTTCCCATTGGTGTTTTGAAAGCTTCATACGGAAGTCCGATGTTTGATAGAGTCATATCATATGCATCGATAGATTGCTGTGCTCTTACTGTTAATCCTTTAATCGGAGTAAGTTCCTGATAAAGATTGATGTTGGCAGTGACAATTCTTCTTTGTACATCACGGTTGTCATTAACAAAATTAGGCGTAGTCAATCCACTATAAAGAAGGTGGGTAGCTCTATCTCCCCACTGGATGTTGCCGTTATCGTCGAATGTATAAAAACGAGGTGAATCATAAGGCAATGCAAATCTGGCAAAAACAGATGGACTACTTGAATAAATACTTGAAGATTCTGTCTCATTATTCGTTTCATACTGGCTGTAGCCCAAATTCGATTGTAGACCTACTTTTAACCATTCTTTTACACGTGTATCAAAGTTAAAACGCAGTGCTTCGCGACGAAGGCCCGACTGTGCAATGATACCCTCTTGCTCATGATGATTCAAAGATAAATAGTAAGACATGTTAGAACCGCCACCATTGATAGCTGCATCTAATGTATAAGTTGGTGCATGGCTATCAAATACTTCATCACGCCAGTTAGTATCTATACCATATTTTTCTACTCTATCCTTAATGGTTTGTGGAACAGGACTACCTACTAATTCTCGGAATTGGATGTACTGAGAAGAGTTCATCATCTCAACGTTGTCCTGAACCATACTTGAAAAACCATATTGAGCACGTAAAGTAACATTGGCCTTTTGATCAAACTTACCCTTTTTACTGGTAATTACAATAACACCGTTTGCTGCACGTGAACCGTAAATAGCTGTTGAAGAAGCATCTTTCAATACTGTGATGTTCTCTATATCACCAGGATTCAATGAATTGAAAACAGATGATGAAATCGGAGCACCGTCCAAAATGAATAGCGGAGTATTACCTGCATTAATGGAGTTTACACCACGTAAACGGATTGTAGCAGATTTAGATGGGTCACCCGAACTGGACAATACTGAAAGACCGGAAACCTGACCAGCTAAGGCATCGGTAAAGTTGACTGTGGGATTCTTCTCCAATTTCTTTCCACCAACCGAAGCAACAGATCCTACCACAGAACCTAGTTTCTTACCAGTTCCATATCCTACAATAACAACCTCGTCAAGTAGTTCTGTATCAGGCTTCAATGTGATCTTTACATGAGAAGCAATTGCCACTTCCTGTGGTTGCATGCCAATGTACGAAACCTGCAAAGTCTTCGCAGAACTTGGTACGTTCGGTAAAGTAAAATCACCATCTACACCGGTAATAGTACCAATTTGAGTACCTTTTACCAATACAGAGGCTCCAATAACTGGCTGCCCATCTTCTTCAGAAATCACAACACCTGTGATGGTCTGAGTTTGGGCAGTTACTAGGCCTATTCCAACAAAAAGACAGGCCAATAACAGCATTAATTTTCTTTTCATAAATTCTCTCTTAAAGTTTAACTTTACATTAATTGTTTCTTTACTCTAACAAAATGCAAATATATTAATAAAACTGAAACGAACAATTATTTTGTTGAAAAAACCTTGTAAATCTATCAATTTGTTAACTGAATGCTTGTTTTTATGCTTAACAGCAGCTTTTTTGCACTAAAAAAACCTAAATGACTATTTAAATGCTATCACTATGAAGCCCCTTCTTGACTGTTATTCCTTAATACGCCCCTTCTCTTTTAAACAAAAAGTGTTAATAATGCATGTCGGAGGAATAAAATTGAAAGCCATTTTACGTAGATTTACCTTTTTTATAAAGGAAATACAAAATAGAAAAACTCTTTTGGGGCATAGTTTTGCAGATATTAAGCCTTATTTAGTTCTTCTATAGCACATTATCCCGTCTTATTTGTTCATAGTATTAACTAAAACAACTAATGATGAACAAGATTATTTACAGTTTGGTGTACAACAGGAAAAAGAGCCTTAACAAGAAAGGTATGGCTCTGGTGCAGGTAGAGGCCTATCTGAACAGGAAAAAGAAGTATTTTTCGACAAAAGTCTACTTAAGACCCGACCAATGGGATGCAAAGAAACTACTAGTTAAAAACCATCCTAATGCAGACGCTTTAAATCGATTAATTTATGAATTTGTCGCAACGATAGAAAAGCGTGAACTTGAACTCTGGCAACAGGGTAAAGCTATTAATTTGGATGTTCTAAAAGATGTACTTTCTGAAAAGCAAGAGCAGGAAGATAAATCTTCGTTTATTCCCTTTTTTAAGCAAGAGGTAATGACTTCCGGCTTAAAAGAGAGTACTAAACGCAATCATTTGTCTACGCTTGCTCTCTTACAAGAGTTTAAGAAGAATGTAACATTTTCCGATCTAACTTTTGAATTTGTATCCTCTTTCGAATACTTCCTGCAGTCAAAAGGATATCACACCAATACGATAGCCAAACACATGAAACACTTGAAACGCCATATTAATGTAGCCATTAATAAAGAATATATGGATATACAAAAATATGCCTTCAGAAAATATAAAATTAAAACTGTAGAAAACGGCCATACACATTTGTCTCCGGAGGAATTGGAAAAATTAGAGACCTTGCAATTGACAGGACGCTATACGAAATACCAGAAAACTTTAGACGCTTTTTTGTTCTGTTGCTATGCTGGTATGCGGTATTCTGATTTTGTAAATATGAAGCCTGATAACATTGTAGAGATGCACCAGGAGACATGGTTGATATATAAATCTATTAAAACCGGTACTGAAGTTCGATTACCACTATATTTACTTTTTAGTGGAAAAGGAATTCTGATTTTGAATAAATATCAGGCAAACCTACAAGACTTTTTCCATTTAAGGGACAACTCAAATGTGAATAAAGAACTAATAATAATTGCCCGGTTAGCAGGATTGGCTAAAAAGGTATCATTTCATACTGCTCGACATACCAATGCTACATTATTAATTTATAATGGTGTCAATATCACAACTGTGCAGAAGCTTTTGGGACATAAGAGCGTGAAAACCACACAAATATACACGAATGTAATGGATGCGACAATAATAAGTGATTTGGAGAAAAATCACTCCTTGGTTCATCGTAAAAAGGGGAAATAAACTCCACTAAATTTAAGGTGTAATTATTTGCCGTGAAAGTTTAAATTTTAAGGCTAAATGAGTTACACCTTTTTTTAAGTTCTGCATATTATACGCTTCCTACTATTTTTGTTCTAATTCTCTCCTTTTCCAATACCCTGCATTACCCTCTTTCTAAATTTAGAGAGTAATATATGGCAACTTGTCAAGGTAGACATAAACTAAAAGAGTCTTTCACTAATTTTTCTTTAAAGAAACTTGCAAACTTGCAAAACTTGCAGGGCCTCTCACACACACACACGCACGCACGTACATAATAAGTCGGTGATAATCGTTCTCATAGAAAGATCCGTCTCCTTGCTGTCTATTGCTGGAAACGATGAGTGCATTCGAAGCCAAGCTAAACAAACTGCTGAGTTCTGCTTCCGGATGCAAGAATGAATATCCGTACCTGCAAACTTTAGTCATCTACGTGTTTGTTTCCAGAAAAGGAACATTGATGTGCGGCTGCCCGAAAACCCAAATTTATCGCGCGCGTATACGTGTGTGTGTGAGAGGCCCTGCAAGTTTTGCAAGTTTGCAAGTTTCTATATTTTCCCAGTTGAGAAAATATTTCTTTCCAACTGGGAAAAAAACTTTTTCCAACTGGGCAGCATTTACACACGCTTTTGACCAGTTATACCTTTGCCACTAAGTTACGTAGTAGTTAACTATCGACCTAAAGCCAATAGGAAACGACTGTTACGTGGCCTCGTTTTTGAAATATTCCAACAATATATTTCATAAGATCAAAGACGTTTATTCGTATTTTTGGACACAATAACACGGTTAACATTTTGTACATTTACATCTTAGAAAAACTTGCAGTATCGGATTTTTGCATCTTTTTTGCGGCTGCATAATGCATAATGCTTTCATTATTAACAATGTAAGTCTAATGTGCGGGTTAATATAGGTAACTGTAATCACATATATAGTTATGCTAATGTTCATATTATAAGCATTTTGATAAATTGGATTATTTTATGCCAGAGTTCTACATGGTCCGTCTTGCTGCAGATTATCAGTAAAATACACCGTGCTAAGTTCTGCGAAAACGCTTCAGATTACGTATATTGGTATGCAAGCACAAGACGTTGCAATAAAACCGAATGTAAAGGTTATTATGAAGTCGGATACTGAAATGTTGGATGAAGTAATGGTTATAGCCTATGGTACCACAAAGAAAGAGTCTTTTACTGGTTCTGCGGAGGTTATCAAGTCTGAGAAATTGAAAGAAAGACCTGTGGCAAACGTTACGAAAGCATTGGATGGTATGGTTGCCGGTGTACAAACTACTTCAGGTTCAGGGCAGCCAGGATCAGGCTCTTCTGTAGTCGTCCGTGGTTATGGCTCTATCAATTCATCACAATCACCGTTGTATGTAGTGGATGGTGTTCCCTATGATGGTAACATTTCAGCAATCAATCCTAATGACATTGAAACGATGACAGTTCTTAAAGACGCTTCTGCTGGTGCTCTTTATGGTTCTCGTGGTGCGAATGGCGTGATTATGATTACTACCAAAAAAGGTAATTCCGGTAAGGTAAAAGTGAACTTGAAAGCAAATTGGGGTGTTTCCTCACGCGCTATTCCACGTTATGAAACGATGGACGAAGCCGGTTATTTAGAAACAATCTTCCAGTCATATAAGAATAATCAGATTATCAACGGTGGAGTTTCTCCGGAGTTGGCGGGTGTTGCTGCATTAGAGGCTATGAAAAGTGGATCCACTGCTATGCTGGGCCAGAATGAACAGTATAACCCTTTTAATTATAGTATTACAGAACTGATCGATCCTGTGACGGGAAAAGTACGTAGTGATGCCAAATTAAGATATAGTGAAGACTGGATGGATGAAGCTTTAAAAAGCAATCCTTTACGTCAAGAATATGTTGCTTCGTTCAGTGGTGGAAGCGACAAAACTAAATATATGTTTTCTTTAGGCTATCTTGATGAAGAAGGTCTGTTAAAGACAACAAAATTCAATCGGTATAATGGACGTTTGAATATAGACTCTGAAGTTACGAACTGGTTAAAAGCTGGAATGAGCGCCAACTACTCTCGCAATGAGAGCAATACAGCTGTTGAAAATTCATCCGGTTCATCCAATGTTTGGTACAGTGCACAATTAATGGCTCCTATTTTCCCTGTCTTTGAGAAAGATGCCAATGGTGCTACGATTTATGACAATTTGGGAAATGCCGTTTTTGACTATGGTAAAAACAGACCAGCCGGTGCCAGTTCAGAGTGGAACACAATTGCTACCTTATATGATGATATGTATTCTACTCAAAGCGATAACCTGAGCGGACGTGTATATACAGAATTAGGTGATTTGAAGAACACATTCCTGCAAGGATTGAAATTCTCTGTTAATTATGGCTTTGACTTAATCAATTCAGCTGGAGCAACTTATTATAATCCATATAACGGCAACTCTGTATCCGTAAAAGGTACTATACAGAAAGCTACTGCACGTACATTCAGCTATACTTTTAATCAATTGTTGACATACGACAGAAAGTTCGGTGATCATCATTTTGAAGCTTTGGTTGGACATGAATTTTATAAATACAGATATGATTATTTGTCAGCAACCAAGACGGGATTCCCATTTGGTGGACTTTATGAACTGGATGCAGCTACAACGATTACAGGAGCATCTTCTTATCAGAACAATTATGCAGTTCAATCTGTGTTATCACGTTTGAATTATGATTTTGCCGATAAGTATTACCTTTCTGCTAGTTTCCGTACCGATGGTTCTTCTCGTTTCTATAAGGATAACCGTTGGGGTAAATTCTGGTCAGTCGGTGGTAACTGGCGTATCTCTCACGAATCTTTCATGAGTGACATTACTTGGATTAATAATCTGTCATTAAAAGCCAGCTATGGTGTACAGGGTAATGATGCCATATTGAATGGTACCAAACAGAATTTTTATGCTTGGCAGTCATTTTATGATTTGGGTTATGCAAACTCGTCGATGAGCGGTGCAGCCGTAACTTCCTTGGAAAATAAAGAATTGAAATGGGAGAAAAATGCTAACCTGAATATTGGTATTGAAGCAAAATTGTTTGATCGTGTATCTGCTACTATCGAATGGTATCAACGTAAGACGACAGATATGTTAATGTCATTCCCAATGGCAACTTCACTCGGTTTTGATGGCTACAACAAGAACGTTGGTAGTATGCGCAATACAGGTATTGACCTCACATTGGGAGTTGATATCTTTAAAGATACTCCGTTTACCTGGAACTTAACGCTCCTTGGCTCTACGATTAAGAATAAGGTTTTGCAACTGGCAGATAAACCGGAAATCATTTCCGGATCTTATATCATTCGCGAAGGTGAGACTTTATATTCATTCTATACTGCAACTGCCGCTGGCGTTGATCCCGCAACTGGAGAACAACTGTATTGGGCATGGGATACCGATGAAAACGGAGTTAAGGGCAAAAAGTATATAACTAACGATATGGCCAAGGCTACTGCATGCAAAGAAATTCAGGGTAGCCGTATTCCTGATTTATATGGTTCCATCAATAATACATTCAAATATAAAGGATTTGATTTGAGTATCCTTTGTACATATTCTATTGGTGGTAAAGTATTGGATGGTATTTATAATACCTTATTATATGGCAATTATGTAGGACAGGCAAAGAGTAAAATGCTGGAACGTGCATGGAGAAATCCGGGGGATATCACAGACATCCCACGTATTGAAATCGGAAAGAGTTACATTGTTACTGATAACAGTTTGATTGACGCTTCCTATTTTGCTATTAAAAATATTGCTTTAGGATATTCTCTACCTTCAAAGTGGATGAAATCTATCGGATTCGATTCTGCACGCCTGACTGCAACGGCAGACAATGTTGTGTTGTTCAATCACCTGAAAGGTATGGACCCTCAATATAACTTCACTGGGGGAACGGATTTTGGTTACGTACCTGTCAGAACAATTTCATTCGGAATTGATATCACTTTCTAAACCTGATTAAATAATATAAAAGATGAAAAAAGTATTATATATATTTTCTTTAATCGGCCTTCTTGCATTCTGCTCATGTGCCGATGAATTGAATACGGAACCGACTGACAAGGTATCAGGTTCTACGATATTTGCAGATGCAAGTAGCGCAGAAACTGCTATAAATGGTGTATACCGTATGTTATATGTAGCAGGGTGGAGTTCAAACTGGGGCTCAGAAAACTGCGGACAGACAGCTATCCAATTGCTCGGAGATCTGATGGCTGAAGATCATTTAATGAAAGAGCAGGGACAAGGCTGGTTTTATGAAGATTATCGTTTGAATGTTCATGGAGACTATTCAAATAAAGCTGGACGTCCTTATTCTATTTGGAACTTCTATTATACTATTGTTAGTAATGTAAATTATATCATTGCTTCAGAAAACACAATGGGAGGCGATCCGGAACTTAAGAACAGCGTTGTAGGGCAGGCCTATGCCATGCGTGCGTTTGCCTATTACTATCTGATACAATTGTACCAACAAACGTATAAAGGACATGAGGATGCACCCGGTGTACCTTTGTATACAGGGGCAACGGTTGCCGGTTCGGAGGGAAGCCCTCGTGGAACCGTTCAGGGAGTTTATACTCAAATCAATTCTGATATAGAAAAAGCTATTGATCTGTTAGGAAGTATCAGTAATAAAGTGCAAACGCATGTATCTCATATAGATTACTATGTAGCTAATGGCATAAAAGCCCGTATCTGCCTTACTCAACATGACTATGCAGGTGCTGCGACAGCAGCTGCTGAAGCCTTAAAGAAACCTTCATTGAAAGTTGCCACTATAGCCGAATTGGGCGGGAATAATAGTGTAAAAACAGCAGATGTTTTATGGGGAATGGAAATTATAGCCGATCAGTCCAGTGGTTTTGCAAGCTTCTTCTCGCATATGGATGCTGATGCACCGGGTATGTATGCTTCTAAAGCACGCCAATGCATAAGCACAGGGTTGTATAAACTGATTTCTGATACAGATGAGCGTAAAACAGCGTGGTTCCGTGGGGCCATTCCTTCTGATGAAGAAAAGGCAGCTTCATCTTATACGAGTTACTGCCAAATTAAGTTTAAAATGGCAGATTACACTACCCGTACGGGTGATTACTTACTTATGAGAGCAGAAGAGATGATATTAATAAAGGCTGAAGCCGAATGTCATCAGAAAGAATATGGTGCTGCCCGTACCACAATAAAAACTTTAGGAAACGCGAGAGATAGTAAGTTTGAGGAACGTTTAGCTGCCCGTACAGATGCAAATACTTATAATTCTGACACTAATGCTCCTTTGGAAACATTAATGGATGAGATTTTATTCCAACGTCGTGTGGAACTTTGGGGTGAAGTAGGACGCATCTTCGATATGCAGCGTTTAGGTTTGGGGTATAATCGTAATTATGAAGGCTCTAATCATACAGAGAAGGTAACGACAAAGAACACTAATGCCGCTTCTCCATTATTTATCCTTCCTCTGCCGCAGTCTGAAATAGATGGTAATGAGAATATTACCTCTGCGGATCAGAATCCTATAGTTCAATAATTTATAAACCTATATAATGAAGGAAAATATGAAACTATATACAATAAAGAAATATGCTGCTATATTGCTCTGTTTGGCAGCTTTTACCTCCTGCGATACAGATGTAGAAGGTACGAAATATGGTGTAAACGGAGTTGAAGCAGCTTTTGCATCTACTCAAATGAATGTGGAAGTAAGTGCTGAAGACAATGGTATCATCCGGGTTCCCGTGTATCGCGGAAATACAGATGCAGAGGCTTCAGTCGGTATTAGCATGGATGAATCTACAGTAGAAGAAGGTGTATTCACCTTGAAAAGTTCCAATATAGCCTTTGCAAAAGGCGAAGCAGTGGGATACGCAGAATTAGCTTTCGGTTCTATAGATGACTTGAGCGCTACTGGCAAATATGAGATTGTACTGACCATAGATGACAAGGATGCATTGTCACCTTCTAAATCCGGTGAAATAACTGTAACTGCTCAGAGAAAGTTGACATGGGAGGATTACGGAACCGGGATATATACTTCAGAACTTTTCGGCCAGGCATGGGAACAGCCTATATTGAAAGCTAAAGAAGGTAATATATACAAGTTGCCGGATTGTATAACAGAAGGATATCCCATGGTCTTTACATTGAGTGAAGATGGCCAAACTCTGGTTAATTGGGACTTACAAGCTACTGGATATAAACATGCTACTTATGGAATGGTGTATTTCACTCCTACCGACATGCAACGTCAAGGCAATAAGTTGTTATTCGCAATGCGTGGAGCTGTTGCTGTAGAAGGTGGGTATGGAATTTTATACAGTGGTTTTACAGAAACATTAGAATTACCGGAATAATTGTTTCCTACTACTTCTGTTATTGGGGAAATAAGTTTGTAACAGAGTATATCTGATACAAAAGATATGAATAAGGCTACCTCATTTTTATCTTGAGGTAGCTTTTCTTTATAAATTATACTATTTAGTTTTCGCTTTTCTGTTTTTCTTGTCTCTTGTTCTTTTAAATATTTTTCTCTAAAAGGTGAATGATGACTTTTTACTGAAAAATATATACTTTAAATTATATTTGCCTCTATACATGAACTGCTAATCAGAATTAACTTTCAATTATTTATTATTTTGTACATTCGTGCAGTGAATTAAACGCACAGTAATTGTTTAATAGTTCATTTATACTTTAATGAAAGCGGTATATTGCTGAAATTCAATATAATACTTTCTAAATATGGGATAATACTAGTAGAATTTAATGAATTCATGTATATATAAAATGCTTATATACAAATAATTATAAAATAGGAAATACATAATATTTAGTTCTTTAAGACATGCTAATTAGTTGATTATTAATAAAATAAACACCGCATTAGTTCTGCGAAAACGCTTCAGATTTCGTTTATTGGTATGCAGACACAGGAGGTTGCAGTCAAACCTAACTTGAAGGTTGTAATGAGAGGCAATGCCGAAGCTTTGGACGAAGTTGTGGTAATTGCCTACGGTACCGCTAAAAAAGAATCATTGACAGGTTCTATTTCGGTAGTTGACAATAAAAAGATCGAGAAACGTATTACAACCAGTGTGACCGGCGCACTTGAAGGTGCCGCACCGGGCGTACAAGTAAATAATACCTATGGCGAACCGGGACAAGCTCCCGAGATTCGCATCCGCGGTTTCGGTACATTGGTGTCAGGTGCTTCAAGTCCTCTGTATGTAGTAGATGGAGTTCCTTTTGATGGAAATATGGCCGAACTAAACTCTAACGATATTGAGAGCATGTCCATCTTGAAAGATGCCGCCTCAGCTGCATTATATGGTAACCGTGCTGCTAATGGTGTAGTCCTCATTACGACCAAAAGTGGACGTAATACTAACAAACCAAGCATTACACTACAGGTAAATCAGGGTATATACAACAGAGGTATTTCTGAGTATGAACGTCTGGATGCAGACCGTTGGATGGAAGCAAGTTGGATGGCCAAGAAAAACTCTATGATGAGCAATACCGGGATGTCAGAAAGCGAGGCGGCCGCATATGCTACGAGCCACCTAATCAGTGAGTCCATCGGTAGAAACATTTATAATGCTGCTGACGATAAACTGTTCGACAATAACGGAAAGCTGATAGCTACTCGTCTGACTGGTTATGACGACCTTGACTGGCAGGATGCCATTGAACGTAACGGACATCGCCAAGAATATAACTTGTCAGCTGCTGCATCTGGACAAAAATATAATGTATATTCGTCCGTAGGCTATTTGAATGAAAAAGGATATGTGAAGGCTACCGGTTATGAACGTTTCTCAGGCCGTATCAATACTACTTATACTCCCAACAAATGGTTTAAGGGAGGTGTAAATCTTACAGGATCTTGGACTAAACGCAACTATAATAGTAATGCCAGCGGTAATGCGTATGCCAATCCATTTTACATAGCCCGCTATATGGCGCCGGTATATCCTGTTTATTTACACAATGCTGATGGCACATATCAATTGGACGCTGCAGGAGACAAAATATATGATACTACTTCCCCTTATTTAAGCAACCGCCATATAGCATATGAAATGTTGTTCAACAAGCAGGAAAGCGTACGTAACGTATTAGGCGGACAAGCTTTTGCCACAATCTCATTACCTTATGGAGTGTCATTGACTGTAAAAGGTGACCTAAATAACAGTACTTCCAATAATAAGAAGTACGACAATCCGGAAATAGGTGACGGTGCTACCAACGGTGGTCGTTTGACTAGCTATGCTTACCAGTACAGAACCACGACCTTGCAAGAAATCGTAAATTGGAGCTACCAGTTCAATAACGTACATAATGTTGAAGTTATGGCAGCTCACGAAAGCTACAGTTGGGAACGTAAATATACAGCAGGAATGAATACCGGCATGGCAGTAGATGGAAATCTTACTATGGGTAACTTTCTCAATAACTCTTATTTCGCAGGAAGTGATGATGAAGACAAAACGGAATCTTATCTGGCACGTCTGAAATACAACTATGATGATCGCTATTTCTTGGAAGGTTCGTTCCGTCGTGACGGTTCTTCACGTTTCCACAAAGATAACCGTTGGGGTAATTTCTACTCCGTAGGTGCAAGTTGGAACATGAAACAGGAATCTTTTTTGCAAGATGTTGACTGGTTAGATGCATTAAAACTGCGTGCTTCCTACGGTGAAGTGGGCAACAATATGGGCGTCAGCCTTTATGGACATATGGCTCTTTATACTATCGACAAGAACGGTGGTGAAGCTGCGTTGGTAAAACAGTCACTTTCTGCACCGGATATTAAATGGGAAACGACTCAGACCGTAGACATCGCTGTAGAAGGACGTCTGTTTAACCGCCTGAACTTCCAAATAGGCTACTTCGACAAGCGCTCTAAAGATCTACTATTTGAGGTTCGTCTGCCGCTTTCGGCTGGCTCTTATCCTTGGGTTGCTGATACTGCCCCGATGAACCTGACACAATACAAGAATATCGGTACCGTTTCCAACCGTGGTTGGGAAATCTCTTTGAATGCTGACATTATCAATAATAACGACTGGAAATGGAACCTTGGCGTGGACGCTACTTTCTTGAAGAATAAAATTGTGAAACTGCCTGACGGAAAAGATATTCTGCACGGTATGCAGAACTATTCTGAAGGGCATTCCATCTACGAATGGTACACTTACCACTTCGAAGGCGTGGACCAGATGACTGGTACTTCTCTCTATACACTGGATCCGGATAAGAAGGCTACTGCCGAAGAAGCTGGTGCATTGACTACCATCAATGGTACAGATTATGCCACTGCCACTTCATACGCCAAACGTGATTGGGCAGGTAGCGCACTTCCCACAGTCTATGGATCCATCAGTTCGGCGCTTTCTTGGAGGAATTGGGATTTGAATATGTTGTTCACCTATTCTTTAGGTGGCAAGACATATGATGGCAGTTATGCTAGCCTGATGGGAGTATCCGAATCAGGTGCTTCTGGTAACGCTTACCATAAGGATATCCTAAATTCTTGGAAAGAAGTTCCCACCGGTATGACAGAAACTTCCGCCAACCGCATCAATCCGAATGGAACTCCGCGTGCCGATTTTCATAAGTCATCCGACTTGAATGCCGCCAGCGACCGTTGGTTAACCAGCTCTTCTTATTTGGTTTTCAAGAATTTGAACCTGTCTTACAGTCTACCTAAGAGTTGGCTGAAGAACATGGGATTGGAAGGGTTGTCGTTGACTGCCGGTGTAGAAAACCTTTTTACACTAACCTCACGCAAGGGACTAAATCCGCAATATTCGTTTAATGGAGGTTCGGATGATACGTATGTGACAGCCCGTGTATATAATTTCGGTTTGACTGTAAAATTCTAAAGATATAACCATATAATTCGTATTAGAAATGAAAAAAATACTCAATAAATTGTTCACAGGTAGCCTATTGGCATGTATGGTGTTAGTGTCCTCCTGTGCCGGTGACTATTTGGATACCGCTCCCACCGATTCAACGGGAGCATCCGATGCCGTAGGGACCACGGCAAATGCAATGAAAGCATTGAACGGTATAGCCAAAATTATGACTACACAGCAGTATTATTTTGGTCAGGGATTTGCAGGCGAAAATAACATCATGGCTCATTATGAAAACTATCCGAGCGAGAATTACTTATATAATATGTATGCTTCCGGATGGTCACCTATTCATAATCAAGAATTCCATACACGCACTAACTCTATTTATGACGCATACGCATGGTACTACTATTATACTATCATTGGTAATGCGAACACTATTCTTGCCAATATTGATAATGCTGAAGGACTTCAAACTGAAAAAGATTTTGTCAAGGCTTCAGCACTGACTTTCCGCGCATACGCTTTCGAAAAGTTAGTGCACTATTACTGTTGGCGATGGCAGGATTCCAATAACGGCGCTTCACAAGGACTCGTGCTCCGTATTGATGAATCCACTGGCGGACAAGGCTATGCTACTCTGGCTGAGACGTATGTTCAAATCTACAAAGATTTGGATGAAGCAATTGCCTTGTATAACCAGAGTGGTATGGACCGTGATGCCGCACAAGTATGGATGCCGAATGTAAATGTTGCTCATGCAGTCTATGCTCGTGCTGCTATAACTAAACAAGATTACACCAAAGCTCTGTCCGAAGCCAAACTCGCCCGCCAAAACTATCCGCTTATGAGTAACGCTGAATATCAATCTGGTTTCTGCAATCCGACGAGTGAGTGGATTTTCGGTTGTTTCGGCGGTTCGCAAGAAAATAATTGGTATTGGAGTTATGGTACTCAGTTTGCTTGTAACGGATATTATGCGAGTGCAAACAATACTGGTGCTGGGGCCATTGGGCGTGAGCTTATTAACCGCATCCCGGACAATGATGCCCGCAAAGCGCTGTTCTTGACAGAAGACAAATTCCCCGGCTATGATTTTAATGATGGCTCAGCCATGGATTTGACTTACGGTATTCTTGGACTGGGTAAAGGCGAAGAAGCTGACTTGCTTTGGGAAGACGCTGCAGAGTATTGCCAGAGAATGGCGGTAAGTGGACTTGCCGCTCCTTATCAATCTGGCTATATGTATTTGGGCGGACAGTTGAAATTCTATGTATTTGATACTCCGGGGGTAAGCTATCTGCCTTTCATTCGTTCATCAGAAATGGTATTGATTGAAGCGGAAGCCAACTACTTCTTGAACAATGAACCGGATGCACAAGTTGCTTTAATAGAATTAAACGCTACCTCTGGACGTAATCCTGAATACACTTGCACGAAAACCGGTGAAGCCCTCTGGAACGAAATCATGGATTATCGTGAACTTGAACTTTGGGGTGAAGGCTTTGCCTGGAGTGATTACAAAAGATGGAATCGTTCTGTAGTGCGTAAAGGATTCGCTGATGGAGGTAATGCACATATTTCCATTGCGAAAACGATTCCAGCTGATGGTGCAAACAAATGGACTTGGGATGTACCCTTGAATGAAACCGATTACAACGATGAATTGAATCTTGCAGGAAAATAATTCCATCAGAACATATTGGCGGAATTAATTTATTACCATACCGATATGAACTATAATTCCGTCAACAGGTTTTACTGGACTTATAAATAAAGTGTTTTGTTTTAGTGGAGGGAATGTTCAATGACATTCCCTTCATTGCTGTTTTATTATGAAATTGGTTAGTTGAAAAGCATCATTCCTGTTAAAACGGACATTAAATGCCTTAATAATTGATTCTGTAATCAATACACCACTTGGATTTAATTATACAGCTCAAGACGAGGTAAGTATTATAACTTTTCCATAAGACTCTAATGAAAAGTGATGTATAGAAAAAAGAACTATAAATTGCCTCCATCCTGTTAGTAATTAGCCTTAGTTATGTTCTAAATCATCTTGAAGTAAACACAATTTTACTATTGTTTATAATTTTTCTTCTGACCTTTAGGTAATAAGAAATAATGTAGGTACAGGACTTTTTGAAGTGGATAATAATGAAGAGATAAGGTTTATCAATAAATATCCAGGCCAGAATGGAAGATTACCGGTTAATAATGTACGCGTTACTTCGCTTATCAGATATCTACTTAATAGCAGCTGAAGCTGCACTGAAAAAATCAACTCCCAACTAGAATAAAGCTGATTTCTATTTGAATAAAATTCGGAAACGTGCAGTTTCTGAATTAACTTTGAAAAAAAGAAGAAAGGAACTGGTCATGGAAAGTCATCGCTTCTACGATACTATGCGACTGGGATTAACCCTAAACCGTGAAAAAACACCAGGTGAAGGCACTGATCATTACTTAAATTCAACGGATTTAATATCTCCGAACTGGAATGATTACAGAATAATATTAGCTATTCCACAAGCAGAAGTTGATGTTAACCCTAATATTCAAGGACAACAGAATCTGGGATACGAATAAGGTCTTCTTAAAATAAAGTTGTTTTAGATAAAATGCCCCCTAAAAGTTTTATATAAAACTTTTAGGATGTTTTCTTATATTTATTTTCTCTAATTAAACCTGTAATTCATTATTATATAAGAGAATAAATATTGATTTAATATAGGCTAATTGCAAGTTAGAATAAATGTTCTATTTATCGTTTTTACCGATACAGTTATTTGTTGTTTGTGAGAATGAAATTGTTCGTATTAAACTCAACTGCATATAATACTCTTTTGTTGAAAAATCAAGACTAGATGGTAGTTTATTGATATGCATGCAATTTACCAATCTGGTTTGGGTAGAAAATTTAAGTATTTCATACATTTGAATTTCTACCTGAACCTATAGTATTGGTTTTATCGCTCATTTATATTCACAATCAAACAGTAACTGACTAATTACTAGGTGTTTGAAAATCAAACAGAAGAACTTTTAGGTAGATACAAATATATGCTCATGTTTTGTATATATCTAGTTACTAGATATTTAATAAATTATAATTGTCTTGATTTGAGTTCTGTAAATATATATTTATTGTTGATTATCAACAAAATGCAACCTACTTAGTTCTGCGAAAACATTGCATATTTCTTACATTGGTATGAAAACGGAAGAAGTAAGTATCAAACCGCACTTAAAAGTTACGATGAAAATCGACAGCGAAATGCTTCAGGAAGTTGTGGTTACTGGTATGCAGCGTATGGACAAACGTCTTTTTACTGGTGCTACATCAAAATTATCTGCCGATGATGTAAAATTAGACGGCTTGCCTGAAATAAGTCGTGCACTGGAAGGGCGTGCTGCTGGTGTATCCGTTCAGAATGTCTCCGGTACATTTGGTACAGCTCCTAAAATCCGCGTACGTGGAGCTACTTCTATTTATGGTAGTTCTAAGCCGCTGTGGGTAGTAGATGGGGTTATTATGGAGGATGTTACCGAGGTTAGTGCTGATGATTTGTCATCCGGTGACGCAGTTACGTTGATTAGTTCAGCCATTTCAGGATTGAATGCGGATGATATTGAAAGTTTCCAGATTTTGAAAGATGGATCGGCCACTTCTATCTATGGTGCACGCGCAATGGCAGGTGTAATCGTTGTAACAACAAAGAAGGGTAAAGCTGGTTCCAACAAAATTAGTTATACCGGTGAATTTACGATGCGAATGAAGCCCAGCTATACCAATTTCAATATCATGAATTCACAAGAGCAGATGGGAGTATTCAAGGAGATGGCAAATGCTGGCTACTTAAACTTCTCAAATGTTTATCGTGCATCTGACAGTGGTGTCTATGGTAAAATGTATCATTTGATTAATGACTACACTTCAAGTGGTGGCTTTGGTTTGCCCAATACAACTAAGGCAATCAATGCCTATTTGCAACAAGCCGAGTACCGAAACACAGACTGGTTTGATTATCTGTTCAATAGTTCTGTTTCACAAAACCATGCGATCAGTATGTCAAGCGGTACAGAAAAAGCCTCTTATTACACATCACTTAGTGTCATGAACGATCCGGGATGGACCAAACAAAGCTCGGTTCAACGCTATACAGCCAATGTAAATGCCTTGTATAATATCTACAGCAATTTATCATTGAACCTGATAGGAAATGCTTCGTATCGTAAACAAAAAGCTCCCGGAACTTTAGGTTCGACACCTAATTATGTAACCGGAGAAGTATCACGCGATTTTGATATTAATCCATATTCGTATGCATTAAATACTTCACGCACATTGGATGCTAATGAAACCTATGTCCGCAATTATGCTCCGTTCAACATTTTGCATGAACTTGAAAACAACTACATGGACTTAAATGTAGTTGATATGAAGTTTCAAGGAGAATTAAAATGGAAAATACTCAAAAATTTAGAAGCTTCTGCTCTGGGTGCTTATAAATATTCTACAACGACACAATCACACTATGTTAAGGATTACTCTAACCAGGCTTGGGCTTTTCGTGCAATGGATGATGCTACCATGCGTGATGCTAATCCCTGGCTGTATACCGATCCGGACAAGGTGAACTCTCTACCCGTCAGTGTATTACCGGTAGGTGGATTTTATCGTGAAACAAAATATGGAATGAATAGTTGGGATTTCCGTGGAACATTGAATTATAACGATGTATTTGCAGAAGATCATATTATCAACCTTTTCGGCGGTATGGAAGTGAATTCTATGGACCGCACGAAAACATGGTTTAATGGTGTAGGCATGCAGTATGAGATGGGTATGCTCCCTTCTTATGACTATCAGTACTTTAAGCAGGGTAATGAAGAGAACACAGATTATTATACTGTAGAAGAAAGCCGTTCACGTGAGGTGGCATTCTTCGCAACAGGTACTTATTCATATAAAGGACGATACACCGTTAATGGTACTATCCGCTATGAGGGTTCCAATAAGTTAGGTAAGAGTCGTTCTTCTCGTTGGTTGCCTACTTGGAATGTATCTGGTGCTTGGAATGTACATGAAGAAGCATTCTTTGAAGATTTACGCCCGACATTATCGAACCTGACTTTAAAAGCATCTTATTCACTGACTGCAGACCGTGGTCCGGCAAACGTAACCAACTCTCGGGTAGTGATTAGTAGTTTTAATCCTTGGCGCCCATTTACTTCAGTGAAAGAGTCGGGGTTACAGATTGACGACCTTGAGAATAGCGAACTTACTTATGAAAAGAAACACGAACTCAATATCGGTGCTGAGATCGGTTTTCTGGACAATCGCATCAATTTAGCAGCCGATTGGTATAAACGTGATAATTATGACTTGATTGGCGCTATTAATACAATGGGTATTGGTGGACAAGTGATGAAGTATGCTAATGTAGCAAGTATGAAATCGCATGGCATAGAGTTTACATTGTCTACACGTAATATTGTAACTAAGGATTTTAAATGGAATACAGACTTCATCTTCTCGCAAGCTAAAAATGAAGTAACTGATTTGGAAACCAATACCCGCATTCTGGATATGGTGATTGGCTCTGGTTTTACAATGAAAGGTTATCCTGTACGCTCTTTGTTCTCTATTGATTTCCAAGGGTTGAACGAAGAAGGACTTCCTACCTTTATTAATGAAAGTGGAAAGCAAACTGTAACAGAGCTTAATTTCCAATCGCGAGTAAAAGACTATTTAGTATACGAAGGACCTACAGATCCGACCATTACAGGCAGTTTTGGAAATACCTTTAGTTATAAAGGTCTTAAGCTGAATGTCTTTATGACCTATTCATTCGGTAATGTTATTCGCCTAGACCCGGTTTTCAAAAACTGGTATTCTGATTTGGCAGCCATGCCCAAAGAATTCAAGAACCGTTGGACGCAGTCGGGCGATGAGAATACGACTAATATTCCTGTTATTGCGGACCGTCGTTTGAATCAGGAATATAATCATTTGAGTTATGCTTACAATGCTTATAACCGCTCTACTGCACGTGTGGCTAAAGGTGACTTCATCCGCATGAAAGAAATCTCATTATCATATGATTTCCCCAAATCCTGGATTGCACCATTAAAATTCAACAACTTATCACTTAAGCTACAAGCTACCAACTTATTCTTGATTTATGCTGATAAGAAGTTGAACGGACAAGACCCTGAATTCTTCAATACAGGTGGTGTAGCAGTCCCCGTACCACGTCAGTTTACGCTAACCTTGAGATTAGGAATTTAACCATTAAAAAGAGAAAAAACATGAAACATATATATATAGCACTTATAGGAACTGCATTCTTGCTGGGTTCCTGCGATGACTTCCTCAATACGATGCCAGATAACCGTGCTGAGATTGACACGGAAGCAAAAGTAACATCTATACTTGTATCTGCTTACCCAGACAAGACCCCTGTCCTTATGATGGAATATAGCAGTGACAATGTAGTGGATCACGGGCCTCAGTACGCAGTCAATTATAAGGATCAAGAGGAAATCTATTTGTGGTCAGATATTACGAGTGATGGTAATGATGATCCACGTTACATGTGGCAAACTTATTATAGAGCCATAGCAGCTGCCAATCAAGCTATACAAGCAATATATGATTTGGGTGATCCCGCCAGTCTGGCTCCTCAAAAGGCGGAAGCTTTGATGTGCCGTGCTTATGCCCATTTTGTATTAGCAAATGTCTTCTGTTTACCTTATAACCCGGAAACAGCAGATAAGGATATGGGAATTCCCTATTCTGAAAAACCGGAAACTCAAGTAATTGTGAAATATGAAAGAGGAACCATGACTCAACTTTATGAAAAAATCAATGCGGATATAGAAGCGGCTTTGCCATATATCAGTGATGATGTTTACACTGTCCCCAAATATCATTTTAATAAAAAGGCCGCTTATGCTTTTGCAACTCGTTTTAACTTATTCTATGTGAAACCGGATAAGTCAAACTATCAAAAGGTAGTTGAATATGCAACACAAGTATTGGGAAGCAACCCAGATAGGGTACTGCGTCAAATGTCCAATTATATTCCACTTGGAGCAGGCGATGTGACAAATGCCTACGTGCAGGCAAGTGAAAACTGTAACCTTTTAATTATTCCGGCATATTCCGCTGCTGGACGAATCGGCTCCGGAAGTGGCCCACGTTACAATCATGGGCGGGAAATAACCACTTATGAGACTTATTGGGCCGAAGGTCCATGGGGGTCTTCAGGTTCCGGCAGTTTCTTGATTCTGGGTAGAAAACTTTATGGTTCGAATCAGACTGTACGTTTCCCGAAATTGGATGAATTCTGGGAATATACAGACAAAACATCCGGCACAGGTTATGCGCATATTGTATTTGTTCCATTTACAACAAACGAAACATTACTTTGCCGTGCAGAGGCTTATACATTTTTAGAGAAATATGAGGAAGCTGCTGCCGATTTAAATAGTTGGCAAGTTACAAATTGCCTTTCTTCGTATGTTGATGATAATGGCATGCCCCATACTTTGCAAACATTGACTCGTGAAAGCATTAATGAATTCTGGAATGGTATTAAATATTGCCCTGTACCATCTATGGCTGATGGAGGTAGTGATCGTACTATTAAAAAAGAGCTTCACCCTCAAGGATTTACTGTAGCACCTGGTGAACAAGAGAATTTTATTCAATGTGTATTGCACATGCGCCGTATTGAGACAATGCATGATGGACAACGCTGGTGCGACATTAAACGTTATGGTATAGAAGTAGCGCACAACCGTTATGGATTGGCTACAGATATATTGAAAGTCGGTGATCTGCGTCGCGCCATCCAGTTGCCTTCGGATGTTATTGATGCCGGTTTGGCTGCCAACCCAAGATAATAACCTTTAAAAATGAAATGATTATGAAATATATAAAACTATTTTTATTGATTACATTCACTTTGTGCTTAGGGGCTTGCAGTGAAGATGATCTTGACTCAAAGAGTATTTTTGATACGGAAGAGCCGGAAATGAATGAATTCGACAATTGGCTGATGAAGAACTATGTAAAGCCTTATAATATCAGTTTTAATTATAGATATGATGACAAGGAATCGAACATGGAGTTTAACCTGGTTCCTGCAGACTACGATAAGTCTATAGCTTTGGCCAAAATGATGAAATATGTCTGGATTGATGTTTATAAAGAAGTAGCTGGTGATGAATTCGTCAAAACGTATTGTCCACGAGTGATGCAGTTGTTTGGTTCTCCGGCGTACTATCCTAACACTGGCAGTATTGTGATGGGTACCGCCGAAGGAGGAATAAAGGTGACATTGTATAATGTAAACGTAATTGATATTGAGCATCCGTATATTGATATCAATAGTCCATTTCCTGATAAGAGTGGCAGTACAACAGATTTGAATTATTGGTTTTTCCAAACAATGCACCATGAGTTTACCCACATTTTGCAGCAAAAGAAAAACTATGATACAGATTTCAATTTAATTTCTGCCGGTAATTATAGAGCTACGGACTGGATTAATCTGAAAGATTCTGATGCACCTAAATCCGGTTTTGTATCTGGATATGCGAGTAAGGAAGCAAATGAGGATTTTGCAGAAATTCTTTCTGTTTACATAACTCGCACAGAAGCTGCTTGGCAAAAGTTATTAGCAGCCGGAGTTGTTGGTGAAGATGAATCTGGTAAACAGGCCATCCTTGATAAGTTGGAAATTATAAGAGAATATTTAAAAGGTAGTTGGCAAATAGATATTGATGAGTTACGTAAAGTCGTTACCCGTCGCTCCGCAGAAGTAGCTACTCTTGATTTAACAACACTTAATTAGAAAGTAATATGAAAAAAATATTTAATTTATTATTTATATCGCTTGCCGTCGCTCTTTATTCATCCTGCACACCGGAAGAGGACGATTTATTTAATGATTCTTCTGCCAATCGTATTGAAGCGACACTAAAGGCTGATAAAGAGGTATTGACAAGTGCCAAGAATGGTTGGTTGATGGAGTACTACCCTTCCGCAAACCTAACTTATGGAGGTTATAATATATTAGTTTCATTTGCAGAAGATGGTACAGTACAAGTAGCAAGTGATATATATGATGCTGAAGCAAAGATTGCCAGTACGTATGTATTAAAGCAAAGTGCCGGTCCGGTATTGAGTTTTGACACCCACAATGAAATTATGCACTTTTTCTCAGATCCACATAATCCTGGAGGAATAGGCAGTGATGGAAAAGGTATGGAAGGAGATTTTGAGTTTACTATTATGGAGGCCACTAAGGATAAGGTGATACTAAAAGGAAAGAAGAATCTTACCAAAATCATAATGACTCCATTGGCTGAAACAGTTGCATGGAAAGATTTCTTGCAAGGTGTTCAGGATGCAGATGAAGTGTTTTCTCAATTCATAGCTTATAAATATACAGAAGGAGATTTTAAAGCGGATGTTACAGTTTCATATAGAAACCTTGCAATAACTTATACGGAAGGTGATAATGATGTTACAGTAGAAGTACCATACATTATAACGACTGAAGGAAATATTAAATTCCGTGAGCCAGTGGTTTTGAATGGCAAGTCAATTGAGGAATTGAAATATCAGCCTGATGAAAAGTATGGTACCTTTTCTCCGACAAATGGTGTAAATGCCCTCTTTACTCCAACTTTCCCACTTAATTATCTTTTGCTCAACAATGACTGGTATTTTGCAATGAGTGGATTAGGAGATCCTCAAGCTATTGCTAGGTGGAATGCTATAAAAACTCAAGTAATGCCCGCATTAGGGCTCCCTTTGGATTATGCATTATTTACACCATACGATGCCACAACTACCGCTTTTTATTGGAGTTGTGGCGGTACGGCAGGATTCTTGCTTTTCAATAACAAAACTGCGGGCGACAATCAGGTGAACTTTACGTTTGCTTCCAGAGGTAATAATTTTGGAGTTACTTTATGGAATGATTATAATTGGAGCTATATGGTTTATCCATTTAATGGAAAGACTTTCACTTTGTCTGCCGACAGTGATGAAAATCCTACTGTAATAACAATGACAGATAATTCTAACTCTAAGAATACAATCAAATTATATAAAGAGGAAATATTAGATCCATTCAATAAGTAGAGACTTCTACCTTATAAAGTATACTTGGGTATGTTACCCAAAGTGTTTTTAATTAAAGTGTTTTTAAGAAGGTGCCTGTGGAGGTGCCTTCTTTTTTAGTACATCCAACATGAGCGTACGCTATAGGAGTATAAGTCCCGAATGAGCCCTAATAGTGGGGAGCCAATAACAGGGGAGCCATAGTGATGTACTGATAAAGGTCTATATAGTTCTTGATGTCTGCAAAGCCTACTAGCTCTTTGTCTATAAAAATAATATTCGCTTCCGATATCTTTTCTTTTATTATATCTGATCATTGCTGTCCCATTAAAATCTAAAATAGTTCTTTGAAATATTTGAAATTTAGTTAGTTACAGATGTTTTTCGATTAAACGGATTTCGATTTGCACCTTTGCTTCTCTAAAAGGAGATTTGCAAATGCATAAAGATAAATACGTTTTCGCTCAACTAGTGTCATTCTTGGATAGGAATAAGTTCAACTATATTGTACGCAAGTATGATGGCGACAAATATGTGAAGCACTTCACTTGCTGGAATCAACTACTTGCTTTGATGTTTGGTCAACTTTCTAATTGTGAAAGTCTGCGAGATTTAATAGTTGCGCTTGAAGCCCATCATTCCAAATGTTATCATTTAGGAATGGGCAAAAACGTATCAAAGTCATCGCTGGCACGAGCAAATCAAGATAGAGACTATCATATCTTTGAAGAATACTCTTACTACCTGGTTGGTGAAGCACGACAAAAGCGTGTTAATCATATTTTCAAACTTGGCGGTAACGTTTATGCCTTCGATTCGACAACTGTTGACCTGTGCCTTTCAGTCTTTTGGTGGGCTAAATTCCGCAAGAAGAAAGGTGGTATCAAAGTGCATACATTATATGATGTAGAAACGCAGATTCCTGCATTCTTTCATATCACGGAAGCATCCATACACGATTCTAAAGTTATGATTGAAGTTCCTTATGAACCAGACTCTTATTACATCTTTGACCGCGGTTACAACAACTTCAAGATGCTGTATAAGATTCATCAGATTGAAGCCTACTTCGTTGTCAGAGCAAAAAAAATCTCCAGTACAAATCCATCAAATGGAAACGTAGGCTGCCTAAGAATGTGTTTTCAGACGCAAGCGTACTTCTGACTGGATTCTATCCTAAACAATATTATCCAGAGCCAATTAGGCTGGTTAAATATTGGGATGAAGAACAAAAAAGAGAGTTCATATTCATAACCAATGCGATGCATATATCTGCACTTCAAGTTGCCGAACTTTATAAAAATCGCTGGCAGGTAGAGCTGTTTTTCAAATGGCTCAAGCAGCATCTTAAAATCAAACGATTTTGGGGTACTACAGAGAACGCTGTTCGAATACAGATATATGCTGCAATATGTACTTACTGTTTGGTGGCAATCATTCAACACGATATGAAACTGGATAGAAGTACATACGAAGTGCTACAAATATTGAGTATCTCATTGACTGATAAAACTCATCTGAGAGACCTCTTTGATAAAACTAAATTTCAAAATGACAAAGAACGATTAGGACCAAATGGGCCAAGTTTATTTAATTTTTAATTTGTCCCAGTTTTAATGGGATACTAGTGATATCTGATATTTGTAAAAGAATATAGTTCTTACCTATTCTATACTGACCGATTATCACTTTTATTAATCCTTTCCAATAAATGGTTCTATTCTATTGGTGTATAGAGGGCGCGATATATAAGTTTTCATATTCAATCATTAGTGTCCCATTAAAATCGGGATACTAATGAGAATATGTAATAAAGATAAATCTGAGACTTTTAAAAAGGTAAGTTTTTTGATCTTAAGATTGTTTTGTTGATAAATAATCTATACGTAAAATGCGAAGAATACTTTTATAAGATGTTCTTCGCATTTTTGTATAGATATATTATAGACATAAGTAAATTATCTTGCATAAAATAACAATATAGCAACTTGAGACTAATTATAAATGTTTCAGAAATAGAATTGTCAATAGGTATGCATTTGTTTATCAACTGGTTATATCTTATCACAGAGCAATATTGGGTAGAACGTTATTAAGCATGAATGTAATGAATGTATATATATACATCTAATTATCAGCGTAATATATAAATATACCTTCCTAATAGATAGTTCCTGTCAAGTATGTATATCGTTGATGTACAGTATGTTATTTTAGTGGTAGTTCTGCGAAGACTTTGCAGGTTTCGTATATTGGTATGCAGACACAAGAAGTGGCAATTAAACACAATCTAAAGATCGTGCTTAAGGCAGATGCTGCTATGCTTGATGAAGTAGTAGTAGTGGCTTATGGTGCTGCAAAAAAGAGCTCATTGACCGGTTCTGTTGAAATAGTAAAAGCTGATCAGTTATCCAAAGTACCGGTAAATAGTGTAGACCAGGCATTGCAAGGTAAAGCAGCAGGTGTGCAAGTAACTGCTGCAACTGGACGTCCAGGTGCCAGTGCTAATATTAAGATTCGTGGTACAAGTTCTATCTCGGCCGGTAGTGATCCACTATTCGTAATCGATGGTGTACCTGTTTCTTCTGCAGATTTTGCAGCACTAAACTCGAATGATATTGAATATATGTCTGTATTGAAGGACGCATCTGCAACCGCGATATACGGTTCCAGGGGTTCTAATGGTGTTATTCTTATCACAACCAAGAAAGGTCAAAGTGGTAAAACTACAATTGACTTAAAAGCCATCTTTGGAATTTCCACCAGAACTTTATCTGATAGTGATTTTACAATGATGAACGCACAAGAAAAACTTACTTATGAACGTCAGCTAGGTATTGGCCGCGGTTCATCTGGTGGAGCTAATGGTGGAGCAATGACTGATGCTGAAATTGCTGCTGTTCAGAACACAAACTGGGCTGATGAAATTTTCCGTACTGGTACTACACAATCTTATGAATTGAATGTGGCAGGAGGTACTGATGCAACTCGTTTCTATTTGTCAGGTCAATATTTTGATCAGGATGCTATAGTACCCGGTTCTTATCTTAGAAGAAGTACATTGCGTGCTAATCTTGAGCATAAGATTAAAGATGTGGTGAAAATTGGCTTTAATTCTTCTGCTGGTATTTCCAAGGAAGGTTTATTGAGAACAGACCGTAATGCTTTAAATCCGTTCAACTATATATTTAATGCTAATCCTTATGATGCTCCTTATAACGAAGATGGTAGCTACAATACTGATATGAAAGTTGCTGGTAATCAAATTAATATCTTCGAGAATATTGCTAATAATCCTTCAAGCTTAAGTAAACTTAAAATTATTGCAGCTTTCAATTTGGAATGGAGAATTTGGGATCAACTCAAATATACAACGGTAGCGGGTATAGACTTTACCCAATATCAAAACTACCAATTTAATAAGCCCGAATCTCAGTTATCACAGATTTTAGGTTCGCCTTATGGATATCGCAACGACCGTATCCAGCAACGCTCTACTTGGGTGTGGACGAATATGTTGAGTTATGACAAAACCTTTAATGAAGTTCATGCTATAAAAGCCGCTGCTGCAATGGAGGCTCAATCCAGTCATTACCGTACATTAACTGCCTCTGTTAGTGGCTTTGCTACTGGCAAATTGGATGCAATTTCCGTTGGAGCTACAGATAAAGATGTGGCTGGAAATACCACTGACTGGAGAATGCTTTCGTATTTGGCAACAGCTGGTTATACTTATGACAGTAAATACATTATTGATGCAGCTATTCGTTGGGACGGTTCTTCACGCTTTGGAGCAGATAACCAATATGGTATGTTCTGGGCTGTAGGTTTAGGTTGGAACATGGAACGTGAATCATTCTTGCAAGATGTAAGCTGGCTTACTCGTTTGAAAGTACGTGGTAGTGTAGGTACCAGTGGTAATAATAATATTGGTGATTATGCGGCACAAGGAGTATATGGTTATGGTAGCTATAATGGTGCATCAACTGCTTATCCTGCGCGCTTACCGAATCCTAATCTGTCTTGGGAAAAGAGTATGCAAGCATCTGTGGGTTTGGATGCATCTTTGTTCGACTCACGCTTAAACGTTACATTTGATGTTTATCAACGTAAAACAACCGATTTATTACTTTCAACTCGTTTGTCTATGACTTCAGGTTTTTCAAGTCGTATTGATAATGTTGGTGAATTAATGAATAAGGGATATGAATTTTCTATCAATGGTGACCTCATTAGAACAAATGATTGGAAACTAACTTTAAACGGAATGATTTCTCAAAATAAGAATGAAATCAAGAAGCTATACAAAGGAAATGATATTTCTATTGGTTGGAATAACTTGATTAAAGAAGGTTATCCTATCAATATCTACAAAATGGTACGTTGGGCTGGAGTAAATCCTGCTAATGGTGATGCGTTGTATTATACTGCAGATGGTAAAATTACCAATACATACAATTCAAATGACGCTGTCGTTTTGGATGGTAAGACTCCTGATCCGAAATATTTTGGTTCATTCGGTGCAAATCTTTCGTATAAAGGATGGGAATTAGCCGCTGATTTCTACTTCTCTGGTGGAAACTATATTTATAATCATATCCGTTTCTTTACGGAAAGTGATGGAGCACAGTATGGTAACAATCAAGATAAAAGCATGCTGTATGATCAATGGAAAAATCCGGGAGATATAACCAATGTACCTAAACAAAGCATAAACAATAGCTCTTATCAGTCTACCAGATATTTGGAAGATGCATCTTATTTGCGCTTGAGAAATTTGACCTTGGCATATACTTTCCCAAAACAATGGCTTAAGGTAGCCCATGTAGAGAAGTTGCGACTTTTTGCACAAGGTTTGAATCTGTTTACTGTAACAGGATTTAAAGGACTTGACCCTGAGGTAGGTGATTCACCAGCAGGTACAGGTACAGGTGCCACAGGTGGTGTGCTTGACTTTAGCTACCCGGCTTCCAGAACAATCATGTTCGGTATTGAAATAGGTTTCTAATTATTTATGAATTTCAAAAAAAGACACTCGTATGAAATTAATTAAAAAAACAATAATACCAGCAGTTGCTCTTTTTAGTTTGTCATTGACCGGATGTTCTGGTTTCTTGGATACCACTCCTCATGATTCTCTAAATAGCGACAATGCACTAGAGTCTATACAAGACTTTGATAATACGACCAATAGTGTATATGAATCAATTCGGTCGGCATCTTATACTACAGAATTTATGTTGATGGTGCCGGATGTTATGTCTGATAATCTAACGTTGAATCGTGATGGACGCTTGATTTACAATGAGTTTGCCGATTTTAAATTTTATGCCGACACATATGGAGTGACAGGAATGTGGTCTGCTGCTTATAATGGTATTTTAGGTGCTAATGAAGTTATTACCCGTCTGGATGGCATGGAAACAGCTGAAGCAGACAAAAAATTAGCTGCCAACCTACTGGCCGAATGTCTTGCTTTACGTGGCATGATACATTTTGACTTGGTACGTTTATATGGTAGAAACTATCAGCAAGCTTCTGATAGCGATTTAGGAGTTACCTATAAAAAAGATACGGAAACCACTTTTCCGGCACGTAATACTGTGAAAGAAGTATATACATGGCTGGTGGAAGATTTGGAAAGAGCAAAAGGGTTGATGACTGATGATTATAATACTAAAATCAATTATCGCTTGAATAAGAAATCTGTTTGTGCTATCCTGGCGCGCGTGTATCTGACGATGGGTGAAAATCAATTGGCTGTAACAAATGCAACAGCGGCTATTGCAGGTGATGGTTCTGATATGGCAGATACTCAAGGTTTCAGTAAAGTATATACTACCAGTATGGCAGTTCCTGAAGTCTTATTCCGCATAGCACTTAAATCAGATGATGGAATTTTGCCTGGTAACAGCTGGGGACAGGGTGCTACAACCAGTTATGTAGGTAATTATTCTGTTTCTTGCGGATTAAGAGAACTGTATTCAACAACTGACTGTCGTAATTCTGTTATCAAAATGGTTACCAGCGAAAGTGGTGATTGTAATATGGTATGGAAGTGGGCTAATGGTGGTGCTTCTGCTGGTCTGGTTGATATTCCTCTTATACGTACTGCCGAAATGTACTTGACCCGTGCAGAAGCTAATTACAATTTGAAGCAATATGCTCCTGCTTTAGCAGACTTGAATATTGTACGCTCAAAACGTTATTCAGATTATGAAGAAGGTAATGAAAGTGGTGAGAGCCTGGAAAAAGCAATCCAATTACAAAGACGTTTAGAATTGGCATTTGAGGGGCACCGCTTCTTTGACCTGAAACGTAGACATGAAGATGTAGAACGTGACGGTTTAGGTTTCCTAGCAGATGGTACTGGTGCTCCCGCTGGTGCTCAGGAAGTATCAGCTGATAGTCCTTACTATCTCTTACCTATTCCACAAAGTGAAATAGATGCTAATGAGAATATGGTTCAAAACAAGTATTAATTTCTAAAAACGGAAACAAATGAAAAAATTGACATATTTAATATTGGCTGCCGGATTGTTGTTTGCTTTTGCCGCATGCGATGATAACGAACCGCAATCGTTCAGAGCGGCAGACTCTAATGCAAGCTTTCCGACTACGACAGCTTCTGTAGACGAGAATGCTACCGAACCGCTCGAAATTCCCCTTGCTTTAGCAGGGATTAAAGGCAGTGGAAAGGTAATAGTAACCCTTACGGCTTCTTCTGAAGGAGAAAGTAATCCAGCTATTGAAGGGACTGACTTTGTTATTGAAAACAAAGAAATAGTTTTCGAAGATGGTTGTGGAATACAAAATGTAATTGTACGACCGATAGATAATGATATTTTTACCGGAAAGAAAACTTTTAGAATTATAATCTCAGCAACATCTCCTAAATTATTGGAATCTGCACAGAATAGTGTTCTTGTTACGATTGTCGATGATGAACATCCATGGGCAGCTATAATCGGAACCCATAATATGACCGGTATTTCTGCTTTCGATGAAGTTACTCCGGTTAGTGTTCCGGCTTTAATTACTGCTTCCGATGAAGATACTAACGTGTTGAATGTAGACTTTGGTTATGGAACTCTTGCGAAGATGAGTGTGGAAGAAGTTGATGGTGAAATTGTAGTTACAATGAAAGATAACCAATACATAGGTCCGATGCCTAAACCTACAGGTGCATGGAATCGGTACTTCAGAGCTACCCACGTAGAAGGCGAAGACTTGTATACCATGGGTGCTTTAGTCGGAATCTTTGATAATGGAGTGATCACATTTGAATATGGATTTGGATTCCAGGCAATTCATCCAACCACAGGTGCATCTGGTGGCTTCTTTACCTTACTAATGGATGGCGTTATATCTACGAAAGTAAATTAAATCCTTCCCTATAGTCATTTAAAATAAGGTCACCTATTGTTAGGGTGACCTTATTTTGTTTAAAATCAATGATATGATAAAGAAAAGATTACTCTTGATTTGTTTCTGGTGCAACATCTTCTGCTGGATGTATGCTGCTCCTTTTAGCTTTCTTGAAACAACAGTTACTCAACCTGATGGAAGTCAATTAACGCTATACGCTTCAGGGGATGAGTTTTACCATTGGGTGCATGACAAAGATGGTTATACTGTATTGCAAGGAGAAGATGGTTACTGCTATTATGCTGAAAAAAATGATATGGGAGAATTGATTCCTTCACCGTTTTTAGTAGGAAAAACATCGATAACTGATACGGAGCTCAAACCTTGGTTGAAAATTTCCAAAGAAAAATATGATGTTCGTCGTGAACGTTTGCAACCTTTATCACGGACAAGGGGAATGTTTCAACCTCAATACGCTTCTCATAAAAAGCCTCTGAATAATATTGTAATATTTATATCTTTTCAGGATGCTACTACTTTCTCAAAAAAGAGAAGTGTATACGACAGTCGTTTTAACAGTACTACCTCTTCTACAGGTTCTCTTAAAGATTATTACTTAGAAGTTTCTTATGATAATTTGACTATCCAGTCTCATTTCTTTCCACATGCTGATTTAGAAGCTAATAATGTAGGATATGTAGATTTTCATAACAGAGGTTTCTACCGGGCTTATAATGCAACGACTAATCCGGATGGATATAAAACTAGTGAAGAGTCTACAATGAGAGAACATAATCTTGTTCAGAATGCAGTTGATGCAATGAGAAGTATTATTGAACAAGAGTTTACTCCAGATGAAATAGATAATGATAATGACGGATATGTTGATAATATCTGTTTTGTTATTCAGGGAAATAGTGACGGATGGAGTGATCTATTATGGGCACATCGTTGGTCGCTTTATACAAAAGAATGCTATATACATGGCAAGCGTGTAATGGATTATGTTTTTCAACCGGAAAACCAAGTAACCGTTAATACCCTCTGCCATGAAATGTTTCATGCCTTAGGGGCTCCGGACTTATATCATTATAGTGAAGAAAGTAAAAGTCTAGACCCTGTTGGTGCTTGGGATTTAATGAATAGTGGCTGGTGCCATATGGGAGCCTACATGAAGTGGATGTATGCAGGTAAAAGTTGGATTACTGAAATTCCGGAAATTACAACCACTGGTAGATATTCATTGGTTCCCCTTTCTCAAGGCCCAGATAACTCTTGTTACAAAATAAATTCATCCAATGCGAATGAATACTATGTTTTGGAATATAGAAAGAAAGAAGGAAAATACGAAAAGAACATTCCAAGATCCGGTTTATTAATTTATAGAATCAATACAACTGTATCTAATGGTAACCGGAATGGTCCTCCTGATGAGGTCTATATCTATCGCCCTTATGGTTCCTTAGTTGAAAATGGTTTTCTAGATGAAGCTGCTTATCAAACAAACGCTGGAGCAGTTATGACGGATAAAACTTATCCGAAACCTTTCTTATCTGATGATAGTGATGGAGGATTACGTATCACAAACTTAGTTGTTGAGAATGATAAACTTAGTTTTGATATTAATATCACTACTACAGGTGTTGAATCAGAACAAGAAACAAGTTCTTTCAAAATATATCTGGAAAGCAAAACGTTAATAATTCATTCCAATGAGTTAATTAAGGATATCGTTATTACAGACCTCTCTGGAAGAGGTGTTATGAAATGGGATAATATAACTCAACCAATATCATTGCAACAGCTTTCTTCTGGAGTCTATATTGTTTCTGTTACTTTAGCTAATGATACGACGTATCAACAAAAAATCATTTTAAAATAATAATAGTATGGCGTCTATTTCTAATAAGATAATTGTATTGTGCTGCTGCTTTGTAAGCACTACTTTTGTTTGGGGGCAAAATGGTAAACATTTTGTTTTTCCCGAATATCAAGAAGGGCAGATTGTTTATAAAAACAAGAAAGTTAACAAAGTAGAGTTGAATTATAACAAGGCAACTGAAGAAATGATCTATCCTGGTTCTGACGGTAAGAAAATGGCTCTTCATCCTATTGACCAAATTGATACTATCTATTTTGAAAAGAGGAGTTTTATTCCTTCAGGAAATAGTTTTGAAGAAGTTTTATTGTCAGGAAAGTATCCTTTGTATGCATCCTATCACTGTCGTTTGAGTATTGGTGCTCAAAATATTGGTTATGGTAGTTCTTCTACAACGGCTATTGATAATATTTCCTCTCTTAATACGGGTGGAGAAATGTATCAGTTGAAATTACCAGAAAATTATAAAGTGGAACCATATACTATATACACCATAGAAATAAATGGAAAACGTGAGCGTTTTAGGAGAATAAAAGAAGTTATAAAAATATTCCCTGAACGAAAGAAAGAAATCATGAATTTTCAGAAAAAGAATAAGTTGAAGAATGATAACGAGGGGATTATCCAGTTAATTCAATATATTTCTTCTCTGTGATTTAGTTGGTTCTGATAGAAATAGTGGACTTTACAATAAATAAATTACACATAAAGCGGGAGGCATATTCTAAATGATATGCTTCCCGTTTTTGTTTTTGATTACAGCTATATAGATAATTATTTTCAAACAATATGCTATTTAAAAGACTTTTAGTTGCAATTTAATAATGCAAATTACGACTATACATCTATTTATATATTTAATAATTAGTAAGTTAGATTTATTATTAGGATATATGCGGTAGATCATGATGATAATCATATTAATATATATGTCTTATAATCAATATAATATTATATACAAATATTCGAATTTTGAGTTCTTTCTATTTTGGTAAATCTCTGATAACCAATTAAATAATCGTGTTGTAGTCCTGCGAAGACTTTGCAGATTTCGTACATTGGAATGCAAGCACAAGAAGTGGGTATTAAACCTACTGTGAAGGTTATTATGAAGTCTGATGCTGAGATGCTTGACGAAGTAATGGTGGTTGCTTATGGTACCGCAAAAAAATCTCAGTTTACGGGATCTGCTTCTACTATTAAAGCTGATAAAATAGCAGAGCGTCAGGTTTCCAATATATCGAATGCACTTTCGGGACAGGTGGCCGGTGTACAGACTACAAGTGGTAATGGGCAGCCGGGTACAGGGTCTACTGTACGTATTCGTGGTGTTGGTTCTTTGTCTGCAAGTAACAATCCGTTGTATGTAGTGGATGGTGTTCCTTATGATGGTGATATTTCAGCTATCAACTCACAAGATATTGAGAGTTTGACGGTATTAAAGGATGCTGCTTCTAATGCATTGTATGGTGCACGTGGTGCCAATGGTGTAATTTTGGTGACTACTAAAAAAGGAGCTACGGGAAAAGCAACTGTAAATCTGGATGCTAAGTGGGGTACTAACCGTCGCGGTGTGTCTAACTATGACGTTATGACTTCTTCTCAGGAATATGTGGAGAACTACTACACAGCAATGTTGAATGGCTATGCTGGTGGAGATCCCAATAGAGTATTGTCTAATGGAATGACTGGTAATCAGTATATTAATTCATTACTGTTTTCTAAGGATGGTTTGGGATACCCTGTTTACACAGTGCCTAATGGTGAGGGATATATAGGTGTAGACGGTAAACTTAATCCGAATGCTAAGCTTGGTCGGGTGTATGGAGATTACTATATTACTCCTGATGATTGGGAGAAAGAACTGCTTGATAATGGTAACTTACGTCAGGAATATAACGTAAACATTAGTGGTTCTACTGAAAAAATGAACTATTATATGTCAGCCGGCTATCTGGATGACAGCGGTCTCATCCCGGGCTCTTCATTCTCTCGTCTTTCGTTCCGATTGAAAGCCGACTACCAGGTGAAGGAGTGGTTGAAAGTAGGTGCTAATGTTGCTTACTCTAATATTGTGAGCCGTTATCCTGATGAACAAACTACTTCAGGAAGCTCTACCAACTTATTTTATATAACTAATAATATTGCTCCTATCTATCCTTTGTATATCCGTAATGCAGATGGAAGTATCAGGAAAGACTCTCGCGGCTTTACAATGTATGACTATGGTAATGGTATGTATACAGATGGTACTACAGCTTTGAACCGTCCATTCCTTTCTCAATCTAATCCGGCATCTGCTTTGCAGTTGGATAAGAATGAGTATAATATGGATATCTTGAGTGGACGTGCTTTTGTAGAAGTATCTATTATCGAAGGATTGAAAGCAACTGCTAATTGGGGTATGGATCTGGATAATACGCGTTACACTGAATTGATCAACCCTTACTACGGACAGTATGCTGGTAATACCGGTGGTGTGGTAGGCGTTTCTCACAGTCGTGTATTCAGTATTAACCAACAGTATTTACTGACTTATAAGAAGAACTTCGGTGACCATAACATTGATTTGCTGGCAGGTTTTGAATCTTATGATTATAAAAATCAATCATTGTCCGGTAGCAAACAAAAAGTCTACAACCCGACTATTGTAGAATTGAATAATGCTATTAATACTCCGAGTACAAACTCCAGTACTGCTAATTATGCTACAGCAGGTTTTTTGTTCCGTGCTCAATATGACTATCTGGAAAAATACTTTGCAAGCGCTTCTTTCCGTCGCGATGCTTCTTCACGTTTCCATCCTGATAATCGCTGGGGTAACTTCTGGTCTGTTGGTTTAGGTTGGTTGATGAATAAAGAATCATTCCTGCAGCATGTATCTTGGATTGACATGTTGAAGTTCAAAATCAGTTATGGTGCACAGGGTAATGACAATATTGGTAATTACTATGCTTATCTGGATCAATATACGGTTTCTAACAGTAATAATGATTTTGCCTTAGCTCTTTCTTATAAAGGTAATAAAGATATCACTTGGGAAACTTCTCACAGTTTCAACACAGGCTTTGACTTTGAGTTTTTTAAAGGACGTTTGAGCGGTACTGTTGAATACTTCAGTCGTAAGACTACCGATATGTTGTACAATAAACCAATGAACGCTTCTGCCGGTTATGCCAGTATTCCAATGAATGTGGGTTCTATGACTAATAAAGGTGTTGAATTGGATTTGAACGGATTATTGATTGATACAAATGATTTGACCTGGCGCTTGAATTTTAACTTGACTCATTTCAAAAACACCATTAATGAACTGGATCCTTCATTGAATGGTGAGATGATCAGTGGTAGCTATATTTATCGTGAGGGTGAATCCAGATATCAATTCTATCTGCGTAAGTATGCAGGTGTAGATGAAAATGGAGTCGCACAATACTACAAGGATATTACGGATGCGGAAGGCAATGTAACCGGACAAGAAAAAACTACGGATGCTCCGAATGCTACCCGTTATGCAACCGGCGATATTCTGCCGAAAGTATATGGTGGTTTTGGAACGAGCTTGAATGCGTATGGATTTGATTTCTCTATCTCTTTTGCTTATCAGTTGGGTGGACGTATGTACGACAATGGTTATGCATCTTTGATGAATTCAGGTACCGATCCTGGTCAAAACTGGCATAAGGATATCTTGAAAGCCTGGACTGCTGATAATAAAGGCTCTAATATACCTCGTCTGAGTGCAACGGACCAGTATGCCAACTATTTGTCTGATCGTTTCCTTACTAAGTCTGACTATTTGAGTATCAATAGCATAACGTTGGGATATACTTTGCCAAAAAGCTGGGTGCGTTCATTGAGTATTAGTTCATTGCGTGTTTATATGTCAGCTGACAATGTTGCTCTGTTCAGTAAGCGTAAAGGTTTCGACCCTCGTCAGAGCTATACAACTGCCAGTGCAGACGTATATTCTCCTATCCGTGCTATTTCGGGAGGTTTATCACTTTCATTTTAATCTAAAACAAATATAGAATTATGAAGATTAACAAATATATATTACTGCTTTCTGCAACCATGGTGGTGGTTTCTTGTGATCTCGATAAGTTTCCTGAAGGAAGCACCGTGACACAAGACCAGAAAAATGAGGTGGTTGAGTTGCTGCCAGACCGTATTTCTTCTGAATTGAATGGTTTGAAAACAGGTCTTTATTCTCATACAAACCTATTGACCGATTATAATAACCACATGGACTATGGCTTTCCGGCAGCTTGTATGATTTATGAAACAGCCGGACAGGATTTGTTGACTTTGAATGACCAGACCGGTTATAATAAGTTTATCAGTTCTCAACGCTTATTAGACAGAAATATTACATCTACATTTAATGCTTTTCTGTGGAAGCTATATTATAAGCATATGAAAACTGCTAATGATATTCTTAAAGCTATTCCGGCAGATGCAACAGACGCTTCTTTAAAGAAATATCGTGGTCAGGCATTGGCTTCACGTGCTTTTGATTATTTACAACTTATTCAGACTTATCAGTTGACTTACATAGGTCACGAAACTGCTAATGGGGTACCTTTGGTATTGGAAACAACTTCTGATACTGAGTTAATGAATAATCCGCGTGCAAGTGTACAACAGGTATATAGCCGCATTATGGAAGATCTGGATGAGGCCATTACTTTGTTGACCGGTGCTTCTGCACGTGCTGATAAAGCTGAAATATCAGTAGAAGTGGCCTATGGTTTGCGTGCCCGTGCCAACTTGTTGATGGGTAAGTGGGCGGCAGCAGCTTCTGATGCAGCTAAAGCTTATGGTACTTCCGCCCCTTATTCTGTTGCAGATGTAAGCCAGCCTACTTTCTATAATGCTACAGATAATGCATGGATCTGGGGTATCGTAGTGACTACGGAAGATTATCTGGCAAAAACCGGTATCGTGAACTGGCCTTCTAATCTTTGTTCACTGACGGGTATGGGATATACAACGGCTGCCAGTGCTACTGACGTGGCTTATCGTCTCATCAACAAGAATTTATGGGCTAAGATACCGGAAACGGATGTACGTAAGGGCTGGTGGGTAGATGAAGATCTGCACTCGCCTGTACTGGATAATGGACTTGGTGAAGACTATGCTTACTATTGGGCGAATGGTATGTTTAATAGTGGAACTTTCCCCAGTAAATTCTCTCCTTATACAAATGTGAAGTTTGGTCCTGACAATGGAACTTTTGCAGATACGGATAATGCGCAAGACTGGCCTTTGATGCGTGTTGAAGAAATGAAATTGATTGAAGCAGAAGCTCTTGGCCGGGAAAACCTGGCTACCGGTAAGCAGAAATTGGAAGAGTTCGTAAGACAATATCGTGATCCGTCTTATACTTGCACAGCAGGTTCTTTGGATGCATTTATCGATGAAGTTTGGTTCCAGCGCCGTGTTGAACTTTGGGGTGAAGGTTTTGCATTATTTGATATCTTGCGTTTAAAGAAACCTATTATCCGTCAAGGGGCTAACTATCCTATCAACAGTACATTTGCTGAGATTGCTGCTGAAGCTCCTATCATGATTTACCGTATTCCTGAAGCTGAAACATCAGTGAACAGTGCTATTACAGAGGCTGACAATAATCCTGCTGCAATGGCTCCAACTCCGGTGAACTAATAAGTAAATAGAAAAAGGGAAGGGTGTATTCGAATCTGCGGATACACCCTTGTTTTTTATTGATATACAAAATAGTAGATGAAAATATTTGCAAAGTAGCGAATTTCAGTAACTTTGCAATTTCCTTTTAATTATTCTAATAAATGATGCCTATGAAGAAATTACTACTCCTGTCTTTAGTTCTTCTGTGTAGCTTAACAGCATGGACGGCTCAGCGCTCTCCGGAAGAAGCTCTTTCTATTGCTCGTTCTTTCTTTATGCAGTCATCCGAGGTTGTAACCCGTAATGCTGGTGATATTCAGTTGGTGGCAGTTTCCAATGATTTGCTAAAATCTGTATCTACCCGTAGCGTGGAAGGAACAGCTTTTTATGTTTATAACCATGGACAGTCTGCCTATGTGATTGTTTCGGGTGATGACCGCATGAAACCTGTATTGGGATATTCTGATAGAGGTGCTTTTGTAATAAACAACTTACCTCCTAATATACAAAGTTGGCTGGAAAGTTATAATGCTGTATATACGGCTTTGGCCGGTGGTGAACAAGTGATAAAAGAGCCTCGACTACTGACGCGTGCCGTTTTTCCAGAAACGGTTGCTCCTATGTTGGGCGATATCAATTGGAATCAGGATGCACCTTATAATAATGCTTGCCCGTTAGTGCAAGGAAGCCGTTGTGTGACTGGCTGTGTAGCCACGGCCATGGCAATGATTTTAAAATATCACAATTATCCAGTAAAGGGTAAAGGTAGCTATTCCTATAAGACTTCATCAGGATTTGAATATTCCTTTGATTATGGGAATACGACTTTTAGTTGGGATAAAATGTTACCTCAATATGTTGACGGCAGCTATACGGCTGAGCAAGCAAATGCTGTTGCACAGTTAATGTATGCCTGTGGTGTTGCAGTTGATATGGATTATTCCCCTTCCAGTTCCGGAGCTTACTCTTATAAAGTGGGGCAAGCTTTAATTGATTATTTTGGTTATGATGAAAATCTGGGATATATATCTCGCGAGTATTTCACTTCTGAAGAATGGATGAATATGATCAAGACGGAACTCAGTGGGGGGCGCCCTGTACTTTATAATGGTGCATCCAAAGACGTAGGACATGAATTTGTTTTTGATGGTTATGATGCTCAAAATATGGTTCATGTTAATTGGGGATGGGGTGGTGCCAATAATGGTTACTTCGAAGTCGTTTCTCTGGATCCATCATCACCGGGTATCGGTGGAGGCACGAATCTTGGCGGTGGTTTTATCTATCAACAAGGAATGCTCATCGGCTTTGAACCTCCTACGACATCTTCAAGTTATACTTCTCATTTTTTTCTCTCAAAATTAGAGGTCAGCAAAGAAGAAGTTAGTAAAGGAGAAAATTTTGATCTTACAGTTACTGAGATGTATAATATGAGTACGACTTTTAAGAATGGTCATTTGGGATTCATTGCAGAGAAAGATAGTAAACAATCTGTTTTATGGAGTGCATCCTTAGGAAATGTAAAGACTAATTTAGGAATCCCAGAGCATACTTTCTCAAATATTACAATTCCCAACGATTTGGCTGATGGAACTTATGCATTGTATTTAGCAACGAAAGATGTGCGTGAATCCTCTTGGAGCCGTGTACGTGGTGATTATGGTTCGGAATCCCAGTTCACACTTATTGTTGCTGGCAATCAATGTACTCTTACTCCATTTACGGGTAACTTGATATTGCAGAAAGATTTGGATGGAAGTGTAGAAGTCTTGCATAATCTATATAGTGGTTGTAAGGGTGATTTCAAATTATTACTTTCCAATAATAGTGCAACAAGTGAATTTTATGGTTTAGCAGGCGTAATGTTTCTCACTACAGATGAAAAACCGCAGATCATAAGTCTAACTGGGTATACTCAGTTAGAACTAAAACCAGGTGTGGATAATGAAGAAATAATTATTTCCGGAAATTTAGTTTCTAATCTAACAAAGACGTCTACTAATATTCCTGTCGGAGATTATTATATTTGTCCAGGTGTGCAATGGGGGGAATATGTATATGGTATCGGCGAGAAACTGTTGCCCGTCACTGTTAATAGAGCATACGGAACCTCTAATTTAGTGGTAGACAATGCACACTTGGAGAAAAATCAGCTTCAAGTAGGAGAAAAACTTAGGCTGATGGCAGACTTATCACTAAGTGGAACTGGCAATGTATATGATAAAACCTTGATGGCAGCGATTTTCACTGTTGGTCAAAGTTCAACCTCTAATTTGCATTATGCAGACGTTTTTATAGAAAAAGACCAACCTTTTGAATTGAAGATGGAAATAGAACTACAAGTAGAAGAAGGTAATTATAGCGTTAGTTTATATAAACCGGAATTGTTGGGAGGATATAATGGGAATCACCCACTGTGCAGTTTCAATTTCTCTGTAGGACCGGCTACTGGTATTGAAGATGAAGTTATTAATACGAATGGGATAATTATCTACCAACAACCTGTAGAGGATGTTCTGTATATTCGTACGACTAATATTGTTAAGATAATTTCTGTCTATAATCTGTCCGGACAACAGATGATACAGCAAAAAGAGTCCGGAGATAAAAAAGAGTATTCTATACCAGTAAGAGGGTTGACTGCAGGTTATTATATTGTAGTATTGCAGTCGGTTGATGGTAAGATATACAAGAGCAAATTTATGAAACGTTAGACTATATATTTATAGTATGGAGGAACGAGGCTATTCTATTAACTTAGGATGGCCTTGTTTGTTATATTCTAATGAACGATTTGCACTCTAAAACGTTCATTTGCGATAAGCTCATCAAAAAAAAGTATCCAAAATCATCTGACGAACCATATATTTCAGTAATTTTGTCTTTCTAATGAACAACAAGATAGTGATTTGTGTCATTCGTTGAGGTGCTACTAAAACAACTAACCCCTAACTATATGAGGTGTACACTACTCTTTCTATTTATTCTTCTTACAAGTCGGCTTCTTGCTGATAATGTAACAGCAGAGCAGGCTCATGCTTTAGCTACCGATTTCTTTAAAACGAATGTTCAAACCCGTAACACTTCTGCATCACCACAGCTGCAATTAGTTTGGGATGGAGAAGATTTGAGTACCCGTAGTACAAGGAATCTTCCGGCTTTTTATGTTTTTAATAATACCGACCGGAAAGGTTTTGTTATTATTGCCGGAGATGATGTGGTTATGCCCGTATTGGGGTATTCTTTTACGGATAACTTTGTGGTAGATGGGATGCCTGCTAATCTGAAAAGTTGGATGAATGGGTTGAAAGAGCAGATCAATAGAGCCAGAGAGACAGGACTGAATGCTTCTGATGTTGTATCCAAAGCATGGAGAGGATTGTCGGATATGACTGCGGGAGACGTGGTGAAACAATATGAAACGGCAAAGTGGGATCAATTAAGTCCCTATAACTTCCTTTGTCCTGAAATTAATCGCATCCGAACTGTAACAGGTTGTGTTGCAACGGCTGTAGCTATACTTATGAGATATTATCAATGGCCGGATGCTGGTACGGGAACTCTTCCGACTTACAATTATACAGCACATATAAATGGAAGAGAAATTTCCCAGACAGTGCCAGAAAGGACATTAGGCAATACTTATGCGTGGAATAATATGCCACTTGAATATGATTGGAGTTCTTCAGAAGTTACCAAAAATGAAGTTGCAACTTTGATGTACGATTGTGGTGTTATGGCTCAGGCTGAGTTCAATATAGCTTCTGCCGGTGGTACCGGTGCTGCTACATTGACAGCAATTTATGGATTGGCTGAGTATATGAAGTACGATAAAAGTATGTTGTGTCTTCGTCGCGAATGGTACTCGGATACAGAGTGGATACAAATGTTGGAAAATGAAATAATGACAGCAGGTCCTGTGCTTTATGGGGGAGCTACTCTTAGTAATGAAGGGCATCAGTTTATACTGGATGCATACACAACAGAGAATTATTTCAGAGTAAATTGGGGATGGAGTGGGCATAGCAATGGTTTCTTTCTGATTTCCGCTTTAAATCCGAATGAACAGGGGGCAGGCGGTAGCACTGGCGGTGGTTTCATTGCGAATCAAGATGCTTTGTTTGGGCTAAAGCCGGCAAAAGGAAATTCAAACTATCAGACTTTGTTGGGGATGCTTGCTGGAAAAACTGGCAGTGGAGAATCTTACTCCGGTTTGATAACTTCTGAAACTCAGTTTAATGTAAATACTAATTTTACTGTGAAATGCGGCTTTTTCTGGAATCTCGGATTAATTCCGTTTTCTGGAAAAGTAGCTTTAGCTATAGTTGATAAGAATCAGAATATTAGAGAACTTATATCAGGTACTTCATCTATTTCAAGCATGAAGACATATGGTGGTATGGCCTTTACGTTCCCTTGTAAAATCTCATTGTCTCCACAACCCGGAGATCGTATTGTTGCAGTCTACAAAGGAACAGATGATACTGATTGGAAAATTGTTCGTGGTGGTCCTGACACTACGAATGAGATTATCATTAAGACCGATCCTACCCCAATAATCGAGACCGAACAAGAAACTCAGTTTACTGTTTATAGTGATAAGCAACAAGGAACTGTGATTGCCCATTTGCCGGAGAATTCCCATACGTTGAATATATATGATGTAAATGGACGTTTATTGAGACAAATATTGTCTGAAGGAAAAGAAACTATAACTTTCTCTTGTCGGGAATATCCTACGGGAGTGTATATATTGCAGGTTATAACAGATAAGGGATGTCAACAATGTAAGTTTTTAAAATGAAAAAAGAAATTAATATTGTAATAGCGGCTTTACTTGTACTATTGGCAGGTTGTCGCTCTGCGAAAAAAGAAACAACGGTTACATCGGATATGCAAAAGATAGAAATGAATTCTATGGCGATTACTCCACAACTGACTGGTGGTAGTCCAGCCTCTACTTCACCAATAGTCTATGTCTATAAGACAAAGGCTGATTATTTACATCGGGTACCGGTTCTAATGGATGAGGCTCGTACACGTATCTTGTCCTATCCCGCACCCGGGGATTTGAAAATGGGTAATGGATTACGTCTGCCTACTGTTTTAGATAAAGGCTACTTGCTGGATAATAAAGGAATAGGTCCTAATGTGGCTTTTCTTACCTATACATATGAAGAGTATAGCCAGTTGCCCACAGCACCTTCCATGGACGATTTGATGTCACATATTCTTGATAAATATCCTTTATTGGAAATACATGCATGTGGTCGTCGTGCTGATTATAAAGACATTGTTCCAGAATTAAATGAGAAAATAGCAGAAGGAATTCTGCAAAAATAATTATATTTGTCGCCCAATATTTAATAAATAGGTATAGTAAATGAAAGAATTTGTAATCTCCGAAGTACAGGCAGAAACGGCGGTATTAGTTGGTCTCATCACAAAAATGCAGGATGAGCGTAAGACGAATGAATACCTCGATGAACTGGAATTCTTGGCTGAGACAGCCGGGGCGGAAGTAGTGAAACGATTTACTCAGAAGCTGGATCAGGCACATTCTGTGACCTACGTCGGCAAGGGTAAACTGGAAGAAATAAAAGAATATATCCGGAGCGAAGAGGAAGCCGAACGGGAAATCGGTATGGTGATTTTCGATGATGAACTTTCCGCGAAACAAATACGTAATATTGAAGCGGAGTTGAAGATCAAGATATTAGATCGTACTTCGCTTATTCTCGACATATTTGCCATGCGCGCACAGACAGCCAATGCAAAGACGCAGGTGGAACTGGCACAGTATAAATACATGCTTCCCCGCTTGCAACGTTTGTGGACCCACTTGGAACGCCAGGGTGGTGGTTCCGGCGCCGGTGGTGGTAAAGGTTCCGTGGGACTTCGTGGTCCGGGTGAAACACAGTTGGAAATGGACCGTCGTATCATCTTGAACCGTATGTCATTGCTGAAAGAGCGTTTGGCAGAGATTGATAAGCAGAAGGCAACTCAGCGGAAGAATCGCGGGCGCATGATTCGTGCGGCATTAGTGGGATATACCAATGTGGGTAAATCTACATTGATGAATCTGCTGGCGAAGAGTGAAGTCTTTGCAGAAAACAAGCTGTTTGCGACATTGGATACTACGGTGCGCAAGGTGATTATTGATAATCTGCCGTTCTTGCTTTCAGATACGGTTGGTTTCATCCGTAAGCTGCCGACAGACTTGGTCGATTCTTTTAAATCAACTCTGGACGAAGTGCGTGAGGCGGATTTGCTGTTGCACATTGTGGATATTTCACATCCTGATTTTGAAGAACAAATAGAAGTAGTCAATAAAACTCTGGCAGATATCGGTGCATCCGGTAAGCCTATGATACTTGTTTTTAATAAAATAGACGCTTACACCTATGTGGAGAAAGCGGCTGACGACCTTACCCCCAGAACAAAGGAAAACTTGACACTCGAGGAACTGATGAAGACTTGGATGGCAAAGATGGAGGATAATTGCCTCTTTATCTCTGCCCGCGAGAAGATCAATTTAGAGGAACTGAAGAGTGTAGTTTATGCGCGTGTAAAAGAATTGCATGTACAGAAGTACCCTTATAACGATTTTCTTTATCAGACCTACGAAGAAGAAGAGGAATAACTATCTAAAACTTGTTGGTCATGAATTACAGACATTTAACCGAAGACGAGATACTTCGGTTGAAAAGCCAGTCGTGTCTGGCAGATGATTGGGGGAAAGTAACGGTAGCAGAAGACTTCGTTACCGAATTTGTGCATCATACCCGGTTTTCGGGAAATGTACGTTTAGGTGTGTTTCAATCAGAATTCACATTACCGGGAGGAATCAAGAAACACTCCGGCCTGCGCCATGTGACGCTACACAATGTCTCCGTAGGAGATAACTGTTGCATAGAGAATATCCAGAATTACATTGCTAATTATGAAATCGGGCATGATACATTTATTGAAAATGTGGATATTATCCTGGTAGATGGTTTGAGTAAATTTGGTAATGGGGTAGAGGTATCCGTGCTGAATGAAACAGGTGGGCGTGAGGTACTTATCAATGATAAACTTTCTGCGCACCAAGCTTATATTCTGGCGCTTTACCGTCACCGTCCGGAACTGATTTGCCGGATGAAGGCTATCACTGATTTTTATTCCAATAAGCATGCTTCTGCAATAGGTAGCATTGGTAACCATGTCATGATACTCAATACAGGGTCTATCAAGAACGTGCGTATTGGAGATTATTGTCACATTTGTGGGACGTGTCGTCTTTTTAATGGAAGCATCAATAGTAATGAAGAAGCACCGGTACATCTTGGTCATGGGGTCATTTGTGATGATTTTATCATCTCATCCGGTTCGCATATAGATGATGGGGCGATGTTAAGCCGCTGTTTCATAGGGCAGGCTTGTCGTTTGGGGCATAACTATTCGGCATCGGAATCTCTCTTTTTCAGCAATTGTCAAGGAGAAAACGGTGAAGCATGTGCCATTTTTGCCGGACCTTTCACGGTGACGCATCATAAATCCACTTTATTGATTGCCGGTATGTTTTCATTTATGAATGCCGGTTCCGGATCTAACCAAAGTAACCATATGTATAAGTTAGGCCCTATTCACCAGGGAACTTTGGAGCGTGGTGCTAAGACTACTTCCGACTCTTATATCCTATGGCCTGCCCGTGTGGGAGCTTTTTCATTGGTGATGGGACGCCACGTCAATCATTCCGATACATCCAATCTGCCTTTTTCCTATCTGATAGAACAGAATAATACCACTTATCTTGTGCCGGGCGTTAACTTGAGGAGTGTCGGAACCATCCGTGATGCGCAGAAATGGCCGAAACGTGACGGGCGTACCGATACCAATAAGTTGGATTTCATCAATTACAACTTGCTCAGTCCTTATACCGTACAAAAGATGTTCAAAGGGCGAGAGACTTTGCAGAATCTGCGCCATGCTTCCGGAGAACTTTCTGATATTTATTCTTTTCATAGTGCTAAAATCCGTAATTCAGCGTTAGTGAAGGGGATAAAGTTCTATGAGATAGCTATTCATAAATTCCTCGGGAACTCTGTAATCAAGCGTCTGGAAGGCATTGATTTTAAAAGTAACGAAGAAATACGTGCCCGTCTGAAACCTGATACGGTGATAGGTAGTGGTGAGTGGGTAGATATTTCCGGATTGATAGCTCCGAAGAGCGAGATAGATGCTTTAATCAATGATATAGAGTGTGGTAAAGTGGACCGTCTGAAGTCTATTAATGCGGAATTCGAGAAGATGCATCAGAACTATTATACTTACGAATGGACTTGGGCTTATGAGAAGTTAGAAGAGTTCTATGGTATCAAGCCTGAGAATATTACGACGGCAGATATTATCCGTATTGTAGAAAAGTGGAAAGAAGCTGTAGTTGGGCTGGACCGTATGGTGTACGATGATGCTAAGAAAGAATTCTCACTGGCCTCCATGACGGGCTTTGGTGCCGATGGTTCGCGTGCAGAGAAAGAAATGGACTTTGAACAGGTGCGTGGAGATTTCGAAAGTAATCCGTTTGTCACTGCTGTGCTGAAGCATATTGAAGATAAGACGGCATTGGGTGACGAATTGATAGATCGTATGCAGCAAGTAGCATCATTTTACTCTAATTAAAGAAATATTTCAATAATAGTTCTTACCTTTGTGCTACGATTCATTAATTTAATTTACGAGTAATTATGGCAACAACACCTCCGTTCCACTATCAACCTATGTTCGAGCATGGGGAAGATAAGACTGAGTATTATCTGCTTACAAAAGACTATGTATCCGTAAGCGAGTTTGAAGGAAATCCCATTCTGAAGATTGAAAAGGAAGGTCTTACAGCAATGGCTAATACGGCTTTCCGCGATGTGTCATTCATGTTGCGCCGTTCGCACAATGAGCAAGTTGCTAAGATTCTGCGCGACCCAGAAGCAAGTGATAATGACAAATATGTAGCACTAACTTTCCTGCGTAATGCAGAAGTAGCCTCCAAAGGTGTGCTTCCTTTCTGCCAGGATACCGGTACGGCTATTGTTCATGGTGAAAAGGGACAACAGGTATGGACCGGATATTGCGATGAAGAAGCACTTTCATTGGGTGTCTACAAAACATATACTGAAGAAAATCTGCGCTACTCTCAGAATGCTCCGTTGAATATGTACGACGAGGTGAATACAAAATGTAACCTGCCCGCACAGATTGATATCGAAGCTACCGAAGGTATGGAATATAAATTCCTCTGTGTGACTAAAGGGGGTGGTTCGGCAAATAAGACTTATCTCTATCAGGAAACAAAGGCAATCCTGAATCCCGGTACATTGGTTCCTTTCCTTGTTGAGAAGATGAAAACCCTGGGTACAGCTGCTTGTCCTCCTTATCATATTGCTTTCGTCATTGGTGGTACTTCTGCTGAGAAGAACCTGTTGACTGTGAAGTTGGCATCTACTCACTACTACGATGAATTACCAACTACCGGTAATGAATACGGTCGTGCTTTCCGCGATGTAGAACTTGAAAAAGAAGTACTGAAGGAAGCTCATAAGATTGGTCTTGGTGCACAGTTTGGCGGTAAATATCTGGCTCACGATGTACGTATCATCCGTTTGCCTCGTCATGGTGCTTCTTGTCCGGTAGGTTTGGGCGTTTCCTGCTCTGCCGACCGCAACATCAAATGTAAGATCAATAAGGATGGTATCTGGATTGAAAAGCTTGACAGCAATCCGGGTGAACTCATTCCGGAAGAAATGCGTCATGCAGGTGAAGGAGCCGTCGTTAAGATAAACCTGAACCAACCGATGGCAGATATTCTGAAAGAACTGACTAAATATCCGGTAGCCACCCGCTTGTCACTGAACGGTACGATTATCGTGGGACGTGATATTGCTCATGCTAAGCTGAAAGAACGTCTGGATCGTGGCGAAGACTTGCCACAATACATCAAGGATCATCCTATTTATTATGCCGGTCCTGCTAAAACTCCTGCCGGAATGTCTTGTGGCTCTATGGGCCCCACTACTGCGGGACGTATGGACTCGTATGTAGAGTTGTTCCAGAGTCATGGTGGCAGTATGGTTATGCTTGCTAAGGGTAACCGTAGCCAGCAGGTGACGGATGCTTGTAAGAAATACGGTGGTTTCTATCTTGGCTCTATCGGTGGTCCTGCTGCTATCCTGGCACAGAACAATATCAAGAGTATCGAATGCGTGGAATATCCCGAACTCGGCATGGAAGCTATCTGGAAGATTGAAGTAGAAGACTTCCCGGCATTTATCCTGGTAGATGATAAAGGCAATGATTTCTTTAAGCAACTGAAACCATGGAATTGCAGTAAGTAAAAGATATTTTTTCTATCAATTAAGTGAAAGCTGTCCCGAAGAAGTTTATCAACTCCTTGGGACAGCTTTCTCTGTTTATTCTCACCTTGGTGAGTATCTATTCTCTATTAAGTGAGTATTTCTTCTCAATACGCTGAGTATCGCTTCTCTATTTGCTGAGCATTTTTTCTCACTATGGTGAGAAAAATGAGGATACTAATACTTATCTTTACGCCTTCAAAGTCAGATTAATCTTATTGATAATATGGAAACTACTACCTGCATTTCTCCGAAGACGGATTCTCGTGTTGTTTGGCTGGATGTCGTTCGACTAATAGCGATGTTTACCGTGGTTTGCTGTCATTGCACAGACCCTTTTAATTTCTATCCGGGAACGGCTCCCAATATTGAAGACATCAAGTTCTGGGGAGCTATTTATGGGGCAGTGTTACGGCCCTGCGTACCCCTGTTCGTGATGATAACAGGGGCTTTGCTGCTTCCGGTGCGTGGTGATGCATCCGTATTCTATAAGAAACGTATTCCGCGTGTGTTCTTTCCTTTCCTTATCTGGTCGGTGATTTACAATCTTTTCCCTTGGATTACAGGATTGCTGGGAGTAGAGCCGCGGGTGATTCTCGACTTCTTTCCGTATTCGGGTGAAGAAGTAATGCGACAGTCTCTGGCTGTCAGCATGGGATATATTGCAGAGTTCCCCTTTAATTTTTCCATTCTTGATGTACACATGTGGTACATTTATTTGTTGATAGGGCTTTATCTGTATTTACCGATATTCTCCGCCTGGGTAGAGAAAGCTTCAGAGAGAGCTAAACTCTGGTTCTTGGCTGCATGGGGAGTGACACTGCTTATTCCTTATTATAATGAGTTTGTTGCGCAATACCTGTGGGGAACTTGTTCATGGAATTCATTCGGTATGCTTTATTATTTTGCAGGCTTCAATGGATACCTGCTTCTGGGACATTACTTGCGGAATCATGACTGGACGGGGCGGCAGTCTGTGTTAATCGGTATTCCTATGTTTGTGGTGGGTTATGCGGTTACTTTCTTTGGGTTCCGTCACATGACGGCGTTACCTGAGTTTACAGATGAAATGTTGGAATTGTTCTTTACCTATTGTTCACTGAATGTAGTGATGATGACCATTCCTGTATTTATGTGGGCAAAGAAGGTGAATATCCGTTCGGAGAGGATAGTAAAAGCATTATCCAATCTGACGCTTTGCGGTTTTGGAGTTTATATGATACATTACTTCTTCACCGGCCCGTCAGTGGTATTGATGCGGGCGGCAGGTGTTCCGTTGTGTTTGCAGATACCTGTCGCCGCAGTGGTTGCATTTGGTGTCTCTTGGTTCCTGGTGGCAATGGCATACCGTTGCTTCGGGAAGAAGACAAAATGGGTAATGGGATAGTCCTGGAAGACTATCCTATTCAAGGTTCTTCTTCATAGTCAGGCGGTTTTCACCGTCCAAACGCTGGTACGATACTTCATTCATGATGCTTCGTATGAGGAATATACCCAGTCCGCCTATGGCACGCTCTTCAATGGGGATAGTAATGTCCGCATCAGGAGCGTTGGTGGGGTCGAAGGAGAGGCCTTTGTCTGTCAATAAGAAAATTAGCTGTCCATCTGTCATGCTGGCTTTCAACCGGATTTCCTGATGCTCTTCCAATGGATAGGCATACATGATAACGTTACTGACAGCTTCTTCCAGAGCCAGGTTGATGTGCATGGTTGTTTCCGGTGATAGAGACAGTTCAGAACAGAGTTCTTCTACAAAGGTTGCCAATGCTGTAATTTCATCCAGTTCGTTGGTTATTCGGATCTCTTTTTCCATGATATTATGCTTTTGTTATGTTAGGTTCGTAATGAATTAATAGGATGGTCATGTCGTCACTTGCTTCCGCCTCTTGTACATGAGATGCGATGGAGCGAATCACAGTATCTACTACAATGCGTATATCGCAAGAGGCGAGTGGAGCCAAAGTAGATAACAGGCGGTCTTCCCCAAACAGTTCTTTGGAAGTATTCTCGGCTTCAGTTACTCCATCTGTATAGAGGAAGAGCCGGGAACCTTTCTCAAGAATGATTTCTTCGTCGGTGTATTCCATGTCTTCGAGTATTCCGACGAAGAGCTGTATCTTTGATTGCAGCAAAGTCGACTTTCCATCAACTCCAATTATGACAGGCGGATTATGCCCGGCATTGCAGAATCGCAGGCTTCCGGTTTTCAAATCCAATATACCGATAATGAGTGTGATGAACATGTTTGCTTCATTGTTTTCGGCAATGGAGTGATTCATCTTAGTCATAATTTCGGCAGGTGAAGTTACCTGTTGGGCGAGAGTACGGAATAAGCTGCGGGCAATGGCCATGAACAATGAAGCGGGAACGCCTTTACCCGATACGTCACCAATGACGAAATAGAGCCGGTCACCATCGATGAAGAAATCATAGAGGTCGCCACCCACTTCTTTGGCGGGATGCAGTATGGCGTGCAAGTCTACATCGTCCCGTTCGGGGTATGGCGGGAATATTTTGGGGATCATTCCCATTTGTATTTCACGCGCTATGGATAGTTCGCTTTCGATGCGCTCCTTGGATGCTGTGGTGGTGCGTAGTTCCGAAACATATCCCGATAGCGAGTGTTGCATGTAGACTAATGAGTCGTGTAAATCCTTTATCTCGTCTTTTGAATGTACTTCGGGTATCTCTACATCGAAACGTCCCGTTGCAATGGAACGGGCTGATTCGGAGAACTTTTTAAGAGGACGTACCAGTCTGTATATAATCTGATATATCAGTGGAAGCAGTACCAACATTCCTATAAGGAATACATAGATAATGCGGTGTGAGGTCCGATCCAGACTATGAAGAATCACCTCGCCGGGACAGACGGTGCATATAGACCAGCCGCAATTGGGTATGGCTGTGTACAAAGCGTATGAACTTTGTTTGGCGCTATCGAACTGTACTGTGCCGGTAAGTCCGTCCAGCATGTTGTGCCCAATTTCTTCTTCTTTGTTGTCATTATTACTAAGCGCTACGGAAAAGATTGTTTCGTTCATTATCTTTTCCCGGTCGGGATGGGTGAGGAAACTACCGTTCCGGCTAAGCAAGAAGGTATAACTGGATTGGTAAGGTTTCAACTCATTTACCATATCGGTGAAACGGGACAGGGAAATGTTGGCTGTGAATATGGCGTACACTTCTCCTTGCTGGTTGCAAAGGGGAAGTGAGTATGTACTCATAATCGTGTTTCCACCTCCCGTGTCATAGTAAGGTTCACTCCAATAACTCTTTTTCAATAGTTTGGGTATCAGAAACCAGTCCATACAAGGATAATCATAGTCTGCCCCGCCCAGTTTCAGAAAGTTTATGATTTCTTCCTCTCCTTCGTTGATGCTGAAGGCATAGGGCATGAAGTATTTCCCTTTCTCTTTATAGTATTCGGGAATGAAGGCGATGCCGCTTCCCACGATCAGACTGTTATTTTTCACAATAGCTGTGAGAATGTCACTTAACGAATCGGGAGTGCTCAAGTTCTTTTCCACAATCCAAACGGATTGTTTGAGGGTCGCTTCTACAATCTGTAGCTCTCCGCTGATTTGCGTAGCCGTGTTCTGGAGTAATCCGTGTGCATGGTCAATGGCATCTTCCGTTATCTGCTTCCGGCTGTAATTGTAGAACAGCATCATGATGCAGATGAAAACTACCAGCGTGAACGATAACACGTAGATACTTAGCTTGGTAGCAAATGAAGGAGAAGAAATATGTTTCATGTGAATGATTGTATAATTAAGGTATATGAGAGGATGTTCACTTTACAAAATCTTCATAACGGATACTGGTTTTGTTTAAGTCTCTTGGTGCCAGTATCTGTACGGCACGTTCAAAGCCTTCCCGGCTGAGGCGATAACTACGTTGTCCGCTTTTTCTGTCTATTTGCAGGCGGAGTACTTCTTCCAGCATTTTGCGTTGATGATAACGGTTGGTACCTACATTACCTCGTTTCACTTCTTCCATAACCATGTCGAGGGCTTCTTCCCGATGTTCATTGGCCCATGCCCAACCGCGTATGCTGGCTTTGGCCAGTTTATGGACGATTTCCGGATATTGATTATAAAAATCCTCTGTCACATATAACCCGTCTTCGGGTAGGTTGTATCCGTAGTCCGCAAAACGTGTGGAGTATATTGAATCGACATTCATGCCATACTCCGTTAATTCGAGGTATTCATTATAGCTTCCTACCAGACAAGGATCAGCGGCTCCGGAAAGGAATATGTTGACTCCGCTGTTGAATCGTATCCATCCGGTTTGTTGTAAACCGTAATGTTCTGCCAGTCTGTCCAGTAACTTCTGACTTAAGTGATTCCATACGGCAATCTTCCGGTTGTGTAACGATTCCGGGCCTTTTATGGGAGAATGGCTGATGAGCATCAGACTGTTCTCTTGGGAAGTTTGCATAATATTCACTATACGTGCACCATTTAGCCACTCCATAAAGGCATATGAAAGGTTCATGATTACCACCGGGGCACGCCCTTTTTCCATAAACGAAAAAGAACTTTCCGAGATGGCAGGGTGTTGCACGCGCACATCAATTCCTTCTTCTTTATAAAATCCCAGTTTGTCTGCTACGTAGTAACCGGCAAATTGTGCTTGGGCAGTCCATTTCGGAGTGAGTGTAATGCCTTGTGCCTGTACCCTGCATGGGGTAAGTGACAAGGTTAATAAAATAGTGCTGAAAATAAATATTTTCATCATGATTATTATCGGATATTAAAGAGAGAAGTGCAGCCAGTCATTTCAAAAATATTCTTGATTTCCGGCTTCATGGCTTCAATAATAAGGCTTCCACGGTTTTTCTGTACACTCTTTTGTAGAATCAAGAAACAACGTAAGCCGGAACTGCTGATGTAAGACATCTGCTCACAATTGATGATAATATTGGGATTTACTTCTTGTAACAAGGGTTGTATAGCCATGCTGAAATCACGGGCATTGGCAGTATCCAGCCGGCCTTTTATATCCAGCACGATGATACCGTCCACTCTACAAATGTTTGTATCCAGCAGGGCATCCGGTTTAAAGTCTATATCCAGCCGCTTAACTAAAGTCAGTAGGTTTTGAGTGCCAATAGTCCGGTAATTCACTTCGTCCATTGTACGGTGAATAAGGAAATGGCCTAAACCTTTGGTTAGCTGTTCTTCGAGCGATGGCTTTACGTCCGGGTTGCTTTTCTGGAATGGGTCGACTGCAACTCCTTCATCTGTAATCTGAAAAGTCAGTTTTCCGGGAGTGATGTTTGCTTGCAGTAGAATTTTACCTAATTTGTCGTCCGGATAGGCATTTTGGATGATATTAGCTATGATCTCTTCAATGGCGAGGTTTATGCTCATCGCAATTTCCGATGGGATGTTTAGCGATACTCCTAACTCTTCCATAAATTGGGAAATGCGACTGATTTCATTCAACTTGTTGTTGATAATAATTTCCTTTTCCATATTCTTTTGTTGATGTATTATGATAATGTGTATAGTAGTTTGGTAAAACCATGCAAATATCATTTTTTCCATCTACAATGAATCACTTTATACGTTTAAAAGCGTCCCACTTTGGCAGGAATAGCCAGAATGGTACTTGATACTATCTGAAAGTGGTACTAAAAAGATTGTATATCTTGCTCATTAGTTGAGAAGTTTTATATCTTTGCGCCGGATTAAAATACAATACAAACAAATACTTGTAAATAAAAAAGCGAAATAAAAAATGACCAGTGTAATAATGTTATTTATTGAGCTATTGCTCGATATTGTCGGTCTTCTTACAGGAGGAAGTATCTGGAAGCGTTCATCGGAAAGAGGTATTCAGCGGGCTTGGGGAATGTTGGCTACTACCTTGTCGCTTCTTCTACTTTGTGATAATATAGAATGGATGTGGCTTTTCAGTCGGGGAGTAGAAGATATACCCCGTTTTGTAGAGGTACCTATGGATCACCTCTCTATCTGGCATATTGTTCGTGTGATATTCTTTTTCCAGCTCTTTTCTCTTTTTCCCATTGCTTCATTGCAACCGGGATGGATGTCGTTGACGAGGATTGTCAATTACTGTATTCCCATATTGCTGATTGTTTGCATTGCTTGCTGTTATCAGCTTTTCAACGGGCATTATACCTTGCTGAAATCCTTTGCAGATATCTGGAGAAATTTAGGTGAACAGGATGTTATAGTCAGATTGATTCTGTTTGTTATCAGTGTGCTGACACCTTCCCTAAATTTTCTTCTTCCTTATTTGAAGCGATGGATACCTGTACGGCGTAAACAGAGTAGGGGGATGTATATTTATATGGGATGTTTTGGACTTATCATGTCCGGCTATATCTGGCTGATGTTGGGAACCAGTGGCTTATGCTTCAATCTTTTCGGTTATTTTGTTATATTGCCGACTATTTGTTTGAATGTACTTTATTTGCGCAATGACAACCCGCTCTCTTTGCCTCCGCTGCCGGCAGATGATTTAAGTCCTAAAGAGATAGATGCTATAAAAGAAATAGAGGTATCGGCTGTAGTACTTGAGCTCAGTGAGAAATTACAGGTGCTTATGAAAGAACGTACTCCTTTCACCAATCCTCAATACTCGTTGCAGGATATATTAACAGATGTGGGAACTAACGAGCATCGGTTTAATAAGGCTTTACGCTACAATGGTTTTTCAGGTTTCCGGGATTACATCAATTTTAATCGTCTGCAATACTTTAAGGAGCAGGCTACTTTACGGAAAGAGCTGACAGTGAAGGAGCTTATGTTTATGAGTGGATTTACTTCCCGCTCCAGTTTCTATCGTTATTTTGCCAGTATAGAGAAGATCTCTCCGAGTGAGTATATAGATAGGCTTCAGCAAGAAAGAGAAATCCCTTCCCCGTAGGGAAGGGTAGTAGTAGGGGCTCTATTGTATCTTATTCTTTTTCTTCCATTGCTCGTATTTCTTGAATACCTTCAGTCCGTCACTGTTATACCAGCTATAACCGTTCCGGCGTTCGTATCCTATTTCAGAGATATTGAACTTCTTTACTCCGTCACGGTCACTGAAGAAGGGTTGATTGTTTTCTAATGTATAGAAGCGTGCCCATAAAGGAGGACAGTCGGTACATGCAACCATGCGATAGTCTTTCTTGCCTTCATCATTCGTGAAGAATTCTTTTTTTAGTCCTTCTATTTTGGAAGCTTTGAACCATTCAATCGCATTTTCTATGCATGTGATGACTTCTTGTGAAGGGTTGGGCAGGGACATTAATAAAATGACGATTTCGTCAGACTCTTGTCCACTCAGGGAAGGTAACTCATAAGCGCGTGCTTTGGCGGGAGCGAGGGTATGTTCATCATGCTGCGCACACCATACAGTCGGTTTGCCATTCAGTACTACCTGAGTTTTTAAAATACATTCTACACCTTTGTCGAAAGCGGCACGGGCACGGTCACAGATACTGTCGGGAACATAGGTGTAGGGCTCTTTCTTTTCATATACTTCACGCAGCAACTCCATGACATTTATCATCGCGTTGTCATTGTAGGTGATATGTGTATAGTAACCTTTAGGGCGGGGCCAGAATTGAGGCCAACCACCATTGGGATATTGTGCTTTGAGAATGTAGCGAATACCATCCAATGCCCCATCTTTGTATTTCTCAATATGGGTGGCCAGATACAAGCGTGAGAGATATTGTATCTCTGTGCTGGTAGCATCATTATCTATGGTACTTTCGTTTACTTCGTCTTTAGAGGCAAGTACATCTTCTAACTCCTGTTGAGTAAGTTCGGCAGGCATATAAATGTTTTTGGGCCAACCTCCGGTAGTTTGCTGGTAAAGTAAAACATTGTCACCAATGCGGATGGCTTCGTCGGTTTTAAAGAATTCGTCGTTGAACTTGGGGGCCATCTTTACCCAAGTCTTGTACGGCATTTTTTCTTTGTAGTTTACGGTTTCTTGTGCAAATAGGTTTGCCAGGCAGATTAGAGCCAGGCAACACAGGCAAATCTTTTTCATGATCATTGTTTTTTATAGTTCTATGATGGCAAAAGTAGAGGAAAAAAACTTGCCTGATGGGGAATAATTGTTCTATTCCAGGTATTTTGTTACCTTTCCACTGATTTGCAACAAGGAAATCTCACAAACTTTCGTATTGTATTCCGCAGAAAGGATTCTTTCCTCCGCATCCAGAAGACTCTTTTGTGCTTCACGCATTTCGATACCGGAAAGGTTTCCCAACATATAGCGTTCCATGGCAATTTCATGATTCTCTTTAGCGGCTACAAGGTTCTGACGTTCCAGGTTTAGCATTTGCAGGTTATTCTGGTAGGCTTGCCACAAATTACTCAGGTCGGCACGCAATGCCTGTTCCAGTTGCTCCCGTTCCAGTCGGGCATTCTGAATGGCAATACGCGCATTGTTACGTTCCCGGCGGCGATTCCCATCGAACAGGTTGAAGCCGATGGTCAGACCAAAGTTTGCTCCGAGATTACCACGCTGGATATTGGTAGCAACATCATATTTATTGAAAGTATAGCCATAACCCCCATTCAGCTTCAGATAAGGGTAGTCGCGAGAGCAAACCTTCTTGTAATCCAGTTGTGCAAGTGTATTGTTTTGATGGGCTCTCAGCAGGGAGGCATTCGTTTGCAGGGTAGCATTCCAAAGCTCTTCAAAGTTCAGACTGCCGTCTACGTTGATAAGGCTATCCTGGACAACAATAGGTTGGTCCACATCTTCATTTGCCATCAGTTCGTTCAGTTGGATACGGGAGGTATGCAATAACTCTTGCTGCTTCATGTACTGAGCACTGTCGGCATTGAAGTCCACTTTTGCCTGTTGGTAATCCAGACGGGAGAAGTTACCGATGTGATAACGCTCCTCTACGATACGTAAACGTTCTTTGGATAGAGATACGGCGTAGCGGAAATTATTCAGGCGGATTTTATGTTGCAGGTAGTTGTAATATTCCGCTGCAATATTGGCTATCAAATCTTCTACGGCAATACGGGTGTTTGTTTCACCTTGTCGCTCCAGTTCTTTCAACCGTTGGTAGTTGGCAGTGATGTTGAAACCGTCAAAGATAGTCCAATTCAGATTGAGGCCTACATTCATGGCCTGGTCGAATACACCATTCTCTTTGAGGTGTTCTCCGGTAGCACGCACTTTACTGTCAGTGTTATCAACAGTTCCTTTATAACTTGCTGACAGGTCAAGTGTCGGCAGATAGCCGGCGTTGCCCAATGTTGCATTGTTCTTGGAGACTTGTTCCTCATTACGGGTGATGCGTAACGAATAATTGTTTTGAAGTCCGTATTCCAAACAGGATTTCAGTGTATAAGATTGAGGCATCTGCGCCTGCAAAGCAAGCGAGGTGCAACAAATCGTTATGAGGGATAAAATCGTACGTTTCATGATTTCTTTAACTTACTGCGGTTAGTGGATATATAGCTATATATGGCAGGTACGATGTACATGGTCAGGAATGTGGATACTAACATACCTCCCACTACGGCCGTACCCATGGCAATACGCTGATTACAGCCTTCACCCGAAGCGAATGCCAGCGGTATCAGTCCCAGAATAGTAGAAGCACTGGTCATCAGGATAGGGCGCAGACGTTGTAGTGACGCATCTTTGATGGCTTCCATCTTGTCTTCTCCGGCTTCTTGCTTCTGATTGGCAAATTCTACAATGAGGATACCATTTTTCGCTACCAGACCAATCAGCATAATGATACCGATCTGGCTGAAGATATTCATCGTAATGTCGCTGAAATACATGAATACCAGGGCACCTGCAATGGCCAAAGGCACGGTAAGCATGATAATCAGCGGGTCCTTGAAACTCTCGAACTGAGCTGCCAGAATCAGGTAAATCAACAAGATGGCCAGTACGAAAGCAAACATCAAACTGGAAGAACTCTCCCGATATTCTTTAGAGTCTCCGGTCAATGCAGTACGGAATGTATCGTCCAGTGTTTCCTTGGCTATTTTATCCATTTCATCCAATCCCTGTCCGATAGTCTTTCCATCGGCAAGTCCGGCGGAAATGGTGGCGGAAACGAAACGATTGTAACGGTATAACTGCGGTGGAGCAATACCACCGGTCAGTTCAATCAGGTTGTCCAACTGCACCATCTCTCCTTTGTCACTACGGATATAGATACCTTTCAGGTCGGCAGGTTTATTACGCTGTTGACGGTTGATCTCTCCTAATATCTCATATTGCTTTCCGTTCATATAGAAGTAACCCATACGCTGACCGCTCAATCCGTATTGCAAGGTTTGTGCGATATTGCGTGTACTTACTCCCATGATACTTGCTTTATCACGGTTGATATTGATACGTGCTTCGGGCTTGCTGAATTTCAGGTTTACATCAGCCATCTGGAATACCGGATTTTCATAAACTTTGGCCATGAATTCCGGTAGTACCTCTTGTAATTTCTCGATATTGGTAGCCTGTAGTACGTATTGCACCGGCATACCTCCACGACGTCCGCCGAAAGAGGAAGACTGTTGTACGAAAGAGCGTGCCATAGTTTTCTTTTGTACCGCCCGGGAAATTTGTTCCGCTACTTCCATCTGTGTGTAATCGCGATCTTTCATGTCTTTCAATGTGATACGCACATTACCGCTACCGCTTGATACACGCGCAGTAACAGACTCTGCATCCGGAAGTATGGAATCTACCAGCTGATTGATGTCTTCTGTGTAATCCCGTATATATTCATACGTCACACCTTCAGCTCCACGCGTGTTGATGCTGATTTGCGAACGGTCTTCAAGGGGGGCCATTTCTGCGGGGATAGCATTCCAAAGGAATACAATGATAAATAAAGTACCTAATACAAGAGGCATAGCCAACCAGCGTTTGTGCAGGAAGATCTCCAACGATCGGCTATATATGCGGTTCATTCCTTCAAAGAACGGTTCGGTTTTTATATAGAACCAGTTTTTCTTTTCTTGTTTCACCAGCAATTTGGTGGCAAGCATGGGTGTGAAAGTCAGTGCGGCAAATGAGGAAATGATTACCGAACCGGATACAACGATACTGAACTCACGGAAAAGCCGTCCCGTCATACCATCCATAAATACAATGGGGAAGAATACGGCTACCAATGTGATGGTGGTAGAGATTACGGCAAAGAAAATTTCCTTAGCGCCTTCGATACCAGCTTCTTTTGGGGGCATTCCACGCTCGATGCGAACATAGATATTCTCCGTCATAACGATAGCATCATCCACTACAAGCCCCACTGCTAATACTACCGCCAGCATGGAAAGCACATTGATGGAGAATCCTGCCAGGTACATCACGAAAAATGCACCGATAAGCGAAACTGGAATTACGATACAAGGTACCAGTGTAACGCGCCAGTCACGCAGGAAGAGGAAAATAATAATGATAACGAGGATAAATGCCACATATACGGTTTCCTTTACTTCGTCAATGGAAGCACGGATAAATTTGGTGTTATCAAAACCGTAAGAATATTGCACGTCTTCAGGAAGGTCTTTCTTCATTTGTTCCATGCGTTCGTAGACGGCATCGGCAATTTTAATATGATTGGCACCCGGTTGCGGAATCACAACGATACCCACCATAGGTACCCCATTCATCTTCATGTAGCTTTTTATATCCGCCGGACCTAATTCTGCCCGTCCGATATCACTGAAGCGAACAATGCGGTTATTATCTTCCCGCAAGATCAGGTTGTTAAACTCTTCTGCCGTATGCATCAGTCCTAACGTACGGATGGTAAGCTCCACCGTATTACCTTCGATACTTCCGGACGGGAGTTCTACATTTTCTTTATCTACTGCATTTTTAACGTCGATAGGAGTAATGCCATAACCTGACATCTTGATCGGATCTAACCACAGGCGCATGGAATAACGCTTTTCTCCCCAAATACTAACGCTACTAACGTCTGAAATAGTCTGCAATTGTTCTTTTACAGTGAGGTCGGCAATTTCACTCAATTCCAACAGAGAACGTTTATCACTTTGCAATGCAACCATCAGGATAGGCATAGCATCTGCATCTGCTTTTGATACCGTAGGCGGGTCACAGTCACGGGGCAGGTAGCGTTGAGCCCGTGAAACTTTATCACGCACATCGTTCGCAGCAGTTTCCAGGTCAACGGATAGTTCGAATTCTACCGTAATACGGGATGAACCTTGCTGACTGACGCTGGACAAGGAACGGATACCCGGAATACCATTGATATTTTGTTCCAGTGGTTCGGTAATCTGGTTTTCAATAACATCGGCATTTGCACCCGGGTAGGAGCAAGATACCGAAATGATAGGATTGTCCACGGACGGATATTCGCGAACGCCGAGGTAGCTGTACCCGATAATTCCGAAAAGCAGGATGATAAGGGTAAGCACCGTGGAAAGTACCGGGCGCCGTATACTGAGTTCAGATATATTCATAAGGCATCCGGTTTAATAAATGTTGTCCAAAGTTACAGGGAGTCCTGTACGGAGTTGTAATGTTCCTGAAACTATAATCGTGTCCCCTTCCTGTAAACCTTGTAATACTTGGGTTTCGGCTTCCGTACGTATGCCGGCTTGTATTTCTACAGGCTGGGCTTTTCCCGATTTATAAAGGAATATCTTATCTTTACCCATCTCCGGAACAATCGCTTCGGATGGAACGGCAAGGGCATCCTGAATCTCGTTTTTGCTTAAACGAATGTCCGCATAACGTCCCGGCATCACATGACCGTTGGCATTGGGATAAAGGGCACGTAAAGTCAACGTATGGGTGTTTTGATCCATTCTGGATTCCCGGGCATAAACTTTAGCGTGGAAAGTCTCGAGCTTACCTTCAAGTCCGAAGTTTACTCCTGCACCGATTTTTACATCATTAGCGTAGCGCTCGGGAACGGAGAATTCTACCTTCAGCGGAGATACTTTAGTAAGTTTAGCTACGATGGTTGTAGGAGAGGCGTAAGTTCCTACACTGACTTGGCGCAAACCAATCACACCGTCGAATGGTGCACGAAGCTCGGTTTGTGCAATGTTTGCCTCTATCAGGTCTATGTCTGCATTCAGGGTTGCCAGTTCTGTTTTCACCTGTTCATAGGCTTCTTTACTGACTGCATCTCTTTCCAACAGAGCGTTTTGGCGGAATACGCGGTCTTCTGCTAATTTCAGTTGGGCAACAAGACGTTGCAACTGTGCTTGCAAGGGGCGGTCGTTTACTTTAGCCAGTAATTGCCCTTTTTTTACTTGACTACCTTCCTCAAAATTAATTTCTATAATTTTACCGGAAGTTTCGAAAGAAAGATCTACCTCTTCATCAGGCAACAAGCTACCACTGATTTTTATTTCATCTTTCAGCAGTTGAGGTTTTATGATCTTTGCGTTTACATTCAGTATTCTCTTATTATTGCGGTTAGTGCTCATAACTTTGTCTGCAGCCGCCAATTCTTTGTTCTCCTTAGGGAGTTGAGAATAAATACCCCCACCTATTAGTCCGGCACCGATAAAAATGATGATGCCCCATTTAACTTTCTTATTCATGTATCAGTATTAGTATTACGTCAGATTATGTCAGCATGAATTTGGACATTTTGAGAACAGGAAGGTTTAATATGAGATGCGTTAAAAAAGGTGATAAAGTGATGGTGGCTTTAATATGCTGCCCGGTATTTCCCTTCCTCCTTGTCTTCCAACATATTGAGGTAAGAGCTATAGCGTGACTCGCTGATATAATGTTCTTTTACAGCTTCCCGTACGGCGCAACCCGGTTCCTGGCGGTGAGTGCAGTTGCCATAACGGCAGTCTGCAGAGAATTTGAATATCTCCGGGAAATAGTGCCCTATCTCTTCCTCTTCCATATCGAATGTGCCGAAACCTTTGATACCCGGTGTGTCGATAATATATCCGTCTCCCGGAACGGGAAACATTTCAGAGAAAGTAGTGGTGTGCATACCTTTATTATGATAGGTGGAAATCTCACCGGTTTTTACGTCTTGTTCAGGCAATATTGCATTGATAAGGGTTGACTTTCCCACACCGGAATGCCCGGAGAAAAGTGTTACCCGGCCTTTTAATTCTTCCTGAATTTGTTCTATGCCCTCACCCGTTTTGGCCGAAACTTTAAAACAGGGATAACCGATGGTAGTATAGAGATTGATAAGTCCGTCCAGATAGTGAAGCTCATCTTCATCATAAGCATCTATTTTATTAAAGATTATCTTAACGGGTACGCGGTATGCTTCAGCAGAAGCCAGAAAGCGGTCAATGAAAGTTGTGGAGGTTTCCGGATAATTGACCGTAACAATAAGCATGCTTTGGTCAAGGTTGGCAGCAAGAATATGTGATTGTTTAGAAAGATTGGAAGCTCTTCGGATAATGTAGTTTTTCCGGTCTTCTATTTCGCTGATGAAAGCAGTTCCTTCCGGATTCAAGATAATTTGCACATAATCTCCCACAGCTACCGGATTGGTACTGCGTATGCCTTTGAGACGGAAGTTACCTTTGATTTTACACTCCACACATTTCCCCTCGTCGGTCTTTACCAAATACCAACTACCTGTATTTTTTATTACCAGTCCCTTCAATTTAGTTGAGAGTTGAGAGTTGAGAGTTGAGGGTTGAATATGTGAGTAACTCTCAACTTTCAACTCTCAACTCTCAACTGAATAATTATACGGTCATGATTTCTTTATCCTTTGCAGCCAGCATATCATCAATCTGTTTGATATACTTATCGTGAATCTTTTGCAATTTTTCTTCACCACCCTTTTGTGCATCTTCTGCCAGACCGTCTTTAACGGATTTCTTCAAAGCATCAATAGCATCACGGCGAGCATTACGCACACTCACTTTAGCGGTTTCACCTTCACCTTTACATTGTTTGGCGAGCTGTCTACGGCGTTCTTCTGTCAGCGGCGGAATACCGATACGGATAATCTCGCCGTTATTTTCGGGCATAATGCCGAGACTGGAGTCAATGATTGCTTTTTCAATTACCCGGAACATGCTTTTGTCCCACGGTTTGATAGCGATACTACGGGCATCCGGAGTATTTACGGCAGCTACGTTGTTGATAGGAACCATGCTTCCGTAAGAATCCACACGGATACCGTCCAGCAAACGAACGTCTGCCTTTCCGGCACGGATGTGAGCCAATGCTTCTTCCAGATACATAACGGCCATATCCATTTTCTCTTGCGCTTCATCTAAGATGTCGTTTACGTCTCTCATATTCTTCGGTTTTTGGAATTGTACTTTAATTGAAACTTTGCAAATATAATTATTTTCACCACAGAGGACACTGATATACAGAGTTTTTTCAGAGAAAATTAGTTGTGTACCAGTGTTCCGATCTCTTCTCCTTGCATTACTTTCTTCAGATTGCCTACTGTGTCCATGTCAAATACAATGATTGGCAGATTGTTTTCTTTACACATGCAGGTGGCAGTGAGGTCCATAACTTTCAGACCGCGTTTCAGAACTTCATCGTAAGTGATCTCGTCAAATTTAGTGGCAGTAGGGTCCTTCTCCGGATCAGCAGTATAGATGCCATCTACGCGTGTGCCTTTCAGCATAACGTCGGCTTCAATTTCAATACCACGTAGGGAAGAGCCTGTGTCGGTAGTAAAGAACGGATTGCCTGTTCCGGCAGACATGATAACCACTTCGCCTGCTTCCATAGATTCGATAGCTTTCCATTTATTGTAAAACTCACCGATAGGTTCCATGCGTACGGCTGTCAGTACACGTGTCTTCACACCGGTAGCTACCAGGGCAGAGCTTAATGCCAGGCTGTTGATTACCGTAGCGAGCATTCCCATCTGATCTCCTTTCACGCGGTCGAAACCTTTGTTTGCGCCACTCAATCCGCGGAAGATATTACCACCACCAATGACGATACCTATCTGGACGCCCAACTCATGGATTTCCTTGATTTGTGCTGCATATTCGGCAAGGCGCTTTTCGTCAATGCCATATTGTTTTTCGCCCATCAGGCTCTCACCACTGAGCTTTAATAGAACTCTTTTATACTTTGCCATTATGATATTACATTTAGTTTTTGCAAATATACGCTTTCTGTCTGTAATGATTAACTTTGGTACAAGATTTTTCTACTTAAAACTGCCTGCATGATGCCGCGCAGAGATAAGTAGACGATGAAAGCCAGCCAAAGGGCATGATTTCCCATCCACTCGTGTAAGGAGTAATAAACGAGGAAGAAACTGGCTGAGGCGGTCAGCATTGCATAAAACATTTGCCGGGTGGCAGTGGCTCCGATAAATATTCCGTCCCATAGGAAAGCTGCGAAGCCTGCAAGTGGGATAGCCAATACCCAATAAAAGTAATTTCCAGCTTCCCGGATGACAGAAACTTCATTGGTGAGCAGACCCAGGAATGCCTTGCCACCAAAGAAATAAAGTAATGTGAAGCCCGTAGAAAGTCCGATTCCCCAGATAAAGAGCTGGCGAACGGTACGGTGCAATGCCGGACGGTTGTCCGCACCGATATATTTACCAACCAACGCTTCACCTGAATAAGCAAAGCCATCCATTATATAAGAAAAGAGAGTAAATAGCTGCATTAGCAAAGTGTTGACTGCCAATACAACTTCTCCTTGTGCTGCTCCGGCGGAGGTAAAAAACAGAGTGACAATAACCAGGCAGAGGGTCCGTAGGAAAATATCCCGGTTCACCTGAAAGAAACGTAGCATAGCTTCTTTTTTCAATATCTCCTGCCAGGCAATGCGTTCTTTCAATTTGCCATAATATCGCCTCCATAATAATAATGCCATAAAGAATCCCGCATATTGGGCTGTAAGTGTCCCCAAGGCTACCCCGGCAACTTTCATATGGAACAAATAGACAAAGCAAAGGCTTGCAGCGATGTTCACAATGTTTTGTGTAATGGCAATGTACATTGGGAAACGCGAATTCTGCATACCAATGAACCAACCGGCAAAACCGTAAAGTCCCAGCATGGCAGGAGCTCCCCAAATACAAATTTGGAAATAGAGTGTAGCCAATTGTTCTACTTCCTCTGTAGTTTGTATAAAAGTAAATGCCAGTTTACGGATGGGATATTGTAAAGCCATCAGAATAATGGCAATGAGCAATCCTACTCCAACGGATCGTAATAAAAGTCGGGTAACTTCGTCCATATCGTGTTTGCCGTATGCTTGTGACGTCATTCCGCTGGTTCCCATCCTTAAGAATCCAAAGATCCAGTAAATGATGTTGAATAGCATTCCGCCCACGGCAATAGCTCCGATATACGCTGCAGATCCCAGATGGCCTACGATTGTCACATCAATCAGTCCCAGTAGTGGAACTGTGATATTCGAAATGATCGAAGGTACAGCTATCTGAAGTATTCTTCTATTGATAATATTCGGAGTTTGAGCAATCATTTTAAAGCACTGATTTGTTCTATTTATCGACAAAGGTACTCTTTTTGCCGTAAATGGTAAAAAGGCATTTGATAATAACAATTTTTATAATACATAATGTTCTAAAAATGAGTATATTTGCGGAAACAAAAACTAGGTAATATTAATAAGCGATGAGAACCTTAACCTTACTATTTTCATTCATGGTTGCTTTCCCTTTTGTGCTCTCAGCACAATCAGCCGGGGAGTTGCTTCAAAAGGTGTCTGCTGCCTTATCTGAGGGGCAGGATGACTATGCGGTGAGTCTGTTTCGCCAGTCGGTAAAGGCTGGGGCAGATCAGACTGAGATGTTTTATTGGACTCAGGTGGAGAAAAACAGTGCTGTAGCTCCGCGTTTGGTAAATGAGTTGGCTACTTATTATAAACATAAGCGGAATTATGACAAAGCTTATTTGTTTTATAGAGAATTTCTGCAGTATCATTCAGACGATGTTCCTGCTCTTGTATCGTGTGCTGAAATGGAGATGATGCGGGGTAAAGAAAAAGATGCTGTAAAAACTTATGAGAAGGTATTGATACTTGATGCTAATAATTTGCAAGCTAATATTTTTCTGGGAAATTATTTCTATTTACAGGCAGAACGTGAAAAGAAAAAGTTGGAAGATGATTATAAGAAGATAACTTCTCCTACACGAATGCAATATGCCCGTTATCGTAATGGGCTTTCTGATGTCTATTCTAACGGCTATTCCAAGGCAAAAGATTATTTGCAGCGGGTGTTGCAGCTGTTCCCTTCGACGGAGGCAGGAAATACTTTGGAAAAGATTAAGAAGTTAGAAGCGGAAATTAAATAATAGAAATAACTTTATTTTGAGACGATTCTTTCTAGTAATGTTTTATTTGACAATATGACAGATGCATATCCCTTCATTCCTTTTTGTATGAAGGGATTTTCTTTTAGTATGATGATAAATGAGAAATAGTTTTTCTTGTTATCTGTTATTACTTCCGATGAAACATATGATATGGTTCCATGTTGATGGCCATATTCTCTGGTATTAAAACCTTCTAATTCTATTTCAACACTCATGTCTTTTTTAATTTGTGTAACGAAGGTATAGGGTAGCAAACCTTTGGCATATATATACTTATTGTCACTTTCTTCCATTATGACTTCTCCTTCAAGTATTTCTGGATATGGAATAAATGCAGTGGCAACCAATAGTAATGCCACAATTGCCCCCATAATGCCAATTCCACTGCGTATTAATATCGGAGGTATTTGCCCAATGATTTTTCTTACTTGTTCACTTCTGAGTTCTACGTTTTCCATAATTCTATTTTTTTATTTACTTACCTAACTCTAATTGATTTTTTACAAGGTTGTAATAAGCTTTTTTATTAGCAACCAGTTCTTGATGTACTCCGGTTTCTATGATCTTTCCTTTATCTATTACTACTATTTGGTCTGCATTTTTTACGGTACTTAGACGGTGGGCTACAACGACGACAGTTTTTCCTTTATAAAAGTCCAGTAGATTTTCGACGATTACTCGTTCATTATTTGCATCTAGTGCATTGGTGGCCTCATCTAGAAAGATGTATTGCGGATTTTTATATACAGCACGTGCTATCAGTATTCGTTGCTTTTGTCCTTGACTTAATCCTACGCCATCTTGTCCAATGAGGGTGTTGTATTTTAACGGTAGATGTCTGACGTACTCATCTATGTTGGCGATTCGTGCTGCTTCGGCTAATCGCTTCTTATCTATTTCTTCGTCGTTTACTGCGATGTTTCGGGCTATGGATTCGGAGAAAATTACTCCATCCTGCATCACGACCCCACATTGCTTACGCCACCATTTCATATTGAATCGTTCGATATTGGTTGTTCCGATATTGATTTCTCCGTCCAGCACATGATAGTATCCTAACAACAACTTTATAATAGTTGTCTTTCCGCTACCACTAGTACCGACGATGGCGGTCACTTTTCCTTCAAGAACGGTGAAATCTACTCCATCCAGGATTTTGTAGGGTGCATGTGAATCATATTTGAAGTCTACATTTTTTAATCTTAGGCTTTTGTCTTTGCTTTGAAATTCAATGAATGCATCTGGATTGCTTTCCTCATTCTCCATTTCGTGAATCTCATTGATACGTTCCAAGCTGATTTTTACATCTTGCAGCGAGTAGATAAAACTCATCAGTTGCTCAATGGGTGCATTCAGTTGCCCGATGATATATTGTACAGCAAGCATCATACCTAACGTCATTTGTCCACTTATCACGGCTGTTGCCGCTACTACGGTAATTATAATGTTCTTTATCTCGTTGATAAGGATACTGCCTGCTTCTTGTGTCTGCTGCAGTTTCAGAGTCTTCATATTGGCATCGAAAAGTTCGGCTTGTACGTCTTCCCATTCCCAACGACGGCGTTGTTCACAGTCTTGTAGCTTAATCTCTTGCATAGCTGTGATGAGTTGATAAGTCTTATTGCTGTTTTTGGCTTGTTTTTCGAAGTAGAGGTAGTCTATCTGTTTTCTACGTTTTAGGAAGAGGGTGATCCAGATGGAGTAGGAGATACTACCCGCAAGAAAGATGCAGAATATTAGTAAATTATAGCATAGTAATACAAATCCGAAAACAATAAAACTGAGTAATGAAAACATGACACTGAGTGTTTGTGTGGTGAGGAATTTTTCCACTCGTTTATGATCACTCATTCGTTGCAACAAGTCGCCCATCAATTTGGTGTCAAAAAAAGACATTGGAAGTTTCAATAGCTTGATGAAGAAATCACTCACTAATGATATGTTTATTCTCATGCTAATGTGCAGCAATATCCATCGGCGAATGAAATCGACGGCTGTGCGGCTGACAGTTAACATGAGTTGTCCTATCAATATCAGATAGATAAAGTTGAGATTTTGATGTTTGATGCCAACATCTACAATGGCTTGTGTAAGGAAAGGGAAGATAAGTTGTAAAATGCAGCCAATCAATAAACCAAGGATGATTTGGCCGAAGTAGTGGCGGTATTGACGGAAGTAATTGAAGAGGAAAGAGAAGGAACTTTTTTCACTCTTATGCTCTTCTTGTTTTTCATAGAAAGAAGAGGTTGGTTGAACGCAGAGCGTTACGCCTTTCTCTTCTCCATTGGATAGGGTACTAATCCAATATTTTTTTAATTCCTGTTCAGTATAAGTGACCAATCCTTTTCCAGGATCAGCAATATAATATTTATTTTTCTTTAATCGATATAGTACGACAAAATGATTCTGTTTCCAGTGTAAAATACATGGTAAAGATATTGTGGCAAGTTCTTCTATTGGCATTTTTCCAGCGTCGGCATTTAGGCCTAATATATTCAGGGTTTTACTAATCCCCAATAAAGATACACCTTCTGATGTAGCTGGGCAATATTTAGATAAAATATCCAAATTGTAATCTTTACCATAATATTTGCAAATCATCTGAATGCAGGTTATACCACATTGCATGCTGTCATGCTGTTTAAAGCACTGGAAAGTTTTCATATTATTTCTTCAAATATACACTAACGAAAAATTCTCTTCCTCGAATCATGCGGGTATAGCCTACACTGCTCAGATCATTGTATATGGTATATGCATAGTTTTTCTTGTTGAAAAGATTGGAAACTGTTGCAGAAAGTTCCATGTGGCTGTTCAGATTATAGGATAATTTGCCGTCTGCTAGTATCATACTCTTGAATTGTTTCCTAGCTATTTCATTCCGATAATATTCACCTGTCCCTTGTATGTTCCATCTTTTACAGAAAGATGCTGTTAGTGATAAGGCATGTTCCCACTGGTTGAGCCGTTGCTGAAACTGATTGTCTATTTTTAAGTGGTTTTGACTGTAACTCAAGCGGTATTGCCAATTTAGAACCTGTCCGATGCGTCCATTCAAACGTCCAGCTACACTATAGTTTTCTTGTGTATAGTTAGTAGGTATTCCTTCGGATAACATCGTGCGGTTATTATTGCGAAAGATAACATTTAGTCCGGCTGTTCCTTTCAAAAAATCAACATTGTAGCTTATTGTTCCGAACACGGTCCATGTGTCACTCCGGGAGGGCGTTTTGCGATAACTGCGCAGGATATAATCGCCAATGAATTCTTGTTCCGACAAATAGTCCTGACTGTTCCACGATTTCATTACCATGATGTTGGCAAACAATCCAAGCATGGGCTGTTTGAAGTTTAGGGAGGTTGAAAGTGATTTACTTTCAGAGGTGGAGTAAAAGTCCATGCCTCTTGTCAGGGTACGGTAGTCAGTCAATATCAGCCCATTGTATAGTGAGTGCAAATCGCATTCTTTGGGAGTGATTCGTCCGCGCAATAGGGCATAGAGATATGGGGAAATATACCATTTGATACGTAAGGAAGGTGATGCCATCCAATCATTCTCATTTTTTATCTGGTGAGAGAAAAAGTAACGGTAGTATCGGATAGGGCTCTCTAATGTAAATTCTACCCGGTGGTATTGGTATTCCAGTTTGGGCGTAACATAAAGTTGGATGTTATTGGTGCTCCATCTCTGAATGTTTGTACCCAATGAGTCGGGCACTCCTGACAGCTGACTGTCAAGAGTACGGAACTGCGCTTTTGCACCTCCTTCCAAAGAAAGTGTCATACCTTGGAAATGAAAACCATAGGTTACTTGTTCGTGCGAAAAGAAAGAGTACTCGTCCGTTCTCTGCTTACTTGTCCCGTTGCGGATTACGGTCAGTTTTTGAGGTAAGGTGTTCCACGCGTTGATACTATTGAAAGTGATGAGATGACTGCCCCATCGCTTTATCAATTTGAAGTCATTGCTTATTTTCCGGTTTGGCAGAGAAGCGTGTTGTCGGTTGGTAAGACTTCCGGCGGTAGCCAACTCCACATCATTCCATTCAATATCCGTTTTCAGGCTGTTTTGCAGGTAGAATGTCTCTTTGTTTCCTTCAATACTCACTTGGGCAGTTAATTTATGGCTATGTTCCACCGATTGCTGTTCTTCCGTTATCAGACGATCTCCTTCCGGCAGGTAGTAGGTGGTAAGGGCAGAAGTCTGTCCCGTATTGCGTTGGTTGAGGTAATTCACTTGTGCGCGGCATTCCCAGTCTTGCTTTATCGCCCATAAGTTGCTGGAAGAGAATAGGTGCGAACGACTGAATAATGTCCGTTTCTCTTCCAAATTAGGTGTCCGGAGGCCGCTTATCTGGATATAATCGGCAATATCGTTTTCTTTAGCTGTGTAATTATTTACTTCCTTCTCTAAACTCTTTCCGATATTATTACTTTTATAGAGGGTAATGTTTTGAGTTCTTTGTTTCATCCTCATCATGAATAGTTCTGCCATCCATAAACCGCTTTGTGGCTGTTCCGAAATACCTCCTGCTGCTAAGGCGTTAATTATCCATTTAGCTTTAGCCTTTTCTTTCAAGCGAAGGTTTACTGCTGCTTGGGATGAGAAACTGACTCCTTGTAATACGCGAATGGGTTGGTGGTCTTCTATGATTTCCACAGAACCTACATCATCGGGAGAAATACCATTAGTGGCGATGCCATATTTCCCTTCCAACAAATCTTTCCCTTCTATATAGAACTTGTTGATAGCTGTTCCGTTATAGGTAATTTCGCCGCTTTTTGCAACGTCTATGCCAGGCATTTTCTGTAATACATCACCTATCGTTTTGTCCTGTATATCCTTGAAACTGGCCACATTGTAAATTAGTGTATCTCCTTGTTCTCTTATTTTTTGTGCCTTTACTGTTACCTCTTTCAGGTGCGTGACAGCTACCTCCATCTCTACCCTGAATTTGTTAACATTCCTCTTTAGTTCCATTGTCTGCGGCTTATATCCCAATAAGGACAGATGCAGTAAGCAATTTTCGTAATCAGTTTCCTTTATAGGTATTGAAAACTCGCCCTCAATGCTTGTTTGTGTGTATCGGATGATGCTTGAAGTGGTTTTGCTTTTCATGACAATCAACACATTGGACAATGGAGTTTGATCCGCTTTGTCCGATACATGTCCGATTATGGTATTTTGAGAAAAAGCATAATCAAGGCAGAAAATGAGGAGCATGAATAGTAATAATATGAGGCGTTTCATGTATTAGAGGTATTTAGGACATTTATAATATCATGATCATATATCATATAGTATAAATCGTTTAAGGTATATTCTTGTGGAAGCCGTATGTTGTTTATAAAAATAGTTGGGTACTCTTTTATTCCTATTTCTTTGGCATAGGATATGTGCTTTTCTAATATCAGTTCGGCATTTTTGTTAATTCCGTATTTTGATAGTTTCTTGAATATTGGGGTCTGGTCATGATTATACCATTGTTTTATAGCATTTAGGAATTGTGTCTTATTTGAAATGAATAAAGCAATAAAATACAACTCTACTATATAGCGCCTATTGTTTTCTGTATTTTGATCAGTTCCGGCAAAATAGATTTTCCATTGTACTTTCTTATTATGAATGAATAGGAACATGTTCTTGACAATTTCTGTGCAATGGGGACAATGAGGACTAATCCAAGTTGTAATAGTTAAGGGGGCATTGGGGTCTCCAATACTAAGTCCATATTCATCTTGACGTATTACTGTTGCTTTATTAATGAATAAATTGAATACAGAAGGTGTGCGATGTATTCTTAAAGAATGTATTTTTTGTTCGATATATTGGCTTTTAGTTGTGGAGTACTTCTTTAATAAAATGACAGCTAATAGTATTAGTGGAAAGAAATACGAGATTTGAAAAAATGGTGTTATAGTATTTGTAAAACTAAAATCTTCTTTGATAAAGAAAAGACAGGCTTGCAATATTATAATAGAATCTAACGAAAGGCATAGAATACACCATTTCTTTATATAAAGTTGAACGGATAGGGAATATAAGATGAACGGACAGCTAATGATGAGTATTGCTGAATATGTTTCACTTGTGTTGATATTAAATGGATTATATAAAAGGGAAAAAGAAAAAAATAATGCTGTTCCGAAATATACTAGTCCTAAATCAGCTAAAGTAATATTACCGAAACGTGAAAATTTTGAATGTGCTACACTGTCACAATCAATATGTTTTCCCACTTTACATATTTTATTTAATACTGTTCCACGCTTTCCTTTTTCATGTGCAAATATGATATATGAGCTATAAAGACCTATGATATTTAAAGCAACAATTGCTAAGTTAATAATATTGAAAAAAGGGATAGCAAATAAGCAAAGTAAAGTTATATAGATATATATGCATCTTCTGTTTATACTAATCTCTTTATCTGTACTATATAGAATGATACCATCCCATTTTTTTAGAAAAGTGTCAATACTTTCTTTGTAGAAACGAGAATTTGCTGTATTATACCATAGAATATTATTACTGACTATTTTTTTTATGAGAATTATATTGTCTGTTGTTTGACCTTTCAGATGAGCCAAGAATGGCTTGTTTAACGTTGCAATGTCTTCAAATTTTGCCTTTATGACATTACATTCTATTTCAATAGAATGGAGAGTACGATATAAGCTCAACATTGTCGGATATGCAGGAGATGATTCCAATAAGATTTGCACATCTTCTTTGTGAATGCTACTTTTGTAAAGCTTGCTGTAGCAATAGAGCGTATCTGTCAAGTTGCATTTGTTAGACATCATGATGAGTCGTATTTCTAGTGATAATCAGTTTCTTCAAAGTCGTAATTGCGATGTTTTAGTTCTTTCTTTCCTTCAGAACGTTTCAATCCGTACATTGTACTCATTCTTTCGGTCGGATCGGTATGTAACTCTTTGTAACGGGTCTCTAAATATTTTTTTCGGGTAGTTTTTGCCCAGTCATGTCCATAGAAGTCATAAATGCCTACTGGTTGTATTCCTTTGCTTACTAAGCCTGTAGCTGTGAAACTATAGTCTTTGTCTTTGTCATAAGCTTCTAAAATCAGCCCTGGTAATCCACATAGTTTCCACGGTCCTTCACTGATAGGAATGTCAAAAGTGAACCAAGCATACCAGACTCGTCCACGATAATGACTAATGGCTAGTTGGCAGGAATATTCCAATATTACTTTAGTGGAATCTTTTAGTGCCCATTGTGGTTTTTCCCACTCTTCCTCATAGGTCCAATTCATCAGAGCGAAATGATTGAATACTGTCACCTTGTTTTCTGGAAAATTCTTATAAACATACTCATGGAAAACCCCGCTTGGACTTTTTCCTCCGGTTTTTCTTGAGTATTCTATAAACATCATGGCTCTTTTTTTTCTGTCTGTTCCTAACGAATCCCACCGCAATTCTCTTGGGGAATAGAACATGCTACTGTTTTTCCCGATTCGGAGTCTTGCCGGTTCTGCTTTATAGTCATTTTTCCTATCTAATGTGTCAGTTACTACACGTTTGTAATATTCACATTCTAACACTGCAGGCTCAATAACTTCTACTTTCTGTGCATATAATATGTGAGTTGTTAAACTGCAGATAAAAAAGATGATGTATTTTACTTTCATTTGGAATCTAAATCTATTTATATGAAAATGATATTTCTAAAATCCAATGCATAATGGACTATAATTAACCACAGGGAGCACAACAAATTGTATGAATTGAACTGTAATATTTGAATTATCAGTTTGTATTATACAAGTTGACGTGCTCTCTGGGTGAAAAACATGAACTTTTACAAACATGCATTGTCAAATGCTTCATTCCAGCCATCCCAATCATAGTCAGGATCATTTCCATGAGCATTTCCTTCTGCAATGACTAAGTCGCATGCACTCAGTTCCATTAATTTACCTCCCATGATGGCAAGCATTTCTTTTTCAGTAATCTTTTCCATAATTTAAATTTTTGGTGGAGTCTATTGATCGTTTTTTCGCAAGAGTAAGTGACTCCGTTTTCTTATCTCTTGGTGGCTCTTTTGTACATTAGATATCGTCTTAATTGGAAAAACATCCATAAAAAGAATCATTTCCTATTTTAAGTTCCAATATATAGTCATCTTTTAGTAAATCAAATACCTCAAACGTGTGGCATCGTGAATTTACTATACTGGTATTAGAATATATTACATTGTCGGATTGATCTTTTATAACAATCGACACATTCTCTATTGTTATGTTTGAATAAATACGTATTGTATTTCCCTCAATGGTAGCAATGGGATTTATAGTGATGGAGCGTTCGTCTTCTACCCATTCGTCATTGTGATTGATGTCGTTGAGTGTTATTACCTTTTCTTCTGCTAAAATACTATGGCAACATAAAAGGCTAATAAGTAGTAGTAATGATTTTATCAGTTTCATTGTTCCAGATTTTTGGTTTCTTAATGCTACAAAAGAACACACTTTTTTTATATTGTAAGTGTTTTAAAGTAAAAGATGTGTGTGCATAGTAGTGTGCAGTGAGAATTTGTATGTTGCACACAGTGTGCAGTTTTGTCTATGTGATTCACAATGTTATGATGAAATTATCCCATTCTTCAGGTTTCCCTTTTTTCTGGAAGATTCGGACGTATAATCTTCTACGTGTTGAAGTAATGGTTTCTTTGGGATGCTCGGTCAGTTTGGCTATTTCAGAAGGAGAAAAACCGCCTTTGATGAGCATACAAACGTGTAGTTGAAATTCATTGAAGGCATAAATACCCTTTAACTTTTCGAAGAAATTTGGATATATTTCTTTCAAGGTGTTTTCTAAGGTTATCCATTCTTCAGTGGTGATGAATATACGTCCTTGAGGATCGAGCAGTCTTTTCTTGAGTAATTGGCATATGTCGGAATCGAACAGGGATTTTTGTGCCTTTTCTTGTTTGCTTTGCTCTATTTCTGCTCGGCGTGTTTCTTGGCAGAGCAATTCCTTTTGGTCTTGTATTTCTTTTCTTAAAATTTCGTTTGCAGAATTCATATCGTTCAACTTTTTCTCCAATTCTCGGATTTGGGCATTGTTTTCCTCTATGAATTGTTGGCTCTTTTTGTAATTTTCAACTTTCATTTGTTCAGCCTTTTGAAGCTGATACTTTAGTTCTTGTTTTTTGCGTTTATTATACTGATGGTAGCTAAAGAAAGAGGCTATGACAACTGCAAATCCTATTAAGCCATATTTGAGGTAATCGGCCTTCTTTTGGTTTTCATTCTTCAATCGATAATTTTCTTTTTCTCGTAAATGGTAGTTATATAATGAGTGCATTTGGTGCAGGCTTTCCGTATAAGTGATTTTTTGAATAGAGTCAACACATTGAAGGTATGCTTGAATGTGTTGTATGGCAAGCAGACAATTGTTTTCCTTCATTGTAATCTCTGCCAAACTGCGATGGGCATTTTCTTTGGCGTAAATAGTACCAAAGTCTAATAAAGCTCTATAATAATAAACGGCGGAATCTGTCATTCCTATTTTATGATATAGTTTTGCTGCAATGGAATAAATACCACTTTTATTGGAATGTTTAATGTCAGTCAGGGCATCTTGCAAGGCAATTTTTGCTAAATCGTACTTTTTAGACTGTATGTAAAGGCCAGCAATCTGGCTTTGTACCATGTTGATGAGATCTTGTCTTTTCAGTTCTTTTCCCAAATCATACGCTGCTTGGTAGTAATAAATTGAACTATCTTTTTGATTTATATCACGATAGGTACCAGCTATATCTCTTAAAGTATAAATAATACCAACGCTGTCTTTTAAATCTATGTCACATGCATATTTTTTCTTGAATATCTCCAATGCTTCATTATATAAACCTTGATATAGAAACAATGTTCCCATTTGACTGTAAATATAACTTTTAAGTTTATGCTTTTTGTTTTTTGGGAGTGTCTCTAAGGACTTTTCAAAATAGTCTAATGCCTGTGGTGCATCTCCTAAATCCCTATACACTCGTCCTGCATAGTAGTAAGCTTCCGGCAAATGCTTTTCATCTTCTTTCTTTATATAATAATGTAGTATAGGAAGTATCAAGCTGTCTGAAGTATGGCGTATATATGCTTTGTCGTTTGCTTTGATGCAGAGTAATCGATAATACATTTGCGTAGACTCTGATTCTGTCTTTATGTTGTCTTCCAGTGTTTTTAATAGAGTAATAGCACTATCCGGCTGTATGCTTGCCAAACTGTCCGCTATAATCAGTGATTGCGGGTAAGGTTTTCTGTCACATGCGTAGAAGCATAGCAGTAGGCAGGTTAGTAGTATGAATCGTGTGTTTGTTTTCATACCTACAAAGATAGTGTTTCTTTGGAAAATATTTTATTTTCTTGGCGATAATGTATTCTATTTTTGTGGCTGAATAATAAATCAGTGGTAGGTAGGTGAGAGATCCATAATGCTTTAAACATATTATTCTACATTTATTTCAAAAAAGTTCAGCCCATTCATTTCAGAGTAAAAGCTTCAATAGTAATTGAGAAATACATAGGGGGGCATTTGACTTTGCTCTGCTTGTTTGGTGTCTTGGTAGTAAGTCTGATTGGATGTTAACCTTGGTCAACAGGCTCGTTAATGACGGTCAACAAGCCGATCAACCAAGGTTAACAAGCCTGTTGACCAAGGTTGGTGTCCAATCATTCCTAAGGGTGAACGGAATGTTTCTTAAGAGTAAACAAAATAATCTCTTATGTTGAACACTCCACTGACCAGCTATTTCAGTCAAAACCACATGATGACAAAAGGTGACTTCCAAAGGATATGCGGTATGATGAAAACGACTGCAATGGGGCATATCCGCCATTTACGCGGGGAAGGAAGGCTAAAAATATTGGATTACAGACTCGTCCGATATATGCACTAAATGTAAAGTATTGTGTTGTAATAAAGGTAGTTATGACGTAAAATGTAAAAATCGGGCGTGAGAGTAGGTCACTTACTCTCACGCCCGATTTTTACTCTCACTCACACCTAATAGTCTAATTATCATCAATCTATTTTAAAAGTGAGGGTAGTGAGGGTAAGTTGATACTAACTTTTAGTTGTGCCTTGAACTCTAAAGAATATATTGTACTTCCTTAAACAAATATCCACGTTCCTTTCCTGCCTGGTCTTCAAGAATAAATCGCCCATCCGGTTCTACGCGTAGCAAGTGGGCAATGAATTCGCCGTCCGCATCTGCATAGCGATGAAAGCCATTCCGACGGAATAGGGAATGAGCATAACGGGTGTTGATTAAGTCTGCTGTTTTACCTGAACAGTCTGTTTGCAAAAGGGTATAGTACTCTTTTATTCGTTTCATAATATTGGCAAGTATCAGATATCGGTCATGATCTTCTCCTGTAATCTGTTTTAGAGATACCGGATTAGGGGCATTGCTTCGGAAAACTTCCTGATTGATATTCACTCCGATACCGGAAATGCTGCGTCCGATATGATGTCCTGAAAGGTCATTCTCTATCAGTATGCCGCAAATCTTCTTTTCATTCCAGTAAATGTCATTCGGCCATTTTATGGAAAAACCTTCAGCCCATTCATCCAATTCTTCTTTGATGGAGAGTGAGATGAGCTGGGAAAGAATGAATTGTTGACGCGCTTCAATGAATGTAGGGTAAAGTACGAAGCTGAATGTAATGTTTTTACAATCTTCCGATTCCCAACTGTTGCCACGTTGTCCTTTACCGGCAGTTTGGCGTTCGGTAATCACCGTCATAAATTCCGGAATATCGGTTCCTTGTTCATCGCAAAGTTGCGTTAAGTGCCGATTGGTGGAGTCTGTTTCCATTAATACGAGGAGGGGAACAGGAAATTTCGCAGAGGGAAGATGTACGTTGGGCTCTTTATTCATGTCAGGGTAAGGCTTCATATTCGGCACGCATTTTCTTGGTGAACTTCTTTAAGACTTCCTCATAAGCATGGTCAATGAGACTCTTTATCAACTTATCGTCTGCATCTCCATTAAGAAAAACCTGATTCCAGTATTTCTTATTAAAATGATAGGCGCCTTCGATGGCTGAGTAACGTTCGCGCAACTCTATGGCATACTCAGGGTCACACTTCATGCAAATTTTGTTGGAGGACTCCAGATCAATCAGTACGAACATTTTATCCATAACTTTCATTACAAGTGAATACTCATCGAATGGAAGGCATTCTGTGACTGCTTTCTTGGCTAAGCAGTATTCGCGGGCAGTTTCTATATCCATAATAACTTCCAGATATTTTTAATTGTTATTAATCTCCCAGTAACCGGTTCTTGCAGAACCTTTGCGTAATAATTTTCCGGATTGTTTAAGTTTTGCGATGATACGTTCACACTGGCGTGTGCTAATTCCTAAGGTTTCAGCTATTTCCTTAGTTGTGATATTCGGATTATGTAAGATCAATTGTATGACTTTCAATTTATTATAGCTGATATTGTTATCAATATTGCCGACATCACCGACATTATCACCGACATCACCGACATCACCGACATTGTTACCGACATTTGTGGGGATAGTTTTATAGTTTTTCTTTATAAATTGTACTTGAAAAGACAGGCCGACTTCTCTCCACTTCAATTCTATTTCAGGGTATTCCCTCAATTCTTGGGCAACAAGCTTAAGGCCATTTCCCCACTGATCAATGATTCCTATGCGCTTGAATACGGGAGCAATGACTTTATTACGTGCATCCGACTGACGACTTTCCATTGCGGAATAATCAATAGATGGCGGTAATAAACCGGGACTACTGATTTCAATCATGTCATCGTATATAGCCACTTTGATGTCTTTACCTGTTAATGAATAGTCACGATGAACTACAGCATTACGGATGATTTCACGAATAGCTTTGACTGGATATTCCCAACGAGATACAGTATATATGCCTTCGACTGTAGCACTTTTGTTGATGTGTCGCAGAACAAAGTTATACGCTTCTTCAGCTTGCAAGCCTATATGAGTAGAAATGCTTTTTTGATCGATAAATTCTTCTGTTCCTATCCCTTTAAAACGTGCGCATTCTATTTTGGCATTAGGAAAAAATGATTTACGTAATGAATCGTCTGAAAAAAGAATGAGCGCATTGGTGGGGTATTCTTTATCTTGTTCTAATTTTATTAATTCAAGCTTCCTTAAAACTTGCAGATTTATTTCTTCTTCAGTTTTTTCCTTATACAGTTCTTTGAAACCATCAATGATCAAACTGCTTGCAGGCTTATCCATAATAATTTCACTATCAAAAGATATATTTCTGCGTTTACGTTCTAATGATGCAATGATAGATTCATCTGCTAATTTATTAGTAGAACCTACACGGATATATGTGCCTTTCAATTTTCCTTTCTCTTTCAGATAGTAAGGAGGCATGCTGCCCCGATATATGCAAATACGAATAAGATGCTTTTCTTCTACAGAAAGGAATGAAACTTCTGGTAGAATAGTAGGATAACATCTATCATATATCATATTACTGATTTGTTCCTCTATCTGAGTTAATTCATTTTCTGGTAATCCAATGATTTGACGTGGCTTATCATTAATCCCTATATAGATATCTCCACCGGCATCGTTGGCAAAAGCTACAATGGTTTTGGCTATATCCGAATTTGTAGGAAGTTCACCTTTGAATTCCAGACGTCGTCCTTCCGGTTGGGCTATGAGTTCGTTTATATTCATTTTACTGCAATTTATAATTCAGAACATTGGCGGATAAAATGCATCCTTAATATGTTCTATTTCAAATGCTCCAGCTTTGCCGACCGCGGTGATAATATCAAAACGAACAGGAATATCTATACTGAAATGCTTGATATATGCATCGGCAGCCACTACAATGTGGCGTATTTTCTGCCAATTAACGGCATCTTGCGGTTCGATGTATTCCGTATTGCTTCGTGTCTTTACTTCCACTACAATCAGCAATTCATCTTTGACTGCCACAATGTCCAGTTCCAGATGGTTTTTGCGCCAATTACGGTGGCGAATGACATATCCATTGCGTTCCAGATACGCTACTGCGGTGTCTTCTCCATCTTTTCCAAGGGTATTGTGTGCTGCCATACCTGTATTTATCCCTATTTTAGCTGTTTCTATGCAAAAATACGTTTTTTCTGCTTTGTATTTACAGAAGTAAAACTAATTTTGCAGTAAATATGAGAAAGAGAGATAAAACGTGTGCGAAAGCAACACCCGAAGAGCCGAAACGTGAACAGCGCATCGTATGTCTGATGAGCGAGGAAGAGCTGCGGATTGTAGACCGTTATCTGGAGAAGTACAAGATAACGAATAAATCACGCTGGCTTCGGGAGACTATTCTCATGTTTATCCATAAAAATATGGAAGAAGATTATCCGACTCTTTTTGGAGAACATGATATGCGTAGATAAACTGAAAATTAAAAATTAAAGGTAAAAGGGTGGTGGACGATAACTTTTATATGAAGCAAGCACTTGCAGAAGCACGTAAGGCGGCAGAAAGAGGAGAGGTGCCTGTTGGGGCGATTGTTGTTTGCAAAGAGCGTATTATAGCACGTGCCCATAACCTGACAGAAACATTGACAGACGTGACAGCCCATGCTGAAATGCAAGCAATTACTGCTGCTGCTTCTACCCTTGGCGGAAAATATCTGAATGAATGTACTCTTTATGTTACGGTTGAACCTTGTGTCATGTGTGCCGGTGCAATAGCCTGGGCGCAGATGGGGCGGCTTGTATTTGGTGCTGAAGATGAAAAGCGTGGATATCAGCGTTATGCACCACAGGCATTACATCCGAAAACGGTAGTTGTGAAAGGGATTCTTGCTGATGATTGTGCTGCCTTGATGAAAGATTTCTTTGCTGCAAAACGGCGTTGAAGTCTGAAAAATTAAATTATGCTTTCATTTACTTATTATTATCTCCATTTTACACGATAACAAATCGTCAAAAAGAATATGAAATCGTCAAAATACTTTTGAAATAGCAATAGTAAGTTGTTGTTGTTTAGTTGATTGTCTTTTTCTTTTAGAAATATCATTTTTAGAAATCATATTCTGCTCTTTCTGTATACTTTTGCCCTCACCAAGTTCACTTACATTTGTAGCTATATGGACGGATTGTAAGGAGAGGTAATCGAAGGTAGACTGGTTAGGCAGTAAAATAATGAAAGTTTGAGTTAATCCTGGCAGAGGACTTCTTTGCCGGGATTCTCTTTTTATATTCCTTTTTTAATTTTACTACGTATTTTATCCGTATATTTGGAGGCTTAACAGATACTTAAATACATTATAATAATGGAATATCATCGCATATCTTTTATACACGACGACACAGAGTATTCATTTATTAAAGCTATGAATGAAAGATTGACGGGACATGCCTTGGTGTCAGCCTGCCGGATGGAGGTTCAAATTTATATGAAAGAGCATAAATTGAAAGGTAAATACATCCTTACCGGTATGGCTAAAGTCTGATTATTCTTTAATTTCTTCAAAATCCACATACTCTCCTTCATCTTTAGAGAAGAGTTTTTTGTGTTTTCTATGAATATTATTCCCTTCAGAGGTGGTTTCTTCGTCAGTTTGAGAGGAAGTGTTTTGTTGCTGGCCACCTGAGTAAGAATAGCTTTGACCGGATTGATAAGTGCCGGAGGAAGAACGACGCTTTCCTCCCAGTCCGAAAATAGTCCGGAGAACGGTGCCGATGATACTGAGTCCGATGACCAGAATAACGACTATGATGATAAATATAAATCCTAAGATATGAAACATGGGCTAATCGTTTTATATATTGTTCGTCTTACGAACGATAGTACAACAACTGTGCCAAAAGATTTGTTTAGAGTTTCTTTCTAACAAACCAGCATAGAATGATGTACCAACCTATGACAGCTGCAAGTCCTACGAAAATAAGTAGGGGAATACTGACTATCAAAAACAAATAACGGATTTTATTTTCTTCCCAAGAGAGGTTCTTTAATTTGAAAGCAAACATTGGAAATTCGGAAATCAGCAGCAGGGAGAATAATACAATACAGATTAGTAATCCATACAGAACTATCCCGCCTTGTATCAGCCAGTCATGGTATTGTGCAGCGGCTGCTGCCCAAAACAATGTATTGGCTGGAGTATTCAGTCCGATGAATGAGCTGGTTTGGCGTTCATCGATATTGAATTTAGCCAGACGCAGTGCTGAAAATATGGCAATGAGAAAAGCAAAATAGGGAACATATTCCTGAAAGTTGCTCATCCAACCGGGGTAAGTCGTCTCACGCAATAAGGAGAATACGATAACTGAAGGTACTAACCCAAAGCTGATATCGTCCGCCAGGGAGTCCAATTCTTTTCCAATGGGAGAAGGGGCATGCAATACCCGCGCCGACATTCCATCGAGGAAGTCGAATACAGCACTGATAATGATAAAAGTCAGAGCCCAGTCATACTTGAACTCGAATGCCATAACACATGCAATACAGCCAGAGAACAGATTCAGACATGTCAGTGTATTGGGGATATGGCGAGTAATACAGTTAGCCATTGCTTAGTTATTTTAGTTTGGCTATCACGGTCTGGTTTCCTGTGGTGGTTTGTCCCATTTTTACAAACACTTCTGTGCCCAACGGGAGATAAACATCTACACGAGATCCGAACTTGATAAAGCCCATGTGTTCATCGATATAACAGTCTTCACCGGGTTCAGCATAAGTGACGATACGTCGTGCCATAGCTCCGGCAATCTGACGAGCCATTACTTCTACACCTTCGGGAGTTTCAATCACCACTGTAGAGCGTTCGTTGTCGGTACTGGCTTTCGGCAGCCAGGCTTTCATAAACTTACCATTATGGTGTGCCACCTTCTTTACGGTTCCGTCTACCGGATACCAGTTGGCATGTACATTGATGACGCTCATAAAAATAGAAATCATAAGACGACGGTCGTGAAAGTACTCGTTTTCCTCCACTTCTTCTATGACTACTATTTTGCCATCGGCAGGTGCCACCACAATCTTTTCGGTGTCTTCCTGGCCAAATAGGCGAATAGGGCATCGGAAGAAATTCACCAGCATTCCATACAGGACGATACTGACCACCGCTACGATATAGAATGGCAATTTGCATTCCAGTCCAAAATAGAGGACTGAATTGACGGCCAATAGCAATAGTAAGCTGCCGGCCAGTGTATGTGTCCCTTCGCGGTGAATTCGTATCTTTTTTAGCTTCTTTAGTCGACTCATCTAATGTTGTTTTATTCTCTTGAATACAAATTATCGGCAAAAATAGGCTTATTTTGAAAATCTAACAAGCATTTGGAGAGAGAAATGCATCTGTTGATAACTTTTAGGGAAATATTTTTGTTAGGTCTTATATAGGTTGTACTTTTATGCTCTTAATTGAAAGGAGATATTTATGCAGGATTTTGTTCATTTGCACGTTCATACCCAGTATTCCTTACTCGATGGTCAGGCCAGCGTAAGTGCGTTGGTGGACAAGGCTATGAAGGATGGAATGAAGGGAATAGCCGTGACTGACCACGGTAACATGTTCGGCATTAAGGAATTCACTAACTACGTTAACAAAAAGAATAGCGGACCGAAGGGTGAGATCAAAGATCTTAAAAAACGGATGGCCGGTATTGAAAGCGGCGAGATTGCTTGCGATGATAAGGAAGCAGAACTTGCTGACTGTCGTGCGAAGATTGCGGAAGCTGAAAATAAGCTGTTCAAACCAATCATTGGTTGTGAGATGTATGTGGCTCGCCGTACTATGGATAAAAAAGAAGGTAAGCCCGACCAAAGCGGTTGGCACTTAATTGTATTGGCGAAAAACGAGAAAGGCTATCATAATCTGATTAAGTTAGTATCCAGGGCTTGGACCAAGGGCTACTATATGCGTCCGCGTACCGACCGTAACGAATTGGAAAAATACCATGAAGGGTTGATTGTATGTTCGGCTTGTATTGGTGGTGAAGTGCCTAAGAAGATTATAAATGACCAGCTGGAAGATGCGGAGGAAGCCATACGCTGGTATAAAAATCTTTTCGGTGAAGATTATTATCTGGAATTACAACGGCATCGGGCTACTATACCGCGTGCCAACCATGAAGCTTATCCGTTGCAGCAGAAGGCAAATGCCAAATTAATGGAGTTTGCAAAAAAATATAATATTAAGCTCATTTGTTCCAATGACGTTCACTTTGTGAATGAAGAACATGCTGAGGCACATGATCGGCTGATTTGTTTGAGTACCGGTAAAGATCTGGATGATCCGAATCGTATGCTTTATACCAAGCAGGAATGGATGAAGACGAAGGCAGAGATGAATGAACTCTTTGCAGATGTTCCTGAGGCTTTGTCCAATACCCTTGAAATTCTGGATAAAGTAGAATACTATTCCATTGACCATGCACCTATCATGCCTACTTTTGCTATTCCTGAAGACTTTGGAACAGAAGAAGGCTATCGGCAGAAATATACTGAGAAGGATTTATTTGATGAATTCACTCAGGATGAAAATGGTAATGTAGTGCTGGATGAGGATGCGGCCAAAGCTAAAATCAAACGTTTAGGCGGATATGAAAAGTTATATCGTATCAAACTGGAAGCGGATTATCTCGCTAAATTGACTTTTGACGGTGCTAAGATTTTTTATGGAGATCCCCTGTCTGATGAGGTGATGGAACGGTTGAAGTTTGAGCTTTACATCATGAAGACAATGGGTTTTCCGGGATACTTCCTCATTGTACAGGACTTTATTGCTGCCGGGCGTAATATGGGAGTTTCGATAGGTCCGGGTCGTGGATCGGCAGCCGGTTCAGCGGTAGCATATTGTTTGCAGATAACGAAAATCGATCCCATTAAATATGACTTGCTGTTTGAGCGTTTCCTGAATCCCGACCGTATATCATTGCCTGATATCGATATCGACTTTGATGATGATGGACGTGGAGAAGTACTTCGTTGGGTGACGCAAAAGTACGGCCAGGAAAAAGTGGCGCATATCATTACTTATGGTACAATGGCTACCAAGCTTGCTATTAAAGACGTTGCCCGTGTGCAGAAACTTCCTCTTTCTGAGTCTGACCGTCTGGCTAAATTGGTTCCTGATAAAATACCCGATAAGAAGTTGAATCTGCGGAATGCCATTGATTATGTTCCTGAACTGCAAGCAGCGGAAGCTTCTCCCGATCCTTTGGTGCGCGATACACTGAAATATGCCAAGATGCTAGAAGGCAATGTGCGTGGTACCGGTGTGCATGCCTGTGGTACGATTATCTGCCGTGATGATATTACTGACTGGGTACCTGTAAGTACTGCCGATGATAAGGAAACGGGTGAGAAGATGCTTGTTACCCAATATGAAGGTTCGGTAATTGAAGATACAGGTTTGATCAAGATGGACTTCCTGGGATTGAAAACATTATCAATCATCAAGGAGGCTGTGGAAAATGTGCGTTTGCATCGTGGAATGGCATTAAATATAGATAAGGTGCCTATTGACGATCCTGTTACTTATAAATTATATAGTGACGGGCGTACTATCGGTACATTCCAGTTTGAATCTGCCGGTATGCAGAAATACCTGCGTGAGTTGCAGCCTTCTACTTTTGAAGACTTGATTGCAATGAATGCCCTTTATCGTCCGGGGCCTATGGATTATATTCCGGATTTTATCGACCGTAAACATGGGCGGAAGCCGATTGAGTACGATATTCCTGTCATGGAGAAGTATCTGAAGGATACATATGGTATTACGGTGTATCAGGAACAGGTGATGCTTTTGTCACGTTTGTTGGCGGACTTCACCCGTGGTGAGTCCGATGCTCTGCGTAAAGCGATGGGTAAGAAGCTGCGTGACAAACTGGATCACATGAAACCTAAATTTGTCGAGGGCGGACGTAAGAATGGGCATGATCCGAAGGTACTTGAAAAAATCTGGGGAGACTGGGAGAAATTTGCATCCTATGCTTTCAATAAATCTCATGCCACATGCTATTCATGGGTAGCTTATCAGACTGCATATCTGAAAGCGAACTATCCGGCAGAGTATATGGCAGCTGTGATGAGCCGAAGTTTGTCGAACATTACTGATATCACCAAATTGATGGATGAATGTAAATCGATGGGCATCAAAGTTCTTGGTCCGGATGTGAATGAGAGTAATCTGAAGTTTACTGTTAACCCGGAAGGAAATATCCGTTTCGGTCTTGGTGCAGTGAAGGGAGTAGGCGAAGGCGCTGTACTGAATATCATGGAAGAGCGCGAGAAGAATGGTCCTTTTAAAGGTATATTCGATTTTGTGCAGCGGGTCAATCTGACAGCTTGTAATAAGAAGAATCTGGAATGTCTTGCTTTGGCAGGTGGCTTTGATGAGTTTCCGGAATTGAAACGTGAACAATACTTTGCCGTGAATTCCAAAAATGAGGTTTTTCTGGAAACTTTAGTACGTTATGGTAACCGTTATCAGGCAGACCAGGCAGCGGCTGCCAACTCTTTGTTCGGTGGAGATAATGTAGTGGACATTGCTACTCCCGAAATACCTGAAGCTGAACGCTGGAGTGATCTGGACCGGTTGAACAAGGAGCGTGATCTGGTAGGCATTTATCTATCTGCTCATCCGCTGGATGAATATTCTGTAGTATTGCAGCATGTATGCAATACACGTATGGCTGAGCTGGAAGATAAAACAGCACTTGCCGGACGAGAGATAACGATGGGAGGTATTGTGACTTCTGTGCGTCGGGGAATCAGTAAAAATGGTAATCCTTATGGCATTGCGAAGATTGAAGACTATTCCGGTTCGGCTGAGCTTCCGTTCTTTGGTAATGACTGGGTAACCTATCAGGGATATTTGGGTGAACGTACCTTCCTTTTCATTAAGGCTCGTTGCCAACCTAAACAGTGGAAGCAGGATGAGTTGGAAGTTAAGATTACTTCTATGGAATTGCTTCCGGATGTGAAAGAGAAACTGATTTCTAAAATTACTATCCTGATACCGCTTTCAGTGTTGAACCAGGCTCTGGTTACGGAGCTTGCTGCACTAATGAAAGGGAATCCGGGTACAACGGAACTCTATTTTAAAGTGAGTGATCCTGATAGTAAGACGGTAGTGGACATGATTTCCCGGCCTGTGAAACTTTCGGTAGGACGTGAGTTAATCTCTTATTTAAATGATCGTCCCGAACTGGAATTCCGGATAAATTAGTTATCTTTGCTTCCGTAAATAATTTGACAGTAATCATTAAACATTAAATAATTAATCATTAACGCAATGGCTTTAGAAATTACAGACAGCAACTATAAGGAAATCCTTGCAGAAGGTAAGCCTGTAGTGATTGACTTTTGGGCCCCTTGGTGTGGTCCTTGTAAGATGGTAGGTCCTATCATAGAAGAATTGGCAGAAGTGTATGAAGGACAGGTTCTCATCGGTAAGTGTGATGTAGATGAGAATGGTGATGTGGCTGCTGAATATGGTATCCGTAACATTCCTACCGTATTGTTCTTTAAAAACGGTGAGTTGGTTGACAAGCAGGTAGGTTCTGCTGGCAAATCTGCTTTTGATGACAAGATAAAAAAGATGCTTTTATAGGAGCATAATATAATAAGGTATTAACCCTTAAAAAAACTAACTGTTATGGGACTGGAAGACGATTTCTTAAAGGATGATCTCGATGACGAAAAAACCATCGAATACATCAAGAATTATTTGCCGCAGGAGTTAAAAGAGAAATACTCCGATGATGAACTCTATTATTTCCTCGATTTGATTGACGAGTATTATTCTGAAAGCGGCATCTTGGATGCAAAGCCGGATGAAGATGGATGCATCGAAGTCGACTTGGGGCAAATCGTAGATTACATCATCAAAGAAGCCCACAAAGATGAGATGGGTGAGTATGATCCGGAAGAAATTCTGTTTGTAGTTCAAGGAGAACTGGAATATACGGAGTCATTGGATGATGATGAAGAATAAGAAGTTTCAGTTAAGTAAAAGAGAAGTCCGGACAGTTTGTTCGGACTTTTTTTGTGGAATAATTCCACACTTGTAGAGCGAATTCCCCACTCACATAATCCTTTGTTAAAACTTTAATGATTTGACTATGAATAATAAAGGTATAGCCATCGAACTTTGGCACGCTGGTTGTGTTTTTTATTTATAGGGTTTTTAACATTAACATAAACAGAGAGCTTATGAAACCGTTTTTTAAGAAGAGAGAATTCAGAATAACGAAAAAACAGGCAGTGATTGCCGCAATTGGTATAGTACTGTTAGTAGCGATTTACTGGTTTATTACTCATCGCCCGGCACCTGCACCGGATCTTCCGGTAGTAGCTGTGGAACCGGTGACACAAGATGATGTCGAAATCTATGGTGAATACGTGGGACGTGTTCGTGCTCAACAGTTTGTAGAAGTGCGTGCCCGCGTAGAAGGATATCTGGAAAATATGCTTTTCGAAGAAGGTACTTATGTGACGAAGAATCAGGTTTTGTTTGTTATCAATCAGGATCAGTATCGTGCTAAAGCGGATAAGGCTCGTGCACAGCTGAAAAAAGATGAAGCACAAGCTAAAAAAGCACAACGTGACTTGGAGCGTATTCGCCCCTTGTATGAACAAAATGCTGCCAGTCAATTAGATTTGGATAACGCGGTGGCTGCTTATGAAACAGCAGTGGCCAGTGTTGCTATGAGTCAGGCCGATCTTGACCAGGCAGAACTGGAACTTGGATATACAGTGGTTCGCTCTCCGCTGGCCGGGCACATCAGTGAACGGTATGTAGACCTTGGTACATTGGTCGGTACGGGCGGCAAGTCATTGCTTGCCAATATCGTGAAAAGCGATACGGTACTGGTAGATTTCAGTATGACAGCATTAGACTATCTGAAAACCAAGGAACGTAACGTGAATCTGGGACAGAAAGATTCTACCCGTTCCTGGCAGCCGAATATTTCTATTACACTTGCCGATAATACAGTTTATCCTTTCAAAGGCTTGGTCGACTTTGCCGAACCGCAGGTTGATCCACGTACCGGTACTTTCTCTGTTCGTGCCGAAATGCCTAATCCGAAACACGTATTGCTTCCGGGCCAGTTTACTAAAGTGAAGCTATTGCTGGATGTGCGGGAGAATGCAACAGTGGTCCCCCTGAAGTCTGTTATTATAGAAAAAGGTGGTGCCTATGTGTTTGTTATGCGTCGTGATTCTACTGTAGAACGTCGTTTTATAGAGTTAGGACCGGAATTCCAGAATCAAGTAGTGGTGGAGAGAGGTTTGGTGCCGGGTGAAACAATAGTGGTAGAAGGATACCATAAACTGAGCCCGGGGATGAAAGTTAAAGTTAACAATGCCCTGTTGAAGAAAGAAGGTGAAGAGGGAGGGGAGAGCGTATGAAAGTAAGTTTCTTTATAGACAGACCGGTATTTTCGGCTGTCATCTCTATACTGATTGTCATTGTGGGTATCATCGGACTGACGATGCTTCCCATTGACCAATATCCGCAGATAACACCGCCGGTGGTGAAGATTAGTGCTTCGTATCCCGGTGCCAGTGCACTGACGGTATCCCAAGCGGTTGCTACACCTATTGAGCAAGAGTTGAACGGAACGCCGGGAATGCTCTACATGGAGTCCAATAGCTCAAACTCCGGTGGTTTTTCAGCTACAGTAACATTTGATATTTCTGCTGATCCTGACTTAGCAGCGGTTGAAATACAGAACCGCTTGAAGTTGGCGGAATCCCGTCTTCCGGCAGAGGTGGTACAAAACGGTATATCTGTAGAAAAACAGGCAGCCAGTCAGTTAATGACTATCTGTCTGAGGTCCTCTGATCCGAAGTTTGATGAGATCTATCTGAGTAACTTTGCTACATTGAACGTGCTCGATTTACTTCGCCGTATTCCCGGTGTAGGTCGTGTGTCGAATATTGGTAGCCGTTACTATGCTATGCAGATTTGGGTGCAACCGGATAAGTTGGCAAACTTTGGACTGACCGTAGCCGATTTGCAGAATGCTCTGAAAGATCAGAATCGTGAATCTGCAGCTGGTGTATTGGGACAACAACCTGTGACAGGATTGGATATTACCATTCCTATTACAACGCAGGGACGTCTTTCTACAGTAGGACAGTTTGAGGAAATCGTAATTCGCGCTAATGCGGATGGTTCCATTATCCGTTTGCGTGACGTGGCACGTATCTCATTGGAGGCTTCTTCGTACAATACGGAGAGTAGCATCAATGGTGAGAATGCGGCTGTGTTAGGTATCTATATGCTTCCGGGCGCCAATGCTATGGAAGTGGCGGAGAATGTGAAAAAGGCAATGGATGAAATCAGCAATAACTTTCCTGATGGATTGAGTTACGAGATTCCATTTGATATGACTACTTACATTTCAGAGTCTATCCACGAAGTATACAAGACTTTGTTTGAAGCATTGATACTGGTGATTATCGTAGTATTTTTATCATTGCAAAGTTGGCGTGCTACCCTTATTCCGATTGTAGCAGTACCTATCTCTCTGATTGGTACGTTTGGTTTCATGCTAATATTCGGTTTCTCTCTTAATATACTTACCTTACTTGGATTAGTACTTGCTATTGGTATTGTGGTAGATGATGCTATTGTGGTGGTAGAGAATGTGGAGCGCATCATGCATGAAGAGAAACTGCCTCCTTACGAAGCTACAAAGAAAGCGATGGAAGGATTGACGGGAGCAATTATTGCTACGTCTCTGGTACTGGCAGCTGTGTTTGTACCGGTTAGTTTCCTCGGTGGTATCACAGGGCAGCTTTATCGTCAGTTTACGGTGACAATTGTGGTTTCCGTATTGCTTTCTACAGTTGTTGCGCTGACTCTGAGTCCGGTGATGTGTTCATTGATATTGAAACCGGAATCTCATAAACGGAAGAATATTGTATTCCGCTATATCAACTACGCATTGAATACGGGTAACCGTAAGTATGTTCGCCAGATTTCACGTGTGATAGGTAATCCCCGCAGGGTACTGAGTGCATTTGGTGTGATACTGGTGGCTATTTTGCTGATAAACCGCCTGATACCGACCAGCTTCTTGCCTGTAGAAGATCAAGGATACTTTAAAGTGGAATTGGAATTGCCTGAAGGTGCGACACTGGAGCGTACGCGAATCGTATCGGAACGTGCTATAGAATATCTGATGTTGAATCCGGCTGTAGAGTATGTTCAGAGCGTAGTAGGTAGTAGCCCCCGTGTGGGTAGCAGTCAGGCACGCAGTGAACTGACGGTTATCCTGAAACCGTGGGGTGCACGTGACGGACAGACTATCGATGAGGTAATGGCTCAGGTGAAAAAGGACTTGCAGGAGTATCCCGAGTGTAAAGTATATCTTTCCACACCGCCGGTTATCCCGGGACTGGGAAGTTCGGGTGGTTTCGAAATGCAACTCGAAGCACGTGGAGATGCAACTTTTGATAACTTGGTACAAGCAACAGATACGTTGATGTATTACGCTTCACAACGCAAGGAATTATCCGGGCTATCATCATCTTTGCAGGCAGATATCCCGCAGCTTTATTTCGATGTAGATCGTGATAAGGTGAAACTGGCAGGTGTGCCGCTGGCGGATGTGTTTTCAACCATGAAAGCTTATACTGGTTCGGTATATGTAAACGACTTCAATATGTTTAACCGTATCTATCGTGTATATATCCAGGCGGAAGCACCTTACAGGGAACATAAGGAAAATATCAACCTGTTCTTTGTACGTGGGGCGGATAATGTGATGATACCGCTGACTTCCCTCGGAACTACTTCATATACCACGGGGCCGGGTAGCATCAAGCGTTTCAATATGTTCAACAGTGCTGTGATCCGTGGTGGAGCAGCCGACGGCTATAGTTCCGGTCAGGCAATGGAGATTATTGAGCAGATTGCCCGTGAGCATTTGCCGGAGAACATAGGTGTGGAATGGAGCGGACTTTCATATCAGGAGAAGCAGGCCGGTGGACAGACGGCAATGGTGTTGGCACTGGTATTCCTGTTTGTATTCCTCTTCCTGGCTGCCCTTTACGAGAGTTGGACAGTGCCGATTGCGGTATTACTTTCATTGCCGATTGCCGCATTGGGAGCTTATCTCGGAGTATGGGCTTGCGGCTTGGAGAATGATGTCTATTTCCAGATCGGGCTGGTTATGTTAGTCGGACTGGCAGCAAAGAATGCAATCTTGATTGTAGAATTTGCTAAGGAACAGGTAGATCGTGGTGCGAATGTAGTTAAAGCAGCCTTGCATGCATCACAGTTGCGTTTCCGCCCTATCTTGATGACATCTTTGGCATTTATCCTCGGTATGCTGCCGATGGTGATTGCCAGTGGACCGGGTTCGGCAAGCCGTCAGGCTATTGGTACTGGTGTATTCTTCGGAATGATTCTGGCTGTAACGGTAGGTATTCTTTTAGTCCCGTTCTTCTTCGTACTGATTTATAAGGCGAAGGCAAAAGCGAAAAGCGCGAATATTAAGAAAGTTACGAAGCGATTTAAACGATAAGTTATGAAAAGAAAATATACAATATATGGTATGATGATGTTAGTGGTACTGGCGTTCAGTTCCTGCCAGTTGGGTAAACACTATGCACGTCCGGAGTTGAATTTGCCGCAGCAACTTGACTCCACAGAACAGGACACACTTTCTATTGCTGACCGGCAATGGTGGGAACTCTATACTGATACCACGCTGCAAGCACTTATTGAGCGTACTCTTGAATATAACAAAGATATGAAAATTGCTGCTGCCCGGGTAAAGGAGTTGGCCGCAATGAAACGCATTGACTTTGCTAATCTTTTCCCACAAGTCAGTGGAAAGCTGTATGCAGATAAGGAGGCAGAGAACTATGGCGGAGATAATTACAGTTCGGACCGGAGTTATGAAGCCAAAGCAATAGTCTCATGGGAAGTGGACCTTTGGGGAAACCTGCGTTGGGCAAAAGATAAGAGTATGGCAGATTTCTTGGGTTCGATAGAAGCACAACGGGCACTGAAAATGAGTCTGGTGGCAGAAGTGGCTCAGGCGTATTTTGAATTGGTAGCCTTGGATAACGAATTGGCTATTGTGCGGCAGACACTGAATGCTCGTAAAGAGGGAGTTCGTTTGGCAAAGCTTCGTTTTGAAGGTGGACTGACTTCAGAGACTTCTTATCAGCAGGCACAGGTGGAATTGGCACGTACTGCGACGTTGGTACCGGATCTGGAGCGAAAGATTTCTATAAAAGAGAATGATATTGCATTCCTGGCTGGTAATTATCCGCAGAAGATTGCACGTTCAGTATTGCCGGAAGAAGTGAAATTACCGGAAAGCCTTCCTGTTGGACTTCCTTCCACATTATTGGAGCGTCGTCCGGACGTACGTCAGGCGGAACAGAAGCTGATTGCAGCCAATGCATCAGTGGGGCTTGCATATACCAATATGTTTCCTCGTTTGGCTTTGACAGCGCATTATGGTTTGGAGAGTGCTGAGTTCTCGGATTTCCTGAAATCACCATACCATTTTTTGAGTGGATCATTACTGACACCCTTGTTTGCTATGGGAAAGAACCGCGCAATGTTAAAAGCAAAGAAAGCAGCTTATGAACAAGAGGTGTATTCTTATGAGAAATCAGTATTGACAGCATTTAAGGATGCGCGGAATGCCATTGTGGATTTCAGTAAAATCAAAGAGATTTATGAATCGCGTCTACAACTGGAACAAGCGGCACGGAGTAATGTAGAGTTGGCTCAATTGCAGTATATTAACGGAGTGATCGGATATTTGGATGTGCTGGATGCACAACGTGGATATTTTGATGCACAGATAGGTTTAAGCAATGCGATACGGGATAAGCAGATAACGTTGGTGCGGTTATATAAAGCACTTGGCGGAGGATGGCAATAGGGGCTTAACCAGTTTTTATTTTTTTAGGTGCGGATTACACGTAATCCGCACCTAAAAAGTTATACCGGCGGTGTATTCAGAAAGAAGAACACCGACATTCCGATAAGAATAACTCCCAGTACACCATAGAATAACCGGGCACGTTTTCTTCCCACACTTTTTACAGCGAATTGTGTATTGCGGGCAGTGAAGAACCACTCCCAGTCCAATATTGCTGCCAGTAATGAAATAATGCCGGCTACTGCAAAGATGCCTTGTACGATGTATTGACTCATAAGATATTAGCCTTGGTTTTCCATTGTCAACTTGCGTGAACCATCTTCCAGTTCTTCGATGGTTACTTTCACTGTATTGCCCGGCAACAGTTCTTCTACCAACTCCGGCCATTCAATGAAACAGAGTGCCCCACTGTAGAAATAATCCTCATAACCCATATCATATACCTCTTCCAGCTTCTTGATACGATAGAAATCGAAATGGTAAATGAGTTCTCCCGCTATGTCTGAACGATACTCGTTGATAACGGCAAAGGTGGGTGATGTAACGACATCTTCAACACCCAGTTCCTGACAAAGTGCTTTGATAAAAGTAGTTTTACCGGCTCCCATCTTTCCATAGAGAGCAAAAACAGTGTTGTCGCCCATTGCAGCGATAAACTTGCGGGCGACTTCATGGATATGGTCCAGAGATTGAATTTTAATTTCCATATTAGATTGAATTTACAATTTACTTTCAGCTTCGTCCGCTCAGTGTGATGAGCGGGATTATCATTTCCTCCATCGAAATACCTCCGTGCTGGAAGGTATCGGTGTAGTAACTGACATAATGGTTGTAATTATTGGGGTAGGCAAAGAAATCACGTCCTGTGGCAAAGATATAGCGCGTACTCACATTGGGTGAGGGAAGGTGTATCTCGGCTGGGCGGGTGATTTCGAATACCTGTTTGGGGTTGTATGCCATATTGCGTGATAGCTTGTAGCGTAGATTGGCATTGATTTCCTTACTGTTGCTCTGTACTTTTACAGGGTTATCTACGCGGATACTGCCGTGGTCGGTCGTGATAATGACACGATATTGACGGGATGCAAGTGCTTTCAGAAGATCGCTCAAGGGTGAATGGCGGAACCATGAAAGGGTAATGCTGCGATAGGCAGCTTCAGTAGAAGCGAGTTCACGTATCATTTTACTCTCTGTACGACTATGGCTCAACATATCGATGAAATTGAACACGGCAACGTTTAAGTCATTCTGTGCCAGGGCAGGGAGTTGTGCCAGTAAGCGTTCTGCACCGGCTGCATCATTGATTTTATGATAAGAAAATGTATCGTTGCGGCGATAGCGCTCAATGATTGTACGTATCAGTGGAGCCTCGTTCAGGTTTTTGTTTTCTTCTTCGTCTTCATCTACCCACAATTCCGGAAACAATTTGGCTATTTGATCAGGCATCAGACCGGAAAAAATAGCGTTACGGGCATATTGTGTGGCAGTGGGCAGAATGCTGAAATAGAGTTGCTCGTCTATATTGAACAGACCGGATAATTCGTCGGCAAGTACGCGCCACTGGTCGTAACGGAAATTATCGAGCACGATGAAGAAAACCTTCTCGCCTTTGTCCAGTGTCGGGAAAAGAATACGCTTGAAGAGATCCGGACTCATCAGAGGACGATCGGCAGGCGCATCTTTAGCTGATACCCAATCTGCATAGTTCCTTTTGATGAATTTCGCAAAAGCACTGTTGGCCTCTGTTTTCTGCATGGCAAGCATTTCGCTCATGGGGCTGTCTGTTGCTTCCAGTTCCAGTTCCCAATAAACAAGGCGGCGATATAACTCCATCCAGTCGGTTGCCGTTAGTGAGTCATTAATCTGCATGCCTATCTTACCAAAACTCTGCTGATAACCGGTTTGTGCGGCTTCGCTGACAATATCCCGGCGGTGTAGGTTCTTCTTTAGCGATAATAATATTTGATTGGGATTGACGGGCTTGATCAGGTAATCTGCAATTTTCTGGCCGATAGCCATGTCCATGATATTTTCCTCTTCACTCTTGGTGATCATGACCACGGGGACGGTGGGGCAGATATCTTTTATCAAAGCCAGGGTTTGCAGGCCACTCAGCCCAGGCATGTTTTCATCCAGAAAGATCAGGTCATAGGTTGTAGCACGGCAACGGTCCAGTGCATCCTGTCCGTTGGTTACGGTGTCTACTTCGTAACCTTTGCCTTCCAGAAACAGGATGTGCGGTCGCAGCAAGCTGATCTCATCGTCTACCCAAAGGAGTTTATCTTTCTTCATAACACTACTCACTTTTTCAGTCCTCAAAGATAACACCATTTTCCGGGTCATCCTCTTCCGTAGGCAGATTTTCTTCTTTCTGTCGTTCTTCTTCCTCTGTTGGCAGGTTCAGTAGTGGCTCATCCAGCGTGTAACCTTTTAACTCAGGTTCAGGTATGGAAGAGAAGTGTGCACGGTAGAAGGTATCGTAATCGTCGAAACTATACTGTTTAATCAGTTGTTCGTAGTTGGCTTCTGATATGAGTATGGCACGCATACCACTGAGTCGTGTAGCCATTTCGGGATTGGCATAAAGACGGCGGAAGTATTGTTGTGCCTCATCGTAGTTACTGAATGGTCGGATTTGCAGCATGCCGATACCTCGTTCGTGAGCAAACGCAAGATCGAAGTTCTTCACCAGGAAAGTGGAGAAGTTATAGCGTGCTACTTCAAACAGTAGCATGTTCTCATTTACCTTTCCTTCTTCGTAAGCCAGGATAAAAAGGAACGGCGTATTGCGCTCTGTACTGAATGCGCTGTCCGGAGGAAGAATAGCGCCACCACTCAGACTATCGCCCGTTAACTTGCCAGCCTCGGCAAGTTCAGCATTCCGCCGTTGCCAGATGGAACCAAATGTATGACTGTCGCGAGCCAGCAGACGTCCTTCCTGTACCCCTTTCAGAATATGGGCAGCCAGATCAGTGATTTCATTTTGTGGATATTGCTGTACAAGTGCCTTCAGGATAGCAAGGAACTGATCGGTTTCTCCTCCCTGTAGCCGAGTGACGGCATTGAGGAACATAAATTTGGGACGATGCTGCCCCAGAGGGTATATCTCGGCAGAAAGATGTTCGGCTGCACGCACAGTGGTTGTATCACCCAGTTGGAAATGTTTGTAAGCACGGGCATAGAGGGAGTCCTCACGTTGTTTGCCATATACGGCATTTTCTGCAAAGTCCGGGTCGGCCAGTGTCTTGGCATAGCGGCTTTTGGGGAACCGGGCGATAAGTTCGGCCTTATATTTCTCTGCACGTTGCAGGGCAGGAAGTTCTCCATAATAATTTAGAGCCAGTTCGGTCAGGAATAACTGATAATATGCTTCATCCGCTTGTGCAAAGTCAGGGAACTGGCGTACCAGTCGTTCAAACGCAGCTTCTGCCCGTTTGAAATCCTGCATACGATCCTTGAAAATCATTCCGGCACCATATAAGGCTTCTGATAACAGTGTGTTTGAGGCTTGCATAGCTTCTTCTGTCAACGGAATTTGTGCCAGATAGTATTCCGGGCGGTGAGTATCACCGGCAATGCTGTCGGCAGTGTTCTTTTCGTTTTCTTCTTTCTGGGGAGTGGAAGAATCGGTAGTTTCATTTCCCCGATTGCCATGGATTGTGTCTTCTTTAGCAACACCTTCTTCCGGTTCGCTGTAATCTATCGCTTCAAAATCGTCCAGTGCAACTACTGTTTTATTTTTCCTTCGCCAGTTATCTTCCAGCTTTCTGCGCCCCCACAAGCGTTGGAATTCAGCTTTTCCTTGCTCTACCAGTTGAGGGTTATAGAAATACCAGTCTTGCTTTCCTCCTATTGAAGGTTGGAGGGTCTGTGGGGTAGCGACTGCATTTTCCTGTCCCGGTCTGCTGATAATTGAAGTAGCAGGTAATTGACTTTCTGCTTCTTCCCTCATCTTTTGGCGGTTTGCCTCCCGTTCAGCTTCTTCTGCAGCTTTGCGTTCAGCTTCTTCCCGGGCTATCACTTGTGCTATGATTTTCTCTATGGCTGCCATTCGCTCTGTTTCCGGCAGTCTGGCAAGATGTTGTAAGCTATCCTGTAACTGTATGGCATTGGTATGTGGTACCAGTTCGTCCAGGATCTCTGAACGATTGGTGATAGTGGCATATTCCCGATGGGTTTTGTCTATCAATCCTATCGCTTCGGCATAGGCTTTTTGTGCTTCGGCATAACGCGCTTGCTGCCAGTACAAATTGCCCAGTGTAAGTTGAAGAACTCCTTTCTCCACACCGTTCCGAGTGCTCTTTTCTATTCCCTTGTGATAGGCGGCAAGAGCTTGTACCGTATCTTTTTCGGCAAGGTATACATTTCCCAATGCATAATAAATCTGATCGAGGTATTCTTTGTTTTTCTCATCCTTGCTGAGGCGCAATAACTTTCCGGTAATCTTACGACTATTGGCAGTGGGCATCACTTCCGTCTGACGGATGCGGGCACTTAACGCCAGTTCGTACGGTGGATTAAGGCGGATTACCTTGCTGTACGCCTGATAGGCCTGTTCCGGTTGTTGCAGCGTTTGATAAGTCTGCCCCAGGAGATAGTAACATCGTGCTTTCTGCTGCTTGTTCTTTTCCTTCCTGGCTGTCTTTTCGAGATGGGGGATTGCTTCTCTGTATCGTTGGCTACCTAATAGGAAATTTCCTGTGGCCGAAGCATATGGAACAGCCAGCGCTGGTGGCAAGCTGTCATTATTTACCCTGTTTAAAGCATCTTCCGCATCATATTGCCACCCCAGCGCAGAGTAGCAACGGGACAACCAGATTAAAGCTTCAGAAGTGATATTCGTCTGTCCGTCATAGAGTCGTGCAATATAAGAGAAGGTTGCGGCCGCTTCCGGAAAGTCTCCCTTCTGATATTGAGCTTTGCCCAATAGCATCCAGGCACGATTAATGAAAGGATTGAACTCCCGGCGTGCCAGCCATTTCTTGTATTCATCCGTATAAGCCCGTCCCGGTTTACGGATAGGGCGTCGTTTGATGGAATGCTGGCGAATGGCTTTTTGTGCTTTCTCAATGGCACGCTCATAGTCGGAAGTGCCGATGCCTGTAGTCTCTTTATTGCCTATGGGATAGAGGGGGAGCATCTCCATGTAGTTATCTTTGTTCCCTTGTTGTTGTGCCTGCAATCCGGCTTTGTAAGCCTCGTTTCCGTTGAAGTATACGTTATAACGGGTGGTTAGGGCATGATAGAAGCGTGTACCGGCTGTGTTCTTTCGGGTGGAACATCCGGCAACGAGCATCAAAGTAACTAAGATGCCAACGAGGAGGATTGCTTTGCGTTTCAACTATACCAGTAGGTTTTACGGGTTCTGCATTTTCTGCCGTAAAGATAAATAAAAACTCTTTCCCAGCTTACATACTACATATATAATGATGGAAAAGAAGATGATAGCCGCCCCGGAAGGAACGTTCAGATAATAAGATATCATTAATCCGCCCAGGCAACTGAGATAACCGATGCCAATAGACAACCAGATAATACGGTGGAAACGATGTGTAAACAGATTCGCAGTCATTTGCGGGATGGTGAGCAGGGAAATAACCAGCACGATGCCTACCATACGCAGGCATGCAACAATGGTCAATGCAATGAACATCATCAGTACATATTCGAATATCTGTACGGGAATACCTTGTGAACGGGCAAATTCCCGGTCGAAAGCAACATAGATGATCGGGCGCAAATATAGGACAAAGAAGATGGCTAATATTACTGCAAGTCCCGCCAGCAGGGCGATGTCTCCTAATGTAATCGTTAGTATGTTGCCAAATAGGTAAGCAGAAAGATCGGGTGCAAACCCGGGTGAAAGGAAAGTAAACATGATACCCAGTGCCATACCCAGCGTCCAGAATACAGCGATAGCTGAATCTTCACGCATATCATTGCGCTTGCTAAGCCATTCCACTCCAAAAGCCGACAGCACAGCAAACACACCAGCAGCCAGTATGGGAGAAATGCCTGTATATAATCCCAGACCGATGCCTCCGAAAGAAGCGTGCGTCAGTCCGCCACTGATGAATACCAAGCGTCTCGTTACGATATACGTACCGATAAGCCCGCAAACAATGCTTGCCAGTAAACTGCCGATGAGGGCATGTTGAAAGAAGGTGTATTGTAGTAGCTCCACTTTAAGATCTCCTTTCTCCTATAATCAGAAATATTTCATCCTTGATATTGTCCGGTAGTGCTATTCCCCGTAATTGCAGACTGCGCACCCACCCGGCAACGTCGGTATCCTGCATTGTATAGAATACGTCCCTGAACTCATCTTCCTGTTCGGGAGTGTAGTCTTCGGGAGCAATGCCAATGTATCTGTCTAATTCTTCATCATCATAGTACTCTATCTTTTTGCTGACGGCAGCCAACAGGCTGTCCCGCTCGCATACTTCATGCTGTCCACAACATTCCGCATCAGCCTCTTTCACTTCGGGCATGGCATCCAGTTCTCCGCGTTCTATCTTTTTTTGCAGACGCTGGTTACGGATGTATCCTGCCATAAGGGCGATACAGACCAGTACAATAAGACTTATAATTAATATCAACATAGCTTATTCCTCAATTTCAATTCTAAACCCTGCTTGTTTCAAATCTTTCCAATATCCCGGATAAGACTTGGAAACCACTTGTGGCTCAGCAATCTGTATCGATGGTACCAATAGAGAGGCAGGGGCAAAAGCCATCGCCATCCGGTGGTCTTCGTAAGTTGCAATCACGGGACTGACTTCCGGTTCACAACGTTCACCGTTCCAGATTAATATACTGTCCTGTTCCGACTCCACCACATATCCCAACTTATGTAATTCTGTGATAAGTGCCTGAATACGATCAGTTTCCTTTATCTTCAAACTTTGTAATCCGCTGAAGCGGAAAGGTATGTTCATTAAACAACAAGTCACAACAAAAGTTTGTGCCAGATCGGGTATGTCCACTAAATCTTCCTTTAAGCGGGTAACGGGAGTTCCTATCTTGGTTAATACCACTCCCCGGTCAGTATATGTAGTCCGTACGCCGAGTTTGGTAAATATCTCTGTTCCCCGGCTGTCGCCCTGATAACTGCGTGGGAAAAGTCCCAGTAGTTCTACTTCTGTTTTTGCAGCTTCTTCTTTGCTGTCCTGGCTCAGGGCAACCATTTGATACCAGTAGGAAGCACCGCTCCAGTCACTTTCTACCGTGAAAGGTATGTCTTTGTACTGGCCCGGACGGACGGTAATACTGCTTTCGGAACTCCATGCAGCGTCTGCACCGAATTCTTTCATCAATTGCAGAGTCAAATTGATATAAGGACGTGAAATGATTTCTCCTGTCAGGTTCAGCCTTAATCCGTTTTTCAGAATAGGGCCGATCATCAGTAAAGCGGATATGTATTGTGAACTTACATTTCCGGCAAGGCTGATTTCTTCGCCCGTCAATATTGTGCCTGTGATACGCAAGGGAGGGAAACCTTCGTTTCCGGCATATTCTATTTGTGCTCCCAACTCGCGCAAGGCGTCCACCAGAATACGTATGGGGCGTTGTTGCATCCGCTCAGTACCTGTAATGATGCGTGTGCCGGGTGTTACACTCAGATAAGCCGTGAGAAAACGCATGGCGGTTCCGGCAGCAAGAATATCGATATGCTCGGGATTTCCGTCCAGGGCTTTTATCATGACGCAGGTATCGTCACAATCACTCAGATTGGTAGGCGTGATATGTCCTTGTGCTAAAGCATGTAATATCAAAGCACGGTTGCTGATACTCTTGGAAGCCGGGAGCTGGATAGTGGTATGCAAGGTGGCAGGTGCCGAAAGTTTATAGCGCATAGTTGTATTCCTTCTTAAACGTAATAGCTGGTTTACAGGCTACAAAAGTACGATAAATATCTGAATAAAGAAACTTGATTTACATGACTTCAGGGCAACCGCACCAAATTTTCAGGGTAACTGCACTGAAATTCCTTTCTTTCGGACGGGTTATGAATTAAATGGGTCCGCGTCGTCCGCGTATCTATTTATTCATTACTTTTCCATAAGCACAATGATATTTTAATAATTTGTTGAGTTTTATTAATGGCGGAGGCGCTTTTTAACTTTCTGATTATCAATATGATATTTCGTCCCCTGTTCAGTATACGACAGAATGGCATTCACTATACGACTGAATTAGGTTCAGTATATTACTTTTCTTTAAACATTTACTATTTGTAAATAATATGCAATGTTATTTTGTTTCCTCCTCTACAAACAGTACATCTTTCCTGAAATCAACTGGCGATATACCTGCTTTCCGCTTAAAGAACTTCCCAAAAGAAGACTGGTCGGAGAAATTGAGGGTGGTGGCGATTTCTTGTACGGAAAGTTTGGAGTGGGTTAACAAGTTACGGGCTTCACTGAATAACATTTCAAAAATGAAGTCACTTACACTTTGCCCTGTTACGAGTTTCACAATCTGCGTCAGGTGATGGGCGGATAAGTTCAGTTGGGCGGCGTAAAAATCCACTTTATGCTCTTTGCGATAATGAGTTGCCAGTAACTCGATGAATGATTTGATGATACTTTCATAACGGGTCAGGCAACCATTCGTATGTGGCAGATTAGTTCGTTCAAGGATATCGCTTAAATCGAGATAAAAGGCGAACAGGCGGTTCAGGATAACTTCTTTGTGATAGAAATGCTCTGTCCGGTCTATGTTCTTATTGATGCTGATCAGTCTTTCGGCTAATAAGCCGGCATGTGAGTGCTCCAGGGGGACTACCGGTTCGTTGTATAATCGTACGCCATATTTAGTCCGTCGGTAAATCATATCGGTGGAATCCATCTCATCTGTAAAAGCTTTGCTGACAAAGAGGCACTGGCACTGGAAATCATCACTGCATTCTCCAAAATGGAACAAATGGGCAGAAGACAGCAGTAGGAGGGTATCCGCTTGAATATCATACGTCTTGTAATTGATTACCGTATGTCCTTTTCCGGATAAAACCAATAAGACAATAAAGGCATCCAAGTGAATGTCTGATGAAAATTGTTCTTCTGCTTCCCGTTGGCCAATGGTGATACAACTGATTTTCTTTCGTGTATCATTTCTGCTACCACTGATGATAGGGAGTTCACAGATGTTTTTTATACGTATGGAAGAGGTCATTGGAGGTGATTTTATTGCAGTACAAAGGTAGCGGAAACCTTTGAAATCTCCAAATTAAACCAACTTTGCCAAATTTCGGATTTCTCTTTAGCAAAGAATTAATCCGACCTTTGCAGCCGTTTTTGAGGTAACAATTTAATAGGCATTATGAAAAGATTAAAAGAATTATTTGTCTTTGTTTGGGCGCTGAACATCTCTGTTGCATCTGCACAAACCTTTCAGAAGATGACAATTGAAGAGATGTTTGAGATGGCGGATGCCAATAGCCGCAGTATCCGTACATTCCGTTTAGCAGAAGAGGAAGCCGGGCAGGCGGTGAAGGTGGCTAAAAATGCGCAACTTCCTTCGATTGATGTATCCGTTTCGGCAAGCTATCTGGGCGATGCCTGGTTGGCAGACCGTGATTTTACAAACGGTGAAAATGCTGCTATGCCACACTTCGGCAATAACTTTGCAATAGAGGCTTCGCAGGTCATCTATGCAGGTGGAGCCATCACAAGCCGGATTGCCATTGCTAAATTGCAGCAGCAATTGGCAGAATTGGATAAAGAGAAGAACAGGCAGGATATCCGCTTCCTGCTGGTAGGAAATTATCTGGAGATGTACAAACTACAGAATCAGGCAGAAGTATATCGGAAAAATATAGAGCAAACCCGAAAACTGGTGGAAGATATCAATGCCAAGCAGTCGCAGGGACTGGCTTTGAAAAATGATATCACTCGTTATGAATTACAATTGAAATCCCTGGAACTGGCATTGACGCAGATTGAGAATAGTATCCTCATTTTAAATAATCAGTTGACCACCGTACTCGGCTTACCCGAAGAAACGGTGATTGCTGTAGATACTACTTTGCTGGGGCGACTTCCCAAACCTTCGGAAGAGGCCCATTGGCAGGAGACGGCAGTATTGAGCTCTCCTGTGCTGCAACAGATGAAACTGAATATCAAGCAGTCAGAATATAATGAACGGATTGCGAAGGCGGAACGCTTACCATCCGTAGCTCTCTTTGCCGGTGATAAACTGGACGGCCCCATTACGATTGAAGTACCGCCTATTAACAAGAATCTGAATTACTGGTATGTGGGCATAGGATTGAAGTTCGATATAGCTTCCACCTTTAAATCCGGGAAGAAAGTCCGTCTGGCACGCCTGTCCACCCAGCGTGCACAGGAGAGCGATTTGTTGTTACAGGAGAATGTACGGACAGAAGTGAAGGCGGCATATATTCGTTTTTATGAGGCTTTTACCATTTGTGATACGCAAGAGAAGAGTCTGGAACTGGCGGCACAAAATTACAGTGTGGTGAATAACCGCTACTTGAATGATCTGGCATTGATTACTGATATGCTGGATGCCAGTAATTCTAAGTTGAATGCGGAGTTGCAATTGGTGAATGCACAGATTAATATACTTTTCAACCTCTATAAGCTGAAGAAGACAGCGGGATGTCTGTAAATTGTCGGCAATTATATATGAATGAAAACTAATGAATTAAATAAGATATGGAACGCAAAAAGAAAAAACTGATTTATAACGTAGTGGTTAGTCTCTTACTTATTGCCGGGCTGGTGTGGGTATGCTCTCATTTCGTCCACCTCGGCAGCGTAGCTTATACTGACAATGCACAGGTAAAACAGCTGATTGTCCCCGTCAATAGCCGTGTGCAAGGCTTTATCAAGAAGATCTATTTCGATGAATACCAGGAAGTGCGCAAAGGTGACACCTTGGCATTGATTGAAGATTCCGAGTTCCGTTTCCGTCTGGCACAGGCTGAGGCTGATTTTCAGAATGCTATTTCGGGAAAGAATGCAGTGGCCACCACGGTACATACCACTCAGAATAATATTGCCGTATCCGATGCAGGTTTACAGGAAGCTAAAGTTCGCCTGGACAATGCCGAGCGCGAATATCACCGATATAAAAACCTTTTGGCACAGGATGCTGTCACCAAACAACAGTACGATGCTGTGCAGACAGATTACGAAGCATCCAAGGCACGTTATGAACTTCTGCTTCGTCAGCGCCAATCTACAACTTTAGTAAAGCAGGAGCAGACCCACCGTCTGGAACAAACAGATGCAGGTATCAAACTGGCGCAGGCTGCTTTGGAACTGGCGCGCCTGAATCTTTCTTATACCGTTATCCTTGCTCCCTGCGACGGAACTACGGGACGGAAAGAAATTCAGGAAGGGCAGTTGATACAACCCGGGCAGACTTTAGTTGACGTTGTTGACGAAAATGAAAGATGGGTAGTAGCCAATTACAAAGAAACTCAGACTACCTATATCCGGGAGGGCCAGCCAGTAGAAATAGAAGTGGATGCCGTACCCGGAATTGTTTTTAAGGGTATTGTGAAATCTATTTCCCGCGCTACGGGTGCCAGCTTTTCTCTTCTACCGCAGGACAATTCCGCAGGGAACTTCGTAAAGGTGGAACAACGTATTCCTATCCGCATTGAGTTCTCTACCGGTAACCGTCCGGAAGATATGGAGCGCTTGCGTGCCGGTATGAATGTGGAGTGTGTAGTAAACTATTGATATTATGCACGAAACAGGACCTTTTTCCATTCCGGCTATCCGTGATTTTGTACCTCCTAAACTGCGCCCCTGGATTATCATTGCCTTTGTCATAGTCTTCCAGTTCTCCGGTGGTCTCTATTTGGCGGCAGTCAATGAGATGGTTGGCTCTACGGCATTAATGCAGGAGGACATTATGATGGCAGGTTATGCTTCTATGGTGGGCATGGGGTTGACATTTGCCATCATGTTCCGCCTGAAGTTCCGTTTTACTTCGAAGGCTTCGTTGATGACGTGCAGCATTGCCCTGATTATTTCTAATCTGATATGTATGCATACACATAGTATTCCTGTGCTGGTAATCACCTGTTTCTTTGCAGGTATCTTCCGCATGTGGGCCACGTTCGAATGTAATTCTACCATTCAATTATGGCTTACTCCCAAGCGGGATCTATCGGTATTCTTCTGCTTTATCTACCTGCTGGTGCAGAGTTGTATTCAGCTATCGGGATTGGTAACAATCTATACGGCCTTCTGGGCGAAGTGGGAGTATATGCATTGGTTGATTATTGGCTTGTTGCTATTGGTGATGCTGGTTACATTGTGGTTATTCCGTAGTTATCGCTCCTTGCCGAAATTACCGTTGTTCGGTATCGATTGGTTGGGGGCTTTGATGTGGGGACTTGTGCTGTTGTGTATCCTTTTTGTCTGCGTGTATGGGGAACATTATGATTGGTATCAGTCTTTCCAGATACGTACGGCAACTATCATCGGTGCCCTGATTCTTGTATTGAATCTGTGGCGTGCATCTTTCATCCGTCATCCGTTCATTGCTTTGAAGACGTGGACGTATCGCGCTGTTTGGCTTCCTTTTATACTATATATAATAATAGATATTTTGCTGGCACCATCACATCTGTTCGAACATGTCTATATGGAAGGCATATTGGGGTATGATGCCTTGAATGTAATTTCACTCAACTGGGTGGTTCTGCTGGGGATTGTTGTGGGAGCGGGCTTTACCTTCTTCACTTTCTCCCGTCGTAAATGGCGTTATAAGACAATGACGGTGATTGCATTTTCTTCCATTACCGGGTATCTGATGTATTTCTATTTCGGTATTGAGTATGCTTTACCAAAGGAGACCTTGTTTATACCGCTGTTTCTGCGTAGCTTCGGGTATGTGATGATAGCTATTTGTTTCCTTACAGTATTGTCTCGTGTTCCCTTCCAGCATTTTTTCCAGGCGGTGTCTGTGCAGTCGTTTGTCAGTGCCGGATTTGGTGGAGCTCTGGGCACGGCCATTTTGGGACATGCTCTGAATGGGGCAATGAAGAAGAATGCAATGCTGCTGGGCACTGGGTTAGATCATGTGAACCCTTTTATCAGCCGGATACCTGCAGGAGAGTTATATGGTGTTGTACAACAACAGGCCCTGATGGTTTCAATGAAAGAACTGTACGGCTGGCTTGTTCTGTTAGCATTGTTTTGTCTGTTGGTGTTCCTGGTTTACGAAAGTGACATTCGTCCGTATAAAGTACTGCATCCTACTTACCGCTCTATTCGCCGTTTTGTGAAGCATGAGTTGCGTATGGACAAGAAATTGGAAGCCACAGGTTAAGTTGAGATTTTTTTGTTCTTGTATTGGATAGCTTTGAATAAAATAGGTAGGGAGAATAAAATGGATTATTCTTATTTTTGCAGTCCGAAAGTGGACGTATATTCCACGAAATATATAAATTAAGTTTATATGGGAAAAGATAATTCAAAACTGTTCATTCTTATTTTATTGGGCATGCTGACGGCCTTCGGGCCTTTTGTTACGGATATGTATCTGCCAAGTCTTCCGGTTATGGGAGAATACTTCAACACGAGTTCTTCAATGGTCCAGTTGGGATTAACTACCAGTATGATCGGACTGGCTGTCGGCCAGATATTCTTCGGACCTTTGAGCGACCGTTATGGCAGGCGCATACCGTTGCAGGTTGCCATGTGGTTGTTTATCGTATCAACAGTGTGCTGCTTGTTTGCTCAGAACATCCAGCAATTCGTTGCTTTCCGTTTGATACAAGGTATTGCCGGGGCGGGAGGTATCGTAATAGCCCGTTCCATTGCTACGGATAAATTTTCAGGTAGAGATCTGGCAAAGATGTTGGCGATTATTGGTGCTATTAACGGTATTGCTCCCGTGGTAGCTCCTATTATCGGGGGAGTCTTTACGGAAGCTATCGGTTGGCAGGGCATTTTCGGTATTTTACTTGTGCTGGGGGTATTGCTCCTGATAGGATGTATCCGTTTCCGGGAGTCGCTTCCTAAAGAAAACCGTCTGGCTACGAAGTGGGCGGATACCTTTCACAGTTTCAAGGTAGTACTTAAGAATAAGCAGTTTGTTTGCTATGTGTTGCAACTGGCTTTTGCACAGGGAGTGCTGTTTGCCTATATTGCATCTTCCCCCTTTATTATACAGCAGCACTATGGTTATTCCCCTTTTGCTTTCAGCGTTTGTTTCAGTATTAATGCCATAGCTATCGGTGGAGCGGCGGCATTTTCTGTAAAGTTTCGCCGACCAGCGAACGGAACACTGATTGGCTGTATGGGTATGCTTATCTTCTCCTTGCTCGAATGTGCCGCATTGGCTTTAGGTTGCAGTTTCTGGATTTATGAACTCCTGTTGCTGGCAGTTCTCTTTATGATGGGAATGACGTTCACTACATCTACTGCATTAGCTATGGAGTGTGAGCGCGACAATGCCGGGACAGCCTCAGCATTGTTGGGGGCTGTCTGCTTTTCGTTTGGTGGCATTGTCTCTCCTTTAGTAGGTATTGGAAACATTTTGGTTTCCACGGGGGTAATATTTGTCATCTGCTCTCTTTGTTCCCTTTCCTGTATTTTACTGGCTTTGGGCAGAAGGCGGGCAAGACTTTATTTTGCATTCAGTACATCCCAGAAACGTTGAGGCAGGTGGATATTGGGCACGTTTGCAGCTTCTTTAAATAGAGGAGCAATTTCTTTCGGGGCAAAACCGGCAATGCCGCATCCTATTTCTGTAACAAGGAAAGTGTATTGTGAGTGTTCTTTAGCAAAGCGGATAAATTCATCTACATAAGGTTTGATGGCTTCCGGTTCTCCGTGCATAGTCGGAATACCATAGGTCTGTCCTTGCAATCCGGTTCCTTGTCCCCAGATGGCTCCCCATTTTTTCCATGCCAGATAAGCGGCTCCGCCACCATGTGCGCCTTCCAGATTACTACCGAAAACGAATATCTCGTCCGGGTGTAGTTCTGTGATACGATTAGAGGTAATTCTTGTTTTCATACTCATGTGATTAGGTCATAATTAATTATTTTCTCTTTTTCTTCATTTTTAAACTCTTGCTTTTCAGCAAAAGTAACCTTTAGGTAACTATCTTACTTGTTTGTAACTTCTTGTTTATAAGTAAAATAGTGCATAGCTTTGCACTGTCGGAAAGTCACTGACTGCATTGCGAAGTTAGTGAAAAAACTGATGAATGCAACTATCTTATAAACAATTTAAAAACAAAAAACGATGAAAGAGCTTACAGTAAAGAATTACAGGACCGCAGAAGGTCAGAAAATTAGTCAGGGCGGTAATGAATTTACAGTGAAACCGATTGTTGCGCAGGCGGATGTGAACCAGTGCCGTGTGAACTTTGTAGAAGTGGAACCGGGTAGTTTTGCCTATGGATACCATTATCATGAAACGGATGAAGAGGTATTCTATATTATCAGCGGTACAGGTATCGTTCGTACCATCAATGGAGATGTAACGGTGAAAGCCGGTGATGCTATTACTTTCCCTGCGGGTCCGGAAGGTGCGCATGTTATTCGCAACGGATCGGATACGGAAAAGCTGGTTTATATTGATTTCGACACAAATAATCTTCCAGAGATTGTACACTTCCCTGATACGAACCAGGTGATGGCTTATGGAAAATTCTCTAATGGAATTTATGATAAGAAGTAGGGGTATGATGAATAAATTAATTGCTACTGCGCGAAAAGGTTGCGTAGTAGCAATGTAATCTTCTGATTTTTATTGTAACTTTGCGTAATGCATTACTCTAAAAAAATGGTATATGAAAATTAGAGAATGGCTTTATATGAGAATTTAGGTTTCAATACTTATTAAAGATATCGTTATGCATTTTAAGTTATAATAGAAATATGGAAATAGATTTAACGACTCCCGCTCTGCTGTTTTCGGCAATTTCATTGATTATGCTGGCTTATACCAATCGGTTCATGTCGTATGCTCAATTGGTACGTACATTGAAGGAACAGTATCGGGGAAATCATTCGTCAGTAACCGCAGCACAGATCGCAAATCTTCGTAAACGCTTGTATCTGACACGTGCCATGCAGGTGACGGGAACAGGCAGTTTGTTGTTGTGTGTTGTAAGTATGTTCTTTATTTATATACAGCTCTATCTTGTATCCATCTATATTTTTGGATTGGCAATGGTGTTATTGATTATTTCTCTGGCTATTTCTGTATACGAGATTTATATTTCGGTGAAGGCTTTGGAAATACATCTGGATGATATGGATGAATAATTGCTTCTTTTTATTTGCTCTCTGTCCAGCGGTTATAATGAATATTTTCCGGTTTCCATTTATCTTTCGGAAGTGGATTCTCGGCTGGATAGCCGATTGGAATTACGTTTAGGGGAATGATGTCTTTAGGCAATAGGAGTATTTTCTGTACTTCTTTTACCCGTTCTTCTATAGGGTAAACTCCTGACCATACGGCCCCTAATCCTAAACCTTGTGCAGCCAGCAGTAAGTTTTCTGTTGCAGCCGAAGCATCTTGTACCCAGTACTCCATACCTGCACCACTGATAGCTTTATTTAAATCTCCACATACTACGATGGCCAGTGGAGCATCCTTTGCCATTTTGGTATAAGGAAGGGTAGAACTCAATTCGTTTAGAATCTCTTTATCCCTGATGACAATGAAAGCCCAAGGTTGTCTATTGGTTGCTGTGGGAGCAGCCATGGCAGCTCTTAACAGCTGCTCTATTTTTTCATCTTCTACTTCTTGTGGTTGATAAGAGCGGATACTGGTTCTTACATGTATGGCTTCAAGAACGGAAAGTTTATCATTTTGTTTCATAATAGGTTCCTCCATCTTATTAGGTTGATTTGGTCTCGGTTGAATAGATAATGCAGTTACTACTATAACCAAGGCAAGACTGAAAGTGTTCAGTACATATTGTGTCATTTGTCCTTTAGGTTTTCTGGAGAAATATACAATGATCAGGGTGCACAGTGCAATGCCTGCCAGTAAACCCAGGAAAAGTATCCAGTCAAACCTGAAAGCAGTTGCAGGCTTGTCGGCCGAATGTTCCTTTGCATATTCCATTGCCCTGTGGATGGACTGGATAATAGCTACCGAAGATTCTGTAGCTCCGGATATTCCGTCTACTTCTTTATTGATTGCTTCTTCCGGTGATAGATTATTCCATTGTTGCAGCAGGTCACTGTTTCGTACCTTGGCAAAGTAACTGGGGGTTTCAGAGTTTTCCAATGCCACAACTTTTGTAATGCGGTTATCCTGCATATAGACCTCAAGAGGGATATTTCCTCCATATCCGTTGATATCTTTCGTTATTTTTCGGGTAGATATTATCTGTACTCCTTCATCCGTATGCCGTAATATATCGGAAGTTCCTGTAGAGTTTTCTGTTGCATTTTCCTCATCGGAGAGAATGCTCCCGAACTTGTTTCCCTTACAAATTGTTACTGCCAGAATCAGGAAAAAGCAAGTTGTCAGGCTTATAATGGTTTGGACTTTCAATGTTTTCATATTTAGTTGGTATTTATATCGTATGCAAATTTAAGGGGAATTTTGTTGAAAATAGCAAGTACCCACTAAAAGTAGTGGGTGGTTTTGCTTTATTTATCATAAAAGCAATAGATAGTTAATGTTGATATATTTTTTAGTTTGTGTGAGCTTTGTGTTATGTGAGGTGTTTTATAATGATTTTATTTATTTGGTTTTATTCTACCTATTCGAAGGGGGGATGTTGTTGTAAATAAAGGTGTTACGAGAGCCGAGAGCGAACTGAATGATGCGTTGATTACGGCTGTCTATAATTTTCGTCCGGAAGGGATTAGGAATACGCCAAGTGATTGCCATACTGAGTGTTCTGATTTGATCGTTGGAAGCGAGGAGACTGAAGTCTGGATTACTTATGTGGGTAATGGTGGTGCTCATCTCAATAACAGTTTGTACTATTATACCTATACAGATGAGGTCAATGACTATCGAGATCTGGATATTGTCCTGACTTAGTGAATGGCAGAAACCTATTTTTTGTGCATCCAACTCGAATTATAGTTTTAGTATATAAATGCTTGATATAATACTAATTCCTTACGATTAATTAATATTCGAGGCATAGTCGTATATTGAGGGTACTTCAGTCGTATACTTAGGGTATCTCAATATCATACTTAGGGTACCTCAGTCCTATACTGAGATTAGACTATTATAACATCACTGATAACCAATTAGTTATTTTTATACTGAAATGAAATCATTTAATCAAGTATATATTTGTTTGGCTTAAACCATAGTTGCAATAATCTGGATAAACAGTATAAGGAATACCATTGCAATAGGATAAACCGTAGCGTAAGCTACACTCGGAATGTTACTGTCAGTCATAGAGTCTGCCGCTGCAAGTCCCGGAGTACTGGTCATACCACCGGTGATGGTTCCCAATAAGTCGAGTATACTGATTTTGAAGACAAACACCCCAACAAACACAGCTACTAACATAGGTACCAGCGTAATAGCAGCACCTACTCCAAATAGCAGCCAGCCGCTTTCCTGGAAAGTTGCTACAAGATTGGTACCAGCCGAGGTGCCGACTTCGGCAAGGAAAAGCAACAATCCCAACTGACGCAATAATTGGTTAGCAGGTCCGGACATAGACCATAGAATAGGTCCTGTCTTACCAATTGCACTTAAGAACAGAGCCACAATCAAAATACCTCCCGTCAATCCTGGAGAGAAAGATAAACCACCGGGGAAAGTAATATTCAGTTTGCCGAACAGTACTCCTAAAACAATACCCATTGCAATAGGGAAGAAGTCTGTATCAGATAGCTTTTTAGCATTGTTTCCCAGTAAGCGGGCCAATCCTTTAAGTCCTTCTTTTTCTCCTACCACCATCAGTTTGTCGCCGAATTTCAGAGTTAAATCCGGTGACGGAGACAGGTCGATGCCGCTTCGGCGGACACGTGTTATCGTACATCCGAAGTTTTTCATCAGGTTCAAATCCCCCAATTGTTTATTAATCATATCCTTTTTGGTCAGTAATAAGGATTCGATTTCCTGTGTGTCTACCAAAGGTAATTCACCTTCTTCGCGTTCTCCAACTAAGACCGAAAGTTGGTTCAGAGCTTCTTCACTGCCTACTGCCTGTATGTAATCGTCTTCGTGTAACACTGTCTGAGCTGTAGGGATGGAAATGACATCATCGTGTTTATGGCGTGAAATAACAGCTCCTGTCATGGTCCGTGCATTGATTTGCATCAGGCTACGATTGAATACGGCAGGGTTTGTTACACGATAAATACAGGTAGTCAGTTCGGGAAACTGTCCTCGACGTTCTTTTTCCAGTCGGCGGGCTTCCTTATCCAGATCAATGCGCATAATGCGGGGAAGCAGCTTTACAAACAGGATCACACCGATAACTCCAAACGGATAAGCGATACCGTAGGAAATGGATGCCAATGGAGAATTTGTACTGTCGATGGCTACGGCAAGTCCCGGTGTACTGGTCAGTGCACCGGCTATCAATCCTACTACACTGGGGGTATCGATGTCGAAAAGGTATTTGAGCCCGACAGCAGTAAGGGAAGCCGAGCAAATAATCAACATAGTGATTATGATCAGGGTCTTACCTTTACTTCGGAACGAGTCGAAGAAACCGGGACCGGCCTGAATACCGATAGTAAAGATGAAAAGTACCAATCCGAAGTTTCCTAACTCTTTAGGAATGACTACACCGAAGTGTCCAAAGAGAAGAGCAATGAAAATAACTGCGGAAACGTCCAGAGATAATCCTTTAATTTTGATTTTTCCCAGCATGAAGCCCAATGCGACGATGAGGAAGAGGGCGAAATAGGAGGAATTAAGTAGGTCAGCAAACATGAATTTAGATTATTTGTTGATTTTGCCGCAAAGGTACAAAAAAGGAGCCAAATTCATAGTCTGGCTCCTTAATAATCCCTATCTATTGTAGTGCTTTCAATAATTCTTCTACTGCTACTTTCAACTGTGTATCTTCGCCTTTCACGATTGTTTCGGGCGAATTGGCTACTTTTATATCCGGTTCCAACTGCGTATTTTCCAGATAACTGCCATCGGGCAAGCGGTAACCAATCACAGGAATGCCGAATACCAGTGTCGGATCTTGCAGACGTTCCCATGATACGCTGGTCATAGTGCCCGGTACAGGCATACCTACCAGTTTGCCCAGTTTCTGATGGCTGTATACCCATGGTGTACCGTGTGCATTGGAATAGTTGGCCTCGCACGTCAGCATGATGGAAGGCTTGTTCCAGCGGCGGCTCGGCATATCGCAGGCTTCACGGCCGCGAACCACCTGTGTGAAGTATTTCTTGCCGCTGAACAGTATCTCTATATCTTCATGCAGACGACCGCCTCCGTTGAAACGGGTGTCGATGACAATACCTTCACAGTTGTTGTATTTTCCTAAAATGTCCGAGTAGATGGAACGGAAGCTGTCATCACCCATTGATTTGATGTGCACGTATCCCAGTTTACCGTTCGACCATTTCTCAACATCTGCTGCACGTTGCTTAACCCAACGTTCGTAAAGTAATGTACTGAGTTCGCTGTCTCTGATAGGGATTACTACCTCTTCCCAGCGTTCTTTCGTCTTGGGATCATACAATGAAACAAGTGTTTTCTTTTTTACTTTGTCATTGAGAAGCACATAATAATCAGCTTCGGGAGTGATTTCTTTACCGTCGATCTTTTCAATAACGACACCGGCTTTCACCTTTGTAGTGGCTTTGTCGAACGGACCTTTTTCTATCACTTCAGCAATGAGCATTCCTTTATCTTGGTAATTCCAGTCAAAAAGTAGTCCCAGGCTGGCTGTTGGTTCACTTTGTCCGTCCGGATAGAAACGGCCTCCGGTATGGGAGACATTCAACTCGCCCAGCCATTCACTCAATAGTTCGGCGAAGTCATAGTTATTATCGATGTGTGGCAGGAACTTGCGATAGGCAGCCGTCATGGCGTCCCAGTTGACCCCGTGCATGTTGGTATTATAGAAACGTTTCTGTTGTTGCTTGTATACATGGTCGAACATGTATTCGCGTTCGGCGGCCAGATCCAGTTTCACTTGGGCAAGATATTTAATGGGCTTCAGGTCATTGGAAGCCATGTTCATCTTCTGCATATTCTTACCGTTCAGAATGAAGAGAGTCTTCCCTTCTTTATCCATTTCCAGGGAGGTCCAGCCGGCATCTACTTTATGGAGCAACTTGGTCTCTTTCTTGTTCAAATCCATCTTCCATAAGTTACGACCGCTTTCGGTACTGGCCAGATAATAGAGGGTTTTTCCGTCTTTGGAGATGAGGGTACTTCCCATATTAGATGAGTTTGGTGTCAGGCGTACGATGCGGTCTTCTATGTTTTTCAATTCCACCACGATATCCTTTACCTTGCTACTGTCTTTTGCAGCAACCTTTTGCCGGTCGGAGTTTGCTTCTTTATATAGTTCGTAGTCTTCTTTGCTCAGGCTGAATTTATCGTATGCATCCTGATTCAGGAATACTAACATAGCATCGTCCAGCGAACCCCATGAAGCATGTGCACGCATACCGTAGCGTTCGGTAGTGAAAAGAATGGCATTGCCATCGAGCGCAAAACTGGGTGAACCGCTGCTGTATCCGCTATTGGTTAGGTTGATGATCTCGCCATTGCCTTGTGCACTGACCAGACCTATATCCGAATATGGATCGTGCTTGTTTCCGATAAATTCCAGTGTGAACCACTTGCTGTCCGGAGACCATGCATAGTCGAACCCTCCGCCTGTGCTGTACCAGGTAGAACCGTCGGTGATCCGGCGTACTTTCTTGGTTTCCAGGTTGAGTACCATCAGGCGGTTGCGGTCTTCAATGAAGGCCAGTTCCTTACCATCGGGTGAGAATTGCGGGTGCGAACGTTCTACGGTGGTAGAAGGCAATAATACCTCTTCCTTTATTAAAGTTGCATTCGGAAAATTCGGATCTTCTTCCCGAACTATTTTAGCCAGATAAATTTGCCAGTTACCACTACGTTCACTGGCATAGGCCAGCGTCCGGTTGTCCGGGGCAAACGAGAGACCATCTTCCTCTGCTGCTGTATGTGTAATCTGTTTGGTGGTGTTATAGTCTGTCGATGTTACGAATACTTCACCGCGCACAGTGAAAGCAATTTGCTTGCCGTCTGGTGAAACTGTAGCGGAGGTTGCTCTATCCGGATATTTCAGATAAGCTATTTGTGGCTGGTCGTCACGAATGATTTCTACATTTATCTTCCGGGGATTCGAGCCTTCCTGCTGAGTATAAATCTCACCATCGTATCCATAGCACAAGGTGCCGTTGTTACTCATTGAGAGGAAACGCACGGGATGGGTTTTAAAGCTGGTAATTGTTTTTATCGATTGGGGTTGCGAAACCGGGAAAGAATATACGTTGAATGAGCCGCCATTACGTTCGCTCAGGAAGTAGACGGTTTGTCCGCCCGGTGATACTATCGGATTGCGGTCTTCGCCTGCATGCTGGGTAAGGTTAGTGTGTGAACCTGTTTTGGCATCATACATCCATACATCGCGGGTGATGGAAGAAGTATGATGCTTTCTCCATTCGTTTTCACCTCCCTTGCGGTCCTGATAGAAAAAACGGTTGCCGGACTTATCAAAACATACCGCTTCGGCAGGAGTGCCCAGTACTTGTTCAGTGCGTCCGCCGACTGAAGGAACTTTGTAGAGTTCAGTCATGGCGGCTGAAGGAAAGAGGGCACTGCTTGCCGGGTCCTGAATAGATGCTGAGAATAAAATATATTTGCCGTCCGGGGTAAAAGCGGAGGGTAGTTCAGTAGCTGAATGAGTAGTCAGTCGCTGGGCTGTTCCGCCATTTGCCGACATGATGAAGATATCGAAATTTCCGTTTCTATCACTGGCAAAGGCTATTTGTTTGCCATCCGGTGACCATATCGGAGTACATTCGTAAGAGTCTTGCGTAGTGAGTTGTGTAGCTGTTCCGCCCTTGGCAGGCACTTTGTAGATGTCTCCCTTATAACAAAATGCGATTTCTGTCCCGTCGGGTGAGATCTGTACGTCACGCATCCAGAGGGGAGTGGTTGCATAGCTGGTTATTGCCGCAAAACTAAGGGCAATGTAAGCAATAAGTTTCTTCATAAGTATATTAAATGTGTTTTTATGCAAATATAGGTATTAGTCCGTAAAAACGAAAAAGGATAGTCTGATAATTTGATTTATTTTTACTGCTGGTATATTTGCAGGTATGGCTAGTCGGTCTTTATCCTTTGAATCCTCACGATATACCAACCATTTATGCTATGAAAGAGCAAATGCTTGAGCATCTGGAAACTCTACCGGAGGGGTTAAATAATGGTAATATTGCTATTGTTCGCTTGTGGATAGTGGTAGTTTTGCTATCTTTGTGAAGTCAAGCAACAAATCATAAGATAATGAAAAGTACAGAATTACACCGGATGTTCATTAAGAAGGGATGGAAGTTCGACCATGCGGAAGGAAGCCATTACTTTTATAAGAATGAAAAAGGTGAATTAACGGAGCCTGTTCCTTATCATGGGGCTAAAGAAATGGGTAAGGGGTTGGTTAATAAATTAATCAAGAAGTATGGGCTTTGATTCCCGTACTTTCTAAAAAAGAAAGGGTAGGATTATGGAAAAAATTATTGTAGTGATTGAGAAAAGCAAGGATTTTTACGACGGATATTCGGATAATTGTGACGGTATCTATGGCGCGGGTGACAGCATACAGGCTGTAAAGGATGATATTCATGAGGCAATTAGATTGATTAAGAAGAATTTACCTGTAGAACAATGGCCGGAACAAATCAAAAGCGAGTACGAAATTGAATTTAAGTTGGACGTAGCGAGTTTCTTGGAATATTATTCAAAGTTCCTTTCTTTAGCTGGTATGGAGAAGATTACAGGTATCAATCAAAAGCAGCTTTCCAATTACTTGAATCGTCGTTCTATACCTCGTAGAGCGCAGGCGGAACGCATTTGCAGCGGACTTCATTCATTTGCGAAAGAATTATTATCGGTAACACTCTGATTTGTTGTTTGACACCACTTTTTGGAGTTTTTTCAGAGGTCTTCCATCGTGGAGACCTCTTTTTGTGTGTCTAAAAGTGAATGTGTACGAGAACTTTTTGCGTCAACCACCATTAGGTGGAAACTCGTAAAAAAGCAAAAAGCATCGATAATCTTACGATTATCAATGCTTTATCGGTAGTCGGGATGACAAGATTCGAACTTGCGACCACACGCCCCCCAGACGCGTACTCTACCGGGCTGAGCTACATCCCGAATTGTTTTAATTGCGGGTGCAAAAGTACGTATTTACAGGGAAAGTGCAAATTTTTTAGCTTGTTTTTTTGTATAAAAAGTGATTTTAATTCTCTTGTTTGCGTTAATATGCAGATAGCCAGTGGTATATCTTCTATTTGTGTAGTGATTGCATTATCCTTTATTTGTATTGAGTAGTTTTTAATGTTTTAGAAATGTTTTAGAAATGTTTTAGGGAAGATGTGCTTCGAAAGTGGTATATATTTCTTCTAAACAGACGTTAAATAGTTCGTTTTTTTATGACTCTCTTTGGGCTTATTCAAATTCTGCTTATCTACTTTTGTGACACATAAAATAATTATTAATTAAAAAATAAAATGCTTATGGCAACATTTAAAGTTTTGCTACATTCTGCTAATAAGAGAAAAGATGGCACTTATTCGGTTTCATTAAGAATCATAAAGAATATGAAGGCGAAGTACATATCACTACAGCTCTATGCTAAAAAGGAAGAATGGGATGATGTAAATGAACGTTTTAAATGTGATAAACGCGTTTGTCCTAACTACAAAGAGTATAATGCGAGGATTATCCAACTATTAGCACGTGCTCAGAAGGTTGAGCGGGATTTTGAGTATGATAAAGTAGATTGGACATTGAATCAATTTGAAGATGCCTTTCTGTATAAGAGTAAGCAGGGGAAATTCCTAGAATTTGCTTTATTATGTATCAAGGATATGAAAGATACTGGGCATATTGGAAATGCTAAAGTGTGGGAAAAGGTTATCTGCAACATGAAATTATTTGATAAAAAACTGTCTGCGCGCTATATGCAAGAGATAGATATCAAATATGTAACTGCCTATAATCAATTTATGGAGAAGAGAGGATGGTCTGGCAATACTCGTAAGCATGATATGAAGACCTTAAGAGCAATTTTGAACCGTGCCATTGTGGCAAAAGAGTGTTCTTCTACTTTTTATCCTTTTGGGAAAGGTGGCTTTTGTATTTCTGCTTTGGAAGAAGAAACTCGTAAACGATATTTGCCACAGGAATATTTGTTAAGAGTGATGAATACGAAGTTTGAGAATAAGCCTAGAGAAGTTGCAAGGCGCTTGTTCTTGTTCTCATATTTTTGTTATGGAATGAGTTTTATTGATATGGCTAACTTGAAGAAAGAGAATCTTATGATGGAAGGTGGAAAAGAATATATAGTGTATAAGCGTCATAAAACTGAGCATAGTAAGAACACTAGATTTATTAGAATTCCTGTGACTGACAAACTGAAAAGAATGCTTTTGTGGTTTAGGGAGAACACTGTTCTTATAGGAAATTATCTTCTTCCTTTAGTCTCTAAAGATTATGATGGTGAAAAATTATATGATCACTTGAGGCGAAGATTGGCTCGCTATAATGAACGATTAAAAAAAATTGGTGAGGAGTTGGGCTTTACAGAAAAATTGACTAGCTATGTTAGTAGACATTCTATGGCAATGACGTTACAGTCAAATGGAGTTTCTCGCGAAATGATAAGTCAAGTGATGGGGCATAAAGAGTTAGCAACAACTAATACTTATTTAGATAGTTTCGGTGATACAGAGGTTGAGAGAATGACTATAAGTTCATTATATAAAAATGCAGTTAGTATATGAAAAAGAAGATGTTTGAGAATTATTTGGCAAAATTGGCAACAACTAAAAGTTGCATTGATATTGCAGAGATGGAACGTTATATTGCAGATCATATATCATATTGTAGAAATTTATTGGATAGAGAGATTCAGTATGTAGAAGAATTAATAAATAATCGTTACGAACGCTATGGAGTAATAACAGAGGAGGATGAAATAGAAGCATGGAAGCAAGGATATTATACCTTATGTAAATTAGGCGTTACTTTGGATGACGTTCGTAGGATGATTGAAAAAATAGGTTTTGAAAAGGGCTCTTCAATGGAAATTAGAATTCAACAAGATTGGAATTATACTGGGCATTTGTTGAATGATTATTTACAGTTGGAGAATGCTAATCTACTTACTTATTTACAATTACTAAAAGCTAGTCAGCAACGAATACAAAACAAAAAGATGTATAGTACTTATTCGGATAAGCAATTGGATGCTGTTTATACTTATTTATGTAATAAAGAGTGGATTTGTCCATCAGAGAATGGGAGCCGAGATTTTCAGAAGATATTCAGGGCTTGTGGATTGGATGTTACAGAGAAAATTAGGATTAATACAAATAGAAATGGTGCTAAGGCTTATTTACGTGTGGTTATTGAAGTCTTAACAAGTGGCTTCTCAGCTACTTTAGTGAATCAGTACTTTTGTGATTGTGAAGGTAAAGACCTGAAATTGGCTTCTCATAATCGAGCGACTTCATATGATGATGGTAGGAATGAATTAGTGGAAGTTCTTGCGATGAACACCTAAACATCGTTTTGCGATTCTTTTAAGTCGATATATATGTCTGATATTCAGTATGTATATGTCGATTTTTTTTGCTGTTTATGTCGCATTTGTAATTTGGAGATATTCCTTCTACTCCTTTATTTTGCAGCATAATTAAAAAAAAGATGGCAAAGGAACAAAAAGTAAATAGCTTAACCGTTACTGAATTGAAGGAGCTAATTAGTGAAGCCTTGAATTCATGTTTTAGTGAAAGGAAAAGTTCTGATTCTGAAATTATTGGAATTGATGAAGTGTGTGAAATAACAGGACTGTCGAAGTATACTATTTATAAGAAAACTTCGAATAAGGAAATGCCTTTTTATAAATCAACTATGGGCAAAAGGTCTGTTTTAAGGTTTAGACGTTCTGAAATTGAAAAATGGGTTTTAAAATATCGTATAGAAACTGTTGATGAGTTTCTAGAAAAACAGGATGGCTTATAATAATAAGTAAGATAATATTATTAAAATAAGAATATAATAAGGAGTATAGGAGATAGAGTATGTATGATACAGTGAAATTTGTATTATTGGAAAATGATTTAGATAATGAAATTTGCTTCATGGAAGAAGTTGTTTGTAGGATAAATATAGAGAAATGCTCTGTTAATAGAGTGGTAGGATATCTAAAGAATATGAGAGTGGAGGTGAGAGGAACAACTTTGATAGTAGAAGGTAGTTTGACTAAATGGTTTTTGGGTAATAATTATGCGAGAACTCTGGCTCTATGGGAAATTGGAGCAACAATAAAAAGTCTAAGTAGGGCTTTGAATGTGTCTATTGAGAAAGCTAAAGTGACTAGAATTGATGTTGCATTTAATTTTTGTGTGAAGAATGAACCGTGGCTTTATATGAAGCGGTTGCTGTTTCTAGAGTCCTACTATCGTTCTAATATAGAGAAAAGTAGCCTTTATTTTGATAAATATGATTCGCAGCTATTGTTTTATAATAAAGTCACAGCTTTGAAGACTGAAGAGGATGCAGAGTCTATTCAGGGAGTAAAGAATTTTGAAGGACAAAATGTATTGAGGTATGAATTTCGTATAAAGAAAGTGACAAAGATATTCGGAGAGGTGAGAGGAGAAATCCTGTTTGATTCTAAGTTCTGTTTACTATTGCTGAATAAGTGGTATATGTGTTACATGAATATAGATAAGCAATTTGATGAAAGTTCATTGAGGTTTGACGGTGTAAGGCATCTTAAAGAGTCCTGTGTTGCTCAATGTATGTCTGCAATGAATATGTTCGACTTGGTAGAAGAAGCTTTTGCCAAAGGCAATATTAATAGTGCTGAGAAGTTTGCTATAATAAAGGAATTGCGGAGGATAGCAGATCTTTGTTTTGATAGAACACAAGTTTCGTTGATAAATGAATTCACGACTGAAATCAAGAATACGTATATAAACATGAAAAGAATATATAGTGTTGTTCCTTAGCATTTGGAAGTAATGAATATGTGGATTGATGGTTAAGAACCTTTAGAAGTCTACTTATTAAATATTCGTTTTTTGAAGGATTGTTTTGTTAGATGGAGAATTCCTCAGCTTGGTAGTTGAAAATGGAATATAGCGTGTTAAAACGATGATTTTGAAAGTTATATTATTGTTGGTTTTGATTCTTTGAGTTGGCTCTATTGAAATAGTATTTGTTCTTTCTGCTAAAAGAGTGCCTCTTTTCCTCTTTTATAAAAAATTATATAATGACAATTTGGATAGTCTATTTTAATTAAATATATTTGTGTCTATATAAAGTTAAATATGCTATACACAGCGTATTTATGTGGTCTGTTGGGAATTAATAAGAACAAATATTAGGATTATGGAGACTAAAAAGAGTGGTTATAACACGGGGATTGCGAGTGAATATTTGGTGTTGTCTATGCTGTATCGTTTAGGTGCAGATGCTTATATGACAATGGGTAATAAGAAGAGTGTAGATATTTGGATTATAAAGGATGGTGAGCCAGATGTTTCAATTGATGTAAAGTCTGTTCGTGCTTCTGATTCTATTCCAGTTGGCAATGTGAAGGCTAAGAGTGATCATTATGTTGTGTTTGTGATATATAATAACAAATTTGAAGATACTCTTGTCTTGCCTGATTTTTATATTGTTCCTAGTAATAAGGTGGTGGAGTATAGTCGAAAGTTTAATGGTGGTCGTATAAATATATTTAAGAAGGATATTGAACAGTATAAAAATGCTTGGGAACAGTTGGAGCTTCCGAATATAAGTACGAAATTTACACTTAGTGAGGCAACTGTAGAATGAGCGTGAATATTTGTGTAAAGCTTTAATTAGGTGTTGATATATGGAGACACTTTTATACTTGTATTTTCTTGTGATGTTGATCACATGGATATCTCTAAGTTCATGTGTATGTAAGACTGCGCGAAGGTTAAATCGTGATGGGGATGTCTGGTTTTTGTTTTCACTATTCTTCTCACCTATACTTGGTGCCATTATGGTACATTGTCTTGGTCCTATTAAAAAAGAAGAAATAGAAAAACCTGCATGGCCTAGCGATGAAGAAAAATTGATGAAGAAAAATGAAAAAACACTTGAAGAGTTGGAATACGAACGTATTCAGCGTGAGGCTGATGAGAGAATTGCCGAGAGAAAACGACAAAAAGCTAAATCCTTGACATAAGATAGATCTTTTAATTATAAATTAAAGCTAATATGGAAAATATCAGTAAAAAAGGAATAAAAGCACCTCTTTGGGGAGGAATAATATTGTTGATAATGGTGGTAGCGATCATCTTGGACCTTTTTTCTGTAAAATTGCCCGGGGATGTCAATAGACAGTCTAACGTTTTAGATTATAATGATACTATTTTAATTGCTAATGATAGTGTTAAAGATAGATTGTACTCTGAACATGGTTTACAAGTTTTGAAAATAACTTATGATAAATATCATGATGATTGGATTTTTAAATTAAAAAATGTAGCTAATCATACAATTGGTGATGCTCGAGAATTAACTTTGAAATTAACTTATAAAGTAGTTGATTTGAAGACTGATGAAATTGTGAAGGCAGACTATTCTTATCTTAGATTTAACAAATTTCAACCTGGAGAAATGGTACAGCTTCATCCTTATATTGGCTGGAAAGCTTATATTGGAGTGAAATATCGAGTGGATTTTTGGATAGAGAATCTTCCGATGAAACCTTACTTTTTGAAATTGAATTATTAAGTATAGTATTAACTATATTAGAACATATATGATAGGTGCTATTGCAGGAGATATTATTGGCTCTATATATGAGTTTGATAATATAAAAACAAAGAAATTTCCTTTGTTTGGTAAAGGGTCAACTTATACGGATGACTCTATAATGACTATTGCTGTTGCCGACTGGTTGCTTCATGGTGGCAATTTGGTGAAAATAATGCAGTATTATGGGAGAAAATATCCTTCTCCTATGGGAGGATATGGAGGTCGTTTTGGAAGATGGTTGTCTGAGATCGAACCGAAGGCTTATAATAGTTGGGGAAATGGGGCTGCTATGCGTGTTAGTCCGGTAGGTTGGTGCTTTGACTCTTTAGAAGAAACTTTGAAAGTTGCAAGAAACACAGCTATTGTTACTCATGATCATCCAGAAGGTATAAAAGGAGCACAAGCTACGGCAACGGCCATTTTTTTAGCTAGAAACGGAAAAACTAAAGAATTTATAAAGGAGTTTATAGAAGCACTCTTTGGATATGATCTGAATCGTAGTTGCGATGATATTCGTCCTTACTATAAGTTTGATGAAAGCTGTCAAGGAACAGTACCTGAAGCAATTATTGCTTTTTTAGAGAGCGATAGTTATGAGGATGCTATAAGACTGGCTGTTTCGTTAGGTGGCGATAGTGATACATTAGCTTGTATTGCAGGTGGAATTGCAGAGGCTTTTTATATATATCAAATGCCTTATGATATTGTTGAAGAAGTATGTAGAATACTGGATGTGGAATTGCTGAAAATTGTTGAAGAATTTAGAAATAAATATAGAGGGCTCTTTGTTCATCCCCGATGGAGTGATCCAGGTATAGTAAGTATCGTTCACTATCCTACAGAAGAGGAAAAGAAGCAGGGAACAAAGATTATGTGTGATGATTTAGTTGACAATATAGAGAAAATGAGGAAAAGCTGAATTTTGTAAAAAAGTAAATAATGCATTCAGAGCTTGACTAAAAATAAGATGACTATGGAAAAAGAGAAAAACATGCTTGTGGTTATATGGCTGCTGATGACTGGTTTGAAATAGAAGATTATTATACAGGTCGCAAAACTACAATGGAAGATATAGCAGCAATAGGACCTGAAGGAAGAAAAGCATTTAGAGAAAGACCCTCTAATCCCTATTTTTCTAAGCCTGATCTGTCTTTATATGACGAATCTTTATATGATGGAACTAAAATAAGAGAGTAGTTGCACTTTTCTATGTATGTCTAGGGTGCCATTTAATGAGTAGTCTGTTGAATGGAATTTTTGTTTTTGTGATTCTCTTTATGAGAGAAGGAATAAAATCGTGTATTGGTGAAAGATGGGGATAAGTGATAGGGAATGCTTACATGATATAGATATTATATGGATGTGTCTTAGGAGTTTTTTGTTGTTTAAAGCAGAAGTATGTCTGATCTTTATAGTGCATTAAAACTAATAAAACTATGAGACCTTTAGATGTGAGTTTGTACTTGTTTGTATTAAATTGTAACGAATGTTTTAGGAAAGTTGTAGACATGTGGAGAGAAATGAATAAACGAAATTACTTAACTCTCTGTATATCTGCTTTTAAGTCTAAATTATTGAAAATAAGTCGGTTGATTCCCCCAGACGCGTACTCTACCGGGCTGAGCTACATCCCGAATTGCGGATGCAAAAGTAGTGCTTTATTTTTAAATAGCAAACATTTCTATTTATTTTTATGTCACTATAATCTGACTGAATAATACATCTTTCTTATTCTTAATTTGTTATGGTATAAAGTTTGCTCTATTTTAGAATTAGTATAAGTAGTGCTGTAACCTGTCATTTGCTCGTAACTTGTAATTTTCTGCTTCTATAATATTGTTTTTAAAGAGAAATAACTCGCTGAGATTGCGAATCTCTTTATTACTTTTGTATTATCAAAAAGCGGATGCATACATTATAAGTAGAAACTATGAGTATAACAGCTAACAATTTACAATCATTCCGACCTTATCATCCAGGTGAATTGGTAAAGGAAGAATTAGAATGCAGAGACATAAAACAAAAAGACTTTGCAAAAAAGTTTAGTTTGTCTTATTCAGCCTTGAATGAGGTGCTTAATGCAAAACGCCCGATTACTACAGAATTTGCCTTGCTTTTGGAGGCTGCTCTAGGTATCAATGCTGATTTACTTGTAAGAATGCAAACTGATTATAATATGCAAGTGGCGCGTAGGAATAGTTCTCTCCTTGAGAAATTGAATAATATAAAGAAAATTGCTGCTGTGTTTTAGCATTGGTAGTGCAATCGCTTTGTAGTAAACAGGCTTTTTCGAAAATTTTAATTATAGATTATATGCAGATAATAGGACGAGGAGTAAAATTCCAATTTTACTCCTCGTCCTATTATCATTCTACAGAGCAGTTATCGATTCTTCTTTCAACTTCTTCAATAATCCTTCTACGTTTTGAAGATGGTAACATAAGATGCCTTCCAGCTGTTTCAGAAAACCTACGTTGCTTGCCAGTTGTGTAATGAATTGCAAATGCCGGCCTATTTCCCGGTTGGCTTGTAGGAGAGTATTGTGTGGGAGGGTACTATATAATTCAAGTTTCGTATGTAGCCTGAGTCTTGCCACCGTGCTGGCACAGCGTTGCCAATTAACTGGCAAAAGCCGGCATCTTAATGTTGGAACTGCAAAATGTATTCCCGCAAGAGGAGGGGATATGGTAGAAGGCGTTATATCCCCATGCACTCTCTATAGAAATCGAACATTTCGAATATCGTATCTTTATCAGCCGTTTGGTTCAGACAAATGTCTCCGACCTCTTTCAATAACGTAAAGTTTATGACACCGGCGGTATTCTTCTTATCGTGCTTCATCAGTTCATAAAGCTGGTCGTACTGCTTACAGTTAAAGGCAAAACCACCGTAGTTCTCTTTCACAAACTGAATGGTCTGGCGCATTTTGTCTTTCGGAAAACCTACTTTTATATAAGAAAGGTATAGTTCGCAAACAATTCCCCAGGCAACGGCATAGCCATGCAGTACAGGGTGTCCTTCGGCAAGGGCAAGGCTTTCGAAAGCATGTCCTACGGTATGTCCCAGGTTCAGGGCTTTGCGGATGCCATGTTCCAGCGGATCTTGCTCCACGATGTCTTCTTTTACTTGTACGGAGCGACCTACCATTGACTTCAGGGCTGCGTAATCTATCTTGTCCGTATCAAAAGCCAATAATTCTGCCAGGTGTTCCGGAGTACTGATCAGTCCGTGCTTCAACATTTCGGCATAGCCGGAGAAGAAGTTATGGGCGTCGAGGCTGCGCAGGAATTCTGTTTCAAGGAGTACGCTGGCAGCAGGGGCGAAGACGCCGATTTCATTCTTCAGTCCGTTGAAGTTGATGCCTGTCTTGCCTCCTACGGAAGCATCTACCATAGCCAGCAGGGTAGTAGGGATATTGATATAAGCAATGCCCCGCTTAAATGTAGAGGCGGCGAAGCCACCCAAGTCGGTCACCATGCCACCTCCCAGATTGATAAGCAATGAATGGCGCGTAGCTCCCTTTTCACTCAGGGCTTGCCAGACGGAAGCCAGGGTTTCGAGGTTCTTGTGTACATCTTCGGCACCGATAATGATTTCCGTTGCTTCTTTCAATGCCGGAATGTTGCTGAGTTGTGGCAAGCAAAGGCGGTGCGTATGCTCGTCAGTCAGGATAAAGAGCTTGTCATGGGGGCAGTTCCCAATGGCAGTTGTTAAGCTGCTTTCCAGTTCTTCGCAGAGGATTACTTCTTGTTTACTCATGATGTATTTGTCTTTTTTTGCTCTGCAAAGATAATGCAAATCGAGTGCAGAACTTCCATACCGGCATGAAAAAGTTATGCTGAGATGCAGCTTATCTTCTTTAAAGATAGGATTTCTCTGCGAAAGAAGTATCTTTGCAAATCATAAAACTTACATCACTCGGATAGATATTTTAGACTTCATAACTTATAATTTATAAAAAATGAAAGCATTATTACCGGTATATTGCCGCCTGTTAGGATATTTTGTGATAGCATTGGCATTGTTTCTCCCCTTTCTGATGTTGATGATAGGGAAAATGACGGATGGTAACCTTCTGTTTTATAAGGAATGCTCCAAGTTGTTGATGATGATCGGTGCGCTGATGATTCTGTTCGCTTTTACAAAGAATGAAAGCAAAGAAACGGAACAAATACGCAATCAGGCTACCCGTAATGCTATATTCCTGACGGTGCTATTCATCTTTGGCGGTATGCTCTACCGGGTATGGAAGGGTGACATCGTGAGTGTGGATACTTCTTCCTTTTTGATCTTCCTCATACTGAATGTTCTTTGCTTGGAATTTGGTATAAAAAAAGCGACGGTTGATAGGCTATTTAAGCGGGATCGTCGATAATTAGAATATTTTATTTAATCCTCATTAAACTTTTCCATTGAAAGCTTGTCAAATGAAACAGTATAAAAACAGACATTTTGTTTCATAAAAAACAGGCGCATGAAAAAAGTAATCATCGGAACAGTGTTATTGCTGACAACCGCACTTTCCGCTTTCTCACAGACTAAGAACATTACCGTAGCGGGGCGTGTCATCGAGGATGACACGAAAGAACCCGCAGTACAAGCCACAGTACAGTTACTTTCGTTACCGGACAGTGCATTTGCGGCGGGTATCGCCACTACAGCACAGGGATATTTTACCCTGCCCAAAGTAAAGGCTGGGAAGTATGTCTTGAAAGTTTCCTATATCGGCTTCCAACCGACAATGCTTCCTTTGCAACTGTCGGCTCAAACTCCCAATAAAAATGTAGGTACGCTGGCTCTGAAGACAGATGCCGTGATGCTGGCAGAAGCAGTGGTTACTGCAGAAGCTCCACAAGTCACTGTCAGCGAAGATACATTAATGTATAATTCATCAGCTTATCGTACACCCGAAGGTGCTATGCTGGAAGAATTGGTGAAGAAACTTCCCGGTGCCGAGATTGATGACGATGGTAACGTGAAAATCAACGGTAAGGATTTGAAGAAGATTATGGTAGACGGAAAGGAATTCTTCGGCGGAGACGTGAAGACGGGTTTGAAGAACTTGCCTGTGGACATGATTGACCGGTTGAAGACTTATGATAAGAAATCGGACCTGGCACGTATCACAGGTATTGATGACGGTGAAGAAGAAACCGTGCTCGACCTGACTGTAAAGAAAGGTATGAATCAGGGTTGGTTCGGTAATGCCGATGCTGCCGTAGGTACTGAAGATCGCTATGCGGGACGTTTGATGTTGAACCGTTTTGTAGATAAGACACAAGTTTCTTTTATTGCCTCTGCCAACAATGTGAATAATCAGGGCTTTTCCGGTGGTGGCGGTGGGCCGCGTTGGCGTCGTAACAATGGTTTGAATGCTCCTAAGGAACTGGGACTTAACTTTGCTACCGAAACTGCCAAATTGGAGTTAGGCGGTAGTGCCCGTTACAACTACAATGATGCTGACATTGCCAATGTCAATTCATCCGAGCGTTTCTTACAGAATGGCAATTCATATTCCAATTCAAACTCTCTCAACAGGAACAAGAATTCGACATTTAATGCTGATTTCCGTTTGGAGTGGAAGCCGGATTCAATGACGAATATCATCTTCCGTCCGAACTTCTCTTATGGAAAGACGGATAATTCTTCCAGTTCCTTGTCGGGGACCTTCAATGCAGATCCTTACAATCTGGTTACTAACCCGAATGACTATCTTGATTTTGATGTGATAAATAATGAGGACCCGTTGAAGGATATTCGTGTGAATGCTACAAACACGGGGTCGCTTTCCGATAGCAAGACCGTTTCAACGGATGCTACTTTGCAGATCAACCGCAAACTGAATGATAAGGGACGTAATGTTACATTCCGCGGACGCTTCGGTTATGGAGATAATGACAATAACCAGTATACGGAGTCGATGACACGTTATTACCAGATTCCTACGAACCCGGACTCTACGTTGATCCGTAACCAGTATATCACTACGCCGACGAATGACTATAGTTATAGTGCACAGATCACGTATAGCGAACCGATTGCGCGGGCCACTTTCCTGCAATTCAGTTATCAGTTCCAGTATAAGTACAGTGAGAGTGACAAGACGACTTTCGACTTATACAAGATCAATCCGGAGTGGGGAATTGGCGACCCGTTGCCAGTGGGGTATCAGAATCATGCGGTAGATAGTTTAGGTAAGTATGCCGAGTACAGATACTACAACCACGATGCTTCTGTATCCTTGCGTTTCATCCGTGAGAAGTACCAGTTGAGTACCGGTGTTTCTTTCCAACCGCAGAACTCCAAACTGTCTTATAAGAAAGGCGACTATATGATTGATACGACGCGTTCGGTATTCAACTTTGCTCCGAATATAGATTTTCGTTACCGTTTCTCGAAAGTGAGCCAGTTGCGCTTCAACTATCGCGGACGTACTGGTCAGCCCAGCATGGAGAACTTGTTGCCGATTGTGGACAACTCTAATCCGCTGAATATCCGTGTTGGTAATCCGGGCTTGAAACCTTCGTTCACGCACTCTATGCGTTTGTTCTACAATACGTATAATGCAGAACTCCAACGGGGTATCATGACTCATGCCAGCTTCTCGGCTACGCAGAACAGCATCAGTAACAGTACCGAATACGATGATCAGACCGGTGCGCGTACTACTACACCGAAGAATATCAATGGTAACTGGAGTGCTTTCGGTATGTTTGGTTTCAATACGGCATTGAAGAATAAGAAGTACACTATCAACTCATTCACCAATGTCAATTACCAGAATAATGTGGCGTTCTTATATAATCAGGATACCAAAGTGGATGATAAGAATAAGACAACAGGGTTGACGTTGAGTGAGCGTTTGAATGGTGCTTACCGTAACGATTGGTTTGAATTCGGCTTGAATGGTTCTATTTCTTATACTGCTGAGCGTAGCAAACTGCGTCCGGAGAATAATCAGGAACCTTACACATTCTCTTATGGTGCCAATACTCAGTTGATGGCTCCTTGGAACATGACTTTCACTACCAATATTGCTAATCAGAGCCGTCGTGGTTATACGGATGCAAGTATGAACCGTAATGAATTGATCTGGAATGCACAGCTTTCGCAAACCTTCCTGAAAGGTGCGGCTACTGTCAGCCTTGAACTCTATGACATTTTGAAACAGCAAAGTAACATCAGCCGTTCATTGACAGCAGATGGCCGTTCGGTTTCCGAATATAACGGTATCAACAGTTATTGCATGGTACACTTCATCTATCGTCTGAATATCTTCGGTAGCAAGGCTGCCCGTGAAAAGATGCAGGGTAGAGGTGGATTCGGTGGTCATGGAGGCCCCGGCGGACCTGGTGGTCGTCCCGGCGGTTTTGGCGGCGGACGCCGTTTCTAAAGTTTCCTAACCAGTTTTTGTTATAAGTTTCCCCTTCCATTTGCTACTCTGTTGAAGAAATGGAAGGGGACTTTTTTTGATTTTCCTTTTAAATAAACAGGAATTCTTTTATTTTCTCTATATTTGCTTTTGTGATTGACTGGAACTATATACTCAACCAAGTAGCTACCGTCGCCTTTGATATTATTTACTTTGGCGCTATCATCGGAACAATTGTTGTCATTATCCTCGACAATCGTAATCCGGTGAAGACGCTTGCATGGATACTGGTATTGATGTTCCTGCCTGTTGTGGGGTTAGTCTTCTATTTCTTTTTCGGACGAAGCCGCAGGCGGGAGCGCATCATAGGGCAGAAGATTTATAACCGCCTGCTGAATAAACCGATGGTGGAATATCTGGCGCAGGATGCCACTACTTTGCCAATGGCTTACAGTCGGCTTATTTCCCTGTTCCGCAACACGACCCAGGCATTCCCTTTCGACGGTAACCGTATCGAAATCTATACCAATGGCGGCTCCATGCTGCAATCCTTGTTGAGGGAACTGCAGAATGCCCGGCAACATATTCATATTGAATTTTATATCTTTGAAGATGATGCTATCGGGCGTATGGTACGCGATGTATTGGTAGAGAAAGCGCGGGCAGGCGTTGAAGTGCGTCTTATCTATGACGATGTAGGGTGTTGGCATGTGCCCAACCGCTTCTATGATGAAATGCTCTCGGCAGGTATTGAAGTGCGTAGCTTCCTGAAAGTACGTTTCCCTCTATTCACCAGCAAGGTGAACTACCGTAATCACCGTAAGATTGTGGTGATTGACGGGCGTGTGGGATTTGTAGGTGGAATGAATTTGGCAGAACGATATATGCGTGGTTTCTCATGGGGCATTTGGCGCGATACCCATCTTTTACTGGAAGGTAAAGCGGTGCATGGTCTGCAGACTGCTTTCCTGCTCGACTGGTATTTTGTTGACCGTACTTTGATCAGTGCTTCCCGTTACTTCCCAAAGATGGAAGCGACCGGCACTTCTTTGGTGCAGATTGTGACGAGTGATCCCATCGGTCCCTGGAAAGAGATTATGCAAGGATTGAGTATGGCAATTTCCGGTGCAAAGAAGTACTTCTATATACAGACTCCTTATTTTCTGCCTACGGAACAGATTTTGGCCGCTATGCAAACTGCAGCATTGGCAGGAATGGATGTGCGCCTGATGTTGCCTCTGCGTGCGGATAACCGTCTGACGCATTTAGGCTCCTGTTCATATTTGGCGGATGTATTGCAGGCGGGTGTAAAAGTCTATTTCTATAAAAAAGGCTTTTTGCATTCCAAGCTGATGGTATCGGATGATGAGCTTTCCACTGTTGGCTCTACCAATGTGGACTTCCGTAGCTTTGAGCATAATTTCGAGGTGAATGCCTTTATTTATGATACAGAAACGGCATTGCAAATGCGGGAGATCTTTCTTCTGGATCAGCGCGACTGTGTACAAGTCTTCCTTAAAAACTGGGTGAAGCGTCCCTGGTGGCGGAAAGCTGCCGAGAGTGTGGTGCGCTTGATGGCACCACTGCTATAAATCTGAAGCTTGCTGTTTGAAGAATGAGAAGTTTACACTTCCATATACCCGCCGTTCCACAAAGTTCGGATGATTCTCAAAGTTGTCTTTCTTGCCGTGTTCCAATACAAACAAGCCTCCTTCTTTCAGCAGATTATTTTCAAAGATAAGATTGGGAAGGGTTTCCAGTCCTTGTAATTCATACGGAGGATCGGCAAAAATGAAATCGAACTGTTCGCGTCCCCCTTTGATGAACTTGAATACATCGCCACGGATGGGGATACAAGTATCATCCTTCACTTCCTGCATGATTTTGCAAATGAAAGCGTGGTGATCCCGGTCTTTTTCAACGCTGATTACACGATCGCAACCGCGTGATACCAGTTCTATACTGATGCTGCCTGTGCCTGCAAAGAGGTCGAGGGCAGATACACCATCTTCAAAATCCAGATAGTTGGCAAGTACATTAAACAGATTCTCTTTGGCAAAATCTGTTGTGGGACGTGCCTTGAAGGTACGAGGTACGTCAAATCTTCTTCTTTTATATATTCCGCTGATTACTCGCATAGGGTTATGGCTTGTAGGTCGAGGTTAGTGGCAGGGTTCATGACGAATACCTGCCGGATGAATTTTCGTAGTTCACTGAGCAAAGTTTCTTTGTCGAACAACTCACCGGTAAGATGTAGTTCGTCGCGTTCTTGTTCGAAACCAAGCTGTTTCCATATATATAATAGGTAATAGATACGGTCTGCTGTCTGTTTGCACTCAAAAGAGTTGGCAAGGAGCAGGTGATTGCGGTCGTAGCAATATAGTTCGGCAGCATCTTTCCGTAGGTGCACATACATTTTCCGACTGTTTCCCAAACGGCTTTTACTGGAGAAGTGTTCAATGAATGAACTTGCCTGTGAATAAAACCTCACATCAGGATATTGTTCGCAAAGAAACGAACGGGCACTTTTGTCCATGCTGAACAGTACTACGGTATTATTTTTCCGCAGAATGTTGTATTGTATAACTTCATTCTCCCGTTTGGGGTGGTTATGGTAAAAGAGTATTTCCGTTTGTTCGTCCTCGAAAAATTCCAACGGTACAAGGGTAAAGCGTTTACTTGCCATGAGTATATTTACCCGGCGGTAAGGATGTTTTAACCATTCTACTTCGCGGAAAGTCTGCTTCAGGTTGGCTGTGAGTGAGAGTGATTCTTCAACTTTACGGTCAAAGAAAAAGAGTTCACCCTCATTGAGAGGGTTGAATACAGAAAAAGAAAATCCATCCGCACTGAGGCGGATGGATAACGTATATTGTTCCGATTTACTAAAGTCAATCGTTTCTATCATACAGAGTTCAGGATAGGAATTATTCCCAGTTACCTGCGTTATTGTTAGCAGTTTCCAAGCTACCGATCATCAGACCGCAGTATTTACCCAATTTGGTTTGTACATCCTTCATGTTAGCAATTTCTTGCTTGTCCAGACCGTTCAGGTAAGTTTCGTACGGAGTCTTAACTTCGAGCAGACAGAAAGGAGCACCGGATTTAGCTGTATCATTTCTGATAGCCATTTCGAACTGTGCACCACCGCCGTAAGGAACATATCTCATAGAGTCAGGATTGAAACCTTTAGGGAATACTGTATCCAGTACGGCAACCCACAAAGTATCACGTTTGAAGTTTTCCAGACCGGCTTTCTTTACTTCATCGTATTTTCCTGTTTTCTTTGCTTTGTTGATGATAGCAATAGCTTTCTTTTCTGTCATACCGTCTTCCAACTGCTTATCATTCAATTCACCTTCTTTGTAGATGAAAGGCAACTTCTGGTTTTTAACAAAGTTGATCAAAGTGTCGAAACTTGCCGTGTACTGTTGGTGGTTCAAGTTACGGTACTCCTGCTGTGCTTTACGGATGTCCATTAAGCGGGCAATAACTGCCTTCTCTCTGTGCTTTCTTGCCTTTTCGAAATTAATAGGACCCATAATGCTGGTATAGCAGATGTAGATCAGTACCACTGCACACAAGCCTAAAATGACATTAAATACTGTTTTCATGATAAATATGTTTTTTAGTTGTTATATTCGTACCGCAAAAATAAAATAAATAATTCTAATGGCGATAGTTCCTGTAACTTTTTTCTATTACAAAAATGATAAATAACTATTTAGAAACGCAAATTAAGGAAAATTTTCCTTATGAACCAACTTTTGAGCAAGAAATAGTACTAAAATCATTGGCTACCTTCTTGCTATCTCCCCGTAACGATGCGGTTTTTGTGCTGCGCGGATACGCTGGTACGGGAAAAACGTCACTGGTTGGAGCATTGGTACGGACATTGGATAAGTTACAACAGAAGTCAATTCTGTTGGCTCCTACAGGGCGGGCGGCGAAAGTCTTTTCTGCTTATGCGGGGCATCCGGCGTTTACTATTCACAAAAAGATTTACCGTCAGCAATCTTTCTCCAACGAGGTGAGTAACTTCTCGGTGAATGATAATTTGACTACACATACCTTATATATAGTGGATGAGGCTTCGATGATTTCAAACGAGGGTTTATCCGGTGCTGTGTTTGGTACGGGGCGTTTGCTGGACGATCTGATACAGTTTGTTTACTCCGGTACGGGATGTCGTCTGGTGTTGATGGGCGATACAGCGCAGCTTCCTCCGGTGGGTGAGGATCAGAGTCCTGCCTTATTTGCTGAAGCTCTGAAAGGATATGGACTGGAAGTGATAGAGGTCGATTTGACGCAGGTAGTGCGTCAGGTGCAGGACTCCGGTATTTTGTGGAATGCTACCCGGCTGCGCCAACTTATAGCCGAAGATACCTGTGGGAGTCTGCCAAAGATAAAGGTGTCGGGCTTCGCTGATATAAAAGTAGTTCCGGGCGACGAACTGATAGATACGCTGAGTACTTGCTACGACCGTGACGGGATGGATGAGACCATTGTTGTATGCCGTTCCAATAAGCGGGCGAATATCTACAATAATGGTATACGTGCGCAAATCCTTTGGCGGGAAGATGAATTGAACACAGGCGACTTGCTGATGGTAGCAAAGAATAATTACTACTGGACGGAGAAAAGTAAAGAAATGGATTTCATAGCCAATGGTGAAATAGCTGTTCTTCGCCGCCTACGCCGTACACGTGAGTTATATGGTTTCCGTTTTGCGGAGGTTTTGCTCGCTTTTCCTGATTACGGGGACTTTGAGCTGGAAGTTAATCTGCTGCTGGATACCTTGCATACTGATGCACCAGCTTTGCCAAAGGCAGACAATGACCGGCTTTTCTATGCCGTACTCGAAGATTATGCTGATATTTCCATGAAGCGCGAAAGGATGAAAAAGATGAAGGCGGACCCGCATTATAATGCCTTGCAAGTGAAGTATGCCTATGCCGTTACTTGCCACAAAGCGCAGGGCGGGCAATGGAAGAATGTATTTCTCGATCAGGGGTATATGACGGATGAGTATCTGACACCGGATTATTTCCGCTGGCTATATACTGCTTTTACCCGTGCTACAGGTACTTTGTATCTGGTGGATTATCCGAAAGAACAAATACTATAAATCGTTGGAACTAAAAAAAATATCTGTTCTCATGCAGTAATTAACTATTTGCTGCATTTTCATTATACGAATCCGATATAAAAGCTAAAACAATGAGACACATCTATTCTATTTTAATGTTGATTTCACTCTTGTTTGTAGGTACTGCATGCGAGGATGATTATCGTGATATAGTGTTTTTTACGGGTGATGCGCCTATTTATCAAGTTGGCACCTGTGGGAATATGTTTAGTTCTGCGAATCTCTATCTGAATAAACCGGAAGGTATTATTGTCGGTGTGGATGGTGGAGACGGTAACTATTCCATAGTGAACGGTGACGATGCCATAGTAACTGCTGCTTTTGTAAAAAGTGAAAGTGGGTACCAACGTATACAGATTATTCCTAAAGCCGAAGGTGAGACGGGAATTACGGTAAGAGATGGTAGTGGTTCTTCAGCTTTACTGAGAGTGAAGGTAGATGAATGCCTGAAATTGGTTTGGTCTAAAGTGAAGGATGGTATCGTGGTTACCGGAGAAGCTACAGAGGAACAAAAGAAGAATATTGCGGATGCATTCACTGACTTCTTTACCGTAAAGGTGGGAGGACGTTATGAGATGATACCGGATAATGAATCTGAAATGTTGGAAGAAGGAATCTTGCGTGTTCGTCCGGATGATTCTGCTATTGCTCCTTTCATAGGACGATATGAAAGGATTCCGGTTGTTGAAGATGAAAAGGAACGCTTAGGTCTGCTATTTGAATATAATGGCGAAAAGCATCTTTATACTTTCAATGGTCCTGATCTGACCAGAACGTCTGTAATGGAATATATGGACTTTTGGGAAAATGTTACCGAGAACTGTCCGGTAGAAGTCCCGGCGGGATGTAAAGTTTATCATGTGGAACGCTTGAAGCCATATGAGGGAGTGGTGAATAATTGAAAAAGATATACTAATCTAACCTTTTTTGTCAAGAGAGAATTTATGTTTGTTTAACGGGACGGGAGGGCTTCGGCTTTCCCGTTTCTATTTTCTGCAAACAGATGGTGTGTTACCCTTAAACGGATGATGTGTTTTACCCAAACAGATGGTTTGTTTGGGGTGATTACATCGTTTGTTTTACTTCATTACATGGTATGTTATCCTGTAAAACATACTATCTTAACTCATTTTCACTTCTATAGATACAAAAAAAGAGGAGAAACATTCGCTTCTCCTCTTTACTATATATCTTCCCGAAACTAAATCAGGATTACATTGACAAAGATACGACATCAGGATGTCAAAGTCAAGTCTTTGGCTAGTTATTTACTTGCACAGGCGAATAATAATCCGCCTGCCTTCACAAGTCAATTATTAAATTCCGGCCAGTTCCAGTACCTTTTCTATTGCTGCATTCAGTCCGTCAATGTTCTTTCCACCTGCTGTTGCAAAGTGAGGTTGGCCGCCGCCGCCGCCTTGAATCAGTTTGGCAGCTTCTTTCACCAGATTTCCGGCTTTCAATCCGCCGGCTACGAGGTTGTCGCTCAACATAACTGTCAGCATCGGCTTTCCTTCATTGATGGTTCCGGCAACGAAACACAGGTTTTCTGTAATCTCGCCACGCAGTTGGAATGCAATATTCTTAATGCTTTCTGCAGGTATCGGAGCACAAATCTTAATTACCTTTATGCCGTGGATTTCCTGCATGTTTTTCAGCAATCTTTCCTTTATCTGTGCCTCTTTCTCCCTCATGAAGTCTTCCATCTGTTTCTTCAATCCGGCATTCTCCTCAATGTACTTGCGGATGGTTCCGGCCAAGTCGGGGGCATTGTTGAAGAGAGCTTTCAGATCTTTCAGGGTATCTTCGATGGTGTCCATCAATTCTTCTACGCGTGCACCTGTGTAAGCTTCGATACGGCGTACGCCGGCAGCAACGGAGCTTTCAGATACAATCTTTATCATGCCGATGTTTCCGGTAGCGGCAACGTGTGTACCTCCACAGAACTCTACGGATGAACCGAACTGGATAACACGCACATGGTCGCCGTACTTTTCACCGAACAAGGCGATAGCACCCAATTCTTTGGCATCTTCAATAGGAATATTACGATATTCCTTCAAAGGTATGTTAGCGCGGATTTTAGCATTCACCAGATGTTCTACCTGGCGGATTTCTTCGTCTGTCACTTTCTGGAAGTGAGAGAAGTCGAAACGCAGTGAGTCGGGGCTTACTAAAGAACCCTTTTGCTCTACATGCTCGCCCAGTACTTCGCGGAGTGCAGAGTCCAGCAAGTGGGTAGCCGAGTGATTGGCTGCACAGGCAGCACGTTTGTCGGTATCTACGCAAGCCATCATCGGAGCTTCCGGATGTGCGGGCAATTTCTTGGTGATATGTATCGGAAGGTTATTTTCCTTCTTTGTATCAATTACTTCAATCGTTTCGAATTCGCTGACTAATACACCTGTATCACCTACCTGGCCACCGCTTTCGGCATAGAACGGGGTATAGTCCAGTACAATCTGATACAATGTCTGGTTTTTCTGTTTCACCTGACGGTAACGGAGGATGTTTGTTTCATATTCCGTATAGTCGTAACCTACAAATTCAGTTGTTCCTTCTTTCAGTGTAATCCAGTCGCCGGTTTCTATGGCAGCGGCATTGCGCGCACGTTGCTTCTGTTGTTGCATCTCGGCGTCGAACTCCTTGATGTCGGCAGTCATACCGTTTTCACGGAGAATCAGTTCCGTCAGGTCGAGCGGGAAACCGAAAGTATCATATAATGTAAAGGCATCTTTACCACTGATTTCTGTCTTTCCGGCAGCTTTGGCGTCAGCCATCGTCTTATCCAGCAAGCGGATACCGGTTTCCAGTGTGCGGAGGAAGGAGTCTTCTTCTTCTTTAATAACCTTGCTGATCAGTTCTTTCTGTGCTTCCAGTTCTGGATAAGCTCCACCCATGTTTTCAATCAGAACCGGCAGTAATTTATACATGAATGCCTGTCTCTGTCCCAAGAATGTATAACCGTAACGAACTGCACGACGCAAGATACGGCGGATTACATAACCTGCTTTTGCATTCGAAGGCAATTGTCCGTCTGTGATAGAGAAAGCGATTGTACGAATGTGGTCGGCAATCACACGCATGGCGATATCTTGTTGGTTGTCTTTGCCATAAGTGGTGCCTGCCATATCAGCGATGGCTTTCAATATAGGCTGGAATACGTCCGTATCATAGTTTGAAGTCTTGCCCTGTAGCGTGCGTACCAAACGTTCAAAGCCCATACCCGTATCTATAACTTTGGCGGGAAGTCCTTCCAGGCTCCCATCAGCTTTACGGTTGAATTGCATGAATACGAGGTTCCAGATTTCGATAACCTGCGGGTGATCCTTGTTCACCAATTGGCTACCCGGAACTTTGGCTTTCTCTTCTTCCGGACGTGAGTCTATATGTATCTCGGAACACGGACCACACGGACCTGTATCGCCCATTTCCCAGAAGTTATCATGCTTGTTGCCGTTGAGGATGTGATCTTTCGGAAGGTGCTGTTCCCAAAAGGCGGCGGCTTCATTGTCACGTTCCAACCCTTCTTCGGGGCTGCCTTCGAATACGGTGGCATAAAGGTTTTTGGGATCTATCTTCAATACCTCTACCAGATATTCCCATGCCCAGTCGATAGCCTCTTTCTTAAAGTAGTCACCGAACGACCAGTTACCCAACATCTCGAACATGGTGTGGTGGTACGTGTCGTGTCCTACTTCTTCCAGGTCATTATGCTTTCCGCTAACGCGCAGACATTTCTGCGAGTCCGCGACTCTTTTATATTTCGCAGGGTGGTTGCCCAAAATAATATCTTTAAACTGATTCATCCCCGCATTAGTAAACATCAGTGTCGGGTCATCTTTAATTACCATCGGAGCCGAGGGCACTATCTGGTGGCCTTTGCTCTCGAAGAAACTCTTGAATGAGTTCCGGATTTCATTTGCAGTCAACATACTCTTCTATTTATCTTAATCTGTTACTATCTTCTATTCGCTATTATCTACTAACTACTTGCTACTTAGTATTAATATTCTTGAAAAAACAGCGCAAAGATAGCTTGTTTTTATTACTTTTGCCGTATTAATGAGCGAAATATTTCCAAAAGATGCGCAAAGTTTACTACATTTATAATCCACAGACGCAGACTTATGACCGTATTTACCCTACTGTCCGGCAACGGATGGTGAGTCTCTTGCGCCGTTTGTTTATCGGCATGGGCTTAGGGGCAGGTAGTTTTATAATTCTGCTGATTATCTTCGGTTCACCTTCGGAGAAAGAGTTGAGGAAGGAAAACAGCCAACTTTTAGCGCAGTATAATGTGCTTTCCCGTCGTCTGGACGAGGCAATGGGGGTGTTGCAGGATGTGCAGCAACGTGATGATAACCTGTATCGGGTTATATTTGCGGCTGACCCCATACCTTCGGCTATCCGTCAGGCAGGGTATGGCGGCACTAACCGTTATGAACACCTGATGGATATGGCAAACTCCGATCTGGTAGTGAATACAACTCAGAAAATGGATATGCTCAGCAAGCAACTCTATATCCAGTCGCGTTCTTTCGATGATGTGGTGGATATGTGCAAGAGCCATGATGAAATGTTGCGTTGTATCCCCGCTATCCAGCCTGTTTCCAATAAAGACCTTCGCAAAACAGCTTCCGGTTACGGAACGCGTATCGATCCTATCTATGGAACTACCAAATTTCATGCAGGTATGGACTTCTCGGCACCTTTGGGTACGGATGTTTATGCCACAGGAGATGGTACGGTGATACAGATGGGGTGGCAAACCGGATATGGTAACCGGATTGTAGTAGACCATGGATTTGGTTATCAGACTGTATATGCGCATTTGCGTGATTTCCGTACTAAGGTCGGAAAGAAGGTGGTACGCGGTGAAGTTATTGGCGGGGTAGGCAGTACGGGAAAGAGTACAGGGCCTCACTTGCATTATGAAGTTCATGTAAAAGGTCAGGTAGTCAACCCTGTCAACTATTACTTTATGGACTTGAGTGCTGAGGATTACGACCGAATGATACAGATTGCTGCCAACCACGGTAAAGTTCTCGATTAACAGCTATGGATAAAGACCTGAAATTATATTATTCCATCAGTGAAGTAGCCCAGATGTTCGATGTGAACGAGTCCTTGCTTCGTTTCTGGGAGAAAGAGTTTCCACAACTTTCTCCGAAGAAGGGAAGTCGTGGGGTGCGACAATACCGCAAAGAGGATATTGAAACAGTGAAGCTGATCTATCATCTGGTGAAGGAACGGGGAATGACATTACCCGGTGCCCGCCAGAGAATGAAAGACAATAAAGAAACCACTCTCCGTAACTTTGAAATTGTAGATCGCCTGAAAGCGATTCGTGAGGAGTTGATCAGTATGAAGAAAGCCCTTGACGGATTTACTTATGAACAGGTGGATGAACTGAAAAAAGATATTCAGCAGGGATAAGAAACTATTATAAATGAAAAGCGGATTGAAAACTATATGGCGTAGAATTCAATCCGCTTTTTAGTATAGAGACTGCTTTACTTAGAATTCGAAACCAAATTTGATTCCGATGCCATTTATAGACTCATTATCATAGTAATAATGGCTGCTATAATAGTATTCGTAATCATATTCTTGATATGCGTATTCCAGTTTAAGATTCAGTGCCATCTTTTTAGCAAGAGCGAAGCGTACACCTATACCAAATGTAACAAAAGCCCCTTCTACATCACCAGCGGCGTAACCACTTTTAATATCAGCAAACGGAGTAATCTTGTTTTTGGTGAAATTGGCTCTGAAGCTGGCAAATATGGGAACAGAATATAAATCAGCATCTGTATAACAATTCAATCCCAAACCACCTCCGACAAACAGATAATTATTAAACTGATAACCGTGTGTGGTTGATAAAGTAAATCTGTTAGCATCATAATCGCTTAGGTCGAAGATATAACCGGTTTCAACAAAACCCTTATAACCTCTCAAGGTACTGCTCTTTTTTCCAAAATCTTGGTGTCTATTCTTAGATGCACCTACCTCTTTTGTGATTTTCTCAACTTCATTCATTGGATAGGCAAAGATACTTCCATCAGCAGTTTGTATTTTCAGCGAACTGTTGGGTATTTGCTCAATGATAATACCACGGATGATACTTCCGTTTTTCAGATAAACAACTTCAGTGTAATTTTGTGCTGCACAGTGAAGGCTGATACCTACTAATAAGGTAAATAATAATAGTAATTTTTTCATCGTCTTTTGTTTTTAGTATATTCTTGTTTTATAGATTGTTTATAACTTTATAAATAGAACCAGCCCAATAATTGCGTAATCCAAAACCTCTTGCTTTACCACCTGTTGCCCAATCTTGTATTATTTCTTTCGTATCCGTATTGAAGAATACTACCTGATAAGAGCCGTATGCCTCTGCTTTGTTCAATAATTTAGCAATGATAATCAGTCCAATACCTGGTTTGTTTTGCGTGGGAAGTGCTTTCACTATTTGTTTAATCTGCTCTTCACTTAACGTATAGCTTGTATCAGTCGTCATCAATTCTTGTGGATTGATTGCTCCATTTACCTGATTGACTGCGTCAAGTGAAATTTCACTGACTCTTACTTTTAACTTCTTGCCAACATCATATTTCTTGGCTTCGGTGATAAATAATTGGTTAATTTCATCGAATGCCACCTTAAATTGTGCCGGGGATTCTGCTGCACCAAATACTTTGGCCGCCGAATAGTCCACTCCATAGAAATTGATACTTTCAGTTTCTTTAAGGAAGTTCTTGTTTTGTCCGAAGCAAATTATGCTTGTTGCAAGGAACAGAAGGGTGAATAGCTTTTTCATACAATTAATAATTTAGAATCAGTACTCAGTTTATAAATTTGTCAAAATTAGAAAATAGTTATCGTAAATCAAAGAATTTAATGCTTTTTCTACTCATCGGAGGCATTTGTATCTGGGCAATGTATTCTGCCGGTTCGAACCGGATAGTGGGAGCTACCCGTATTTTAGAACGGAATAAATCTTTAATTTCTTTGGCAAAGCTTTCGCTGTTCTCGTCACTGCCAATCCGAATCAAGATCTCGTCTGTACCTAACTTATTGGTATACACTTCAACAACATAGTTTTTTACCCGTGGAATATCATCCAATATGTCGAATAATGCAGGTGGGTACAGGGTTGTTCCTTTATATTTTATCATTTGGCCTTTTCGTCCCAGCACAGAACTTAACCGGATGGTATTTCTGCCACATGCACAAGGTTCCGTATATTGGTAACAGATATCTCCGGTTTTAAAACGAAGCAAAGGCATGCCTTCCACCCCTAAGGTGGTAATGGTTACTTCTCCCGGTTCCCCTTCTTTTACCGGAAGGTTCTTGTCATCCAGAAACTCTACAATGATAAGCTCGGGTTGCAGGTGTCCGCCATGGAATTCAGAACATTCGGTGAAGGACGATTGCATTTCCGTAGAGGCATAAGTGGAATAGAGTTGAAGTGACGGCCACTTTTCGCTGATACGTTGTCCAAGGGTGTTCAATGTAAAGTCAGGGTTACGCAGTGCTTCGCCGATACATACACACTTCTTCATAGAACAGGTGTTATGATCAATCTGATTTCTTTCGGCAAACTCTATCAGTTTAATCAGGAATGAAGGAACTACCATACCACAGGTAGGGTGAATACGGTGAATGGTATCCCATTGCAGTTCCGGTATACCGTTGCCTACACGGGCTACTCCCATACCGAGCTCTCTGGCTCCCAAGTAGTAGGCCAGCCCTGCCATGAAGCGGCGGTCTATGGTGGTCATCAGTTGCAGTATATCGTGTCGGCTGCATCCGGCAGTATTGAAAGACAAATATTCGTTGTATGCCAGACGGTCCAGGTCTTTGGAGGTCAGTACAAAAGTAACCGGATCTCCTAAAGTTCCGGAAGTGGTGACATAGTCGATAATATTATCCGGGTCTACACAGATGAATTCACTGTTATGTAGTTGCAGGTCTGTTTTGGTGGTAACGGGAATTTGTTGGAGGTCTTCTATCTTCTTGATCCGGGTGGTGTCTATGGAATGTTCTTTGAACATTTGCTGATAGAAGCGGGAATGTGCCTGCAAGTAAGCCAAGGTTTCAGTGAGTCTGGCTTCCTGATACAATTTAATCTCTTCAGGAGAATGAAACTGTATGTCTGGATTCTTTTCCATATTATTGGTTTTTATTGATTTTTTGTTGGATTCGTACTTTTTCTGCTTGTTTAGGTATGGGCATTGTTAGTGCTTTCTGCCAATAGGTCATGGCGGTATCAGTTTGTTGTATTGCAGCATAATAATCTCCCAATACTTCGTAAACGTAATAGAATGAAGGATTGGATGCCTCATAAAGATTCAGGACCTTTGTTTCTATTGTTTCTTTCCGTTGGATCTTTTCCCGGATGAGCTTCGTAAGGTTTCTATAAGCCATGAACTGTTTGTAGTTTGCTTGACTGATAAAGTTGTCTTCGGGAATGGTCAGACTCAAAGTGGCGATTTCGTGATGGAAATCTATGGTATCGCTGAATATTTTGTTCAGATCGTATGCCATATACTTGCCGCATTGCCAAGGAGAAGTGGAAACATACATGATTTGTTTCTCCGGCAGGAAAATAACAGAGTGATGGGCTATGAGTTGATTGATAGCCATTTCATTACCCATGCCCAAATCAATATTGTCCAATCCTTTTTGGTTGCGGAGTATGGAAGCAGCTTTCATCGGGTCGATAGGCTTATTCTCTTTCAACAGTTCTTGCAGACGGGCAAAACGATAGGGACTATCGGAAGTCGCAATGTTTTCCTTGTTGCGTTCATCGTTGCGGAAAGTATCTGATTGATAATGGTTGGTACAAATAATCTGATTACCGCTACTTGTAAAAAGTGCCGTCTTTTCCGGTGACTTTTCAATGATAGCGGCCCTGCCATCCTGTGCAGAACCAATCAGTATGGATTCGGAAACAAATGTTTTCCGCTTCAAAGCGATGGCATAAGCTTCATCAATTGTTGAGGCATATTGCAGTATCTCTCTGGTCAGGATAGAGATAGGAGTGGCGGAAGCAGTCGGCATGTCCGATTTTGCAGCATTGATAGTCACCGTGAGCCCGGTTTCATTCATACCTGAAAGTACACCGATCATACCCGGCCAACCTACAGATGCAAATTTATAGCCTTGCTCGGGCTGATAAAAAGATACCAGTTTGTTGTGTGCAAACTTATCCCCCATGTAAAAATCAAAATTGCGTCCGATGACGAGGGAGGAGTCGGCACTGTTTTCTCCCCAGGTGGCAAAGGAACTGCAACCTACCAACATGTAATCTTGCATGGCATGTCCCAGATCGTGAGCCGAATGATAATTGAGCTGGCGCTCGTAGGGAGTGCCGATAAAGTCGTATTCATGGGTACAGGAGAGTGAAATGCCATAAATCTCATCTCTAAACTCTTCCGGGACATTCTTCCCTAAATTACGGTTGAAAAGTACGATGAAGAAGCGGAGGAACTTAAGATAATTGTCGGAAGGTACAATCTCGCGTATCTGGTCAACAAAAACTTTCTCCTGATAGTATAGTAAATCAGAAGAAAGTTTGCCTATAGCCTCACCGCGCTGGAATGCGTCGCCACTCACCTTCAATTCCCACAGACCACTGTTGCTTTGCCGCAGATAATTGCCCGCATATTCCCGAAGACTATCTGTCTGTACCAATTCTCCGTTGGCTTTGGGAGTGTAGTCGGGAGTCAGCATATCTGCGGAGAAATAGAGTATGCTAACAAAGAGGATGATGGCAAGGAGAAGTACCCCTATGCCACATGCCGTATATTTAATTGTTTTCTTTAATATCTTATGCATGGCCTATTCGTTTAGCTAAATATTCATGTCCGAGTAATTCGCCACAAGTGATGATGGAGGTTAATGTTACTCCTAAAGCACCGTGGACGTTCAGATTTTGTCCTGTGAGAAATAAGTTCCCCAGTTTGGTTCGGGTGGAAACAAAACCGATTTGCGGACATTTGTAATCTTTGATAATTCCATAGGCAGAACCGTCACAAGTACCCGTAAAGTCTCTGTAGCTAAGTGGAGTAGTGGTATACATTGTCTCGATGTGATCAGTAAAATCGATTCCGTGACTTTTGATGAACTCTAACAATTGCCTGGCTTTTTCCATTTTGAAGGCTTTATAGTCTTCACCCCGTTGTTCGGGAAGTGTATTCTGCCAGACGGACAGTTCATCTATATACATGGGAGTCAGAATGGAGATGACGTCTGCATAATCACTGTTGCGGGAAGATGCTTGTGTGGAGATCATGCAATTGGTGGTATATCCCATGTTGACTTTCTTATCATACCATACATCGTTGTCTCCATGCAGATAGAGGTTCTGATTCAGATACGGATAACTTTTCTCTTTCATGATCAGGTAGAGAGTGAAAATGCCGTATGTATTTTCTAAAGAATTAATACGGGAGATATAGGCATTTTTGATACAGCGGGTCTTGTCCAGCAAAGTTAATGTTTGTTTGGGGTGTACGTTAGAGATGATGTATTTGCTTTCTATCCGCTCTGCATGGTTTATCTCTACCCCTGTTACCTGGTTGTTCTCTACAATGATACGGGTGACTTCACTGTTGTTCAAAACTGTTCCGCCATGAGTGCGAATCACATTGATCATCTCAGAGGCCACTTGCATACTTCCGTCAATGAACCGATAGGCTCCTTGTATGTAGGAGTTGTTAATCATGGCATGTTCATAGAAGTTGGAATGTTCTCTTAAACCACCATACAGAAGTGCCGAGCCGGCCAATACTGATTGCAAATCAGGATTGGTGGTAATCTTATCTATCATTCCTGCTGCTGAGGTATTGAAGAACTTCATTCCTTCAGTAGAAATAATACCTTTCTTCAGATTGTCCACACTGATCAGGTTGCCTACTTCTTTCAGTGACGTTGTATATTGCCGGAGATTTTCTTTTTCGTGAGGAAATGATTGGCAAAGGGTATCGATAAAACGTTCGTATCCCATTGCGTAATCATATACGCGATTCTTATAGAAAATCTTATCAAAAGCACTTTCATCCAGTTTCCGGACTTTGAGGTGATCCATGATTCCTACATACCGGAAAAACTGATTCATGACTTGTCCTTCGTCCAGACTACCTATATAATGAATTCCTGTATCCAACAAATGTCCTTTCCGGCGATAGGTCTGAAAGCATCCTCCAAACAGTTCGTTCTTTTCGAGCACACATACGTTATACCCTTCTTTACTAAGTATGGCTCCACATTCAAGGCCACCTAATCCGCTTCCAATGATGATGATGTCATACTTACTCATGGTAATTGCTTTTTAAGTATATAGATGGTATTCGATGTATATTTATCGTTTCGGATAGTCTTTACTTCCATTCCACACTCCCGGGCTATGCTCTGAATTTGAGCTTCGGAAGTGAAGCAGAGCTCATTCGTTGTGCGGTTGAACTTGACAACTTGGGTAGAGAGAACTTCCGTGAGGCGGGTTAACCGATGTTTATGAGTCTCAGCGGAATTTCCATCACGTACGATAATCATTCCTTCGGGACGAAGAAGATTGGCGCATTTCACTAACAAGTCATGTTGATGTTCATAATTCATGTAATGCAATACGTCATTCAGGATGAAGACATCACTTTCCGGGAACTCATAAACCGATGCGTCAGCATGTTCAAAGCGAAGGTTTTCACCACGAAGCCAACCGTGTTGAGCTATAGCTATTTTATCTTCGTCATAATCGATTCCTAATATTTGCCTTTCTTTGGATATCATAGACAGCATATAACACAGAGGACCGAGGCCACAACCGATATCCGTAATCTGTCCTTTCATCGGAATCAGTTGATTGAATAACTGGTAATTGTGTTCCATCTTTACTTTGATGCGGATGTACCACTCGATGACAGGACTTTTATAGATATAGTTCAGTACCAATGCCTCATAAAATGCCGGATTCGCCGGTGTATTCTTTTCCAGGCAAATACGTGCATATTCTTCTTTCATGTAGGAAGAGATGCGCTTGGTACGTTCCTGATAGGTCGTTCCGAATGAATCATCGTTATAAAGTATGCGAGGCAATATTTTAGAGTAAATAATGCCTTTGCGGACATAGAAAGGTTGTGCCTTGGCTATAATCTCTCCATTGCCGTATAGCAGAATAGGAATAATATCCAGTTGCAGAGTTTCTGATAAATAGAAAGCACCTTTATGAAAACGTTTCATCTTGCCGTCATAGGTTCGGGTACCTTCGGGGAAGATGGCGATGGAGTATCCTTCTTTTACTTTTTCCCGCATCCGTTCCACACAAAGTTCATATCCTTCGTCTACATGGAAGAAACTTGCATATTGAATGATTTTTCCAAATACCGGAGAGTTCCATACCCAGTGATTGGTTATCATGATAATCTTCGAGGAAAAAGATAATAACTCCAGGATATCAATGAAAGACTGGTGGTTAGCTATTATGATGGCCGGTTTTTTGAATGTCTCGTTAGTTACGTTGATGTGTTCTTTGCGTACGAATGTTGCCACTACCAATATACCTTTGCAAGTAATGTTGATAATCCGGCAAACAAGCTGCTGCTTATAACTGCGGCGTACCGGAATGAGGTATAATAAGAAAATGAAAATTCTCAGAATGATGCATCCTGTAACGAAAAGCATGAAAAGGATGATCGTACGGAGTAAACCTATCAGAGTATACGGGGGTAATCCCTTAGCAGCCGGTTTAGCAATAAAGAACTGGAAAATAATAGGTTGTATGGTATAAGCTACTAATACCACTGCAGCCATTCCAAGGATGGAAATCAGTGAAATGGATTGCAGGGCGGGATGTTTGGCAAATACTAAAGTTCCCATTCCCACAACGGCTGTGAATGCAGAGAAGAAAATAGCTGTCTTATGGGAATTCAGGATCGCTTTTCCTGTCCGGTATTTGTTTTGGAGGCCATCCATGATGAAGATACTGAAGTCGTCTCCGATACCGAAAATGAAAGTAGAGAGGATAATATTGATAATGTTGAATTCGATACCCAGAATCCCCATCAGGCCCAAAATAATGGTCCAGCTGATAAGCATAGGCAGGAAACTGATCAGGGTTAATTCTATACGCCCGTACGAAATCAATAGGGCCAGGAATATAAGGAACGAAGAAATATAAAGTATCAGGTAAAAGTCGTTATTGATGGCAGAGACCCATTGATTAGTGAAATAACTCCGGTCGAAGACTACAACATCCGTATTATCCTTGAATTGTTGATAGACTTCTTCCTTATTATCATCAGTGATGCGTACCTGGGTAACGAGCATCGTGATGGAGTCAGCACTTGTTTGCCATTCGTTCAGTAGGGTAGTGGCAATGCTATTTGTATCGTCCTGATAATTATAGGGCTGGAATGGGTGTTCTAACCATTGGTAAAATGCATTGAAACTACCTTCCCTGAAGTGATAGGTACGGGCGGCGTCTTCTATGTATTTACGGATAGTTGATATCTTTCCCGACTCTCCCCAATACTGGTTCCATTGTTTCAGACGCTTTTGCTGTTCTTCCGGTGAGATAAGGAATTGCTCGGCAGAAGCATACGCTTTAATGAGTCCTTGCTCTTTAAAAGCGGATAAGTGCTGGTTGGTATTTGCATAACTATTGAGTGCTTCTGTCATGTTCTTACCTACACTGACAAAAAGCACAGTTTTCTCTTGAGCATTGAAAAGCTGTTCCAGTTTAGCTTCTGCCTGTTTCAAGTGCTGAGGTTCATAGTTTAGGCTCATCATGTCTTCGTTAAACTTGACTTTCTGTGAAGTAAACAAACCGATGAGGGTAATAATGACGATGCCGCCTACTAACCATTTGTTCTTTTCATAAGGATAAGCATTGATTTTTTCTATAAAGCGTAAGACCCTGCCTTGTTTCACATCAGCTTGTCCTTTCAGGAAATGTGGAAGGTAAATAAGACAGAAAAGAGTAGTACCGATAAGCGCTAGGGAAGCAAACAGACCGAAATCGCGCAGTAATTCGGAGGTGGTAAAAGTAAGACCGAAGAATGCACCTATTGTAGTGAAACTGCCTACTGTAAGTGGATAAGTTATTTCTTTAATCAATTGCTGGACAGTAGAAACATGATTTTGATGGGCCAGCATGTGTATGGAATAACTCAGTGCAATACCCAGAATAGCCGAGCCGGCACCTACGGCAATTGCAGAGATATATCCCTGAATAAAATAAATCAGGCATAAAGCGAACAATCCCCCAAATAAAACGGGAGTGACAATGAGAGGGATTGATTTCTTGTGCTTAAACACCAGCGAGATGAAAATAATGATAATCAGCAGTGCGATCGAAGAAGTAATAATAGTATCCTTTTTAATCTGTCGCGCATTATAGACACTGACAGAGGGACCTCCAAAGTAAGATGCGTGAATGGAAGGATACTCTTTCTGAACCTGCTGAAGTTCATTTTCAAGTATTCGGATCAGATTCTCATTTTCACCGGTACTTCCTGTTCCGAATACCGGAGTCATAAACATCAGTAATGTATTTCCCTCCTTCGAAAAGATGTGTCCGTTGTTGATTTCATAATTGGTTTCCAACTGAAAATCTTGCAGATGCTTTAAGACGTTATTCCCAAGTCCTAACGGGTCTCTTTGTATATAACTTCTCAATGCTATACCTGCGGGGGAAAGAAGGTTGGTATAGTTCTTTCGCATCACGGCTTCTATGCCTTCCTGCGTTAAGAGTGAGTCGAAGTGCTGATAGTCTTTTTCCGTCAGGAACAGCGGAAGATTTTCATAAACAAAATCTGTTGCTTTTTCAATGGTTGTTTCATCTACTTCCGAAAAGATATCTTTAATCCAGGTTTGGTTAGACTCTTCTAATAAGTTTTGTTCCAGTTGGTCTCCGGCCTCTATCATTAAATCCGGAGTTACTGTAGAGTCGGCAGGAGAGATTAAGATGATAATCTTATCCTTTATTTTTAGATTATCAAATACCTTGGTGATGTTCTGGCTGTTCTTCGTATCAGGAAAGAAACGGGTCACATTCTCTTCAAACCTGACTTGCCAGGCGAAGTACCCCATAAAAAGGACACAAACACAGAGTGACAAGTAGAAGAGGACTTTGTGTCTTTGGAAATAATTATATAGTCTGATAAAGAATTGAGTCATGTTGTTTTCGGCCTTCTGTATATAGTAAGCAGGCTGATCGTTATAATACCTGCCAGTATACTACAAGCGGTTGCAAAGATAACACTTCCAATTAAATATTGCTCTAAAACCGATTTCACATTTTCAAATGATATGTTGGTAAGATGAAGCTCAATCGGCCTGCCCAGAACTTTACATCCTGTCAGGTAACTGCCATATAATAGGAAGGGAATCATGGGAGGAATACTGATATTAGCCGCTACAATAGCTATTACTTTGTTGAGTTTAAGCACATGAGCCAAAAACAAAGTGGCAAGCATCTGATATCCCCAAATCGGGACTATTCCCATAAATACACCTAACATAATGGCATAGGTAATCTTCAGATTCGATTCTTCAGACTGTGTAATGTGAGTCCGGAAGAATTTCCGGCAATTGCTCCAGGTTAGTTTCCGGAAGAAGTTACGCGGATAAATCCAGAGGAAAGTAATGAACACTAAGAAGGTATTCAATATGCTGATGCGGGTGAAATCCCGGAAAGGACGGAAGTGGGAGACACGTTCTTCCTGGGGCGGATAATAGACATGTATGGGTATATTGCGGACTGTGGTTCCTCCCCATACTGCAAATACCAGTGCTTCAAGCTCAAATTCATATTTAGCGGTATAGTAGAATCTCTGCACATTGATTTTATGTAATGGATAGAGCCGGTAACCCGATTGGGTATCCTGAAGCTTTACTCCGGTTTCAAGTTTAAACCAGAAGTTGGAGAATTTATTGGCAAAAGTATTCTTGCCCGGCATATTGTCCGAAGTCAGGTTACGGGCACCTACCAGCAACGTGTCCGGTTCTTTTTCTATTTCTTCCATGAAAATAGGAATGTCCGAAGCAAAATGCTGTCCATCGGAATCTATAGTGATGGCATATCGGTAACCGGCTGCTTTGGCCTGTTTTAATCCGTTCTTTAAGGCGGTTCCTTTTCCTTTATTGGTAGGATGGGTGATGATATGCAGGTTCGGATAGTTTTCCAGAAGAGTAGGGGTGCTATCGGTAGAGCCGTCATTGACAATGATGATATCTTCTACATAGAAGAGTACATCTTCAATTACGGTAGTCAGCGTCTTTTCATTATTGTAGGTAGGTATAATAACTACAATACCAAGTTGCCTGGCTTTCTCATGCCATAGTTCCTCGCTACGTTCTTCCATATTTATTTGCCGATTAGTTGTGCTTTTAATTTGATACAGATACCTTTTGAGGATGCTCCTTCAGCCAGAATCTGGAATGTACCCGTTTCGTTTTTCTTGATAGTCAATGAGAGCTTTAATTCCGGTGTTTCATTCGGATTAATAACAGAAAGAAACTTGCATGAGGCTATCTGCTTGTATTGCAGAGGAGCTTGTTGTATTTTCTCTATGCACTCTTTTATCATTTGCAGCATACAAACGCCCGGAACTACGGGCTGTTGTGGAAAGTGTCCGTTATAAATAGCATGTTGTGGGTTGAGCATGACTTGCACTACCCGGTCTGTTTCATTGATATGCTCAGAGTGCGTGACTTTATAGAAATTGGGAAGAAGTTCAGCCATATTAGTTTGGGTTTTCTTTTAATTTGTCCAACTGTATACTTAGTCGCAACCAGGGATGTTTGATTTTTATCTGCTCGGGATGTCCTGATGCGAACTCCGATAGATAGAATACTGATTTTCCGAATCCTCTGCCTGTGATTCTTTTTTCAAAGGTACCGCTTTTCTTTTTGATGCGGATATTCTTTCCACTTAAAAATAGATTCTTGAAGTCTGTTTCCAGTAATAGCAGCATTTTCTTTTTCTTCATGGGCTCTATGCAGCTGTTGACGTGAAATTCATTTTCCCGGAGTGAAAAATCAAAAAGACTGAGGCCGAAGTAAGTAGATGCCAATATTCTTATTTCATTATCCGGCAATTTCCGTACAATTAATAAACCGCTGAAGTGATGCTTCATGAAGTCTAACTGCATATTGTATTTTTGCGAATATTCTTCAGCGCAAATGATAGGTGTCACATAAGATGTGGCATCTCCTGCTATTGTTTTTGAGGAGCCGCAGGAAGTGAATAGATACAGAATAAAGATCAGATTAGCGAATAGAAAACTTTGTTTCATCTTTCAAAGCATTAAATCTCTTGTTGTAGAACTCATATTCCGTATAATTGGTGGCTGTTTCGGAAAGACGCAATTTGTAAACCGACATATCTTTCTTATCCAGATATATTTCAATTTCCGAAATGTAGGCTTGTATGGCTTTATTGACCGGCTTAATCTTCACTATATAATAGGAATCATTTTCAAAATATTCCAGTTTGTAATCGGAAGACATTTTTGAGAGATCGCCTATCATGCAAGCTGTGAGCATATCTTGCATTTGATTCATCATCTTATTGGCAGTTAGGCTCATAACGCTCTTTTTACCGTCCGATATAATTTTAAGCCGGGAGTCGTTTATCACTATTAGGTAGTTGACGGGTTGGGCGTATTCCATACGTATTTTGCCACTCTTTTGATAATAGAATTTTCCTTTGGAGGTTACCTTCTCATCCAGAATATCCAGGTACTTCACTTGTGTAAAGTCACTTTCAATGGACTGCATGGTTTGTGCTTCCTTTGCCAGACGGTTTTCAAAATCCTGGGTATGGATTAGCTTCTTCATTGTCTGGGCATGGGTATAGGAAATACCCAATATGATTGATAATATTATTAGTATGGTTCTCATAATGCTTTTATAACATGCTGTCCAGACGGACAACTGTATATCCCTGTTCTTTAATTAAGTTAAGTATCTCTTTTAATAACAGGTCACTGTCCGGCATCCGATCGTGTAGAAGGATGATAGAACCGGGGCGTAACCTTTTCTGAATACGCTTCAAAACTTTCTCTTTGGAAGGTTGCAGTGTATCGAGTGTTCTGATATTCCAGCCAACAGGAGTGTATCCCAATATGCGGACAGCTTTTGCTATAGTAGGATTCGTGACTCCAAACGGTGGGCGGAATAACTTGATTTTCTGCGAAGTTACTCGTTCTAATGCAAACTGGCAAGCTTGCAAGTCTTTTTTCATCCTCGACAGGCTGTACAAGGGAAAATGATTAGTGTGGGTAAAAGAATGATTACCAATCAGATGTCCTTCGTTGATGATTTGTCGGATCAACTCTTCATTCTCTTGTACTTTGTGACCGATGCAGAAGAAACAAGCCGGTATTTGTTGTTCTTTGAGTACTTGCAATACTTTGGGGGTTTGTACCGGGTCCGGTCCATCATCAAAGGTGATAGCTACAATTTTCTTTTCAGTCTGTTTCTTGCAAAATACCTTGAGATAGATGTTAGAACGGATGTTGCAAGATGCGTAGACTAGAAAGATAATCAGTAATGTGATCAGGATTTCCACTATCATTGTCTTTTCCGGATTAAAATAAGTGAATGGTTAATGGAGTGATAATGATTATATATCAGAACTGTCTGTCCCGGATTTAGATTTTCTTCAAAAGTTTTAGCCACTTTCCATAAAGCAAAGGAAGATGCCGTAGGATATTCACCACATTCATTCTTAAAGGTAGTGCATGTTGCTGTGGGAAACAGGCTGCTTTCTATATCAGTATACAGGGTATCTTCTTTCGGGTTTCCATTCTTACCGGTAACCAACCAATCGATTTGTCCGGCTGTTAATCCATTGCTTTGCAAAAAGCGATGAATCTTTTCAGCTACTTCCTGTGTACTGTTCGCATGAATAAAAGTCGATATACCGGCAAGTTCTGCTAATGTGGATTCGGTGGCTTCCCTTCCCAACAAGAAGAACTGGGCACCTTCGCCTGCTTGTATGCCTCTTAGCAGTCCCAGGCGTTGTTGTATAGCGTGGCTGTTAGGGGTGATCTCATCAATAGCTCCTACAAGGACATTTTCGTCACCTTCCCAGATTCTCATCATACCGTCCAATAGTGCACTTTCGAAACTTAATCCCCGGTGCACATACGTCATGTTGTAAGCATGTATCTGGCGGAGTAATGCTATTTGGGCTCCGATGGTGTTGAAGGTTGACTGGATAAAGGGTGTCGGATTCAGTAGTTGTTCTTCATTCTCAATAATTGTATTCAGAAATTTCTCTGTATCTGCCAGGCATCCGAGACCGGTTGCGGTGATGATCGCATGTACTTTTTCGGAAGGTAGGCTACTGATGCATTCCAGTCCGCAGGCAACTCCCATTTTGATGATCCGGCTCATACGCCTCCGTAGTGCGGCATTTGTGATAATACTCTTGTAGTCCGGTTCGTTGGCGGATAAATAAGGGGATTCTCCGGAAGCAGTATCCGCGTGAATAGAAGCAATATGATTGATATAGACAGGTTGCATCATTTCTCTTTTAATGTGGAAAACAGGATCGAAGAATCATTTCCACCGAATCCAAAAGAATTCGATAGTACATTACGAATGGGTAGTCCCTCGCGGAATGAGGTTTCGGGCATCAACATGTTTTCTTCTATAGGTTCTTTGAAGTTCAGATTGGGATAGATGAAACCATGATATACGGAGAGAACAGAATAAACCGCTTCAATTCCTTCCGAAGCTCCTAATGTATGACCGATAAACGCTTTGACAGAACTGAACGGAGGAATTTTATCACCAAAAATCCGCCGGATAGCAAGTCCTTCTGAAAGATCATTACTTGGAGTTCCTGTGCCATGTACATTGATATAATCAATCTCTTCGGGAGGAATTTCACTCTTAGCTATGGCTTCTGTCATAGACCAGAATGGTCCGTTTCCTTCGGGTGAACTGCCGGTCTGATGAAAAGCTTCATTCACATTCGAATATCCGCTTAATAAACAATAAGGCTCTTTCCGGAGTAATTTCTCTGATTGAAGCACAATATATCCGGCTCCTTCTCCTAAGTTGAGGCCTGCACGGGATGCGTCAAATGGACGGCAGTGTTCCTTATCCAAAATCATAAGTGAGTTGAAGCCGTTGAGGGTAAACTTGCACAAGGCGTCCGTACCTCCTACAATGGCAGCATCCAGTTGACCGTTCCTGATCATGCGGGCTCCTAACATGATAGCATTAGCTGCTGATGAGCAGGCTGTACTGATAGTGGTTACAAAGTCATTTATTTTCAGATAATCCGCTATCATTTCAGTACTTGCACCGCAGTCATGAGAGATGACTTCCCGTAATCTTCCTTTTCTATTGTCTTTTTTAAAGGCATTGTAGAAATGCTCACTCAAGTCCATGCCGCCTACAGAGGTGGAAGATATGAGACCTACACGCAAAGTCTTCAAATCTAACCGGGCGTCATCGACTGCTTCCCGGGCAGCTAACATGCCTAATAAGGCTGTCCGTGAAAACGTTTTTTGTATATCTAAAGAGAGCAACCGTTTTAGTTCTTCATTACTGTATTTTACTTCTGATACGGGTACATCCAGTTCCGTAGGGAAAAGAGTTACTTTCCCCATACCATGCTGATGTTTTCTGAGTGAAGCTATATTTTCTGCAACACTCAGACCAATACCTGAAACAACACCTAAACCGGTTACATATATCCTCATTATTTCTTATTTTCAGAGATATAGTTAGCTAATGTACGTATTGAGTAGAAAATCTGTTTTCCTTCTGCAGGATTCTTTATTTTGATTCCATAATTACGCTCTAAAATAAGAATAATCTCAAGTGCATCAATAGAATCGAGCCCTAAACCACCGTCACCAAACAACGGCTCATCAGGATTAATCTCTTCGGGTGTGACTTCTTCAAGATTCAGTTCTTCTATTAATTCTCTTTTTAGTTTTTCAATTAATTCTTCCATATCAATGTTGTACTTCTATTAATTTAAAATCAGCTTTATACTCTTCCATTAAAAGGTTGCACCATCCGGTGATGCAAGCTTTTAAATTACCTTTCTTCATTACAATTCGTGCATATTCTTCCAATTTGTCCGCATCGAATTCTTTTTCTATGAAGAAAGTATTTTCTCCTTGTATTTTATGACGGATACATATCTCACCAGCTACAACGTTAGGCAGAGTGTATACAAATACCGTCGGACTGGCTGCATGGTCACCTCCCTGATTGATAATCATCTGATGACGAATATCTGTATTCAGTGAAGCGGCAGCATTAACCAGCAATATACCTATTTCTTCCGGTTGAAAGCTTTTCTCTTTCAACAGATATTCAACAGCAGTATATCCCAGTTTGCAAAGGTCGTCCATTTTGTAGAATTTCATGTTACTTCCACCTGTATTTTTATATGCTTCGCGGATAAACTGCGCAAAGTTTGGGGCAGATGATGAAAAAACGGTCTCTCCATTCATACGTAAACAGCTATTTTCAATGGAAACAGTTGCGGTTGTATGAACTGTCACCGGTGATTGTACTCTTGAGGACTGTTTCTGATATGCGGGAAGTGTCAATACGATAGCAGCATTACAACCTCCGAAACCGGATGCTGTTTTGATACAATGCTTCATGGGTATTTCCTGATGGTCAGCTTGCACCAGAATAGGCATGCTGACGCCGGGCTTTTCATAGCCTAATGTACCGAATAGTACGTTTTCCTTTAGTTCGTGAATACAGATAATAGATTCAATCACTCCCGATGCCCCTAAAGTATGACCGAAATAAGATTTCAAACTATGAACCGGAACGGTTTCCAATCCGGCTAAATGAATAGCTTTCGATTCCATTTCATCGTTATAGACAGTAGCTGTTCCATGTGTATTCATGAAACTAATGTCTTCGGCAAGAACTGCGGCTTCTTCCATGGCCTGCCGTATGGCGAAGTAAAGTCCGTCTCCTGTGCGTGACGGGCCTGAAATATGATTGGCATCGTTACTAATGGCTCCTCCGGACAGGATGATATCCGTATCGTTTCCTTCCGAACTCAGCAGGATAGCACCACAAGCCTCTCCTAAATTGAGTCCGTCTCTCCGGGCATCATAAGGGCAGCATCTTTCGGAACTGATGGATCTGAAAGATAGAAATCCGCTGGTAATGAAGTGAGAGAGGATATCACCTCCCGCTACTATGACTTTTTTGTATCTGCCGGATTCGATCCATCGCTTTGCCACAATCAGAGCGGATACTCCTGATATGCAGGCATTAGAAATAACTTCTACCCGGTTGCCGGCCTGAAAATATTCGCTTATTCTTCTCCCCATTTCCCATAGATGAACTCTGATATCAGGCTCATCAGGATGATTGGCCAACAGGTCGATATTACCTTTAGTGGTGGATAGGATGAGACCGCAATCTTCATCCGCCAGATTCATTTCGGAATGGGACAGAATATCCTGAATGGCGAGTATGAATAGTTGTTCCAGGCGTGTGTACGTACCCAAATTCTTTGCTCTTTCCCATTGTTCCGGTTGAATCGTGGCAGCTAATATAGAGGTATCAGATATGATTCCTGCTTCATGCCTGGTGATTCCGCTCCGATATTCCCGGATTGCTTTTATATTCTCCCGGGTATTTGCTCCTAAAGAACTGATCAGAGTATCAGCTGTGATATATACAGTTATTGGATGTTCCATTTCTTTTTCCACTCCTGATAAAAAGCCGGAGTTGCTAACTCCAGCTCCCTGTTAGTATTTAGAAAAACCTGAGTCGTACTTCCGGTAGCAACGATATTGTTGTCTGTAGCCCGGTATAGTACATATTCGAATTTAATCTTGGCAGCTTCACAAGAAATGTATCGGGTTTCAATGATAACTTCTTCACCGAAGGATAAGGATTGCTTAAATTGGCAGTTTAATTCAACGATGGGTACCATATATCCTTCACTGTAGATATCCTAAACTATAATGCTTCCCGAAAGACTCCCTTCCATCCTCAAAATAGCGTACATATTCACCATGCCATACGATTTGCATGGAGTCTATTTCGCTGAAACGTACCTTTATTGTGGTGCGGTCAATGAGTGCAGGTGTATGCAGATTCGTTTTTTGCCTCATTTCTTATCTAAAAATATTTTCATCCGGCATTCTGCAATCACTCCTTCCGTAGTGCTTACACAAGCAGATACCAAAGTAATGTCGAATACCTCCTGAATAACCGTAATTTCAGTGAATAATTCCTGTCCTGTCTCCGGTAAACGGTGGAGGGTTAATTTATCTACCGAACCGATAAACCCTAAGGGTAGCGGTTCATTTTTCTGTAAATAGATATATCCGATTCGTGCCGCTGCCGATTGGGCTATGTGCTCGATAATACCTGCTTCCTGCAATTTACCTTCCTGGCAGAAGATATTATCGTCAGTGACTGTGAGACCTGAATAGGAACAATTATCTTCAATGCCACAGAATGAATCTACCATAATGATTGGCGGTCGTTGTGGTATCAGGTTCAAGATTCCTTCACCGGATATGATAGGAGTTCTTTTCATTTCAGCTTACATTTTACAATACTGTGTCCCAATCCCAGGTTGTCATATATTTCCTCTATTTCCAACCCTGATTCTTGAATGCACCGTGCCATATCGTCGGAGTGATACATTTTGCTGTTACCATTTGCCATAGCAGTAAAGTATATACTGATCTGTGTCAGGCAGTAGGCAGCTGTTTCGAACTTCTGTCGGTCCCAGAATGTTTCCATAATGTAGAGTCGCCCTTCTGTAGACATGGACTGAGCAGCTCGTGAGAGTATACTGATAACTTCTTTCTCAGAAAAGCAATCCAGAAACTGACTCATCCAGATCGCATCAAAACCTTTCGGGAAAGGTACATTTTCATCGAGAAGATTTACACCATGTCCATGAATACGCTCGTGGCCGGAAATATTTTCCGTCTTTTGTTTCATCATTTCCAGTTGTTGGGGTAAATCCATAATGGTAACTTCTACTTTCTCGTTGTATTGCACACATTTAGTAGCCCATCTCCCTGTATTACCTCCTACATCGAGCAGAGTTCGGGGAGAGTGGCTGAATACGATTTCGAGTGCCTGGTCGAAAGAATTGTCCGAATAAAAATGGTCGAATCCGAACCAGCTTTTCTGCACTTGCTCGGGTAAACTGGATAATCCTTCGTAAATCGTGGGCCAGTTTCCCAGTTCTTTCAAACCTTCGGGGCGACCATTTACCAAAGCTTCTTCCAGATGGAACAGACCTTTGTAATTGACGTCCTGATTAAAATTCATGTTCACTTGTGCCATCTCATCGTTCAACAGGAACCATCCGGCCTTTGCCAGTATATATTGATCGTCTTTTACCAATACAGTACCTATGGTGAGTGAGGCTTCCAGTAGAACTTGTGCTGCATATCTGGATAATTCGGTTTTCCGGCTGATCTGTTCCAGTGACAGACCTTCCCGGTTGTCGGAAAGCAAGCGGAAAATACCGAATTTCAGCATCAGGCGTGAGACCTGAAATACGACGGGGCCAAAAGCGATTTCCTGGGCCAATCGCTGTGCTTGCACAGCGGTGAATCGCTCTTTGGCATATCTCTTTTGTAATGAAGGGAATAGTTTCATTCTGTTGATTTTTGTTTATTCAGACGGCTTCCAGAAAGAATAATAGTTAAACCATTGTTCGGGATATTGGCCGATTATTTTTTCCAGAGCATTCACATATTGTTCCAATAATAATTGTTCTGCTCTTTTCTCTTTCGAACCGGACACTTGCTTCGCAAGTATAAAATGGAAATGATAGGTTTGTTTAGCCTCCCGCATGGCAAAATAGAAGACTACCGGAACTTTCATCCGCGATGCCAATAGGAAAGGACCGATTGGAAAACGTGCTTCGTGTCCCATAAACCTGCAAATCAGCAGTTTGTCTGCATTCAGATAGCGGTCTCCTTGAAAACAGACATATTCTTTATGGTCCAGTGCTTCTGTAATTTTGAATATATGTGCCAGATTATCTTCGTTGACCGGTATAATCTTGTAAGGTTGCTGCTGCCCGTTCTTTTTCAGTATTTCTTTAATCTTTTGATGTTCGGCATCGTACATCACCACATTCATTTTCTTGCTGTAGTCGTTGAAAAAAGGAGTTCCGATTTCCCAATTACCAACATGTGCGCCGATCATGATTACTCCCTGATCTCCATCCAATACATTAAGAAACTCCTGATAGTGGTTGAACTTGAAATGATATTTGTCGATCATTCCATTTCCAATGGCTACCTTGTCTATAAGTATCTGTCCCAAACGATAATAGTTGTTCAGCAATAGTCCCACCGACTGTATGTGGTTCCGTTTTAAGATACGACGGGCATATTGCCAGATACTCTTTGTTGCTTTCGGAGCGAACGGAATAAAATAAAGAACAATCAGAGACAGAAAACCATAAGCGGCTTTTACACCACAATACCTGATCAGGTAAATGAAAAACAGGTATCCGGATACACCGCCGCGGGTTTTACCTTTCCACATCTTGTTTATTCGTTTTTGTTTTCGGCCATACGTGTGATGACGAGATTATAGAAGTCCTGGAACGTTTTGATTCCGACAAAATCTTGTCCGGTTACATTAAAACCGAAGTTCTTTTCAATCAACACTACCATATCTACCAAGTCCAGACTGTCTAACTCAAGGGTTTGCATGAGCGGAGCATCAGGCTGGATAAGATCGATATCTACTTCAAATTCTTCGGATAAGGTTTCTCTTATCTTTTCAATGATTTCTTCGTGGGTCATACTTATATTACTTTACTTTTTTAATAATTAATGTAGAATTGGTTCCTCCGAATCCGAATGAGTTTGAGAGGAATGTATCAAATTCCATATTTACTCGTTGGGCAGGGATATTAAGTTGGGCAGATGCTTCATCCGGCTCTTCGAAATTCAGATTGGGAGCAATGAAGTTATTTTGCATCATTAGAGTAGAATAGATTACTTCACTGGCACCCGCCATCCACATTTCGTGACCGGTCATAGACTTGGTGGAAGCCACATACGGGCGGTGTCCTTCAAATACTTCCGCTATGGCTTTGGCTTCATTTAAATCACCTATCGGTGTAGAAGTGGCGTGCGCATTGATGTATTTAATTTCATCCAATGCGATTCCGGCATTCCGGATGGCCATTTCCAATGAACGCTTTGGCCCGTCTATATTAGGAACAGAAATGTGATCTCCGTTGGATGAAAAACCGTAGCCGATAATTTCTGCCAGTATGGGTGCTCCCCGTTTAACAGCCGATTCATAACTTTCCAATACCAGACTGGCGCCACCTCCGCTGGGTACAAGTCCGTCCCTGCTTTTATCAAAAGGCCTGGATGCTTTCTGGGGTTCAGTTTCCCGATTGGAAAATGCACTTAACCCGTCGAAACTACCTACTGAGAATGGATTCACTTCTTGCGCGCCACCGCAAAGAATGCAGTCCTGCAATCCCGATTTGATAAGCAGATATCCCATGCCAATGGCGTGGGAACCGCTTGCACAAGCACCGGAGATTGTGAAGTTTACTCCTCTGAGTTTGAAGATGACCGACAGGTTCATCGACACAGTTGAATTCATCGATTGGAAAATAGAACCGGAACCTACCAGGACCGTATTCTTCTTTTCCCGGATAATATCCACAGCATTAATAATCGGTACAGTGCTACTATCATTTCCATAGAGTACTCCTACTTCGTTCGCTTCCAGGAATGCTTCATCGATACCTGCATTTTTGAAGGCTTCCACACTTGCCAGATAGGCATATTCTCCTTGTTCAGGCAGGCAGAGACGTTTTCGTCTGTCCAGCATCTTTTTAAGATCAGGGCGTTCCAGCAGACCAGTCAGTGCAGAAATATACCCCATTTCTTTCCGGTGGGGATCGATGCCGATTCCCGATTTACCGTTATATAATGAGTCTGTTACTTCGCTCAGATTCTTGCCGATGCACGAGTAAATTCCCATTCCTGTAATGACAACTCTTCTCATGTATGCAGTCCTCCATTGATTGAAATAACCTCACCTGTGATATAAGAGGCGTTGGGGGAAACTAAGAAACTTACAAGATCAGCTACTTCTTCCGGTTCGCCGAAGCGCCCGGCAGGGATGTGCTTTTTCCATTCGTTTTCACTGATGTCTTCGGTCATTTCCGTACGGATGAATCCGGGAGCCACCGCATTGACGGTCACGTGCTTCTTTGCCACTTCCTGAGCTAATGCCTTGGTAGCGGCAATGACACCCCCTTTAGCAGCAGAATAATTTGTTTGTCCGGGCATACCTTTGATGCCTGATAGCGAAACTATATTGACAATGCGGCCGAAACGTTTGACTAACATGTTTTTAAGCAATGCCTGGGTGACATAAAAGAAGCCATTCAAGCTGGTATTCAGTACTCCGTTCCATTCAGGTTCGGTCATCCAGAGCATTAAATTGTCTTTGCGAATTCCTGCATTGTTAATCAGTACTTCAATATATTCGTCCGGATGTTGGGCACTCCATGTGTTTAAAGCTTCGGATACTGCTGCCGGGCTGCTTACATCGAACTTTAGTAGTTCTCCATCTCCTCCTTGCTCTCGAACGAGTTGCAGGGTATTGGCCGCTTCCTTATCATTACTTTGATAATTAATCAGCACGGTATATCCTTTTTCTGCCAGTTTGATACTGATAGCACGTCCTATGCCCCGGCTTCCGCCTGTTATTAATGCGTATTTCATTTATAAATTGAATTTCTTATTTTTCAAGTATTCATTCATAGCCTCTATTTCCTTATACTTAGGAGTATCTTGGGAAAATACAGGGAAGAATGCCCGGATTTCATTGTACACTTTGCGTGATTCCGTACTCAATTGATCTTGTATCTTTAAATAATCCACCGCCTGTACAATCCCCATAAATAGAATACTCATAACTTGATAAGAATTCTCAATAACTGTTTTGGTTATTAATGCAGAATTCGTTCCCATGCTCACAATGTCCTGATTGTCATTGTTGTTAGGGATACTATGCACATACATTGGATTGGATAGTGTCTGACACTCTGCAGTAGTGGAAGTTGCCGTGAATTGCGAAGCTTGCAATCCATAGTTCAGTCCCAACACTCCCAGATTGACAAATGGGGGAAGTATTCCGTTGATACGATCATGGAACAGATAGTTCAACTGGCGTTCACTTAGCATCGTCAGTTTAGTAATAGCAATTTTTAATTTATCCATTTCGAAAGAGACGTAATCACCATGAAAGTTTCCACCATGATATACATTTTGGGTTTCCGGATCAACAATCGGGTTGTCACAGGCTGAGTTGATTTCGTTGATTAATACCTCTTCCGTATTTATCAATGTGTCATAAACTGGTCCCAGTATCTGTGGAGTACATCTTAGCGAATAATAAGGCTGTACTTTATGTTCGAAGATCTTTTCCTCGTGTTTCTGTCCATACAGTTCGTTTTCTCTCTTACGTGTGCATTGGCTGTCCGACATCCAGGCTCTCATAGCCTTAGCTATTTTCTGCTGTCCTTTATGAAGCTTAGCATCGTTTAACGGCTGAGAAACAAAATCATCATAGGATGCGGCAATCTCATTCATCATTACTGAGGCGCATACGGACCAGTTTAGTAATTGGCGTGCATAAATCAGATTAACAATGCCGATACCCGTCATGACGGAAGTACCGTTTGTTACTGAAAGCCCCTCACGAATATGTATAGAGAAAGGTTTGAGATGATTTTTCTCAAGCACTTGGGCGGTAGGTTGTAGTTGCCCTTGATAGAACACTTCTCCTTCGCCGATTAAAGTCAATGCTATATGGGCTAATTGCACTAAATCGCCACTGGCACCTACACTACCGTGTTCCGGTATATATGGAAAAATATCCAGATTAATGAATTTAACAAGCAGTTCTACCAATTCGGTATGTATACCTGATTTCCCTTGTAGAAAGGTGAATAGCCGGGCAATCATTGCTGCTTTTACATAAAGTGGAGGTAATGGTTTACCTGCTCCGGTAGAGTGACTTCTGATGATATTATATTGTAGTTCTGTTAATGATTTATCCTCAATTCTATATTGAGCCATAGGACCGAATCCTGTATTTATTCCGTAAATAATTTTATCACTTGAGAAATCCTTCAGAAAACGGAAACTCTTATCTACTTCTTGAATACATTCATCAGAAATAATCACCTTCTCACCATTAAACAGTAGTTTCTGGAGCGTTCCCAAATTTATATATTTGCCAACTATCATAGTATACTTCATTGATATATATTGCAAAAGTAGCTATTTTATATCAATAATGAGCGCCTATATAAGATAAAACTTTTTTCAGCAAGGTGGTTTTGTTAAATTGAATCTATTGTAAATAATGTTATTCAGTAACTGCTTCCAATAATTTTATCTCATTATTGGTATCATTCGTGTTACAGGTTCCATTGAATTTAGCTTGTGATTCTATCTCCAATTTACTGGTATAAATATTACCTTGCATCACGCAATTAGCTTTCAGAGTGAGTTCTTCCTTTATATAAGCATCACCGATGATAGTTCCATGTAGACAGGCATGTGTACAAGAAAGATTTCCGTGTATTCTTCCTTCGGGGCCGATAACAATTTTACCCGTACATTGAATATTTCCTTCTACGATTCCGTCGATGCGCATATCTCCATCGATAGAACAATCACCTTTTATTAAACTTTGACAGGAAAGTGTGGTTAATTTATTACTTACCTTGTCGTCAATTCCTTTTTTCGAATTAAACATATGAAATGTACTTTTATAGTTTTATGCTTCTACTCGGGTTACTTGCTTGATATTCTGTATTTGTTTCAAGTTAGTACTGATAGTCTTCACATCATCCACGTCATGCACATATAGCTGGATGTTTCCTTCAAAGATACCGTCCGTTGTTTCGATGGATAGTTTACGGATGTTTACGTTCAACTGGCGGGAGATGACTTGTGTTACTTCGTTCAGTAATCCCATGGCGTCTATGCCTTTGATATAGATATTCACCAGGAAAGATAGCTCTTTGTGTGTATCCCATTGCGTGGCAAGGATACGGTTGCCGTAGCTGCTCTTCAGCCTTGCAGCGACAGGGCACTGGCGTTTATGGATAATAATCCGGTCATTTTCGTCGATATATCCCAATACATCATCACCCGGAATAGGATGACAACACTCTGCCATGATGTAATTTTTCTGGATATTCTCTTCCGTCAGTTTCAGGATTTGCTTAGTATTGATCTTCTCCTTTTCCTGCGGTATCTTTTCTTCAACAGGTTCTTTGCTGTCTTTATTACTGCCGAATGAGAATGTGAGGAATTTCTTCCAATTGGTTCCTTGTTTTTCTTTCAGGGCATTTTTATCCAGATCACCCAATACGATTTTTCCATTGCCGATAGCTATGAGCAACTCATCCCTGTTCTTCATGTTATGAGCTTTCACAAGTTTGTCAACCAGCATGTCGTCCAATCGCAGTTCTTCTTTTTTGAAAAATTCGTTCAGAAGGGTTTCACCTTCTTTCTGGTTTGTTCTTTGTTCTTTGCGCAGGATGGCAGCTATCTTTGCGCGGGCACGGGCTGTAGTGGCAAATACTTCCCATTCCGGCTGTACCCGTTGTGATTTGGATGTCAGAACTTCCACCTGGTCACCACTTTGCAATTTATGGCTGAGTGGTACAAGTTTATGGTTTACTTTTGCGCCGATACAATGACTACCTATATCTGTATGCAGGGAAAATGCAAAATCTAACGCCGTAGAGTTCTGTGGCATGGTTTTGATTTCACCTTTAGGGGTGAATACAAAGATTTCCGATGCAAACAGGTTCAATTTGATAGTGTCGAGGAAATCAATGGCATCAGGTTGCGGATCATCGAGAATTTCCTTGATGGTGCGTAGCCATTTATCCAGCTCGCCCTCATCTTCGCTACCACCGCCTTCTTTGTATTTCCAGTGTGCGGCAAAACCCTGTTCGGCCACGTCATTCATGCGCTCACTGCGGATTTGTACTTCGATCCACTGTCCATTGTTGCCCATGAGGGTAACGTGTAGAGCTTGATAGCCGTTTGCTTTGGGGTGGCTCACCCAGTCGCGCAGGCGATCGGGGTGGGGCTTGTATATTTTAGAAATAGAGACGTAGATATCGAAACAGTCATTTAACTCTTCGTCCGCGTTACGTGGTTCAAAAATAATACGTACGGCAAGCAAGTCATAGATTTCTTCGAATGGTACATGCTTGGTCTGCATTTTGTTCCATATGGAATAAATGGATTTGACACGTGCCAGGATACGATACTTCAGTCCCATCTTGTCCATCTGTGCACTTATCGGAGCAGTGAACTCTTTGAATACTTTATCGCGTTCGGTAGCCGTAGCAGCCAGTTTATTTTCTATTTCTTGATATTCCTCAGGGTGTTCGTACTTGAAACTCAGGTTTTCCAGTTCGGTCTTTATCTTATAAAGTCCTAAGCGGTTGGCGAGTGGAGCATATATATATAAAGTTTCACCTGCAATTTTGAATTGCTTATTTGGAAGCATGGAACCCAGCGTACGCATATTATGCAGACGATCCGCTATCTTGATAAGGATCACACGTATATCATCGGACATCGTCAACAGCAACTTTTTGAAGTTCTCTGCCTGTGCCGAAGCCCGGTCACCGAAGATACCACCGGATATTTTGGTCAGTCCGTCTACAATCTGGGCGATTTTCGGGCCGAATATATTCTCTATGTCCTCTACGGTATAGTCTGTATCTTCTACCACATCGTGCAGTAATGCTGCACAAATGGATGTAGACCCCAGACCTATTTCGGTGCAAACAATCTGTGCCACAGCCAGGGGATGCATAATGTAGGGTTCGCCTGAGCGGCGTTTGATGCCCTTATGTGCCTGGTTGGCAAAGTTGAATGCCTTTGTTATAATTTCAATGCGTTTACGGTGCTTGGTTGCCAAATAGTCGTTTAACAGTTGCTGGAAAGCCTGTTCAATCATTTCCTCTTCGACTTTTTCTTTATCTTTCTGGCTCACATTCTCTTCCATATCCCTGTCTCCTTTCTTCTATTGCTGCAAAAATAAGCAAATTTCAACACCGTGCAAGCGTTTGTGCTCTTATTTATATATCTTCAATTGCTTTCCGGCAGAAATTTTGGTGTTATGCAACCCATTCCAACTTTGAAGTTGTTTTACGGTGACTCCATAGCGGCGTGCAATAGTACCCAATGTTTCGCCATTTCGTATTTTATGATAAGTCAGATTTCCACTGCCGGTTGTAGCGCGTCTTGCTGTAGAACGGGGTTCGGAGATGGCTACGGTTCTACGGTTTTTGAATAATTCACTCGCACGGTGGGCATAAATAGTATCCTGATTGTCGATAAATGTACTGATGTAATTCATGGGCAGGCGAAGGGTTTGAGCTTTACTTTCACCGGGAATTATACTCTTCTTAAACTGAGGATTAAGACTCTTAATTTCTTCCATACTAACGCCGCAGATATCGGCAAGCTGTTCGAAGTGTAAGTTTTTTGTTACTTGCACAGTGTCTGTAGCATCGGGGATATTAGTTTCCATGGGACAGATGTTGTGCTTACAATAATAAGTCATCACATAATTGGCGGCAATGAATGCAGGCACATATCCACGGGTCTCTTTGGGCAGGAAATTATAAATTTCCCAGTAATCAGTTTTACCACCGGCACGGCGGATTGCTTTGTTGATAGTACCTGGTCCGCAATTGTAAGCGGCGATCACCAGATTCCAGTCTTGATAAATGGCGTACAGGTCTTTCAGGTAGCGGGCAGCTGCCCACGTGGCCTTAATAGGATCACAACGTTCGTCGATAAGACTGTTGCTTTCCAATCCGTACATCTTTCCGGTAGCCAGCATGAACTGCCACAAACCGGAAGCACCTACACGGGATCTGGCAGAAGGATTCAGCGCAGATTCAATGATAGGTAAGTATCTGAGTTCGAGCGGTAATCCATAGGCGTCGAGTGCTTCTTCGAAGATGGGCATATAAAAGTTGCAGGCGCTCAACATGAATGATACGTTATTACGTAAACGTCCTGTGTACATGTCGATGAATTTACGTACAATCTCATTATAAGGCATTTCCATTACGGCAGGAATACGGCTGAGACGGTCGATATAAACAGAGTCACTAAAGAGCGGGTTCTCTGTGGAGGTACTGCAATCTTTGCCTAAATCAATGTAATTCTTGGCTTTCCAGTCATTGAGCAGGCTGTCCAGCGGATAAGTCATACTTTGGGGAAGTTCAATGCTTTCCTGGCGTTCTGTTCCGTTGTCACGGATCACTACTTCTACACTTTCCTGAGCTTGCGCCTGGAAGGCGAAAAGTGATAGACAAAACAGAAACGGAGTAGCGATAAACTTCTTCATATTTACAGATTTATTCTTCATGTGTGATTATTCTTTGGTATAGCTTAATTCATTAAAAACGGAAACTGCATTGCACCCCGACAGATTTGTTGGAGCTGCCTATACTGTATTGACTGTTGATTACGGCAGGTTCTACCCGCATACTTAGGTCGGGGGTTATATCGAAATTGGATAGTTCCGCATCTACATAGGCATCAATAACCGATATCAGGTAAACACCTATGAAAGCGAAAATACTCAGGTCACGATAGCGCCTGTACGTATCCTTTTGCTTTCGGAGGGTTTCTGTTATTTGCGTTTTTGGGGTTCTGTCCAAATATCCGGGTGGCAAAAGGTCATGAATACTGTTGGCTTCCCAGTTGCCAAGAGCGGCATCTTTATAGGCCTGCATGTAGTCTTTATACATCTTGTTGTTCCAGGTTAGTGCATAAGCACATCCTGCAAATCCACCATATATAATAGGTAACTTCCAGAATTTACGGTTATAGATTTGTCCACCACCGGGGATAACCAGGGCGAGCCATGTTGCCTTGGTCGGGTTGGGGATAAATACTTTCTTGTTAAGTGCCCCGTTTATACTGTCTGTTGGTGTAGGAGGTACTTGTGGGGTAGTACTGGAAGTCATTTCCAGCAGACGCTTTTTGTTTTCGGCAGCAATGCTGTCGGCTAAGGCAATGCTGTCAGCAGCCGAAACCCGTTGCAGGGCAGATTCTGTTTGTGCATTCAGGCTGTCCAGAGCTACTTGCGGCAGTCTTTTCAGTGAGTCTGCATGTTCCAATTGCTGCCGTTTGGCAGCAGCACGCGGACGGTTCTGCCCATACACAGCAATCCCTGCCGTCTGCACGAAGCAAAGCAGCAGGGCGATACACCATTGATATGTTCTTGTTCCTTTCGTCATTTATTTTTTAAGAGTATCGAGTATGCCGATAATACGTTCCAATTCTTCTTCGTTATTGAACGGGATACTGATTTTACCTTTTCCTTTCTCCGAACAGGTCAACTGCACTTTGGTACTGAAGAAGCCTGATAACTGCTGTTTCAGCATGTTGAATTCTTCCGGCAGTTTTCCTCGTTTGGGAGCTATTTTTCGTCCGCCGCTTTTCACGGCTTCGCCTTCGCTCAGGGATTTTACTATTTCTTCCACCTTACGTACGGAATATCCGTGCTCGATGATTTCTTCGAATATCTTCACTTGCAACTTCGGATCACCCAGTGTTACAAGTGCACGGGCATGTCCCATGTCTATCTGCTTGTTCTGCAACGCCATCTGAATGGGGGCGGGCAGTTTCAATAAGCGCAGGTAGTTGGCAATTGTTGTACGCTTTTTACCGACACGTTCGCTAAGGCGTTCCTGTGTAAGCCCGTATTGTTCCAACAGATGCTGGTAGGCAAGGGCTATTTCCACAGAGTTCAAGTCTTCACGTTGTATATTCTCGATAAGCGCCATTTCCATGACGTTCTCGTCATCGGCAGTGCGGATATAGGCGGGAATACTTTTCAGTCCGGCGAGTTGTGAAGCACGGAAACGGCGTTCGCCTGCGATGATCTGATATTCGTCATCCGACAGCTTGCGTAGGGTAATGGGCTGAATGATACCTATTTCAGATATTGAGTCGGCAAGTTCCTGAAGCGCTGTCTCGTCAAATTCATGACGGGGCTGGTTCGGGTTGACGACAATCTTCGACAACTCTATTTCGTTGATGGAAGAAGAGCCTTCGGTCTGCACTTCGTCCATTGAAAGCAGGGCGTCCAGCCCGCGTCCTAATGCATTTCTTTTTTGTGCCATGGTTCTTCGTTTTGAATTAATTATTACGGCTGATCAGTTCTTTGGCAAGTGCCATATGATTCTTGGCTCCTGTAGAGTCTGCATCATATAAGATGGTAGGCAGACCGTAGCTGGGAGCTTCACTCAGCTTGACGTTACGCTGAACGACAGTGTCGAACACCAGTTCCTGGAAGTGGCGTTTCACTTCGTCGTAAATCTGGTTGGCCTGGCGCAGACGCGAGTCGTACATCGTTAGTAGGAAACCTTCAATTTCAAGTGCCGGATTCAGTTTAGACTTGATAATTTTGATGGTATTCAATAATTTGCTGATACCTTCCAGTGCAAAGTATTCCGCTTGTACGGGGATAATCACAGAGTCGGCTGCCGTCAGTGCATTGATGGTAATCAGTCCCAAAGAGGGCGAGCAGTCTATCAAGATATAATCAAACTCTTCCTTCAATGGGGCGAGTACTTCTTTCAGTATCTTTTCCCTGTTTTTCAGATTGAGCATTTCTATCTCGGCGCCCACCAAGTTTATGTGTGAGGATATCACTTTCAGTGTCTCAATCTCCGTGTCATGGATAGCTTCGCGAACATCGGCCCGGTCGATAATGCATTCGTATATAGTGCATTCCGCCTGCTTGATGTCGACACCCAAACCGGAAGAGGCATTTGCCTGCGGGTCTGCGTCCACAACGAGCACTCTCTTTTCCAGGGTAGCGAGTGAAGCTGCGAGATTAATCGTAGTCGTAGTCTTCCCTACACCGCCTTTTTGATTTGCCAAAGCAATAATTTTTCCCATAATCTTAGTGTTTATTGGCAGCGAAATAAGTGATAATTCCGTATTGCGCCTACTAAAAAAGAGAAAGATTGCAAAATCTGTTGATAAGTCGCCCTTTTTGTTAATAACTCCGGGCCGTTTTATTTCATTCCGACTCGTTCCGGCGCTTTTCGTTCTCTTGTTTAGCTCGCAAATATACGTAATTATCTTGAAATGAAATACCTTTTTTGTCTCGCTTGCAGAAGATTAAGATTTGTTTTAAGTGCTTGTCCGCATTTTAGGTGTGGCTTGTGCGAATAATCATACCGTTCGGCACTTTCTCTCTTTCATCGGCTTTAGGTCGTTGTGTGTAAGGTGTTGGCACTGAAATATCCGCTTGTGGACGGCTTTCTGTTCTTTCAGTCTGTTACCGTATTGATGTCCTTTGCTTCGTTTTCCGGCGTCTTTGGGGGCCGTACCCGTTCGCGTTCCAGTGTTTCGGGGCGTAGCATTTCGTGGGGGAAGTACTTGCTCAGCGGGTAACGGAAGAAATTCATGTTCTGGCGTAGCCTTCCCACTAACATGCGATCCGGTTTGAAGTAGATGCGTGAAACCCGTACCTTGCCCGGCATCACGTCGTCGGGATGCTCGAAGCCCTCGCTTGTTATGGCGAGGTTGAAGGAGCCAAGTCCTCTGATAGTGACGGACTCTCCCTCGCTGAGTGCTTCCTCGATGTATTTGGGTAGGTCCACCAGTACGCTTTGCACGTCGCCTTCACCCATACCTTTGCGACGGGCCATGCGTTGCGCCAACTTTTCGGTTGTTACTCCGCCACGTGGTTGTAGGGTACGTTGCACAGCGTAGTACAGTTGTTTCATTCCTTCTTTGGTGCTGAAGAGTTTCTTCCTTACTAAATAAATCATTCCCATATTCTTGTTCCTGTTGATTGATGTTGTTAATAGCATCTATGTTTCTCAATGTCAGCTGCATAGTACCTTAGCGCCTGGAACTCATTTCCCTATAAACTGTAGTTCCCTTTGCTTTGCTGCGCAAGATGGCATCTTGAGCTGTTTAAGATGGTATCTTATACCGCACAAGATGGTATCTTGAACGGCAAAGGTAGCCATGCTTCAGTAGATATGCAAGCTTTTTACGGGGGAAAGGTAGGGAATGTGTCCGTGATGGGTATGGGGATGCTTTGTGGTGAGGACGTTAAATAACCGAAACTTCTCCTTCTTTTGCCATCTAAAGTGGGAACTCCTCTTGAAAATGTGTATATTTGCAATAAACTCCTCTTGAAAATGTGATTGTATGGGGAAAACTCCTCCTGATTTTGTGAATGAACAAGCTTTGAAGTATGGAAAGAGATGCATTGGAACAACTAAGGGCGTGGAAAGGAAAGAAACGCCGCAAGCCTCTGATAGTGGAGGGTGCAAGGCAAGTGGGGAAAACTTGGTTACTGAAGGAATTCGGGCGTACATGCTATGGGCAGGTGGCTTATGTCAACTTTGAGGAGCAGAAGCACCTTCGTACCCTTTTTGCAGAAGACTTTGATGTGGATAGAATCCTGCTGGCCATCCGTACTGCGACGAAAGTGGCGTGTGAGCCGGGCGAGACGTTGATTGTGCTTGATGAGATACAGGAGGCGGAGAACGGGCTGACCGTCTTGAAATATTTTCAGGAAAATGCTCCGGAACAGCATATTGTTGCGGCGGGTTCGTTGCTGGGCATCGAACTGCACAAAAAGGAATCATTCCCAGTGGGAAAGGTGGACTTCATGACTTTGCATCCATTGAACTTCCTTGAGTTCCTGAAAGCTGTTGGTGACAAGGAGCTTTGCGGACTGCTGTCGGGCAGAGACTGGCAACTGGTAAACACTTTTGCCCATAAGTTTGCCGAACGGCTTCGGCAGTATTATTTTGTGGGCGGCATGCCCGAAGCGGTGCTGGCATTCAGCGAAGAAGCCGGTTGGGAAGAAGTGCGCGACATTCAGAACGGAATACTGAGGAGTTACGACCGTGACTTCTCCAAGCATGCTCCGGCAGAGATTGTGCCGCGTATCCGGCAGTTATGGAATTCCATTCCGGCACAACTGAGCAAGGAAAACCGAAAGTTTGTTTACGGGCTGGTGAAGGAAGGAGCCCGTGCGCGTGAATACGAACTGGCACTTTCGTGGCTGTATGATTGTGGACTAATCCACCAAGTCTTTTGTGTGAAGGCTCCCAAATATCCGCTGAAAGCCTATCAAGAGTATACTGCTTTTAAACTCTTCACGGTGGATGTAGGGTTACTTTCCGCTATGAACGGCATTGATGCGGAAACGTTGTTGCATGGCAACGCTATCTTTACGGAGTTTAAGGGGGCATTGACCGAGCAATATGTGCTTCAACAGCTTGTGCAGCACGAACCTTATTATTGGGCTAAATCCAACTCGCAGTCGGAGATAGACTTTCTGTTGCAATATCAGGGAAGCGTGGTTCCTATAGAGGTGAAAGCCGAAGAGAACCTGCAAGCCAAAAGCCTTCGGCTGTATGTTAAGGAATATCAGCCGTCGTTGGCTGTCCGCACTTCTATGTCCGCTTATCGGGAGGAGGAATGGATGGTGAACGTGCCTCTTTATGCGGTGGGAAGCTTCTTTCGTTAGGGAGATTTAGGTATTGAAAGCAGGAGCCGTATCGTATTTTTAGAAGGAATAAAGCTTTTTGATAAAAATGCCGGGTGAATAATTTTGTAATATTGTATGTATTATCTAACTTTGATGCGATAAAATATATGTTTAATCAGTGAAGCGGATTGCCTATGGAAGAAGACAAAACTCTGATGTAGAAAGGAGATATCCTTTTTGAAAGTAGCCTGACAGGATGCCGGACTATGTGATTTTTAATTATTTCTATTTATTAATAACAAACAAAGGAAAAGCGTTTCCGTTCTTTCTATACATATTAGAGCTTTAGCTCTTATTACTTGGTCCTGAAAATCGCCAATTGGAAAGCCAAGGAGAATAAGATGTTGAAGTTCACGCTCTATGGGCGTGAACTGTTTACACTTATTCCTTGGCGCGGTGTTTGGCGATACCTCAGGACTGGATAGGTTGAATGGTTCCGCCTTTTTTTGTATCATAATTCAATATAATATGATGCATTCTGATGTAAAAATGCCGAAAAGCAGTTCTGGTATCTGCAATATTCTAATAGCTGTTTTGGTTTTTCTAATCTTTCTTTTTGCTCCATTGGCTCAAACCGTAGTAAATGGAGAAGTTCTTGAATCTTTTACTGTTGCGGAAAATATCGATAAAGGTTCCGGTGGCTTTTATTTGTTCCTTATTTTTCTAATGATTGTTCCTGTATTGGTTCTTGGAATCTTGAAGTTGAAGTTGCCTAAAGTATTTCAACATTTTGTTGTAAGTGTGGTGGACTTTTATTATAGTTTTAGTTTCTGTATTGGCCTTGTTCTCATGGCTTTTGCTCTTGGCTCTCAAAACGCTGAGACGTCTTATTGGGGACATGAAGTGAGGCAGGAAATGGGAATAGGGCCAATCTTATTGGTATTATGTTCATTGCCCTATTTCGTTACGGCTTTACGTTATTTTTGTTCGTTCTATAAATGGTATCCGTTGCAAACTCTTTTTTGGGGGCTGCATCCGGTACTTAATATCCTTGTTACTTTGCTTCTGTCGTTTGTCGCTGTCAAGCTCATTCCTGATTCTGCCGGTGATGCGGCATTAAAGATTGTCGGTGTAATTATAAGTTGGGGAGTACTATTTGTTGAAATTTGGCTGTTAGTTACTTATCGTAAAGGATGGAACCGCAGACTGCGTGCAAGAATGGAACACAATCTTGGAAATGCTGAAAGGGATTCATCCAATGATAACCCTCAGTCTGTAACCCCACCGGCTCGAAAAACGGTGGAAGTCCCTGCTTCGTCTGGCGGCTCACACAAGAAATACTATATAATAGGCGGCGCGTCAGTGTTGGTGATTCTGTCTGTTTTGTTCTTTTGTTTGAAGGGTGGAGAGACTGTGGAAGTGGTAAATGTGCCCGCCATTAAAGAAACCCTTTATGAGGGAAGGGTTGGAAAATCAGAAGTGCAAATGTGTTTAAAGCAGGAAGGCGATTCTTTGTATGGCACCTATTTCTATAAACGGAACAAGCAGGATATTCAGTTGAGTGGGAAGATAGAGGAGGGGCGTTACGTCATCAATGAATTTGTTGGGGGAAAGAATACCGGAACATTCAAGATGGATTATGGAGTGTATGATGGTGAATGCTTCTTTACAGGAAAGTGGACTAATGGGAAAAGACAGGTCAATATTTATTTGGACGAAATGGAAAGTCGCATCCTACCCTCTACCGATGTGGAGCACCCATTGGTCGGAGAGTGGCGGACGAGGGAAGATGCCAAAGCATTTGCCCATGCGCAGTTGGGCTTGTATAATCGGGATATTGAAGGAGCTTATGGAATCATTAAGATAATGGCCAATGATTGCCTATATATATTGTATGTGGACTCCATCATGAAGTCAGAGGGTTGCGATGCGTTCGTACATACTTATGAGCAAAATCTTACGTTGCATTACTTGCCTTCCGACAAAAGCCTGCGGATAGAGACGGAGAAATGGGGCACTTACAATCTGTATATGGATTTTAGGGATTTGGAAAAACGGCTGGCGGATAGGAAGGCTCTGCAGAAATCTCTTTCGGAAGCGTCGGAGTCCTTATCCGAAGCTGAAAGTTCTCAGGAGGCACCTGAACAGTTAATCATAGTAGAGGATGAAGTTTCCGAAGTGCCGTATATAGCTCCTGTTGAAGAAACAGATAAGCGTGAGGAAGCGGAGAGGGTCAGACTGCAAGCCGAATTGGCAGCTGAACTGCGCAAGGAAGTGGAGGCGGAAGATCCTAATAAGATATATGACAATGTAGAGGTGATGCCCGAATATCCCGGCGGACACGTGGCATTGATGCGCTATATCGCACAGAATGTGGAATATCCTCAGGTCGCGCAGGAAAATGGTACGCAGGGAAAAGTAGTTGTGCAGTTTGTGGTGGACACGGACGGAAGTATCATCAATGCACATGTGCTGACAAGTGTTGATCCTTATTTGGATAAAGAAGCTCTTCGGGTTATTAAGTCAATGCCCCGATGGACACCGGGAAAGCAGAAAGGCAAACCCGTCAGAGTGAAATATACGGTTCCTGTTAATTTTAGATTGTCATAAGAAAATGAAAAAAAGTTTGATAACAATATGTTTGGCAGTAGGCATAGCTTTGCCTGCTGCTGCCCAGTCTACTCCTATCAGGATAGGGGAGAATGCCAAAAAAGTGATAATAAACAGGTATGATACCAACTATGCCTTTCACGATGGTCTGCTTGCCGTGAAGAATGAGGAAACCTACTTGTGGGGTTTCATAGACGAGCTGGGGAATAAGGTGATTGATTACCAATGGAGTTATAAAAGTTTCGGTTATCCAAAATTCGGTGGTGGAGCTTGCTTGGTATGCAAGTCCGGTCGTGACATGTGGGGGCGCACTGAAACTTGGTACGTCATAAATAAGCAAGGACGGGCTATAAAACTCAATGCGAAGATTGTGGATTCTGCTCCTTTCAATAAAGATGGTTATGCCTTGATTGTAAAGACGGTGAATGACCGGTACTCCAAGTGTACTTACATTGACAGACAAGGCCGTGAGGTATTTCCGGCTCTTGCTCAAACTATGCTCACTGTGGGAGCGCAATGCCCGGAAGAGGCGCGTCCCTTCTCCAATGGTTTGGCGGCTTTCTATGACATGGATAAAAGGCGTTATGGATTTTTCAATAAGGCTGGTAAGATCGTTTGCCCGGCTATCTATTTGAAGGTACAAGATTTCTGTGAAGGCCTGGCTGCTGTAAAAGTGACCGAGAATGGCGGACGCTGGGGATTTATTGACGTATCGGTCAAGATGGTGATTCCTGCAAAATTCAGTAAAGAGCCTTATCCGTTCCGTGAAGGGAAGGCGTCTGTTGCAAAGAGAGAAGGCGGAGTGGTGATGATTGATAAAACCGGAACAGTGATAAGCCCCGAGTTTAAGGACATCCGCAACTTTTATTTGGGATATGCCTACGCACAATGCAAAGGCAAATCGTGTATGGATATTGTTGACGAGAACTTTAATGTAGTCAGGTCGCAGTTGGACAATAAAAGATTGGATCCGGCCAGGCGGAATGGCGAACCTATTGAGTTCATCAATGGCTATTCCACTTGGTCGGGTAGTCCGGGAGCTTCTTTGCCTTTCCTGCTGAGTCCTATAGGGAAAGTGCTTCGCTTTAGCTCTGATTGGGGAGAAAGTATAGATGTGGAGCATCGTACAGAGAAAGTCATTCATGTGAAACTGAAAAAATACGATGGTTTCATTGATTACGACGGGAACATTGTGTTTTATTTTGCAGAAGATGAGTTTTAGATAATTCATGATGGCCAGCTGTTTGTGTTGTATATAAAAATATAGGGTTTTTGTATCGTATACGAAACAAGAATCCTATATTTGTTTGCGCGTATAAAAACAAGCAAAGAAGATGAATCAAGAACTGATGAAACAGATTATAAGTTAAAATCAAGAGTTCATTCAAAATAGTGAAAGGATTACAAAAATATTGGCTATACCTATATATTGGTAAAAGCCGGAGCGGTAACACATATTAAGTATCAGAGTTTGCGTTTTTAGTCTGAGATACATATCTTCGCAGCCTATTCAAATACTTGTCAATTAAAGAAGTGAATAACAGCAGAAAGAAGAGGGCAGTTTTAGCGTGGGTGTTGATGATGGCACTTATGCCGTTCTTCGTGGTGAAAGCCTTTCACCATCACGAGGAAGAACATGCTGCTTCCTGTTCTCATGCCGATCACCCGCGTCATTCGCCCGATGATTGTTCAATTTGTCACTTCTCTCTTTCTCTTTTCACGGAAGCGCAATCCGTTGACTTCCATTGTATCTTAACGCCCATACCTTTTGAGCAGGTTGTTCACCAGGATGAGATAGTTTATGCACTGTCTTATTCACATCACCTGCGCGCGCCTCCCACAGCTTGATTACATAGTTGATTTTTAGTGGAGACGGGCTTTCTTGATAGCCTGCCTCTCATTGTTTTATTCTAAAAGATTGTAATCAATGCGTATAGGATTTATTCCGGGCGTGTTAGGGGTGTTGTGTACAGCTCTTTCCGCCCATGCGCAAGAATCCGATTTAGTCCGTAATGTAGCTTTGCCTGAAGTAGTGGTGGCGGAAACCTACCAACAACTTCAGAATAAGAAGACTGCACTTACCCTTGAAGTGGCTGACCGGGATTTCTTGCGGAAACATTTTACAGGTAACTTTATGCAGGCGATGGAGAATATTCCGGGCGTGCAAGCTATGGATATCGGTTCAGGATTTTCCAAACCGATGATCCGGGGAATGGGCTTCAACCGGGTTGCCGTATTGGAGAATGGTATCAAACAAGAAGGTCAGCAGTGGGGAGCAGATCATGGTCTGGAACTCGATGCTTTCAATGTAGATGCCGTGAATGTGATGAAAGGTCCTGCTTCGTTGCTTTATGGAAGCGATGCCATGGGTGGAGTGATTGACATTGCTCCCGTACAGGTTCCGACAGAGAATATGCTGTTTGGTGATGTAACGCTTCTGGGAAAGTTTGTCAACGAGACTTTCGGTGTTTCGCTGATGTTGGGCATCAAAAAGAATGCCTGGTATACGAAGTTGCGTTATTCTGAACAGCGATTCGGGGATTACCGTATCCCGGCGGATACGATAATCTACCTGACTCAGAAGATGCCGGTCCATGGTCGTCGGCTGAAGAATACGGCAGGGTGGGAGCGTAATATCAATTTCTTTACCCAATACCAAAAGAAAGGGTATAAGTCGAATTATGCCGTGTCCAATGTATTTCAGAAGACAGGTTTCTTTCCCGGTGCACATGGAATTCCCGATGTGTCGCGTCTGGAAGATGACGGTGATAGCCGGAACATAGAGCTTCCTTATAGTAAAGTGAACCATCTGAAAGTAACTACTCATCAGCAATATGCCTGGGAGAAGTTTATCCTGTCGGGTGATATGGGTTATCAGAATAATCATCGTGAAGAATGGAGTGCATTCCATACCCATTACGGCAGCCAGCCTTTGCCGGAAACAAATCCGGATAAGGAACTGGGGTTTAATCTGAATACTTTCAGCTTTTCTGCGAAAGGGCGGCTTATCGGTTCTTCTTCCTGGGAACATCAGATGGGATGGGATTCTCAGTTTCAGAGAAACACAATTTCAGGCTATTCTTTTCTACTGCCGGAATATGAGCGTTTCACTACCGGGGTATCTTGGCTTACAACGTATCGTCCGGACAATGTACTTGCTGTTAGTGGAGGTATACGGTATGATTATGGGCGTATGCGTGTTTTTGCCCACGATGATCCGTATCTGGCAACTTATCTGCAAGAGCAGGGCTATAGTGATGAACAGGTGGAATCCTACCGTTGGAACAGCCGTCGTGCAAACAGAAACTTCGGAGACTATTCTCTGTCGCTGGGAGTGGTGTGGACACCTTCTGCACAGCATCAACTGAAGGTAAACGTTGGGCGGAGCTTCCGTCTGCCGGGTGCGAATGAACTGGCTTCGAACGGGGTACATCATGGTACATTCCGCCACGAACAAGGGGACGCCACACTTTCTTCCGAGCAAGGCTGGCAAATGGATGCTTCTTATCAGTTGAAGTACGGACGATTGTCTCTGTATGTTTCTCCGTTCGTCAATTGGTTCAGCAATTATATTTTTCTGCGCCCTACGGGGGAATGGTCTGTATTACCCCATACAGGACAGATTTATCGATATACGCAGACGGAGGCATTGTTTGCAGGAGCGGAGGCAGGTGCAGAGGTTAGTCTTTCTTCTGCTTTCAGTTATCGCATATCCGGTGAGTATGTCTATACCTATAATTGTGATGAACATATTCCTTTGAGCTTTTCTCCGCCTGCCACTTTGCATAATACGCTGACCTGGCAGAAGAAACGTTATATGCTGTATGCCGAATGGCAAAACATAGCCCGTCAAAATCGGGTGGACCGTAACGAAGACCGTACTCCGGGTGCGAACCTTTTCCATATAGGTGGCTCTCTTGATTTACCTGTTGCCGGAAATAAGGTGGAGATCACTCTGACCGTCCGGAACATATTCAATACGCGTTATTACAATCATCTCAGTTTTTATCGCAAAGTGGAGATTCCCGAACCGGGACGAAACTTTCAATTATTAATTAAAGTACCTTTTAAAAAACGATTCAAATGAAAACAAAATTTTATTTCCCGATGATTCTTTCCCTTTTAGTGATGGTTATGTCGTTGTTTACGGCTTGTAGTGATAGTGATAATCCGCTTAGTGATACCACAAAGCCGGTAATTGATCTTAATTCACCCGCCGAAGGTCAGGTCCTGGCAATAGGTAGTGAGCACGGTGTGCATTTTGAGATGGAGTTATCGGATGATGTTATGCTAAAATCGTATAAGATAGAGATTCATAATAATTTCGATCATCATTCGCACGATACCCGGGTTACGGGGGCTACTGTGGATTTCACCTTTAACAGGTCGTATGATGTATCGGAACAAAGAACGGCGCATATTCATCACCATGATATCGTGATACCCGCTAATGCTACTCCGGGAGATTATCATCTGATGGTTTATTGTACGGATGCTGCCGGAAATGAAGCTCATGTTGCACGTAACATAGTGTTGAGTACAACGGGAGGGAATGACGGACATCATTAAGAAGAGAATGATTAGGGGTTAATTACTTTATTACTCATAGGACCTTTTTGCAAAGCCTTCAGCGCTGCATAGTAGCATGATGAATTAAGGAGGTATCCAAAAGGAATTAATAGATTAAGTGTACGGATTTAATATATTAAGTCTTCGAAGCTTGGTATCCGGTTCTCTTTTGCTATTTTTGCACTGAAAATTAGGATAAATATGGAAAATCAGAGACCTTTGATATTAATATCCAATGACGATGGAGTCATTGCGAAAGGTATTAGTGAGTTGATAAAGTTTCTCCGTCCGTTGGGAGAAATCGTAGTAATGGCGCCGGATGCACCACGTTCGGGAAATGCAAGTGCGTTGACAGTGACCGAACCTATTCATTATCAGTTGGTACGTAAAGACGTAGGACTTACGATTTACAAATGTTCCGGCTCTCCGGTAGACTGTGTGAAGCTTGCCTTCCATACAGTGCTCGACCGCAAACCGGATTTGGTAGTCGGCGGTATCAATCATGGAGATAATTCTGCTGTGAATGTACATTATTCCGGTACGATGGGAGTGGTGATTGAAGGTTGCCTCAAAGGAGTTCCCTCTATTGGTTACTCTCTTTGCTGTCACGATCCAAACCCTGATTTTGAACCTTCGGGCCCTTATATCCGCGAGATTGCCCGTCAGGTTCTGGAAAAAGGACTGCCACCGTTGACTTGTCTCAATGTGAACTTTCCCAATGTAAAAGAGCTGAAAGGTGTCAAAGTATGTGAGCAATCCAAAGGACAGTGGACGAATGAATGGGAAAATTTTGCACATCGTGGCGATACTCATTATTATTGGCTGACCGGTGAATTCCAGAATACGGACCCCGATAATGAGAAGAACGACCATTGGGCACTCGATAACGGCTATGTAGCCATCACTCCAACTACGGTGGATGTTACGGCTTACAATCTTATTGATGAGTTGCAATCATGGTTCTAACTATAATTATCAATTGTCAATTGATATGAAGTATTACTTGATTGTCGGTGAAGCTTCCGGTGACCTGCATGCGTCTCACCTGATGGCTGCTTTGAAGGTAGAAGACCCGCAGGCGGAATTCCGCTTCTTCGGGGGAGACCTGATGGCGGCGGTTGGCGGAACGATGGTGAAGCATTATAAGGAGTTGGCATATATGGGATTTATCCCTGTGTTGCTGCACCTGCGTACCATCTTTGCCAATATGAAGCGATGTAAGGAAGATATCGTTGCCTGGCAGCCCGATGTGGTGATATTGGTGGATTACCCCGGTTTCAACCTAAGTATAGCCAAGTTCTTGCGTGCGAAGACACATATCCCTGTCTATTACTATATCTCTCCGAAGATATGGGCTTGGAAAGAATACCGTATCAAGAATATCAAACGGGATGTGGATGAATTGTTTTCTATCCTGCCGTTCGAGGTGGAATTCTTTGAAGACAAACATCACTACCCGATACATTATGTAGGTAATCCTACGGTAGATGAAGTGACTCTCTTCCGTGCAGAGCACCCTGAAACCTTTGACGATTTTATTCGTGAAAACAACTTGGATTCTAAGCCAATCATTGCTTTGCTGGCAGGTAGTCGGAAGCAGGAAATAAAGGATAATCTGCCCGATATGCTTCGGGCAGCTTCTGCTTTTCCGGAATACCAGTTGGTTTTGGCTGGTGCACCCGGTATTTCTCCCGATTATTATCACGAATATATAGGTGATGCGAAGGTGAAGATTCTTTTCGGTCAGACCTACCGCCTGCTACAACAAGCTGAGGCGGCATTAGTGACTTCGGGGACTGCTACATTGGAGACTGCTTTATTCCGGGTGCCGCAAGCTGTTTGTTATCATACGCCGATAGGAAAAGTCATCTCTTTCCTGCGCCGCCATATACTGACGGTGAAGTACATTTCGCTGGTAAATCTGATTGCGAACCGTGAAGTAGTGAAGGAACTGGTAGCTGATACAATGACAGTTGAACAAGCACGTGCCGAACTGGAACGTATTCTATATGATAAAGATTATCGACAGCGAATGCTTGATGGATATGAATACATGACAGCACGCTTGGGGGATGCAGGTGCTCCGAAACGGGCGGCACAAGAGATGGTACACTTACTACGAAAGTGATTCTTCTTACATAATGAAACCTCTTTGGTTTCAAAAGACCATAAAATTGTTAAAAGTGATAAAGCCGGTGCAGTAATAGCCCGGCTTTCGTATTTTATAGTCAGAACATGCGATATTTTATGAATTAACAATTATTACGGTAACAAACAAGAGGACTTTAATTATGAAGAAATTACATTGGTTATTTATGATGATGTGCCTGGCGGTGCTACCTGCCTTGCAGTCATGCGATGATCTCGACAGCGGATACTCAATCGGGGACTTTTCTTATCCGAACTGGGCTACTATACGTGTAAAGGGGAATACTTTCTATATGGAGAGTGATACTTGGGGAACGCTTTGGCCCATCAATACGGATATGGGTTGGTATCAGCCGGTAGACGGACAACGTGTGGTTACGGTGTTCAATCCTATTTATGATAATTATGAAGGATATGACCATGCTGTGAAGATCTTGCGTCTTGAGCATGCCCTGACGAAAGTAGTGGAGTCGTTGACTGCTGAGAATGAGGAAGAATATGGTAACGATCCGGTACTGATTTATAAGGGAGACCTGACGGTCAGCGGTGGTTATATGAATATTGTCTTTATGCAGAACTTGCCGAAGGACCCGGATACGAAACATCGTATCAGTCTGGTACAACCTGCTGGAGCTACAGAAGATGCTGTGAGTGAAGATGACGGATATCTCCACCTCGAACTTCGCTATAATAACTACGGTGATGTAAGTGGACGCCGTGCTGCCGGATTAGTATCTTTCAATCTGAAAGAAGTATTGACTCCTGAGATGAAGGGTATCAAGCTGAAACTTAATTCGGAAGTGAATGAAGAAGTAGAAATAGTATTTGAAAAACAATCAAATAATGCTGAAGAAGCTTCGAACTTAGATTTCTCAAAGATGCAATTGAAGTAGAGTAAAGTGTTTTGTGTGAAGCCGGGTGAATGTGAATTCCTCCGGCTTTTTTTATTTTATAATAAGGTCAAGACATAGAGGTAGACCACTGCCGCGGGGATTGCCAGCAAAGCGCTATCGAAGCGGTCGAGCATTCCTCCGTGTCCGGGCAGGATATGTCCCGAGTCTTTAATACCTAACTGGCGTTTCATCAGTGATTCTGTCAGGTCTCCCCATGTGCCGAATATAACAACGATCAATGCCAGTCCTGCCCATTGCCAAACAGGCATGAATGGGAAGTAGTGTGCAAATACAAATGAAGAGGCTATAGAGAATACACCGCCACCGATGCTTCCTTCCCAGGATTTTTTAGGGGAAATACGTTCGAACAGGCGATGCTTGCCGATCAAGGAACCTACACAGTAAGCACCTGTATCGCTCAACCATATAAATACGAAGATAGAAAGCGGCAGGATAGGGTTATAGGTCACACTACTTTCTGTGGGGCTATACTGGAAAGCCAATACATTGAGTAATGCAAACGGCAGTGCCACATATAACTGACTCAACATAGAAAAAGCCCAATTGCCGATAGGATTCTTCTTTTTCAGATAAAGTTCCGTAATCATCAGGTAAAGCAGTAATGCCAGATAAGGCAGGAATACCTGCGCTCCGATGGTTGACTGGCAGAAACCCATAACGGCCAGGAAGAGATAAGCGCCTCCAAGGGCGGCGATCGTCTTATTGATTTGTACTTCACCGCTTTGGTTTATCAGGTGCCCAAATTCGTGTACGCTCAGTGCACCGATAATGGTGAACAGGATACCGAATGAAAGGGGGCTGTATAGGATACAGCCCACCAATACTACTACGAATAACACACCTGTGATGGCGCGTTGTAAGAAATTGCTTTTCACGGTAATTCCGTTTTTTAGTTCTTTATTCTTTTGCGGGTCGCTCTACAGAAACTTTGGTTCCTTCTGCGGAAACCTTTGTATTACCGGTTTCTTTTCCGCTTTCAACATTGTTTTCCTCTTCCTCTTTTACTTCTTTTTCGCTCTTCGCAGCTTCTTTCGCAGCTGCTTCTTCAGCTTTCTTCAAGTCTTCTGATATCTTATTGGCACTGATTTCCTCAGAACGGGAAGCCCAGGGGCGTTTTCCAAAGATTTCTTCCACATCTTCTGCGAAGATCACTTCTCTGTCTATCAGTAACTGTGACAGTCTCTGGTGTCCGTCCTTATGATCGGAGAGTATCTTCTTGGCACGCTCGTACTGTTCGTTCACCATGTTCTTAACTTCCTCGTCAATCAGTTCGGCAGTCTTTTCACTGTACGGACGATTGAAAGAATATTCTTCGTTATTGTAATAACAAAGGTTAGGTAGTTTCTCGCTCATACCGAGGTAAGCGATCATACCGAAAGCCTGCTTCGTCACACGCTCCAAGTCGTTCATGGCGCCGGTTGAAATACGTCCCAGGAATAAGTCCTCGGCAGCACGACCACCCAGTGTGGCACACATTTCATCAAGCATTTGTTCTTTGGTGGTGATCTGGCGTTCTTCAGGTAGATACCAGGCAGCACCCAATGCACGTCCACGCGGAACGATGGTTACCTTGATCAGTGGATTGGCATATTCTAATAACCAGGAGATGGAAGCATGTCCCGCCTCATGGATAGCAATGGAACGGCGTTCTGCCTCAGTGGTAATTTTCGTTTTCTTTTCCAAACCACCTACGATACGGTCTACGGCATCGAGGAAATCTTGCTTACCTACGAATTTCTTGCCGTGACGGGCAGCGATAAGTGCTGCTTCGTTGCAGACGTTGGCGATATCAGCACCGGAGAAGCCCGGAGTCTGGCGTGCCAGCAAGTCTACATCTACCGTATTATCTATTTTGATAGGACGCAAGTGTACACCGAATACTTCTTTACGTTCGTTGAGGTCGGGGAGGTCTACATGTATCTGACGGTCAAAACGTCCGGCACGCAGCAAAGCTTTGTCCAGTACGTCTACACGGTTGGTAGCAGCCAGGATGATTACACCACTGTTGGAACCGAAACCGTCCATTTCAGTTAATAACTGGTTCAAAGTGTTTTCGCGTTCGTCGTTACCACCCATTGCGGCAGCTTTGGCACGAGCACGTCCTACGGCATCGATTTCGTCGATAAACACGATACAGGGTGCTTTTTCCTTTGCCTGACGGAATAAGTCGCGCACACGGGATGCACCTACACCGACAAACATTTCTACGAAGTCGGAGCCGGCCAGTGAGAAGAACGGTACATTGGCTTCACCTGCCACAGCTTTGGCAAGCAGGGTTTTACCTGTTCCCGGAGGGCCTACAAGCAGCGCACCTTTGGGAATCTTACCACCCAGGTCTGTATATTTCTGCGGTTCTTTCAGGAACTCTACAATTTCTTCTACTTCTTGTTTGGCTTCGGCAAGTCCTGCTACATCCTTGAAAGTAACTTTCACAGGAGTTCCTTTTTCAAACAGTTGGGCACGTGACTTACCGACATTGAATATGCCGCCACCGCCGCCACCGCCACCACCGCTCAGGCGGCGTGACATGAAAATCCAGAAACCAATAAGGAAAGCAATAGGCAGAATCTGCCACAGCACTACACCGAAGTAGTTCCGCTTCTTTTCGTAATTGATGGAACCGTCGAAATGCTGTTCGTCTCTTTCCTTTTGCAGAAAATCTCCCAGACTCTCACGAGAGGGGGCCTCGGTAGTAATCATCGGATTCTTACCTACCCGGCTGGAGTCTGCCTGGAATACATTCTTCACATATTGCGGCTTAATATACGCTTCTACCGAGTTATCATCGTAACCGATGATTTTACTCATATAACCGTTGCGTACATATTGCTGGAATTCGTCATAAGATATGTTTTTCGTACCTGTACTATTCTCGTTGGTCAGGTACAAGCCCAGAAGCATCATGGCTATGATCATATACAGCCAGTTCAGGTTGAACTTGGGCATATTAACCTTATTGGGCTTTTTGTTAGCGTTATTATTATTGTCCATAGGGCTTATTAATCAATATCAGGTATTTTGGTTAATTTGGCGTCGGCCCAGAGATGCTCCAGGTTGTAGAAGTCTCTCGTTTCGGGCAGAAAAACGTGTACCAGTATGTCAGAGTAGTCCATTGCTACCCATTCGGCATTGCGTAACCCGTCTATCGCAAATGGTTTACTGTTGGCACCTTTGCGTGTAAATTCTCTTACGGATTCTACAATGGCGGTCACCTGGCTTGGGGAGTTTCCCTGGCAAATGACGAGATAATTGCAGATAGTATCGCCAATTTTAGAAAGATCTGCTATAACTATATTTTTTCCTTTTTTATCTTGTATACCTTCGGTTATTTGTTGAATGAGTTTCTTTGTTTCGTTCATTACTTATTATTAAAATTAAACAGTTGACAAATATACGCTGAATTCTTGTATGAAACACCTAAAAGAGGAAAAGTCTTTTAATTTTTGATTTTTTTTAGGTATATATTTCTTTGGCATACGGCATCTTAGCAGAATTTAGAGAAAAAAATATGCGAAATTGTTTTGGATTATCAAATTCTTTGTATCTTTGCAACCGCAAAACGGGAACGACCTGTTATTGGGCTATGGTGTAATGGTAACACTACAGATTCTGGTCCTGTCATTCCTGGTTCGAATCCAGGTAGCCCAACGAAGAAAAGCTGTGAATATAATAAGTTCGCAGCTTTTTTTTATTTCTCTCCCCTAAAAATATAAAAATAGCCCCAACTTACAAGAAGCTGAGGCTATCAATTTATCATCTAAAAAGTTTTTTTATTCCCACTCTATGGTAGCATTGGGTTTCGGGGACATATCATAGCAAACACGATTCACATGTTTTACTTCTTTCAGGATACGATCTGTGATTTTCATGAGGATAGGCCATTCTACCGGTTCGATAGTAGCGGTCATTGCGTCAATTGTATTGACGGCGCGGATGATAACCGGCCATTCGAAAGAACGGGCATTGTTGCGCACACCAACTGACTTGAAGTCAGGTACCACGGTAAAATATTGCCATACTTTCTTATCCAATCCGGCAATTCTGAACTCTTCACGCAAGATAGCGTCGGACTCGCGTACAGCCTCCAGACGATCGCGTGTGATAGCGCCCAGGCAACGAACACCCAGACCGGGACCAGGGAACGGTTGGCGATAAACCATTTCATAAGGCAAGCCCAGTTCGACACCACAAGCACGTACTTCGTCTTTGAAAAGCTGGCGAAGTGGTTCTACAAGTTCGAACTGAAGATCCTCCGGCAGACCGCCTACATTGTGGTGAGATTTCACCATCTTGGCTGTTTTTGTTCCGCTTTCTACGATGTCGGGGTAGATAGTTCCCTGACCTAAGAAGTCGATTCCGTCCAGTTTGCGTGCTTCTTCTTCGAATACGCGGATAAACTCTCCGCCGATAATCTTACGTTTCTGTTCGGGATCTTCCACACCTTCCAGTTTAGTAAGGAAACGCTCGGTAGCATCTACATAAATGAGGTTTGCTTTCAGTTGGTTACCGAACATTTCTACTACATCTTCGGACTCACCTTTACGCATCAGACCATGATTTACATGTACGCATACCAGGTTGTCACCAATTGCTTTCAGTAAGAGGGCTGCTACTACGGAACTGTCGACGCCACCGGAAAGAGCCAGCAATACTTTTCTGTTGCCTACCTGACGACGTACCAATTCAACCTGGTCGTTCACAAAGTTGGTCATGTTCCAATTAGCTTCAGCCTTGCAAGTTTCGAAAACGAAAGGCTTAACTGCTGCTTTGATGGCTTCGATATCATCCGTGAACTGTGGCAGTTTCACTGCACAAGTTGCTTTGTCGTGACCGGCAGCTATCACAGGGATTCCTGCCTCATAGATGGACGGATTTACATCGATAGCAACGCCGTCTACTATGTTACATGGTCCACCATTAATAATAATACCCTTTACGTTGGGTAATTTCTTCAGTTCTTCAACGGTTATATCATGAGGGTAGATCTCACTGTATACACCTAACGCACGGATGGCGCGAGCCAATACCGTATTTTCATGACTACCCAAGTCAAGGATAACAATCATGTCCTGCTTCATCTGATTCTGGTTATTTTTAAGTTATTGTATCGTTAATTATTCACTTTTGTTTTCAAACGGTTTGCAAAGATAAAGATTTTCAGAGAGACTATAATGTATTGATTCTCCAAACTTTCAGAACAGAACCGCATTTTTTTGCATACAACGATAATTATGAACCCATTGGCGGAACTAATCTCTTAGGGAATGCTAATGAAGTGACCAGCACGGGGATGAGGTAAAGATTGCTAATGACTATTTTTTTTGTTAGCTTGTTGATAATCAATTGATAGCATTTACCAATGATTTACTGCAAGATGTAAAAGCATTTACTGCCGTATGTAACGGCCTTTACCCCAGCATGTAACGGGCTTTACATCGGTATGTAACGGCTTTTACCCCGGCGTGTAAATGGAGTTACCGTGTGAGGTTAACAAAGTTATCATTTGGGGAAACGGAATTTCCATGAAAGGAAGCAACTGCATGCTTATCCGCGTTGTTGTGGATTTATAATGATTGATTTTGCTTTATATTTAGTAATTTTGCGGCAATTCTATTCAAATAATTAAAACTATGGCAAAAGAGTTAGAACTCAAGTATGGCTGTAACCCTAATCAGAAGCCGGCCCGCATTTTTATGCAGGAGGGTGAACTGCCTATTGAAGTCCTGAATGGACGTCCGGGATATATTAATTTTATGGATGCCTTAAATGGATGGCAGTTGGTGAAAGAACTGAAAGAAGCTACCGGTATGCCGGCGGCGACTTCATTCAAACATGTGAGTCCTGCAGGTGCAGCTATTGGCTTGGAATTGGATGAGATCATGAAAAAGATCTATTTCGCAGATGATCTGCCGCTTTCTCCGTTGGCTAATGCATATGTACGTGCCCGTGGTGCTGACCGTATGTCGTCTTATGGCGATTTCATCGCTTTAAGTGATGTTTGTGATGCAGCAACCGCCCGTTTTATTAATCGGGAAGTATCAGACGGTGTTATTGCTCCGGGATATACGGATGAGGCGCTCGAAATCCTGAAAAATAAGCGTAAAGGTACTTATAATGTAATTAAAATCGATCCGAATTATAGACCGGCACCGATTGAGCGCAAAGATGTGTTTGGAATTACCTTTGAACAGGGCCGTAATGAAATAAAGCTGAATGGTGATGAGCTGTTTGCTAATATTCCTACTCAAAACAAAAGTTTTCCGGATGCTGCAAAGCGTGATTTGATGATCGCTCTTATTACTTTAAAGTATACACAGTCCAATTCCGTATGTTATGTGAAGGATGGGCAGGCAATCGGTATCGGGGCAGGGCAGCAAAGTCGTATCCACTGTACTCGTCTGGCCGGAAATAAAGCCGATATTTGGTATCTTCGTCAACACCCGAAAGTACTGAACTTACCTTGGGTAGAGAAAATCCGTCGTGCCGACCGTGATAATACAATTGATATTTATATCAGTGACGACCATGAAGATGTGCTGGCTGATGGCGTTTGGCAACAGTTCTTTACAGAGAAGCCGGAAGTGCTGACTCGCGAAGAAAAACGTGAATGGCTGGATACACTGAGAGGAGTATCCCTTGGTTCAGATGCCTTTTTCCCATTTGGCGATAATATTGAGCGTGCTCATAAGACTGGTGTAGAGTATATTGCCCAGGCAGGTGGTTCGGTGCGTGATGACCATGTAATTGAAACCTGTGATAAATATGGGATTGCTATGGCGTTCACTGGTATCCGTTTGTTCCATCATTAATAGAACCTGAATATAGATAAAACAATAGAGGCTGTGTTAATTGCTAACACAGCCTCTATTTGTATGTGGGTTTCAATTATTCGGCGCTACGAATAGAATCGTCGATAACTTTAATTTTCTGTTTTACCAACTCAATATCTGCTTTCAGCTTTTCTACTTTGCGATTCAATTCTGTCAGCAGGCTATTGCCTTTCTTAGAAGAAGTTGTCAGGAAACCGAGATTATTCTCGTATGTCTGCAATTCGTTCTTCATGGCATCTGCCGCACGTACCAGTTTTTCACGTTCACGGTAGAGCGACTGCGGACTACCTTCCTGGATATTGCTGATATTGGATTTGAAGTTATTCAGTTTCTTATTAGCAGCACTGATGTTGAAATGGTCGAACAACTTATCCACTTGTCCGTGGTATTGTTTGTATAAACGGTCTTTTTCCTTGAAAGGCACATGACCGATGCTGTTCCATTCCTTCATTAATTCGCGTACCAACTGTGTGGCTTCATTCGTATCCATATTCTCATCAATAGCACCTAGCTTTTCGATGATTTCTTTCTTCTTGTTCAGGTTATCTACTTCAACGGAACGTTGAGAAGAAGTTGCCTTGTTTTTTTGCTCAAAGAAGTGGTCGCAAGCCGAAATGAAGCGCTTCCATATTGCATCAGAATATTTCTTTGCTACCGGACCGATCGTTTTCCATTCTTTCTGCAGTTTGGTTAGCTCGTCAGCAGTTGCCTTCCAGTCGGTACTGTCTTTCAGAGCTTCGGCTTTTTCGCAAAGGGCACGTTTCTTATCCAGATTCACGTTCATACCTTCTTTCAGAGATTTAAAGAAATCTCCTTTTTTGCGGAAGAATTCGTCACATGCTTTACGGAAACGTTCGAATATCTTTATATTCATCTTTTGCGGTGCAAAACCGATGGTTTTCCATTTGTTTTGCAAAGCAATGATTTCCTGTGTCTTATTATCCCAGGCAGCAAAGTTGGTCAGCTCATTATAGTCTATCGCTTCAATGATTTCGCAAATTACTGTTTTCTGGTCGAGGTTATGCTGCTCCACTTCTTTCAACGCTTCGAAGTGTTGCTGGTGGCGACGATTTACGGCAGTGGAAGCTGCTTTGAAGCGGTTCCATACCTCGTCACGCAATTCTTTGGCAACGGGACCCGTATCGCGGAATTCCTGATGCAACTTCTGTAACTGATGAAATGCCGATACTACATCCGGTTCTTCTGCCAGTTTTTCGGCTGCTTCGCATAGATGTGTTTTTATTTCCAGGTTCTTCTTGAAGTCATATTCGCGGAATTCATTGTTCAGCTTCAGCAAGTCATAGAACTTCTCTACATAGAGCTGGTAGCTCTTCCAGAGTTCGTTGACTTTAGCTTGTGGAATCAGTTTCACTTCATTCCACTGTTGTTGCAACTTCTTGAATTCCGTATAGGATTTGTTGGCATCATCGGGTGATTCTACCAGTTCTTTCAGTTCCTCGATTATGGAAAGTTTGATTTGCAGGTTCAGCTCTTTCAGTTTTTCTTGTTCGGCTGACAATGCACCTCTCTTCTCTTTAATGACGGACATGATGTTCTTGAATTCCTCTTCAACAGCATCTGCTGTCGGAATGAAATTCTCTGCTGTTCCCCCGTTTTCGATGAATAGTTTCTTTGCCGCTTCCTGTTCGGCATTATGCAGCTTATAGAAAGCCTGTTTCAGGCCATCTATTTCCTGTTTGCCGGCATTTTCCACATCCGCGGAAAGCTCTTTAAGCTTGGTCAGGATTTCTTCCTTGTTCGGTTTCTGTACAGCTTCTACCGCCTTTTCTTCCTGCGTTGCTTCTTCAGCCGGAGTTTCGGTCAGAGCCGGCTCTGAAACCTCGGCTGCTTTCTTTTCTTCTTCTAATTCTACCGCCTTTTCGGGGAGATTAGTGTCATGAGTGTCCATCATTGTACATACGTTTTAAGAAACGGTTTTACCCGTTCGGGTTACATTAGGTCACAAATTAATGAAATAAAACAATTACTTCATACTTTTTTCCTGAGTTTTTTTTCTTTTTTCTTGTTTTAGGAGAGAAGTACGGTAATTCCCATATATAACATCATGCCTATGATGTCATTGGTAATCGCAATAAACGGACCGGTAGCGATGGCTGGGTCTACCTTCAACTTTTCCAGCGTCATAGGAACCAGCGTGCCGAAGATAGATGCAAACATGACTACGGCAAACAGACTGATGGAAACGGAATAGGTGACGGTGGCGGTTGCACCGAACCGGGCGAAATTATATATATACACTAATAGAGAAATTATAGTAGCATTGATAAGAGCTACTACAGACTCTTTTGTGACTTGTTTGAAAATATCTTTGGCATCCAGTGAGTTGTTGGCAAGGCCTTGTACGATGATAGCCGAAGACTGGGTTCCCACGTTTCCACCCGTACCACCGATCAGCGGGATGTAGAGTGCCATTTCGGGATGGGCTGCAAAGGTTGCATCGAAGTTTCCTAAAATCATGGAGTTACCGATACCACCGAGCATACCAATAATAAGCCACGGTAGGCGGGCGCTCGTCTGACGCATTACGTTATCATCCGTTTCTACATCCTGGGATAAACCGGATGCTAACTGGTAATCGCGTTCCGATTGTTCACGAACTTCGTCCATGACGTCGTCTACGGTGATTTGTCCTACTAACCGTCCGATACTATCTATAACAGGAACGGCTACTAAGTCGTACTTTTCGATAATCTGTACTACATCATCCACGGATGTGTCGACGTGCACAGAAATCGGGTCTTTCCGCATCACGTGCTTCACCTTTGATACGGAAGGGGAGGTGATCATCTTTTTCAGCGGGAATACTCCTTGCAGGCGGTTTTCATCGTCAATGACGTAAACGTAGTAAATTTCATCCAACTGTTCAGCTTGCTGACGCATCTCTTTCAGACATTCCGGCATACTCCAGTTTTCATTCACGATTACCATTTCCGTACCCATCAAACCACCGGCAGTGTCTTCATCGTACTTCAACAGATCTACGATGTCTCCTGCCTGTTCAATGTCTTCAATGTGCGAGAGAATTTCTTCTTGTTTCTCTTCATCCAGCTCACGCATCAGGTCTACAGCGTCGTCCGTGTCCATGTAGTCCACGAAGCGCTTGGCAATGGTTTCAGAAGGAAGTATTTCAAGGAACTCTTTACGGACATCCTCATCCATTTCCATCAATACGTCTGCTGCGGTTTCATTATCCAGCAAACGGTATACGAACCGTGCTTCCTCCGGACTCAGATCATTGCACAGTTCGGCAATGTCCGCAGGATGTAAGTCTATCAGGAGCGTTTTGACGTTTTCAGCGTCTTTTTGCTCAATGAGGTTTTTGACGTTGTCAATGTATTCTTCGTCCATTTCCATAATCTTCCTCCTCTTGCTTTAAATGATAATTTACCAGTGTAGCGCTGGAGCTCTGCCTGCTAAATATCATTCATTGGTTTCATTACTTTTTTCTCTAATCTTTTTCAAAGCCTGCTCAACTTGGTTAGTCAGATCTATGAATTGTTGTACCGATAGTTGCTCCGGTCGTTTATTGAATAAAACATCTTCCGTCAGTGGGCAGTCTTTGCCAAGTATGGGTTTTATCGAATTTCTCAGGGTTTTACGGCGTTGATTGAAAGTGGTCTTCACCACTTGCTTGAATAGCTTTTCATCGCAGCCAAGGTCTTGAGTCTCGTTTCGTGTCATGCGGATGACAGCGCTTTTCACCTTAGGCGGTGGGTTGAATACATGCTCATGTACGGTGAAAAGATATTCCACACGATACCATGCTTGTATCAATATACTCAGAATGCCGTATGTTTTGCTTCCGGGTCCGGCAGCAATACGTTCGGCTACCTCTTTCTGTATCATACCGGTGCAACAAGGTATCAGTTCTTTATTATCCAACATCTTGAAGAAAATCTGGCTTGATATATTATAAGGATAGTTTCCAGTCAGTACAAAAGGCTGCCCGTCGAACAAGCGTTGCAGATTCATCTTGAGGAAGTCATCTTCGATGATGTTATCTTCCAGGGACGGGTATTCTTCACGCAGATAGGCAACAGATTCATAATCCAGTTCTACTACTTTCACCGGACGTTCTTTTTTTACCAGGAACTGGGTTAATACCCCCATGCCCGGACCCACTTCCAATACAGGAAGTCCGGGACATACGTCTACGGTATCGGCTATGTCCTGCGCCACTTTCAGATCCTTTAAGAAATGTTGGCCGAGAAACTTTTTAGGTTTTACTAGTCTCATTTATCCACTAAATCATTACTGTTGCACTCTCTTTGCTCCGCAAATATAGGCCGTACTTTAGCATTAAAAATAAGTAAGCTTCTTTTGTTCTGCTTCCTATTTGCACTATCTTTGCAGCTCGCAAAGGTAATCCTTTTCGACGAAGAATAACGAATTCTGCATGAATAAACTATTAAAAAAGACACTGAAGATCCTTTTGCCGGTCGCTTTGGGCGGTTTTATCTTGTATTGGGTGTATCGAGATTTTGATTTTGCACGCGCCAAAGAAGTACTTCTGCATGGAACGAACTGGGGATGGATGCTGTTTTCGTTATTTTTTGGTGTAATGAGTCATGTGTTTCGTGGCTGGCGTTGGAAACAAACACTTGCCCCGCTTGGAGCTTATCCCAAATCAAGTGATTGTGTGGATGCTATCTTTGTTTCTTATGCTGCTAATCTTATTTTGCCTCGTGTAGGAGAGGTTTCCCGTTGCGGAGTACTTGCCAAATATGATGATGTTTCTTTTGCCAAATCGCTTGGAACAGTGGTAACGGAACGTTTGATAGATACATTGACCATCCTTTTGATTACCGGGATTACTTTTCTGATACAGATGCCTGTTTTCCTTCGTTTTTTTGAAGAGACGGGTACCAAAGTTCCTTCGCTGGTGCATCTGGTGACGTCTCCCTGGTTTTATGTTGTTCTTTTTAGTATCATTGGTGTATTGGTATTACTCTATTTTCTTTTGCGTATGCTTTCTTTCTTTGAGAAAGTAAAAGGCGTGGTGTTGAATGTATGGGAAGGGGTGATGTCATTGAAAAGTGTAAAGAATATACCACTTTTCATTCTCTATACCTTACTTATATGGATATGTTATTTTTATCACTTCTATATCACTTTTTATTGCTTCTCTTTTACTGAGCATCTGAGCTTTCTGGCAGGCTTGGTGATGTTTGTGGGCGGCACTTTCGCAGTTATTGTTCCTACTCCTAATGGTGCAGGTCCCTGGCATTTTGCTGTTATTACCATGATGATGTTATATGGTGTCAATGCTACTGATGCAGGAGTTTTTGCGTTGATAGTGCATGGTATACAGACATTGTTGGTCATTGTACTGGGTATTTATGGATGGTTGCATCTGTCGTTGGTAAATCGGTCAAAATAGATTCGTTAATGTAGGGTTCGGGTGTTTCTTTGTGCTTATTGTAATGTTAGTTTTTCACAGGAAAAAGTTTAGGTTCTTGCATAGTTTGGGAATAAAAATGTATATTTGCGAAAACTAACTTTTAAAATGTTATGAGTACAATCTTGCAATTAGCTCCACAGAATGTGTGGAAGCATTTTTATTCGCTGACTCAAATTCCCCGTCCGTCCGGACACATGGAGAAGATAACCGAGTTCCTTGTAGACTTTGGAAAAGGCTTAGGTCTGGAATCATTTGTCGATGAAATAGGCAATGTTATCATTCGTAAAGCTGCTACTCCGGGTATGGAAAACCGCAAAGGCGTCATTCTTCAGGCGCACATGGATATGGTGCCTCAGAAGAACAATGATACTGTTCACGATTTTACAAAAGATCCTATTGAAACCTATATCGATGGCGATTGGGTGAAAGCTAAAGGTACTACATTGGGGGCAGACAATGGTCTGGGCGTTGCAGCTATTATGGCTGTGCTCGAAGATAACAGTCTGAAACATGGCCCTCTGGAAGCCTTGATTACGAAAGATGAGGAAACAGGCATGTACGGTGCTTTCGGCTTGAAGCCGGGTACACTGAAAGGTGAAATCCTGTTGAACCTTGATTCTGAAGATGAAGGCGAATTATATATCGGCTGTGCCGGTGGTATCGATCTGACTGCTACATTGGAATATAAAGAAGAAGCGCCTGCAGCCGATCTTGTAGCTCGTAAGGTTACTTTGAAAGGCCTGCGTGGTGGTCACTCCGGTTTGGAGATCAATCAGGGCCGTGGAAATGCTAATAAGCTCTTAGCTCGCGTAGTGCATGATGTCTTGATTGAGTTTGATTCTCAGTTGGCAAGTTTTGAGGGTGGAAATATGCGTAATGCTATTCCTCGTGAAGCATGTGCTGTATTGGTGTTTAATCCTGAAGATACGGAAGGACTGGAAGATTATATTAAGGAATATGAAGCACAGATCAATGCGGAATACGCTCCGATTGAAAGCGGCATTACTCTGACGATTGAATCTGTTGATCTTCCTGCAGCTATTGTTCCTGCGGAAATTCAGGATAATATGATTAATGTATTGATGGCTTGTCAGGATGGCGTGATGCGTATGATTCCTACTGTACCTGATACAGTGGAAACTTCTTCTAATCTGGCTATTGTTATTATTGGTGGTGGCAAAGCAGAGGTTCGTATCCTGGCACGTAGCTCTTGCGATACAATGAAAGAATTTCTGGCTGACAGCCTGACTGCTTGTTTTGCTATGGCTGGTATGAAGGTGGAATTAAGCGGAGGTTATTCGGGTTGGCAGCCTAATGTGGATTCTCCTATTCTGCATGCCATGAAGTTATCTTATAAGCAGCAATTCGGTGTAGAACCGGCAGTGAAAGTAATTCATGCAGGTTTGGAATGTGGTATTATTGGTGCTAACTGTCCGGGGTTGGATATGATTTCCTTCGGACCTACATTGCGCTCTCCGCACTCACCGGATGAACGTGCTTTGATTCCTACAGTTTCCAAGTTCTATGATTTCTTGGTAGCTACGTTGGAACAGACACCGGAGAAGTAATTAGTGTTCTATTATAAGGAAGGCGGTGAAAATGCTTAAGCATTTTCACCGCCTTTTTCTTGTTCTGTATTTGTTTATTATAACGTATAGCCTTTTCTTCTTTTTGAGTAGTTAGAGTGAATGGCTATAAAAAGAGTGAGGCTGTCTCCCACCGGGGACAGCCTCACACAACAACATTTTACTTTTCACGATGGTGAAAAAAAGGACTATTCTTCACAGAGTAGTTGTTTCATTTAAAAAAAAGTATGCCCCGAAGGACATACTCTTTTTTATTTAGTATCTAATCTTACTTAGTACCAGGAGTTCCTGAGTTAGGAGCTACAGTTACTTCATAAACATTAGTCAAAGTCTTCCACTTGTAGCCATATTCAACCGGGATAAACAGCTTGTATGCCTTGTTAACCGGAGTACCGCTATAGTTGTAATAAGTCAGAACATCTTTCAATTTACCATCAACAAGTTTCTGTTCGTACTTAATCTCAACGTTTGCAGGCAAGCTACCTTGAGTGTAACCTTCAACAGGTTCCAAGTTACCACCTTCAGGTTTCAAGTTGGTCTTGATCTTAGTTACATCCAAAGTGCTAGAGCCAGCTACCAACGGCCAACCTGCTTCTCTTACTTGGTAGAACTCATACAGTTTTTCTGCTAAGTCACCCTTGCCAGTCTTAGCAACAACCTGGTTGTTGTCATTCCAAGAATAGTAAGTGAATGCATCAGTTACATCAATTGTACTACCTTCGTTCTGAGCATCGATGAAGTTCTTAATTTCACCCTTCTTAACCTGCAACGGTTCGATGATGTTAGCTTCATATTGCTTAACTGTAGCTACATTCTTACCATTACCACAGATGTCAGCAACCAAGTTGATAGGAACAAGCTTACCAACCAATGCTTTAGCAGCTTCTGTCGGCTGATTAGTAAAGTCAGTAACAGGATGAGCAGGAACTGCTTCTTCCAACTTAATGTTGTAAGTTTGTTCACTTGCATTCAACAAGTTAGCAGCATGATTAACGATTGTAGCAGCCAATTGACCGTTGATCCACAATTCAGTATCATTGTTCTTCAACGTAGCTGTGTATTCTGTACCGTCTTTCCAAGTATACTTGTAGTTAGCAATTCTTGCCTTGTCAAATACGAATCTTACACCCAAGTCATTGTAATAGATACCATTAGAGTTAGCTCCCATAGTAGCACCAGCTTGTGCAGGACCGAAAGAAGGATAGTAGAATTTCTTACCAGCTACATTCTTGTCAGTGTAATATACTACACCTGCAGCACCGTCAGTCGGTTTCTTATATCTGTCATCCAAGAAGCCATTCAACAGGTCAGTATAGATGTTACATGTCGGGTTAGTACCTGTAACTGCGTTCCATGCCGGGTTAGATTCCTTAGTACCGTAAACGATCGGATTGATATTGAATATCTGATATTCTTTGTCACCCTTCCAGTAAGTACCCATATGGCCCCAAACGTTCAGAGCAGGCATGTAGATAGTTCTTGTCATTACAACTGTAATGTCAGCATTGATACCCTTAGGATCTTTGTAAGTCACAGTCTTAGTGAATGTCTTTTCTTGCTGAGTAGGCCAGAATACGCCCAGATCAGTTTCAGACAATGTCCACAAGATATTGTGAGATTCAACACCTTCTTCAGGATTAGCAATATCTATAGCTGTACCAGCACCTGTACCATCTACGAACTGAGTATAGATAGAATGGAATTCATTCTTAGTCATACCACCAGTCTTAGCCTTGTCGTAGATCATTGTATTCATCATTTCTGTATTAACACGGTTTTCAACAGTGCAATTGAACAGAACAGGCTGGAATGGAACAGACAGAGTCTTACCTTCCATAGTCCATTTAATCTTGATATAACGTTGAGCGATCAAGGCGTTACCGTTTTGAGTATCGATCAAAGATACGCAAACGATAGGCTCACGACCTACAGCTGTAGCTGATTCAGGAATGGTATATACTTTAGATGTCATGATACCACTTTCAGGAGAATCGATTTGAGCAAACTTCTGTTGGTCAGTCTTGTTTGTATTATCGTTCTGCGGAATGTAAGCAGCATTAGCTAAACGGAAGCGGAATGCCAAACCATAGTCAGCATAATTATCCAGACCTTCATGTTTGCTATGATCGTTATTGATATCGCTTACACAAACTTTCACCAATGTTTTCAGATCAAGAGCTTTGTCGTAAGGCTGATAAACATCAATAAGAGAATTTGCATCAGACTTATACAGACAGATAGAGTCATGATAGTGAACATAGAATTTGCCGTTAGCATCAGTCTGAGTTTCATCAGCAAAGTTACCGGTAGTTGTCTTGCTGTAATCAGTTCTCATGTTAGTAAGGTAAGGCAACTTGATAAGTTCCTCGATACGAGCATATTCAGAGTTTACATAAACACCATCAATCTTACCAGCTGCAAGATCCTTAGCTTCGTCTTCTGTGTAGTTAGCTTCTGCAATAGGAGCTTTCAAAGAAGCCATATAGAATGATTCCTTAGTACCAGTCGGATTAGAAGTCTTAAGCTGTGTATTCAAGAAGCTCTTTTCTTTCTTGAATGTAACTTCCAATACACCCTTTTCGTCGATACTATATCCAGTAACTTCAATAGGCTTATTGTTAGTAATTTCAACACCTGCTCTGGTTATGATGTTTTCAGACTTCAAACCATCGAATGAAGGTAATTTGATATCCTGAGTACGGATACCTACACTCGGACTTACATGGAAGTAAGCTTTGTTCTTTTCTGTAGAAATGTAATTAGCTTTGGTCGCTGCATCAACGTGGTCCAAAACGGGCTGCGTTGCATGTACTTCTGATTCGTGATCAGCTACTACCTGATACTTCTGCGGAGTATATTGCAAAGTAGTGAAAGTGATAGCAGCGATACCATTAATATGAGTAGTCGGTATTACAGCCAGACTAGTCAAACGGTGACCGATCAGTTTAACTACTTCATCAGTCAAAGTTTGAACCTTTGTAGATAAAGCTTGCAACTTCTCATCAGTAACAAAATCTGCTTCGAGCTCTTTTTTCAGAGCAGCAACTTTTGCTGTTACATCATCCAAAGAAGCTAATTTATCGATTTGCTTTTGCAAATCAGATTGTGCTTTTTCCAAAGCTGCTTTCAGAGCTTCGATTTCTGCAGATGAGCCCCCTTGTCCAGCTTTGTCCAATGCTTCTTGAGCTTTGGTCAGTGCTTCTTCTGCTTTAGTCTTAGCAGCAGTTGCATCAGTCTTAGCTCCATTGATGGCAGCCTCTAAAGCACTTACCTTAGAGTTCAATTCATCAAGTGAAGCTTTCTTGTCCAGTTGTCCCTGCAGGTCCTTGATGTCATCATCGTAGTCCTTACAAGACGTGAACGTTCCTGTAGAACCTACCATTAAAGCTCCGAACAGGATTGCACTTAGAAATTTTTTGTTCATAATAAAAAAACTTTAAATTTA
>NZ_QROH01000006.1:468911-486869 GCF_003474285.1 Bacteroides sp. AF39-11AC | reverse complement strand
GTTTTTTGAAACAATTTTGTAACTCGTTGATTGATAAGGATGTTGTAGAACATATTTTTGAAAGGAAGTGTGGGCGGACACGGAAGGGCACACATTATATATATACGTGTGCGCGCGAAGGGGGAATTGAGATAGCAGGGTTATAGATAGGCAGGATTCTGAGGCGGGGGATCTTGCAAAATAGTGGAAGCATGGAAGCAAGGACACTCTTTTATCCATTCTTCCGGTTCTATTTCACCATTATGGTTCAGGTCGGGGCTAAGATCACGATGGCCCACTACCCTACTGCCGGGATAATCTTTTAATAATAGCATGACCAATACACGGAGGGAATGTTTCTGGAAATCGGTTCTCGTATCGGAAGCACGACCGTTCGTATCCAACCCGCCTTCATAACATATACCTATTGAGTGCGCATTGTAGCCTTTCGCATGTGCACCGGGCGTTTTTACCGGACGAAGACTTTTGATATCCCCGTTCTTCCTTATATAATAATGATAGCCTGCGCCGGAGAAGCCCCGGCGCAGGTGGTCTGTGGTTAAATCATATTCCGTATAGCAACGGTCAGCGCGGGTGGCGCTGCAATGAATCACGATTAAATCAATTTTTCTCATAGATAAAAGATTATGCTGTCATCGCATGCGCACTCAGCGCACCCAATACAGCAGAAGCTACAGCAATTACAATTTTCAAAATCTTGTCCCAAGTCGTTTTCTTCATAAGAGAGTTTTTTTAGTGATTAGCGATTAGTGATAAATGATAAGCAGGCTGCGCAGCCTTTAATTTTTAATTCTTCAATTTTTAATTTCCAAAGCCTCCGGCTTTGGATCCTATCCCAGCGGATCATCTTCAATCCCGCCGTCGCCGCCGGAATCACCACCGCCGGAGTTGCCACCGGAAGAACTGCCATCCTTATCTTCCGGTTTTTCCAATGCGAATGTTACATTTGCAGGGCTTCTGGTTACGGCATGGCTGTTATTTACCAACTTCAGCTCCTTGTCCGGAACAAAACGGATATTCACCCGTTTGATATTCTTCACGGTACACTCTGCCGAAGTAGCTACTCCCGGACAGCAAAATGTCATATGAAACGTACCAAACAGGTTCAACTTCACCTTGTTCCCATTAGCCAGATTTTCCTGAACCTCCTCTACGAGAGCTTCGATCACATGTTTCACATCTCCTTTCGTCATCGCACAACTTTTCTGTATGGCGGCGGCAAGGGTATCCACATCCACAGTCTTGCACGTACCGGGTTTCTGACGGAGATAGAAAAACAAGGGAGACGCCGAATCAGTCACGATTTTTCTGCGCATATAGCGCTCTACGGTTACATCCATAAGTAAAACAAATTAAGTTAAGGTTTAAGTTATTATTACTCTTTCAAGTATGATACAAAGATACAACATCAGAGGGCGGAAGTCAAGCTTATTACTAAATATTTCTAAACAAATAATGGCCGTTTTCAACCGATTCTAACCATATCACTTCGCATGCTTCATCAGCCATTCATCAGGCGGGATATAATCCCCCATTTTTGTCAGACTGGAGTTATGTCCGAAATAAACATCACCCGTTTCACCATTCCTATGTTTCGCAACGATCACCACACCAAGCCCGTCAGAAGGATATTTACTCTTATGTTCCGTTTTCAAACCATGCAGGGCAGGACGATACAGCAACATTACCATATCCGCATCCTGCTCGATGGCACCACTCTCGCGCAAGTCGCTCAAAAGAGGCCGGCAATCGGGACGTCCTTCACTCATACGGTTCAACTGACTGAGCAACAATACCGGTACATCCAGTTCCTTAGCCATTAGTTTGGCCTTACGGGTGGCTTGCGCCACTTCCTGCTCACGATTGCGATTGTTCTGATCAGACTTCATATCACAAAGTTGCAGGTAATCCACGATGACCATATCACATCCTCCTTTACTTTTCAGCATACGAGCCACCGAGCGTACATGATCCATACTAATCACCGGACTATCTTCCACCCGGATGGGAAGCTGGGAAAGCTGGCAGGAAGCCTCACGCACCTGGCGCAATTCGCTTGTGCCGAGTTGCCCTCTGCGCAAGTGTGAGGCATCTACATCTTCGGCAGCAGCAACCAGCCAACGGTCTCCCAAACGCTCTCCCTGCATTTCCAGACTGAAAACCACTACCGAATGTCCCGCTGTTGCCGCTGCCCTGGCCAGATGCAATGCAAAGGCCGTTTTTCCTGCTGCCGGGCGGGCAGCAATGACATCCAGATCTCCCCGCTGCCACCCCGCCGTCAACTTGTCCAGATCCGAAAAACCGGTAGGGATACCGGTAATACCATTCCGGCTCCCTTCCACGCGTGCTTCTACCTGTGCCAGAGTATCTTCCATCAACTGGCCCATTGTGCGGAGATGGTCGGCAGTTCCCATCTCTCCTTCAAGGTGGTCGAGCAAATCGTGTATGCCTGCCAGCACATCTGCTATATCCACGGACTCGTCGGAAGCCGCAGCCAGTAGTTTGTACGAACCCAGAATCACTTCACGGCGGACATACATCTCACGCAGTATGCACGCATGATATTCCAGATGTGCCCCCGATGCTACGCGTGAAGCAAGCCGCACCAACGTATAAGGACCGCCCACCTTCTCCAGATTACCACACGAAGCCAGTTCATTCTTCACCGTAAGTATATCAATCTGTTTCCCGGCACGAAACATGGCCTGAATGACAGCAAAAATCATCCGGTTCTGTTCGTTGTAGAATATTTCGGGACGCAACTTATCAGCAACCAGGGAGATAGCTTCACTCTCCACCAAGCAGGCACCGAGCACAGCCTCTTCCAGCTCGGCATCCTGCGGATTCAAAATTCCTTTTTCTTTCATCCGATTTTTCAATTATCTATCGCTCGTATTCAGTTATCATACTCGTCCTGAAACAACTTATCTGCCAGATACTTCGCCGCCTGCCTGCAAAACTTCGTATCGCGCAGATGAAAGAAATACTCGTCAATATGTTCCAAAGCCTGTTTCCGTTCGTTCTGCGATAATTTCTTCCACTCCCTGAGGGCGCTTTCCCGATTCTGCCGGGCCATACGGGTGGTTTCATGATATTCATTCCAGAACTGGCCAAAGCTTTCCTCCACGGCAGAATCACCCTTTTTTCCGGTCTGACTTTTACCTGTCCACACGTCGTAGCCCGGTATGCGGATATGACTGGCACAGTCACCTTTCACTTGTTCAATGTTACCCTCGGCAACGAGTCTCATGAAGTAGCGCCGGGTTCGCCCAAGGCTCCATCCTAAAATTTCCGCCCAATGGCTATAGGAAATAACTGACTCTCCACGTGCACAAACCACATTCGTATTCACACGCTTCACTACTGCTTCCGCATAATTGACATATGTCAGTATCCTCAAAAAGGCTTCCATATCTCCACTTGCTTCATGGTGTTCGTCAAATGCTTTCAAAAGTAAAGCTCGTGGTATCATAACATAACCTGTTGTTCCTAAATTTCTATCCATTTTTTATCATTGTTTTTGTTAGCGAGCACAAAAGTATGACAAGAAATCTATTTTCCGTCTCCCGCTTGTTTAGGTTGGTTGCAATCATCCGATACAGGTTCGTATTAGTCTAATAAGTTTCGTTAGGGAAAGTCTATTTATAACGGAATGGAAAAGAACAAAAGTGATTAGGGTTTAGTGATAAGTGATTAGCGCCATTCGGTATATTATTTTTTAGACGCGGATAACGCGGATTTAAAAGGCTGCGCTATAAGAAGTATAAAAAAAATCCGCGTCATCCGCGTCTAAAAGATTATTTATCATTTAGTTCATAACCATATAGTAATGAATATATCCTGACAAAAACAGCGAACTTTTTTTGAACTGGTTTGTGGACTATATAGTAGACTGATTATCAAAAGTCTACCCATTCCGGCAAACAGCCATCCGTACTATCAACCGTACATGAATAAGTAATATAAGAAACTAAAAGAAGGATATATTAAAATATATCCTTCGCATTTCCGGAGATTGAGACCAGTCTCCTTCTCAACTAAACGGCGGCTTTTCGAGTTCCTCTTTCGCCTGATTGGGAACACCCAGATGCCGGATCACTATCGCAATCTGTAGTGGGGTCAGTGTGGTGACCTTATCGGTGTACTCCGCCTCCAGCAAGTCTGCATATAGTTGCGGTATCCCCTTAATATGTTTTCGGAACGAACGGATGGACGAACTGTTGTACTCACACGGATAATACGCCTGTGCCACTTCGGACAGAGGATGGCAGCCTTGAAGCAGCCAGTCAAAATTTCTTTCTTTCATTATAATTTAAAAATTAATTAGTACGGACTATGCATCCGTCTTTTAAAAATATCGGGCGCAAAATTACAAAGAAATAAAAAGTCAAAAAATACGATATTCACAAGTTGAGTATCACCTTCCCCGTTCTTTCTTAAAATAAGAAATCACTGTAGCCGGACTGACAAAGCGGCGGTTCGGAATATGCAAACAACTTTCAAACAAATAGCGAGAACAGATGACATAACAGAAATAGGTATAATTGAGGTGTTGTATATGCATACGGTGCTGGATACGATCGTAAGCACGGGAAGCATATATAAAGAATTCTTTCACTTCTGTACGTGAAATAATGCGATGCCGGCGACGTTGTTTCCTGACATGTTCCATCATGGCCAGCACGTATTCTATTTGTCTGATATTCTCTGCATTATTCTGCATACTGCACAATAAATTTTCCATCCGTTCCTGTTGGCGGGCATAGCGTTGTTTGGTACGTTCAAGCCTCTCTTCCAATAGTTTTTTTGTCATTAAGTTCATACTTTTCTTTTTATTAGTTATTAATTTGTATTTTAAAACACAGAAGACGCAGAGAGTGCAAATGAATACAATTTATCCTGTATTCATCTGTACTTCTGCGTCTTCCGCACCCTGATTTACATCAGGCAGTTCAATCACCGCTGAAGCGGAATCTTATTCTATTTTTTCCTGTACACAACGGGTGGTGTGGGCGTCATAATCTCGTAATTCACCTATTGTCGGTTTTAAATTACCATTGCTCCCATTTACATTAAAAACAGACGATCTCTCTATTGCAGAGACATATCCCACCACTCCCACATTGTTCAATTGATATATAGCAGGTGGATAACCTGTAAACCGCACATAAAACTTATTACCTGTATCATCATATTTAAGCAATATTCCACCATCATTTTGCGCACTTGTAGGAATCACAGTTGCATTACGATTTACCAGAACAGTAAGCTCGCTTTTCTGAGGAACCCGCCAGCCGGCAGGACATGGATCATGAATAGTCTTGGTAGTGCCCCATAAAGGAAGAGGGTTGTCCGTACACCATTGATACCCCCCATTTCCAGCAATGGAAGCCGGATTCCGGTAAGCTGTTTGCAGTGAAACCGCCCCGCTTCCAATGGATTGGGGGACCACCGCATGAAAACCATCCGGTTTATACCTGTTCATGATATGCTTGGGTGGAGCGTCCGCACTGAGCGTAAACTTATAGACAATGGGTAGTTTCTGCGTCGTATAGCTACTTGGGAATGGGTCTTTACGCCCCTTCTGAAAGTGAAAGCCATTGTTGCGGGACATTGTCAGCATATCTTTCGGAATGGCGTCGAAAGCTGCCTCGTATGCGCCCAAATTCCGATCCATCATAATAGCGGCAGTAGTACCGTCAGAAGAACTGGCCGGTACCAATTTCAACTTCCGCTTCGTCTCCGGTGTCAGCACCGTTTCGGTTCCCGAGGCATCGGGATGATAATCCGTCACCCACACATGCCAGCTCCAAAGGATATTTCCCGTACCATTTTCCCCGTCGTAAGCGGCAATCACACCACTTCCGCCAGATGTGTTGGCTGCTGCGCGACAGTAAATAAGGCACTGCCCCACTCCATTGGCGGGAACCAGTGTTATGGATGAACCGTCCGTACGCTTTATATCCACAATGTTGGTATGGTCGTCGTCACTGTTGGCAATGCCCATTACAGGATCACCCACATCACCGTTTTCCTTAGTCTGCCAAAGTAATTTCACGGATTTTATCCCGGAACTACTGCACCACTCCACCAGTTTGTCATTCGTTACAGAGTTCCCACCCTGCTGAAACGAAAACGGATCGAAGCAGAACGCAGCACCCGGTGTAACCATGAAGCAATTGGCAGTGGGGATAAGATTATTGTTATTTTGGGAGGCCGGTATAGGGTCGATATACGTTACTCGTCCGTCATTTGCAGGAATACCTGTATGATTGAAATTCACGGTATAATTGTAATTGGTGTTACCAAAAACATTGAAATCCGATGCTTCCCTGCCACCCAGATAAACACGATAGTCCAATTTCTTCTTCATATCTGTTTTGTTCACTGCCACAAAATTCACAAAAGCACTTCCCTGGGGTGCATTGGCTTTCGTGCGTAGTATCTCCGAAGTAGCAGCAGAAGAATTGCCACGCGCATTGGCAGGAATCCAGCAAGAATAAGTGCCACTGTTACCCGCCGAAGGAACTTCAATCGTAGTGAACTGCTGGATAAGAGACGGATAGGTACCGTCGTTTTCATCCGGTGCATCTACCACGGTATATCCCAAAGGTACGCTCTGAATCAAAATCTGCTTCATATCAAAATCACTGACGGTATAGGTCCATTTCACTGTAAGACGGGTTGCCAGACGTTCCAGTCGGAGGCGGACGTCATAAGCTCCATCAATACTCTGGATGATGTACTTGCCTGATTCCTGCACCACTTTCACATGTTTCAGATGAAGTACATAGGGCATCTTGTTCATGCTTGACTGGTCCGTCGGGTCTATCCGGCTAATCACTGTAGAGTCAGCGGTTATATTTTCCTGCACTTTCTGTAAGGTTCTGGTTCCCAATTCAGTTTTAACTGTTTTACCGTCTCCGCGTGCCACGATCACCAGTTGGCAGTCGTCACTTACCTGCAGTGTTACATCCAGGGCTGTGCCGATGGTGGCTTGCGCAAAAGTCGTACCTGCCAAGTATGTACCTGCGGAGTTGTACTGCCTGATCTCCAGGTTATATAAGGCATCCGGAGTGAGTTCGGTAACATCACGGGTTAATACTTGGGGGCACAGGCTCGCGCTGAAGGCGGTTATACCGCCTTCAGCGCGAGCCCGAGGCGAGCCCGAGGCGAGCCCGAGGCGAGCCCGAGGCGAGCCCGAGGCGATTTCATATCCGTCGGTTTCGGGAGCGAAATCGAATGCCAGCGGCACCGTCACCAGTTTCTCATTATCCACCGGGATTTCCCCCTCGGTTATCTTATCCTCACATCCGGCCAGCCCACTCATAAGTGCAACCAGCCCTAAAAACATAGTAAAAATACTTCCTAATTTCATTCGTTTCATATTTATATCAATTTTAGAAAATAGTTCATTATCTCCAAAACAGACGGTCTATTCACGACAAACAGACCATCCGTTTCACTGTTACAGATAGTCTGTTCTGCATAAACAGACCATCTATTTTTATTCTTCATTCCTGCATACAGCGCAGGCGATCCGGAATATCGAAAAACAAGCCGTCCCGCCTCATGCACTTCTGTGCACGGGGCGGGACGGAAAACAATATCTTATAATCTAACTACCTGAATTATCGGTTCACCAAAACAGGCTTTCCCACTATTTCTTCAAATTTTAACTTCCTTGCTTTCTCTGCAACTCAATTACAATCTCATCCGTCAGATAAGCCGAACTCATCAAATGCAAATCTCCTCTCCGTTGTGATAAATAAGTATACGTGTCACTCCCGTAGAAAACATCAAGCGCCTGTTCCTGAGAAAGGTTCAGGACAGAAATCAGCCGTTCTACGATAGACAGATATTTAGCTTGCAAAGCCGGGTTTGCATAAGGTGCCGGAGATTCTGACACTCCAGTCACTAACCGGACTTTCTCGACAAAATGCAAATGACGATTGATGATCTCCTGATTCACAATGCAAATTTGATTATTCGGTTCCTGATGTATAAGGCGCATTAATGCTTCTTCACGTGTATAGTCGCCCCTCAAATATAAATCAATGACACGTACCACCCGATCATCTGCAATGCCGCCTTCAATCAAATCATACTCCTGCCACAATGTGTGCCCGCTACGGCAGGCTGTCACAAAATCAAGCCAGGCAGCATCATACGCCTCGAAGTGCAAGCAGCGGTATCCGGTATCTGCCATCACCGCATCCATATCCAACTGATATACACTGAGCCAGGCTGCGGAATGATCGCGTATATCAGCTACACGCAATGCCCAACGTTCTGCCTGAGCACGAATATCAGTAACGTAAAATCCTACACCGAAATCAAGGTTCGGACGGCATACACCTGCCAACGGATTCTCTACCGGACAAACCGAACCATGGTATACGGTCAGCATCTCTCACCTCCTTCCGCCATCTGATTATAGGGTACATACCCCTCGGGCAACCACTGCGCATCACGGTAAAAAACATATTCCAACAAAGAATCGACAATATACGTTTCTCCTTGCGTATGCAAAGTGTCGTAATGTGACTTCACATAATTCTCCAGCGCACCTGTCGCTTTCAATTTACGATAGACTTCCGAACCGCAACGCCCCAACCGGACAGCCGTACTTTCAACGCAAAAGATGATAAACTCAAGTAACTTATCTTCTTCTTTCATGCTCTATTAATGAACTGATTCTATCAACAGGTAAAAAATAAATGCTTTATAATACAGCAATCTCTTCAACTGTCAGACCGGTAATCTTAGAGATTAATTCACAATCCAAACCTTCTGCTTTCATTTTACGGGCATTAGCCAAACGCTCTTCTTCACGTCCTTCTTCACGTCCTGCCGCCCGACCTTCTGCACGACCTTCTGCACGTTCAGTATAGATGTTATCACGGAGAATGACAATATTATCCAAATGCCGATAATAGGCTTTCAACTCATCTTTTGTCATCCTGTCTATCTTCAGGTGTTCACGAACCTCCTCCAAACCGGGAGCGGTAGCGCTGTCGGGAATATCGCCTGTATTCAAATAATGAATCCATTCCTCTAACGGGCTTTTGGCAACCTGATTGAAATCATTCACCTTCAAAATATAATATTCAGGATAAAGCTGACTGACAGTATCGACACTGAAAGTCTGTTTCTGGAAAGGCGTCAGTTCCAGAATATCTCCTTCATGGATACCACGAAACTCCGTTTTACCATGATATACAATATCCTTTCCATTACCTAAAGAGAAATATACGATATTGACACTGTACACCTTACGCACCTTATCATATCCTTCGCCGCGATTGATATATTCCGTCAGTTTTTGGGATAATCCGAAAAGTATTCGTTGATAATAAGCATACTCATTATTGTTTTGTATCTCAACTAAGATATGTTCTCCTTCTGAATTTTCAACTAACAAATTGACTCGAAACCTCTCGCATATATCATCATCCATGTTCCGTTCGGTCTCCAAGGTATTCAATATCGTTATATTTTCTTTTAAAAGAGTAGTCAAGAATCCCTCCAGTACTCCCCAATTGGCTTTATTGCGCAACAAGCGCTTCATAGCCCAATCGAAACGAATATAATTACCTGCCATCAGTTCGTCTCCTTTCCCTTGTTTTGTTTTCATGTCAACAAAGGTAACAGGAAAATGTTGAATATCAAACGGTGAATAAATATTTATTTTAACTCCCTTTCCTCGTATATTAAATAGGATGAGACAAAGATACTTTCTCTACAATCCACTTCTCAATATTCCGCGTCTTGTTACTGAAATTGACACCAATCTTAAACAACTGCCGGCCGTCCTTCTCGAAAGGCTGTGCATAGCCTTTCTCGTTAATCTGCGCCATGGCCTCCTCGGCGGTGCCGTCCAGCTTGAATTCCATCACATAGATGAAACGGTCCGTCTGCAACACCAGGTCAATGCGCCCGTCCGAAGTGTGGCGCTCTGCATTGACGTAGAACCCCAACAGTTTGTAAATGATGAAAAGCACATTCTGATAGTGCAACTCCAAGTCACTCACCAGCTCGTAAGGGGTATCCGCAAAGAAACTGCGAAGACGGCTGAAGAAAGAGTCAACGTCTCCGGCACGCAACTCCTTCACGAACTTTTGTATCTCAAAAGGAGCCTCTACTTTACTGAGCCGGGTATAGAAAGGTACCAAAAACTTGATGAAACCTTCTTCTACCTCCCTATTCGGGAAACCGAGACGATAAAGGCCGAATTCCTTGTCGTACCCTTTTATGGTGAGATACCCACTCTGAAAAATCATAGGAATGGGGTCTTCATCACCATAGATACTATTCAGAACATCGGCATCAGTCTGTACGTGTGCCATACGTTCCAAATCGTAATGACTACGTTGCAACAATTCCACGAGATAGGTAGGCGTACCTGTCTCAAACCAGTAACTACCGAACTTCATCTTATAGAAAGTGTTCAGCACGCTGAAAGGATTATAGATGCCTTCCGTATTCTCAACGAAATGGTAACCATCGTAACACTCTTTCAGTTCGGCTGCAGCTTGCTCGTAAGTCATCTTTTGTGCGGTGGCCAGCTCATACAATTCTTCTTTCAGATTCTCATGTATTTCCCGCTCCGTCATTCCACAGATAGAGACAAACGGTTCGTACATAGAAATATCATTCAGATTATTCAAGTCACTGAATACGCTTATCTTACCAAACTTCGTAACTCCCGTCAGCAAAGCGAACTTGATGCAGCCGTCCAAAGTCTTCAATACCCCGTAAAAGGGTTTCAGCATGTTGCGGAACTCACGTTGCAAGGCTTCATTGCCGATGGCTTGCAACATAGGTTTATCATACTCGTCCACAAGGATGACGACACGTTGCCCCGTCTGTTGATAAGCGCGCTCAATAATTCCCGCAAAACGCAATGAAAGGGAACGCTCGGACGGATTAGCACCGTAGAGTTCTTCCCATTTGGCCAGTGACTTCTCCAGAATGTTATTAAGACTTTCGGGAGTATCATACTTTTCAATATTGAGGTCAAGATGCAGGATAGGATATTCTATCCAGTCCTTTTCCAACTTTTCCATCGCCAACCCGGTGAACAGTTCCTTCTTCCCCAGGAAATAGGCTTCGAGGGTAGAAATCAGCAAACTCTTTCCGAAACGACGCGGACGGCTCAGGAAATAATAACGTCCCGTCTTCACCATTTGATAAATCAAAGCCGTTTTATCTATATAGAAATAGTTATCTCTACGAAGACTTTCGAAATTCTGAATACCAATAGGATAAATCTTGCTGCTCATACACATTGCTTTTTACATTGTTTACGTACAGCAAAGATAGCAATTGTTTTCCGTTATTCCAGCATGTCAAAGAGCGAATGTATAATAGATTTAATTCTATTCTTTTTCTTGTATGCAACGCACATTATGGGCGTCAGCTATCTGCCAGAACATACCAACCAAACGAGCATAAATAGCTTTACTGCCACCTAATGAAGCCCCCCAGTTCACAGAGAATCCAGAGACTCGCGTTGAATTGAAGCCACCAATCCCCCAGACATTAGCATACAAACCGATATAGTTGAAAGCATTGACTGTTTCCTGATACCCGGTAAGACGATAGTAAGTAGTGTTATCCGTAGCATCATATTTTATCAATACTCCACCATCATTGTATATTCCGGCACCTGTGCCCTTCTTCCAATAATCGGCATAACCCACATCATCTGATGCCGGAACCGAACGCAATGCAGCATTATCAGCGTATCTATCGGATGCACTACCTGCATAATTGTCCGAGAATAAATGAAAAAAAGTAGTGTATTCCGGCACACGCCAACCTTGCGGGCAAGGATCGTATAATGTTTTCGACGCCGACTTATTCGCTCCCCACAGAGCCGCATTCACATAGCTATTGCTTGTTGCTCTATCGTAAACCGTAGTCGGTATTTTAAATGAATATTCCAGCTTGTCACTGGAAGTGGCACTCGTACTGCTACGCGGAAAGAATGTATATCCGTCCGGTCCATACGCATTCTGCAAACCGTCCGTCGGCGTGGCAGATCCGCTTACGATCGCAACGGAATTTATACTTTTCGTGGTATAGCTGCTCAGGAACGGGTCTTTTCGTCCCCACTGGTAATGCAATCCGTTGGCACGAGATTTAGCTACTTCGTCGGCGGGCACAGAGGTATAGCCTTCCAGCGCACCTAAGTTGCGATCCATCATCGGAAAGCTACTGATGTCACTCCTGTAGGTATATTTTTGCTTTCGCTTCGTGCTCGGCTCCAACACGGTTTCATTGCCGGTCGCATCGGGTTTGTAGTCGGTGACCCAGATGTGCCAGCTCCAAAGAATCTCATCTTTCACGTCGTAGGCGGCAATCACCCCGTTTCCGCCCCCTTTGGCAGCAGACGACACGCGACAATAAATGCGGCATTGACCGGCAGCCGTGGCAGTATTCATTTTGCTGAGAGAAGTCCCATCCGCAGTTTTCAGAGCTTCCACGATATTGGTGTGGTCGGTCGCACTGTTTGCTATGCCAATGACAGGGTCGCCCACGTCGCCACTCTCACGGGTCTGCCAAAGAAGCTTCACATAGGCGATACCACCCCGATTTCCGGCCCATGTAGTGAGGCTTGAGTTTGCAATATCCGCTCCATTCTGACGGTATTTGAACGGATCGAAGCAGAAAGCTCCACCCGGCTCCACCATGAAACAGTTGGCGGTGGGGACAAAGTTATCATTGCTCTGCGAAGCAGGAATAGGGTCGATGTAGGTGATGCGTTTGTCATTCAACGGGATAGACGTATGGCTGAAATTCACCTGATAGTTGTAGTTTGTATTACTACGTAGATTGAAGTCGGTGCTTTCGCCGGTGCCGACGTAGACGCGATACTCCAATTTTTTCTTGCTATCAGCGGTGTTTTCGGCAGTGAAACTAATGAAAGTACTGCCTTGCGGAGCAGTATCTTTATAACGTGTCTCGTCCGTACCAGCTTCCGCTTTTGTACCGCGCACATTGGCGGGAACCCAGTAAGAAAGTGTCCCGGACGTTTTGGTGGCATCGGTCGTCGGGATAACATAGGTTGTAAACTGGCTTACGATAGACGGGAAACAGCCCGCATTGTCGGGCGCATCCACCAGCGAATAATTCATGGGAACGGACTGCAACATGATTTGTTTCAGTTCGAAGTCAGCCGCACTGTAGTTCCAGGTTACAGTCAGACGTGCCGCCAAGCGTTTGAGGCGCAAGCGGACATCGGCAGATCCTTCGGGGCTTTGGATAGTCCACACGCCACCGACCTGTTTCACCTGCACATGTTCCAGATGGAGCACGTAAGGCATTTTGTTGATGTCGTCCTGTTTCGTCGGATCGATATCCTTAATGGCTGATGAACTGACTGTCATATTCTGTACTTCTTTCAATGTTTTGGTTCCTAAAGTTGGCGCGATTCCTGTTTTTCCGCGGGCAATGATTACCAAGTGGCAATCATCCCGGTCGGCCATGGGCACTGTGATGGTTTGCCCAATGGTGGTGGACGTGGCAAAATCCGTTTTGCCGCCTATGCGGGCACCGGTAGTACTGTCATACTGATGCACTTCCAGGTAATACAAAGCGTCCGGAGTATCGGAGAGATCCGAGCGGGTGCTGACACTGGGGCAAAGGCTCGCCTCGAAGGGGGCAATGCCCCCTTCGAGGCGAGCCCGGAACGGGAGCCCGGAACGGGAGCCCGGAACGGGAGCCCGGAACGGGAGCCCGGAACGGGAGTATAACCATCCGCTTCAGTGGAAAAATCCAAAGACAACAAAACCGGAACCTGTTCGTGTTCATCAACCGGAGTCATTGGAACATCAATACTATCATCGCAACTGGAAATGCTGCAACAAAAGGCTATCAGCCCTAAAAACAAATAAAAAAAATTGTTCAATGTCTGTTTCATATCATTATAAAATTTATATCATCCATACAATTGCCGGAACATAGGAAAACAAACCGTCCCGCCTCATGCACTTCTGTGCATGGGGCGGGACGGAAAACTTAATGACAATTATCTTTTTTTCGGATATATCCTCCTAAATCAACTTCGCTTCTCTACAATCCACTTCTCAATGTTTCGCGTCTTGTTACTGAAGTTCACGCCAATCTTGAACAGTTGCCGGCTGTCCTTCTCGAAAGGCTGTGCATAGCCTTTCTCGTTAATCTGCGCCATGGCCTCCTCGGCGGTGCCGTCCAGCTTGAATTCCATCACATAGATGAAACGGTCCGTCTGCAACACCAGGTCAATGCGCCCGTCCGAAGTGTGGCGCTCTGCATTGACGTAGAACCCCAACAGTTTGTAAATGATGAAAAGCACATTCTGATAGTGGAGTTCAAGATCGCTCACCAACTCGTAAGGGGTATCCGCAAAGAAACTCCGAAGACGCTTGAAGAAAGCATCAATGTCTCCGGCACGCAACTCCATCACGAATTTTTGTATTTCGAAAGGAGCCTCCACTTTGTTGAAGCGGGTATAGAAAGGTACCAAGAACTTGATAAAACCTTCTTCTACCTCCCTATTCGGGAAGCCGAGACGATAAAGGCCGAACTCCTTGTCGTACCCTTTTATGGTGAGATACCCACTCTGAAAAATCACAGGAATGGGGTCTTCGTCGCCATAGATACTATTCAGGACATCAGCATCAGTCTGTACGTGCGCCATGCGTTCCAAATCGTAATGATTACGTTGCAACAATTCCACAAGATAGGTAGGCGTACCCGTCTCAAACCAATAACTGCCGAACTTCATCTTATAGAAAGTATTCAGCACGCTGAAAGGATTATAGATGCCTTCCGTATTCTCAACGAAATGATAACCATCGTAACACTCTTTCAGTTCGGCAGCGGCTTGCTCGTAAGTCATCTTTTGCGCGGCAGCCAGCTCATGCAATTCTTCTTTCAGATTCTCATGTATTTCCCGCTCCGTCATTCCACAGATAGAGACAAACGGTTCGTACATAGAAATATCATTCAGATTATTCAAGTCACTGAATACGCTTATCTTACCAAACTTCGTTACTCCTGTCAGCAAAGCGAACTTGATGCAGCCGTCCAAAGTCTTCAACACCCCGTAAAAGGGTTTCAGCATATTACGATACTGCTGCTGCAAGGCTTCATTGCCGATGGCTTGCAACATAGGTTTATCATACTCGTCCACAAGGATGACGACACGCTGTCCCGTTTGTTCATAAGCCAAACGAATGACATGGTAAAACCGTTCTTCAGGCGCACGATCGGAATAGGGGCTGCTATAGGTCCGCTCCCAGATTTCAAGATTTTTGTTCAGTTCCTCAAGCAGAGAATCGGCATCTTCATAGTTACGGGCATTCAGATCAAGATGCAGCACCGGATAATTTATCCAGTCCTTTTCCAACTTTTCCATCGCCAACCCGGTGAACAGCTCCTTCTTCCCCTGAAAATATGCTTCGAGGGTGGAAACCAGCAAACTCTTTCCGAAACGGCGCGGACGGCTCAGGAAATAATAACTCCCCGTCTTCACCATTTGATAAATCAAAGCGGTTTTATCAATATAGAAATAACCATCTTTACGTATCTTCTCGAAATTTTGAATACCGATAGGATAAATCTTGCTGCTCATACACATTGCTTTTTACATTGTTTACGTACAGCAAAGATAGCAATTGTTTTCCGTTATTCCAGCATGTCAAAGAGCGAATGTATTCAAATTACTTTGAATTATTATTTATCGTTAATCAGCCTTTTCCTGCACGCAGCGAAGCGGATGGGCGTCAGACTGGTACTTAGTTATGATAGTAAACAATTCACTGGAGGTTCCTCCTGAATTAAACCATCCTGCATAGGAATTATAGCCATTATCAGTTCCCTTATTTCGGGTCCATATCGTACACAAGTCTCCAATAAACTCGAATGTATTCATGTATCTGCCATAACCTGTAAACCGGAAATAAGAGGCATGCCCGCCATTCAACTGTTCGAAATAAAGCAGATAGCCGCCATCGTCATTTCTCGTATTATAATTCTTTATATTATTGTTAGGCAGACTGCTTCCATTCTGATTCACAGCAGCCAGATCAACCCGGGATATAACTCTCCACCCGGCAGGACATGGGTCCCAAACAGGTTTATCCGTTTCATCCCATCCTTTGAATGATGCTGATGCGATATTTGTCCAGGCAGGGCCTTTGCTACTGGCAGCATAAAATACAAGCGGCTGCCGGCAAGATGTCTGGTAACTGATTGTCCCCGATTGTCCTCCATTCACCACGTATGTAATCCCATCCGCCGCATAGCGGTTCAACATACCTTCGGGAGGCGTAGATGAATTCTTATTATTAATTACGCTGATCTTTTTAGTCGTATAGCTACTTGGGAACGGGTCTTTGCGCCCCCACTGATAATGAAAACCATTGGTCTTGGACATTTCGACAAAGGAAGTCGGAGCTTCATCTACATATCCCGCCATTGCTCCCAAATTACGGTCCATCATCGGAAGTACACTTGCATTGTTCAGCGAAAAGAGCAGCTTCCGTTTATTAACCGGCTCCAAGACTTGTTCACCTCCACGGGTATCCGGCTTATAATCCGTCACCCAAACATGCCAGCTCCAGACAATGTTTCCCGTACCATTCGGACCGTCGTATGCAGCAATCACTCCGTTGCCTCCGGTAGTGTTGGCGGCTACACGGCAGTAGATACGGCATTGCCCTTTACCATTGGCGGGCACCGTATTGATATCACTATTATCTATCGTTCGTTTGATGTCTACAATATTGGTATGGTCGTCATTACTATTGGCAATCCCCATTACAGGATCACCCACATCACCGTTTTCACGGGTTTGCCAAAGTAGTCTTACCGATTTGATACCTGTACCGGCGGTGCCATACCAGCCCGTCATTTGTGAATTAGTGATCTCTGTTCCGTTTTGCTGGAATGCGAAAGGGTCGAAGCAGAACGCACCGCCCGGCTCCACCATAAAGCAATTGGCGGTGGGCACCAGATTATCGTTATTTTCCGAAGCAGGAATAGGGTCGATATACGTCACTCGATTATCACCTGTAGGGATGCCGACATGCGCAAAGTTCACGGTATAAGAGTAATCCTTATTACGATACATATTGAAATCCGTAGAAGGGCCGGAACCGATATAAACACGGTAGTCGAGCTTCTTCTTTCCGTCAGTTGTATTCACGGCTACGAAATTGAAAAAGGTACTGCCTACAGGAGCATTCGCTTTCGTGCGCTGCGTTTCCGTGGTAGCGGCAGCACTTTCGCCACGTACATTGGCGGGCACCCAGCAGGAATAAGAACCATGTGCGGCATTGGCATCCGCAACAGGTATTTCAAGCGTGGTGAACTGCGAAACGATGGAGGGATAGGTGTCGTCAGTCTCCGGCTTATCCACGATGGTATAGTTCAACGGTACACTCTGAATCAGGAGTTGTTTCAATTTATAATCTGTAACACTATAATCCCACGTTACAGTCAGACGCGTAGCCAGACGTTTCAGCATCAGGCGCATGTCGTAGCTGCCGTCCGGACTCTGAATGATAGCTTTACCATTGACAACGGCTACCTTTACATGCTTCAAATGAAGCACGTAAGGCATAGCGTTCATGCTCCCCGCAGCCGAGGGGTCAATCGCATTTATCACGGAAGAATTTACTATCATACTTTGTACTTGTTCTAATGTTTTTGTTCCTAAAGCCGTCACTGCAGGACCGTTGCCACGGGCTACCAATACTAACTGGCAGTCATCAGACGCCTGCAAAGTGACGTCCAGACTTGTGCCGATATTGACGGTGCCGTAATCATTTCCCGTCAGGTGGTTTCCGTTGACGTCGTACTGACGGATTTCCAAGTTATAAAGATAATCCGGAACGTCAGTCGAGGCACGAGTTATCACACCGGGCAACAGGCTCGCGTTGAAGGCGGTTCTACCGCCTTCAACGC